>NZ_JBJDNG010000014.1:0-3303 GCF_044900155.1 Pseudomonas sp. NPDC088890 | reverse complement strand
CCAGAAATGGCCTACTTCGAGTGCCTGCACGAACTGAAGCTGATCGTTGACCTCATGTACGAAGGCGGCATCGCCAACATGAACTACTCGATCTCCAACAACGCCGAGTACGGCGAGTACGTGACTGGCCCAGAAGTCATCAACGAAGAATCCCGCAAGGCCATGCGCAATGCTCTGAAGCGCATCCAGGACGGCGAGTACGCGAAGATGTTCATCTCCGAAGGCGCCACCAACTACCCATCGATGACCGCCAAGCGTCGTAACAACGCCGCCCACGGTATCGAAGTGATCGGTGAGCAGCTGCGTTCCATGATGCCTTGGATCTCGGCTAACAAGATCGTCGACAAGGCTAAGAACTAAGTCTTTGCGATGAAATGAAAACGCGGCTTCGGCCGCGTTTTTTCGTTTAGGCGGCTCGCATCTGGTATAAAGCGACCAGTGGCTTGCTGTCAGAACCTGTTTTGCAAGCCCGTGTCGAAACATTTTCCACTCAGTTGCAAGGTAATTTTCATGAGCGAACGTCCCGAAGAGCCGAACAAGCCCTCCGACGCCGAAAGCCTGCTACCTGTCGATGAGCATGTTGAAGAGGGGCATGACGCCGAAGGGCGTAAGGTGCGGCATCGCGGCATCTACCTGCTGCCCAACCTGTTCACCACTGCCAACCTGTTCGCCGGCTTTTACTCGATCATCAGCTCGATCAGCGCGCAGAGCGCCATGAGCGCAGGTGATCCCCGCGAGGCGAGCAAGTATTTCGCCTTTGCTGCCATCGCCATTTTCGTGGCCATGGTGCTCGACGGCCTCGATGGTCGTGTAGCGCGCATGACCAACACCCAAAGCGCCTTTGGCGCCGAGTACGACTCGTTGTCCGACATGGTCGCCTTCGGCGTCGCTCCGGCACTGTTGGCATTCGGTTGGGCACTGGGCGACATGGGCAAGGTCGGTTGGATGGTGGCCTTCATCTATGTTGCGGGCGCGGCGTTGCGTCTGGCCCGTTTCAACACCCAGGTAGGCACCGCCGACAAGCGTTACTTCATCGGTCTGGCCAGCCCGGCTGCGGCAGGTGTGGTGGCCGGTACTGTCTGGGCGTTCAGCGATTTCGGCATCCAGGGTTCCAAGCTGTCGTTCCTGGTCGCGCTGCTGGTCGCCGCTGCCGGCATGCTGATGGTCAGCAACGTCAAGTACAACAGCTTCAAAGAGCTCGACCTCAAGGGGCGCGTGCCTTTCGTGGCGATCCTGGCCGTGGTGCTGGTGTTTGCCGTGGTGTTCAGCGATCCGCCGCGCATCCTCCTGCTGATCTTCCTCGGCTATGCGATCTCGGGCCCGGTGCAGTACTTGCTGCGGGTGCGTCGGCGAAAAGCCTGAAGTTGATTTAATGCTGGAATAACCTGCCGGCTCCACAGTCTTACGGGTACATCAGTTGCCCGTACTGTGGAGCCGTTATGCTCATCAAGATCCCTCGTTCATCCGATTGCCAGGCTTCGGAGATCACCCCCGAAAGCCTCTATCTATCGCGTCGAGCCGTGCTGGGTGCCTCTTTGGCGGGTATTGCCGTGGGTGCGCTGCCAGGGTTGGCCAGCGCGGGCGAGTCGTCGCGCTATGCCGATGTCGCGCCTGGTGCGCCGCCGCAATGGTTCAGCGACAAGCTGGGCGCGGCTCGTTGGCAAGCGGTAACGGTCAAGGATGAGGCGATCACTCCGTTCAAGGATGCAACGCACTACAACAACTTCTACGAGTTCGGCACCGACAAGGGCGATCCGGCGGCCAATGCCGGTAGCCTAAAGACCGAGCCGTGGAGCCTGGTGGTCGATGGTGAGGTGGCCAAGCCCGGGCGCTATGCGCTGGAGGACTTCGTCAAGCCGTACCAGCTGGAGGAGCGCATCTATCGACTGCGCTGTGTCGAGGCCTGGTCGATGGTCATCCCCTGGCTGGGTTTTACCTTAGCGGAGGTGCTCAAACAGGTGCAGCCGACCTCGAAAGCGCGTTACCTGCGATTTGAGACGCTGCAAGATCCCAAAGTCATGCCGGGTCAACGCTCCTCATTTGCCTTGATCGACTGGCCATATGTAGAGGGCTTGCGCCTGGATGAAGCGATGAATCCGCTGGCGATACTTGCGGTGGGCATGTATGGCCGGGAGTTGCCCAATCAGAATGGCGCACCGTTGCGCCTGGTGGTGCCCTGGAAGTACGGCTTCAAAAGTATCAAGTCGATCGTGCGGATCAGTCTGGTCGACGAGCAACCCAAGACTACCTGGGAAAGCCTGGCGCCGACTGAGTATGGCTTTTATGCCAACGTCAACCCGAATGTCGACCATCCGCGCTGGACCCAGGCCCGCGAGCGGCGTCTGCCCAGCGGGCTGTTCAGCCCTAATGTGCGCGATACCTTGATGTTCAATGGCTACGGCGATGAAGTCGCCTCTCTATATAGTGGGCTCGATCTGCGGAAGAACTATTGATGCGCTATCCCTGGTTGCGCCTGGCTATTTTTCTGCTGGGCTGCCTGTTTCCGGCGTGGTGGCTGTACGAGGCGGCGATGAATCTGCTGGGGCCGGACCCTGGCAAGATCCTGGTCGACCGTCTCGGGCTCGGTGCGCTGATCTTCCTGCTAATAACCTTGAGCATGACTCCTCTGCAGCGTTTGACGGGGTGGTCAGGCTGGATCGTGGTGCGTCGGCAGCTGGGGCTGTGGTGCTTTGCCTATATAGTGCTGCACATGACTGCCTATATGGTGTTCATCCTCGGTTTGGATTGGGGCCAGTTGGGCGTCGAACTGCGTAAGCGTCCGTACATCATCGTTGGCGTGCTGGGCTTTATTGGCTTGCTGGCGCTGGCGGTCACCTCCAATCGCTACAGCCAACGGCGCTTGGGCGCGCGTTGGAAGAAGCTGCATAAGCTGGTGTATGTGATTCTTGGGCTGGGATTGCTGCATTTTCTATGGATCGTGCGCTCGGATCTCAAAGAGTGGGCCATCTACGCATCTATAGGTGCTGCCTTGCTGGCACTGCGTATTCCGGCCATCTGGCGGCATGTGCCGCGGCTGATGGGCGGGCGGGGTAGGGCGATTTGAAACATATTTGAAATAAAGTGTTGACGGCCTGTCGAAACCCCTTATAATGCGCCCCACTTCCAGCGTAGTTGGAACGGAAAACTCCTTGATTATCAACGAGTTAGATGTTTCAGGCAGTACTGGAAGTGCTTCGATCTTCTGATTGGCAGCGGTGAAAAAGGTAGTTGACAGCAGCTAGTAACGCTGTAGAATTCGCCTCCCGCTACGAGAGATCGCAAGCGAGTCAAGTGTTTGAAGTT
>NZ_JBJDNG010000013.1:0-127870 GCF_044900155.1 Pseudomonas sp. NPDC088890 | reverse complement strand
CTGGCCGAGCTGGAAGACAACTTCCGCTACAACGATGCCGTGATCCGTAACCTGGTCATCCGTCGCGACGAAGCCGTTACTGGCCCGTCCGAGATGCTCAAGGCCGAAGAGAACCGCAGCGAGCGCCGTGAGCGTCGTGAACGTCCTGAATCTGCTGATGGCGCCGAAGGCGACGACAGCAATGACAGCGACAACAGCGATAACGCTGACGAGTAATCCACGGACCTTTTGAGGAGCCTATTACATGGCACGTTTCTTCCGTCGTCGTAAATTCTGCCGCTTCACTGCTGAAGACGTGAAAGAGATCGACTTCAAAGATCTCAACACCCTGAAAGCTTACGTATCCGAAACCGGCAAGATCGTTCCAAGCCGTATCACCGGTACCAAAGCTCGTTATCAGCGTCAGCTGGCTACCGCTATCAAGCGCGCCCGCTTCCTGGCCCTGCTGCCCTACACCGACAGCCACGGCCGCTGAGACCGGGTTTTCGACAAGTAGCAAGGGATAAGCATGCGAGCGTTAGCTGATTTCATCATGCGCGGTCGCGTGCAGGCCACTGTAGTGGTGGCCGGTAGTGCGGCATTGCCGCTGTTGTTCTGGTTGTGTGCCGCCGCTGGGAGCCTGGTGTTCCTGCGGCGCGGTTTCAAGGACGCTTCCTCGGTCATCGTCTGGGGCATTTTGCCGGCGTTGGCCTGGTGGGTCTTCGGCGAGCCGCGCACCTTGATGGTGCTGCTGGGGACGCTGGGGCTGGCTGCGCTGTTGCGCGCTGGGCATTCCTGGAACCGGGTGCTGTTATCCAGCATCGCCTTGGGCCTGTTGTACGGTGTCATTCTGGGTTCAGCGTTCCGTGAACCGATTGAAGCTCTGGCGCGAGCGCTTGAAAAAGCCCTGCCGCAGATGCTCGACGGTCTCTACCAGCAGTTATCGGTGGAGGAGCAGGCGCAACTTGGGAAGCTCATCGTACCGGTGCTCAACGGCCTGATGGCGGCTGGGCTGCAGGTTGTCAGTGTGTTGGCCCTGATGTTGGGTCGCTACTGGCAGGCCGCGTTGTACAACCCGGGAGGTTTTGGCCGCGAGTTTCAAGCGGTGCGAATTCCCCTGGTGCCGGCGCTGGTGCTGTTGGGGTGCATGCTGTTCGGGCCGAACCTCGGTTCTGCCTTGGCATTGCTCACGCCGCTGTGCAGCGTGCCGCTCATGTTTGCCGGGCTTGCCCTGCTGCATGGGTTGGTGGCGCAGAAACGTCTGGCCAAGTTTTGGCTGGTCGGGTTGTACGTGACGCTGGTCCTGTTCATGCAACTGACTTATCCGTTGCTCGTGGTTTTGGCCATTGTCGATAGCCTGATTGATTTTCGCGGTCGCAAGTCACCTCAGGCTGATGATTCCGCGAACGGTGAAGGTTAAAAGTTAAGAGGTTTTACCAAATGGAACTGATCCTGCTGGAAAAAGTCGCCAACCTGGGCAACCTGGGCGACAAAGTTAAAGTTAAAGCCGGTTACGGCCGTAACTTCCTGCTGCCATTCGGCAAGGCCACCGTTGCCAACGCCGCCAACCTGGCTGCGTTCGAAGAACGTCGCGCCGAGCTGGAAAAGGCTGCTGCTGACAAGAAAGCTTCGGCTGAAAGCCGCGCTGCCCAACTGGCAGAGCTGGAAGTCACCATCACCGCCACCGCTGGCGATGAAGGCAAGCTGTTCGGTTCGATCGGCACCCACGACATCGCTGACGCCCTGACCGCCTCCGGCGTTGAAGTGGCTAAAGCTGAAGTTCGTCTGCCGAACGGCACCATCCGTCACGTTGGCGAATACGACGTAGCCGTGCACCTGCACAGCGACGTTGAAGCCACCGTACGCGTGGTCGTCGTTGCAGCCTAAGCTGTAGCAACTGGCTGGCTCCTCGTGAGCTAGCCGGTTAACATCGGGCACGGCTCTGCCTCGCAGACCGTGCCCTTTGTTTTTCTCCTCACCCAGAATTCTTTCGTGGCCATGAACGAGATCACCAACCCCGAACAACTCGACCTACAGACCGCAGCCCTGAAGGTGCCGCCGCATTCCATCGAAGCCGAACAGGCTGTGATCGGTGGTCTGATGCTGGACAACAACGCCTGGGAAAAGGTACTGGACCAAGTTTCGGACGGTGACTTCTATCGGCATGACCACCGCCTGATCTTCCGCGCCATCCACAAGCTGGTCGACCTCAACCAGCCGTTCGACGTGGTCACCCTGCACGAGCAGCTGGACAAGGAAGGCGTGTCCAGCCAGGTCGGCGGCTTGGCCTACCTGGCGGAGCTGGCCAAGAACACCCCGTCGGTCGCCAACATCAAGGCGTATGCGGCGATCATCCGTGAGCGCGCCACGCTGCGCCAGCTGATCAGCATCAGCACCGATATCGCCGACAACGCCTTCAATCCGCAGGGGCGCAACGCCGAGGAAATCCTCGACGATGCCGAACGGCAGATCTTCCAGATCGCCGAGGCGCGGCCCAAGACCGGCGGCCCCGTGGGCGTCAACGAGCTGTTGACCAAGGCCATCGACCGCATCGACACGCTGTTCAACTCCGACAGCGACATCACCGGTATCTCCACCGGTTATACCGACCTGGACGAGAAGACCAGCGGCCTGCAAGCGGCTGACTTGATCATCGTCGCCGGCCGTCCGTCGATGGGCAAGACCACCTTCGCCATGAACCTGGTCGAGAACGCAGTGCTGCGCAGCGACAAGGCAGTGCTGGTGTTCTCCCTCGAGATGCCAGGCGAATCGCTGATCATGCGGATGCTCTCCTCGCTTGGCCGGATCGACCAGACCAAGGTCCGTTCCGGTCAACTGGACGATGACGACTGGCCGCGCCTGACGTCGGCGGTCAACTTGCTCAACGATCGCAAGCTGTTCATCGACGACACCGCCGGCATCAGCCCTTCAGAGATGCGTGCGCGGACCCGGCGTCTGGCGCGTGAGCATGGCGAGATCGCCATGATCATGGTCGACTACCTGCAGCTGATGCAGATCCCAGGCTCGGCCGGTGATAACCGGACCAACGAAATCTCCGAGATTTCCCGATCGCTCAAGGCCCTGGCCAAAGAGTTCAATTGCCCGGTGATCGCCCTGTCCCAGCTCAACCGCTCTCTTGAGCAGCGGCCAAACAAGCGTCCGGTCAACTCCGACTTGCGTGAGTCCGGTGCAATCGAGCAGGACGCCGACGTGATCATGTTCGTGTACCGGGATGAGGTGTATCACCCCGAGACCGAGCATAAGGGTGTTGCCGAGATCATCATCGGTAAACAGCGGAACGGTCCTATCGGCTTCATTCGTCTGGCGTTCATCGGCAAGTACACCCGTTTCGAGAACCTCGCGCCGGGCATGTACAACTTCGACGACGACGAGTAATCGTATCCCGCCATCCTCCAGGCCGGGATCACCCGTCAGAGCGATGCTGAGCGTCAGGCGCGTTCGCAGGGAAGCCGGTCCCGAGGGATGGCCGGGTCGTGCAATGCTCACCATGAATCCGACCATTATCGTCGGACTTGATCAAAATTTGTGCTATATTCCGCGCCCGCGATTTCCCTGCACACCAAGAACCGGTCACTGACATGCAAGCAGCCAAACCACTCTACGACTATCCCAAGTACTGGGCCGAATGCTTCGGGCCAGCGCCTTTCCTGCCGATGAGCAGGGAGGAGATGGATCAGCTCGGCTGGGATTCCTGCGACATCATCATCGTGACCGGTGATGCCTACGTCGACCATCCGTCGTTTGGCATGGCGATCATCGGCCGTTTGCTCGAAGCCCAAGGTTTCCGCGTGGGCATCATCGCCCAGCCGAACTGGCAGTCCAAAGACGACTTCATGAAGCTCGGCGAGCCGAACCTGTTCTTCGGCGTTGCCGCGGGCAACATGGACTCGATGATCAACCGCTACACCGCCGACAAGAAGATCCGCTCCGACGACGCCTATACCCCCGGCGGCATGGCCGGCAAGCGCCCAGACCGTGCCAGCCTGGTCTATAGCCAGCGTTGCAAGGAAGCCTACAAGCACGTGCCGATCGTGCTGGGTGGCATCGAGGCCTCGCTGCGCCGTATCGCTCACTACGACTACTGGCAGGACAAGGTGCGCCACTCGATCCTGATCGATGCCTGCGCCGATATCCTGCTGTTCGGTAACGCCGAGCGCGCGGTGGTCGAGGTGGCCCAACGCCTGTCCAATGGCGAGACCATCGAGAACATCACCGACGTGCGTGGCACCGCGTTCGTGCGCCGTGACACGCCTAAGGGCTGGTTCGAAATCGACTCCACCCGGATCGACCGTCCGGGCAAGATCGACAAGATCATCAACCCCTACGTCAACACCCAGGACACCCAGGCCTGCGCGATCGAACAGGCCAAGGGCGAGGTCGAAGACCCCAACGAAGCCAAGGTGGTGCAGATTCTCGACAGCCCGGGCATGACCCGCGACAAGACGGTGATCCGTCTGCCGTCGTTCGAGAAGGTGCGTAACGACTCGGTGCTGTATGCCCACGCCAACCGTGTGCTGCACCTGGAGACCAACCCAGGCAACGCTCGCGCCCTGGTGCAGAAGCATGGTGAAGTGGATGTGTGGTTCAACCCGCCACCCATTCCCATGAGCACTGAGGAAATGGACTACGTGTTCGGCATGCCCTACGCACGTGTCCCGCACCCTGCCTATGGCAAGGAGCGCATCCCGGCCTACGAGATGATCCGCTTCTCGGTCAACATCATGCGTGGCTGCTTTGGTGGCTGCACCTTCTGCTCGATCACCGAGCACGAAGGGCGGATCATCCAGAACCGTTCGCACGAGTCGATCCTGCACGAGATCGAGGAGATGCGCGACAAGGTACCAGGCTTCACCGGCGTGGTTTCCGACCTGGGCGGGCCAACCGCCAACATGTACCGTATCGCCTGCAAGAGCCCCGACATCGAGAAGCACTGCCGCAAGCCGTCCTGCGTATTCCCAGGCATCTGCGAGAACCTCAACACCGACCACAGCTCGTTGATCGAGCTGTACCGCAAGGCTCGTGCCTTGCCGGGGGTGAAGAAGATCCTGATCGCCTCGGGTCTGCGCTACGACCTGGCGGTTGAGTCGCCGGAATACGTCAAGGAGCTGGTCACCCACCACGTCGGCGGTTACCTGAAGATAGCCCCCGAGCACACCGAGCGTGGCCCGCTGGACAAGATGATGAAGCCGGGCATCGGCAGCTATGACCGCTTCAAGCGCATGTTCGAGAAGTACTCCAAGGAGGCAGGTAAAGAGCAGTACCTGATTCCGTACTTCATCGCTGCCCACCCCGGTACTACCGACGAAGACATGATGAACCTTGCCCTGTGGCTCAAGGGCAATGGCTTCCGCGCTGACCAGGTGCAGGCGTTCTACCCATCGCCGATGGCCTCGGCCACAGCCATGTACCACTCGGGCAAGAACCCGCTGCGCAAGGTCACCTACAAGAGTGAAGGGGTCGATATCGTCAAGAGCGATGAGCAGCGCCGCTTGCACAAGGCGTTCTTGCGCTATCACGACCCCAAAGGCTGGCCGATGCTGCGTGAAGCGCTGGAGCGCATGGGCCGTGCCGACCTGATTGGCCCGGGCAAGCACCAGTTGATCCCGCTGCATCAGCCGCAGACCGACAGCTACCAGAGCGCTCGGCGCAAGAACTCGACGCCGACCGGCAGCCACAAGGTGGGCAAGGATCAGAAGATCCTCACCCAGCACACCGGCCTGCCGCCGCGTGCCAGCGATGGCAGCAAGCCGTGGGATAAACGTGAGAAAGCCAAGGCCGAGGCGTTTGCGCGTAACCAGCAGGCAGCTAAAGAGCGTAAGGAAGCGGCCAAGGGCGGCGGCAAGAAGAAGCCGCGTCAGCCAGTCCTGCCGCGCTGAACGGGTAACATCTAAACTCGTGGGAGCGGGCTTGCCCTGCGATAGCGATGGTCAATCCACCAACGCTATCGCGGGGCAAGCCCACATTTTTCGTCAAGCGTCATAGGATCAATCAGGCTTCTTGTCGACCCACTTGGGCAACACCGGCGCCTCGAACTCATCCATCCCATCGAGCAGCTCATCCGGCTGCTTGCCCAGCAGCAACATCGCCCGATGCTGCGGCCGCACGAAGCCTTCCTCGACGATATGGTCGAGGAAGCCGCCGAGCTTTTCATAGAAACCGTTGACGTCCAGCAGGCCCAGCGGCTTGGCGTGATAGCCCAACTGCCCCCAGGTCCATACCTCGAACAACTCCTCAAGCGTACCCAGGCCACCCGGCAGGGCGATGAAGGCATCGCTCAACTCGGCCATGCGCGCTTTACGCGCGTGCATGCCGTCGACGACCTCCAGGCGGGTCAGGCCCTTGTGGCCGATTTCAGCGTCCATCAGGCTTTGCGGGATGATCCCGACCACTTCACCACCCGCAGCCATGGCCGCATCGGCCACGGTGCCCATCAGGCCCACGGCGCCGCCGCCATACACCAGGGTCAGGCCGCGGCCAGCGATGGCCTGGCCAAGGGCAACCGCCGCTTCACGGTAGGCCGGGTTGCTGCCGATGCTGGCACCACAGAAGACACACACGGAACGTACAGGCATTGCTTTTCTCCCTTCAAATGCGTGCACAGGGTAAGGCGCAAGCCGCTCGCTTCCAAGGCACGATTCACTCCGGACGGGAGAATTCGCAGGCGGCGCCCGCGGCGCCTTGGGCGTAGGCTTCCAGCAGGCTGTTCATGAAACTACCAAGGGACATGTCATTTGCTCCTAAATGAGAGGTTGTCCCATCGTCTACTTAGAGGGCATGATGTGCACTTAGATTGGTTGTATACAATCCATAGAACAAATCAACTGGCTGGCCAGTGGACACCTCCTTGATGCACATCAGGGACGTTCGTACCGGGTTCAGGCAGTCTCGCAATTGATAAACCCCTGCCAAGGAGATTCACGATGTTTGCGAAAGCTGTAGCGGTATCCCTGCTGACCCTCGCCAGCGCTTCTGTGTTCGCGGCCGAGTGCTCTGTGACGGTCGAGTCGACTGACCAGATGTCCTACACCAGCAAGGAATTCACCGTCGACAAGAGCTGCAAAGAGTTCACCGTCAAGCTGACCCACTCGGGCAAGCTGCCGAAGAACGTCATGGGCCACAACCTGGTGATCAGCAAGACCGCTGACATGCAGGCCATCGCCACGGAAGGCATGACCCAGGGCATCGACAAGGGTTACCTGAAGGAAGACAACGCCAATATCATCGCCCACACCGCGATGATTGGTGCGCCGGAGAAGGAAACCGAAGTCAAGTTCGACACTTCCAAGCTGGAAGCTGGCGGCGACTACAGCTTCTTCTGCACCTTCCCAGGCCATATCTCGATGATGAAAGGCAAAGTCATCGTCAAGTAAGCCTGATGCTTGCTGCGTAACCTAATGGGGGAGCGGGCTTGCCCCGCGATAGTGTGGGTGAATCCACCCTCGCTATCGCGGGACAAGCCCGCTCTCACGTCAGGTATTGCAGTTCGCGTGTTACGGCGCGAACGGCAACTCGCGCTTGTGCTGGGTCTTACGGTAGGTGTTGACGATGATGTCGAATGCCTCCTGGCTGACCGGTTCGCCATGCAGGAACGCATCGATCTGCTGGTAGGTCACGCCATGTGACGCCTCATCCGGCTTGCCCGGTTCGAGGTCTTCCAGATCCGCCGTCGGCACTTTCTCTACCAACGATTCCGGCGCCCCGAAGCTACGGGCGATGGCGCGTACCTGGTTTTTTACCAGGCCACTCAAAGGGGCCAGGTCGCAGGCACCATCACCGAACTTGGTGAAAAAGCCCATCACTGCTTCGGCTGCGTGATCAGTGCCGATCACCAGGCCCGCGCGTGCGCCGGCGATGGTGTACTGGGCGACCATGCGCATCCGCGCCTTGGTGTTGCCGACGACGAAGTCGACCAGGGTCGGCGAGCCGCCTTCCAGCGCTTTGACTTCCAGCGCCAAGGCCCGCACCGCAGGGGCGATGTCGACGGTATGCACCTCATCGGCCTTGATCACGTCCAGGCACGCTTGGGCATCGTGCTCGTCATGCTGCACCTGATACGGCAGGCGTACGGCGATGAAGCGATAGCCTTGATCGCCAGTTTCGGCGCGCAGTTCGGTGACGGTGCGCTGGGCAAGCAGGGCGGCGGTCAGCGAGTCGACGCCACCACTGATGCCCAGGACCAGGGTCTTGAGCCGGGCATTGGCCAGGCAATCCTTGATGAAGGCCACGCGCCGGGCAACTTCGGCTTCGAGCGCGGCGGCGTCGGCGAACGGCGGCTGCACCTTGAGCTGCTGGGCAATCTCTCGCTGGACGGCTTGCATGGATTACTCCTTGTGGGGGACTTTGAAAACGTGGCGCATGTAGGCGACGAAGTTCTCGTCACGGCATTGGGTCTTGGCGGCTTCGTCGGAGATCTTCGCCACCGGCGAGCCATTGCAGTCGGTCATTTTAAGCACGATGTTCATCGGCGCCACCCCAGGCAGGTCGCAGGTCAAGTTGGTGCCGATACCAAAGCTGACGTTGATGCGCCCGCGCAAGGCGCGGAAGATCTCCAGCGAGCGGGTCAGGTTGAGGCCATCGGAGAACACCAGGGTCTTGGTCATCGGGTCGATACCCAGTTGCTGGTAATGGGCGATGGCTTTTTCCGCCCAGGCCACCGGTTCACCCGAGTCGTGGCGCAGGCCATCGAACAGCTTGGCAAAGTACAGGTCGAAATCGCGCAGGAAGGCATCCATGGTGATGCAATCGGTCAGGGCGATGCCGAGCAATCCGCGGTACTCGCGAACCCAGCAATCCAGCGCGGCGATCTGGCTGTCGATCAGCCGTGGGCCGAGCTGCTGGTGGGCCATGATCCACTCGTGGGCCATGGTGCCCAACGGCTTGATATCCAGTTTCCATGCCAGATTGACATTGCTGGTGCCGACGAAGCGTGCCGGGAAATCATCGCGCAGCACACGTACCATCTCTTCCTGGACGCGGCTGGAGAAGCGTCGGCGGGTGCCGAAATCGGCTACCTTCAGCTCGGCCAGTTCATCGGCGCTGGCGTGCGCTTGCAGCCAGTCGAACTTGCGATAGAGCTGGTCGCGGGCGTCGCTCAGGCGCATGCGTGGGTGCAGGTGGCGGTTGCGCACCTCGCTGATGATCGCCAGTAGCGGCACTTCGAACAGCATCACATGCAGCCACGGGCCGCGCAGGCGCAGGCTCAGCTGGTCGTTCTCGATGCCCAGCCACAGGTAGCGCAGGTTGAAGCGGAATAGCCGCAGAAAGCGCAGGAAATCCGGCTTGAGGAAGCTGATGCGCTCAAGAAACTCGGCCTGGCCTGCATCCAGGGTCATCTCGCTGAGCAGCTCGATCTGATTGCGGATCTCGTCCAGATAAGGGCGCAGGTCTTCGCCGTTGCGGCAGCGAAACTCCCATTCGACATCGGCATCCGGGTAGTTGTGCAGCACCGCCTGCATCATCGTCAGCTTGTAGAAGTCGGTGTCGAGCAGGTTGTGCACGATGCGCTCGGCGAATGCGCTCTCGCTCATGGAAGGCTCCAGGTCGGCGGCGCTCGCTGAAAACGGCGCAAGCGCGCGGGAATGGCGGCCATTGTGCCAGCCTTTGCGCGCAAAAGGAGTAGCTGGAGCCCTATCGCGGAGCAAGCCCGCACTGGGCAATAGGCCATAAAGCATTGCCCATGGGAGCGGGCTGGCCCCGCGATAGGGCTGTAAATGCCAAAAGCCGGATGATTCTGCCAGCACCAGCTAGCCTTCAAACAGTGCCCCCCGTAGCAGTCACGCACCAGCTGTGTGCACTTCGGTGACGTCAGCTGTTACAGGCTGGTTGCACGTTAACACTTGTCGAGGTTGCAATGATGGCACTCGATGGTTGCTCCTTTAGTGATCGCGTGGTGGCGCCTGACCTATGCCAGACGGTTGCACGCTCAATAAAGAAAGCCCGCCAGTCGCCTCTAACCAGCCTGCCCGGTGTGTTTGCTCGAAATCCAAAACCAATGGCACGGCCCTTGCTCGGAGCAAGGCGCTGAAAGTTGTAGTGCCAACCAAAAAAAACTCTAGGAGCACCACCTCATGTCGCAGACGTTTTACAAGAAAGGTTTCCTGGCTCTGGCCGTAGCTACGGCACTGGGTGTTTCTTCGTATGTTCAGGCCGACATCAAGATCGGCGTCGCAGGCCCAATGACTGGTGCCAACGCAGCGTTTGGCGAGCAATACATGAAAGGTGCGCAAGCAGCGGCTGACAAGATCAACGCGGCAGGTGGCGTCAATGGCGAGAAAATCCAACTGGTAAAAGGCGACGACGCCTGCGAGCCGAAACAGGCCGTGGCCGTGGCCAACCGCCTGGTCGACCAGGACAAGGTGGTCGGTGTGGTCGGACACTTCTGCTCGTCCAATACCATTCCGGCATCGGAGGTGTATGACGAAGCCGGTGTCATCGCCATCACCCCAGGTTCGACCAACCCGCAGGTCACCGAGCGCGGCCTGTCGGCGATGTTCCGCATGTGTGGCCGTGACGACCAGCAGGGCATCGTTGCCGGCGACTACATCGTCGACGTGCTCAAGGGCAAGAAAGTCGTAGTCCTGCACGACAAGGATACCTACGGCCAAGGCCTGGCCGACGCCACCAAGGCGCAGCTGGAGAAGCGTGGCGTCAAGCCGGTGCTGTACGAAGGCCTGACCCGTGGCGAGAAAGATTTCAGCGCAGTGGTCACCAAGATCCGCGGCGCGGGCGCCGATGTCGTCTACTTCGGTGGCCTGCACCCGGAAGCCGGTCCACTGGTACGCCAACTGCGTGAAGCAGGCCTGAAGGATGTGGCGTTCATGTCCGATGACGGCATCGTCACCGATGAACTGGTGTCCACCGCAGGTGGCGCCCAATACACCAATGGCGTGTACATGACCTTCGGCGCCGACCCGCGTCTGCTGCCAGACAGCAAGGCGGTGGTGGAAGAGTTCCGCAAAGCCGGCACCGAACCTGAAGGCTACACCCTGTACGCCTACGCCTCGGTCCAGGCGCTCGCCGCCGCGTTCAACGGCGCCAAGTCGAACAAGGGTGAAGACGCTGCCAAGTGGCTCAAGGCCAACCCGGTGCAGACCGTCATGGGCGAGAAGAAGTGGGACAGCAAGGGTGACCTGACCGTCTCCGACTACGTGGTCTACCAGTGGGATGCCAACGGCAAGTACCACCAGCTGGATAAACAAAAATAATAAAGGCCCAAGGCCCGGACAGCCGTCCGGGCCGACGCCCCGCGGTACCTGTCTTTATCCGTAGATGTGCACCAGTTCTGCGCTGCGAGGGCCGCTGTATGCCAGGCCCGCCGTGGTCGGCGCTCGTGCAATCTCACTCAGCGAGATTGCGTTATGGATGGTATTTTCCTGCAGCAACTGGTCAATGGCCTGACCCTCGGGTCGGTCTATGGCTTGATCGCCATCGGCTACACAATGGTCTATGGCATTATCGGCATGATCAACTTCGCGCACGGCGAGGTGTACATGATCTCCGCGTACCTCGCGGCGATCAGCCTGGCATTGCTGGCTTATTTCGGTATCGAGTCCTTCCCGCTGCTGATGCTCGGCACGCTGTTGTTCACCGTGGTGGTCACCGGCGTCTACGGCTTCACCATCGAGCGCATCGCCTACAAACCCCTGCGTAACTCCACCCGCCTGGCGCCGCTGATCAGCGCCATCGGGATCTCGCTGATCCTGCAGAACTACGCGCAGATCAGCCAGGGTGCTCGCCAGCAAGGCGTGCCAACCCTGCTTGAAGGCGCCTGGCGCGTCGAAGTCGGCACGGGCTTCGTGCAGCTGACCTACACCAAGATCTTCATCCTGATCGCAGCCTTCGCCGGCATGGCCCTGCTGACCTATGTGATCAAGTACACCAAGCTTGGGCGTATGTGCCGCGCCACTCAGCAAGACCGTAAGATGGCCTCGATCCTGGGCATCAACACCGACCGGGTGATCTCCTATGTGTTCGTCATCGGTGCGGTGATGGCCGCCCTGGCCGGCGTGCTGATCACCATGAACTACGGCACCTTCGACTTCTATGCCGGCTTCATCATCGGCATCAAGGCCTTCACCGCCGCCGTACTCGGCGGGATCGGCTCGCTGCCCGGCGCGATGCTCGGCGGGATCATCCTGGGGATCTCCGAGTCGCTGTTCTCCGGCCTGATCAACTCCGACTACAAGGACGTGTTCAGCTTCTCGCTGCTGGTGCTGATCCTCATCTTCCGTCCCCAAGGCCTGCTGGGTCGCCCGCTCGTGGCTAAGGTGTGAACATGTCCACTGCCAATACTGCTTCTTCCGGTTTCGATATCAAACGCAGCCTGCTGGAGACCATCGTCGCGGGCTTGCTGGCACTGATCGTGTTCGGCCCGGTGGTCGGCGTGGTGCTCGATGGCTACACCTTCAATGCCGAGCCAAGCCGTGTCGCCTGGCTGGTCGGCGGGGTGATGGTGGGGCGCTTCCTGCTCAGCGTGTTCTTCCAGAGCGGCACCGGCCAGCGCATGCTGCAAGGCTTTGAAAGTGGCGGCTCGGGTGTGCATGTGCTGGCGCCCGACTACAAGTCGCGGCTGCGCTACGTCATCCCGGCGCTGATCGTGATCGCGATCGTGTTCCCGATCTTCGCCAACAAGTATCTGCTGACTGTGGTCATCCTCGGCCTGATCTACGTGTTGCTGGGTTTGGGCTTGAACATCGTGGTCGGTCTGGCCGGCCTGCTCGACCTGGGCTATGTGGCGTTCTACGCCATCGGCGCTTATGGCCTGGCGCTGGGCTACCAATACCTGGGCTTGGGCTTCTGGAGCGTGCTGCCGCTGGCGGCCATCGCGGCGGCGCTCGCCGGCTGCATATTGGGCTTCCCGGTGCTACGCATGCACGGTGACTACCTGGCTATCGTGACCCTGGGCTTTGGCGAGATCATCCGGCTGGTGCTGAACAACTGGCTGTCATTCACCGGTGGACCGAACGGCATGCCGGCGCCGTCGCCAACGTTCCTGGGCCTTGAGTTCGGTCGCCGGGCCAAGGACGGCGGGGTGCCGTTTCACGAGTTCTTCGGGATCGACTACAACCCCAATATCAAATTCCTGTTCATCTACATCGTGCTGTTCCTGGTGGTGCTGGCGGTGCTGTACATCAAGCACCGACTGACCCGCATGCCGGTCGGGCGCGCCTGGGAAGCGCTGCGCGAAGACGAGATCGCCTGCCGCTCAATGGGCCTGAACCACGTGCTGGTCAAGCTTTCGGCGTTCACCATCGGTGCGTCCACAGCCGGCCTTGCCGGGGTGTTCTTCGCCACCTACCAAGGCTTCGTCAACCCGTCCTCGTTCACCTTCTTCGAGTCGGCGCTGATCCTGGCGATCGTGGTGCTCGGTGGCATGGGTTCGACCGTTGGCGTGGTGATCGCCGCATTCGTGCTGACCGTGGCACCGGAGCTGCTGCGCAGTTTCTCCGAATACCGGGTACTGCTGTTCGGCGTGCTGATGGTGCTGATGATGATCTGGCGACCGCGTGGGCTGATTCGCATCAGCCGCACCGGGGTAGTCCCGCGTAAAGGAGTGGCGCCATGAGCGACGAAATCATTCTTTCGGTCGAACACCTGATGATGCAGTTCGGCGGCATCAAGGCGCTCAGCGATGTCAGCCTGCAGGTCAAGCGCAACCAGATCTTCGCCTTGATCGGCCCCAACGGCGCTGGCAAGACCACCGTGTTCAATTGCCTGACCGGCTTCTACAAGGCCAGTGGCGGGCGCATCGAGCTGAATGTGCGGGGTAACCGCACCGACGTGATCCAGCTGCTCGGCGAGCGCTTCCAACCAACCGACTTCGTCTCGCCTGCGCGCTTTGCCAACCGCCTGTACTACAAGATGTTCGGCGGCACCCATCTGGTCAATCGCGCAGGCTTGGCGCGGACCTTCCAGAACATTCGCCTGTTCAAGGAAATGTCGGTGGTGGAGAACCTGTTGGTGGCCCAGCACATGTGGGTCAACCGCAATCTACTGGCCGGGGTGCTCAACACCAAGAGTTATCGCAAGGCCGAAAGCGATGCTCTGGATCACGCCTTCTACTGGCTGGAAGTGGTCGATCTGGTTGACTGCGCCAACCGCCTGGCGGGCGAACTGTCCTACGGTCAACAACGCCGCCTGGAGATCGCCCGGGCCATGTGCACGCGGCCGAAGATCATCTGCCTGGACGAACCCGCCGCCGGCCTCAACCCGCAGGAGACCGAGGCGCTCAGCCGCATGATCCGCGTGCTGCGTGATGAGCACGACATTACCGTGGTGCTGATCGAGCATGACATGGGCATGGTCATGAGTATCTCCGACCACATTGTGGTACTCGACCACGGCAACGTCATCGCCGAAGGCGCCCCGCAGGAAATCCGCCACAACCCGACTGTGATCGCCGCCTACCTGGGTGCAGACGAAGAGGAACTGGTATGAGTGCACCCATTCTCGAACTGAAGGACCTGGACGTGTTCTACGGGCCAATCCAGGCGCTGAAGAAAGTCTCGATGCACATCAACGAGGGCGAGACGGTCAGCCTGATCGGCGCCAACGGCGCGGGCAAGTCGACCTTGCTGATGTCGATCTTCGGCCAGCCGCGCGCGGCGTCTGGGCAGATTGTCTACCGTGGCACCGATATCACCCGCAAGTCGTCGCACTACATCGCCTCCAACGGCATTGCCCAGTCGCCGGAAGGGCGGCGGGTGTTCCCCGACATGACCGTCGAGGAAAACCTGATGATGGGCACCATTCCCATTGGGGATAAGCATGCCGCCGAGGACATGCAGCGCATGTACGAGCTGTTTCCACGCTTGAAAGAGCGCCGGACCCAACGCGCCATGACCATGTCCGGTGGTGAACAGCAGATGTTGGCGATTGCCCGGGCGTTGATGAGCCGGCCCAAGTTGCTGTTGCTCGATGAGCCGTCGCTGGGGCTGGCGCCGATCGTGGTCAAGCAGATCTTTGCCACCTTGCGCGAGCTGGCCAAGACCGGGATGACCATCTTTCTGGTCGAGCAGAACGCCAACCATGCGCTGAAGCTGTCTGACCGCGCCTATGTGATGGTCAACGGGCAGATTCGCATGACCGGAACGGGGCAGGAGTTGTTGGTCAACGAAGAGGTGCGTAACGCTTATCTGGGCGGGCATTGAGGTTCGGGGCCGCGCTGCGGCCCTGTGCCAACGGCCATGTGGACAACTTGTCGCATATCTCGCCAGAGCCACCTCAGAACCCCGCTCCAAGTCATTGTTTCCACAGGCACAAAATTGTCCCCGGATAATGTGGAACCGCCTGTGGAAAACATGGTGGCACTCCGCTGTGAGCCACGATTATCAAGGCCTGCAAAGATCTGTTCGTTTTTTGATCAAGCGCTGTTTGTGCTTGATTTTCTTGGGATAACTTATCCCTTCGCAGGCCCCCACCAAACGCCAACTATCTGTGGATAACTCTGTGCAAAAGCCTTGGACAGACTGCTGCAAGCGGCACCGCTGAAAGCCTTGCGCCATCAGCGATGGGATATCCCCAGGCTGCTTGCCTGAACATCCATTCACTCCCCTGACAAGTTGCCCCCATTCTGTGGGGAAAGCCCTGTGGATAACATGCGCATAGCCCGCGCGCTCCCCTCTGCTACAAGGCTTTGCCAGGTTTGTACGTTTTTTGAGCAGGGTACAAAACGGCTTGCTGGCGCCGCCAGTGGCGGGCATGCTTCAAGGCCTGTCGACGACCCCCTTATTGCGAAGGAGAACCGCATGACGTCCACCCTATTCATCACAGGTGCCACTTCTGGTTTTGGCGAGGCGACTGCCCGTCTGTTTGCCGATGCCGGCTGGAAACTGGTCCTGACTGGCCGACGTAAAGAGCGCCTGGATGCGCTGTGTGCCGAACTCTCGGCCAAGACCGAAGTGCATGGCATCGTTGTCGACGTGCGTGATCGCGCGGCCATGGAGCAAGCCATCGCCAACCTGCCGCCGGCCTTCGACAAGCTGCGCGGACTGGTCAACAACGCAGGCTTGGCGCTGGGCGCGGACCCGGCGCAGAAGTGCGATCTGGACGATTGGGAAACCATGGTCGACACCAACATCAAAGGCCTGATGTACACCACCCGCTTGCTGCTGCCACGGCTGATCGCCCATGGTCGCGGTGCGTCGATCCTCAACGTCGGCTCGGTGGCTGGCAACTATCCGTATCCGGGCAGCCACGTGTATGGCGGCACCAAGGCTTTCGTCGGCCAGTTCTCGCTGAGCCTGCGCTGCGACCTGCGCGGCACGGGCGTGCGCGTCAGCAACATCGAACCGGGGCTGTGCGAAAGTGAGTTCTCGCTGGTGCGCTTTGGTGGCGACCAGGCCAAGTACGACGCCACCTACGCTGGCGCCGAAGCGATCCAGCCGCAGGACATCGCCGAGACCATCTTCTGGATTCTCAATCAGCCGGCGCATATCAACATCAACAGCCTGGAGCTGATGCCAGTGAGCCAGGATTGGGCCGGGTTCTCGATCGATCGTTCGGCCAAGGGCTGATTTTAAGACCAGCGCGGGCAAGCCCGCTCCGACAGGGATAGCGACACCCTGGAGCGGACTTGCCCCGCGATAGCTTCAGCTCAACCGCTGCAAGCCTTCCAGGCAAGTCGCCAAGTGATAAGGCGTCGTCGACGGCATGTCATGCCGGCTGACGGTGCCGCTGGCATCCAGGCATTCGTTCCAGCCACCGGCGTGCAGGAATTGCTCTTCCATCGCGACCAACTGCTCCAGCAACTTGCCATCACTGCCTGCACGCAAGGCCAATGCCCGCAGATATTCCGCCTTGGCCCAAATGCGTTGGGTCGGGTCGATGACTTTGCCCTCGACATCCAGCATCGCCAGAACCGCTGAATCCTTCACCCCATACTGCTCGGCGTAGCCGAATGCCCGGCTGATGGACACGTGCAGCGGGCTGTCACGCAGCAGTGGCGAGGTATCGAGCAGGAAGAACCATTCGAACTGATGGCCCGGCTCGAACCAGTTATCCACAGCGCCGCGCGGTTTTTCCAGCATCAGGCCCTGTTCGGGCTCGATGAAGTGCGTTTGCAGCGCCTCGCACAGCTGCAGCAAGGCCTGCTGAACCGCTGCGTCGTCACGTACTTGCAAGGTCTGCAGGAAGGCTTCGGCCAAGTGCATCTGTGGATTCTGCAATGGGCCGCTGCCCAGGTCCGACCAGTCCTCGGCAAGGCTCGCTTCATACAAGCCGTCGTCGCGAGCGAAGCGCTCGGCGACGATTTCCAGCGCGGCGTTGAGCGTGGACTCGACCAGACTCTCGCGCACCTTGCCCAAGTAATGGGCACAGGCGAAGACGATGAAGGCGTGGGTGTACAGGTCTTTGCGGCGGTCCAGTGGCTGGCCGGCGGCGTCGACGCTGTAGAACCACCCGCCGTGTTCGGCGTCGTGAAAGTGCCGTTGCAGGGAACGAAACAGCGCTGCGGCCCGCTCGGCTGCGCCCGGTTGCTCGATGCGGCTACTGAACAGGTACAGCTGACGAGCGACGGCCATGGCGCGGTAGCGCTGTACCGGCAGTGGCTGATGCTGTGCGTCGAGCGCCTCAAAGGGCAGCGCCAGCTCGGCATTCCACCCCGGACCCTGCCACAGCGGCACGATCCGCTCGGCAAAATGCTGGCGGAAGCGGGCCAGGCGGGTGGTCAGCTCGGGCAGGGTGGGGCGGGGGTCGGACATGGAAGCGCTCGTCGCAATCGGGCAGTGCGCCATGGTAGCAGAACTGGTGAATGACTCTTGATTCTCAGGCGCATGCAAGGGGCGAAAATGTCTGCTTCAAGGCGAAGGGCTAAGTCCCTGCCAATGGCGCGCACCGACAAAGATGAAGCGCAGCTGTTGAGTGATCTTTTCCTGCGCGGTCAGCGGCTGCGGGTCCAGCGGGTCGGGGCTGTCGATCAGTTCGGGCAGGGTGGCGAACACGGTCTTGACCACCAGATCGGCCATCACGCTTAGCGCGGCTGCGTCCAGGTGCTTCCAGCGTGGCATCAGGCCGAGGTCGGTGGCCAGGTCCGAGCTGATGTCCTGGCGCAACCTGGCGATGGCCTGGCGCACCGGCTGCGAACCGCCGTATTGCTCGCGGGCGAGGAACAGGAACTGGGCGCGGTGGGCAGCAACCATGTCGAGGAAGATCCGCACCGAGGCATCGGTAATGCCGCCTAGCTCGAATTCGTTTTGTCGCACCAGGCGGATGGCGTGGCGGAAGGTGGCGTCGACCTCTTCGACCAGCGCCAGGCCGAGGGCGTCCATGTCCGGGAAGTGTCGATAGAAGCCAGTTGGCACGATGCCAGCGGTCTTGGCCACTTCGCGCAGGCTGATGCTGCCGAACCCGCGGCCACTTTCCATCAACTGGCAGGCGGCATCGAGCAGGGCCTGGCGGGTCTGGAGCTTCTGTTCGGCGCGCGGCAGCATGGGCAGGATTCTGTGACTGTACGGCTGGGCATTCTGGATAAAAAAACAAAGCCCGGTCAATGGACCGGGCTTGGAGGATAGCAGGCGCAGTGTCGAGGGTTGTTCTTTTCGGCCATGGCGATCAGCTCATACGGCTGATTTCAACCAGACGATCCGAGCCACCTTCGGCAACCCGGCCAGTGCGTTCGATCAGGCGATCCGAGCCACCCTCGGCAACCCGGCCAGTGCGTTCGATCAGGCGATCCGAGCCACCTTCGGCAACCCGGCCAGTGCGTTCGATCAGGCGATCCGAGCCACCTTCGGCAACCCGACCAGTGCGTTCGATCAGGCGATCCGAGCCACCTTCGGCAACGCGCGCTGCACGTTCCTGCAAGCGTTCAGCGCCACCTTCGGCCAAGGTGTTCAGCGGTTGGGCAACTGTAGCCGAGCTCGAACGCGATTCGGCGGTCAGGTGTTGATCCTGAGCGGGCAGGGCGAAGGCGTTGGCGGCGGCGATGGACAGGGTCAGGCTCAGCAGCAGATGGCGTTTCATGATTTCGGTGCTCCTCTGGGGGGCTGGAAAGTGGGTACGAAGCCAATGCTACTCCCGGTAACTCCAGAGAAAAGTTCATAAGGCTAATGGTAACAATCGACGGTATTGATACTCAGTTGCGACCCGTCTATCTCGCGTGTTTCTGGGGCTTAGGTGGCGATTTAATGGTTGGCTCGATGGGTAACAGCCGAGCTGGGAACAGACCAAAAGCTGAGAGGGGTGTCAGGAAATTCTTGGTTATCATGGGTTGTTCGATTAAACCCCGCAGCTTTTCATCAGTCCGACATACTAAGTGCCATCGTCGTGCCCGCCTTGTGCCATGCAGTCAGGAGAATTACGCAATGACGCGCCCTGCCAGAATCTTCACCTGGATCTTCACCAGCCTGATCACCGTGCTGGCGATACTGGTGGTGGTCATCGCCACGTTCGATTGGAATCGCGCCAAGCCGCTGCTCAACGAGAAGGTCTCCGAGGCCTTGCACCGGCCCTTCGCGATCAACGGCAACCTCGCTGTGCAGTGGCGCACGGAGCCTGAAGAGGGCGGTTGGCGAGCCTGGGTGCCCTGGCCGCACTTCATCGCCGAAGACCTGACTCTGGGCAACCCTGACTGGCTCAAGGAGCCCACCATGGTCGGCCTGGAGAAGGTTGAATTCCGCCTCTCGCCGTTACCGCTGATGTTCCAGCAGATCGTCATTCCGCGCATCGACCTGACCAAGCCTACTGCCAACCTCAATCGGCTGGCTGATGGCCGTGCCAACTGGACCTTCGATTTCGGCCCGAAAGATGAAAACGCCGAGCCGTCGAAATGGGTGCTGGACATCGGCGCCATCGGTTTCGACCAGGGCAACGTCAGCTTCGATGACCAGACCCTGAAAACCAGCATGAAGGTGCAGATCGATCCACTGGGCAAGCCAATCCCGTTCAGCGAGATCGTCGGCAAGGCCAGCGCCGAGAAAGCCGGTGGCGCCCAGGACTATGCCTTCGGCCTCAAGGCGCAAGGCCGCTACAAGGGCCAGCCGGTGTCCGGTACCGGCAAGATCGGTGGCCTGTTGGCCCTGCAGGACGCCCGCCAGCCGTTCCCGCTGCAAGCGGATGTGCGCATTGCCGACACCCATGTGGTGCTCGCCGGCACGCTCACCGACCCACGTAACCTGGGCGCGCTCGACCTGCGCCTGCGCCTGGCGGGGAGCAGCCTGGGCAATCTCTATCCGCTGACCGGCGTGACCTTGCCGGATACCCCGGCCTATTCCACCGACGGCCACTTGCTCGCCAACCTGCATGCGCCTAAAGGCGCGCGGTTCAGCTACGAAGGCTTCAACGGCAAGATCGGCGACAGTGACATCCATGGTGACCTGGCCTTCGTCGCCAGCCAACCGCGGCCGAAGTTGACTGGCAAGTTGGTCTCCAACCAGCTGTTGTTCAAGGATTTGGCGCCGCTGATCGGCGCTGACTCCAACGCCGAGCAGAAGGCTCGTGGCGGTGCCAGCAAGCAGCCCACCGGCAAGGTGCTGCCGGTCGAAGAGTTTCGCACTGAGCGCTGGCGCGCCATGGACGCTGACGTCAGCTTCAGCGGCAAGCGTATCGTGCACAGCGAGCAATTGCCGTTCAACGACCTTTCGGCCCATGTCCTGTTGGAGGATGGCGTGCTGCGCCTTGAGCCGCTGCGCTTTGGCGTGGCAGGTGGCAACCTGGCGTCGAACATCCGCCTCGATGGGCGCAGTGTGCCCTTGCAGGGCCGAGCCAAGCTCACTGCCCGGGGCTTCAAGCTCAAGCAATTGTTCCCCAGCTTTGCGCCGATGCAGACCAGCTTTGGTGAGCTCAATGGCGATGCCGACTTGAGTGGCCGGGGCAATTCGGTGGCGGCCCTGCTGGGTACTTCCAACGGCGATCTGCGCCTGTTGATCAACGATGGCGCGATCAGCCGCAGCCTGATGGAGATCGCCGGGCTGAACGTGGGTAACTATGTGGTCGACAAGTTGTTTGGCGACAAGGATGTGAGGATCAACTGCGCTGCGGCGGATGTCGGTATCAAGGATGGCCTGGCGACCACCCGGCTGTTCGTCTTCGATACCGAGAACGCGATCATCTACGTCAACGGCACGGCCAACTTTGCCAGCGAGCAGTTGGATCTGAAGATTACCCCGGAGTCGAAGGGGGTGCGCTTGTTCTCGCTGCGCTCGCCCTTGTACGTGCGCGGGCCGTTTGCCAAACCCAATGCTGGCGTGCAGGCAGTGCCGCTGGCATTGCGTGGGGCAGGGATGGTGGCGTTGGGGCTTGCTGTAGGGCCTGCGGCGGGGTTGTTGGCGCTGATTGCGCCGAGTGGCGATGTGCCTAATCAGTGTACGCCGCTACTGGAGCAGATGCGGGCGGGGAAGGCGCCGACGGCGGTCAAAGCCAAGAAGTGAAGCGAATCGTACACATACGTGGGAGCGGGCTTGCCCCGCGATAGCGATAGTGAATTCACCGACGCTATCGCGGGGCAAGCCCGCTCCCCCGTAAGGGTTTGAATCAAAGGCCTTGGAGCAGATCCGCCATGTCATCGGCGTGCTCTTCTTCCTGCGCCAGGATGTCCTCGAAGATCCGCCGAGTCGTTGGGTCACTCTCACCAATGAACTGAATGATCTCGCGATAGCTATCGATCGCGATGCGTTCAGCCACCAGGTCTTCCAGCACCATTTCCTTCAGCGAGTTACCCGCCACGTACTGTGCATGCGAGTTCTTGCTCAGGTTGTCCGGATTGAAGTCCGGCTCGCCGCCCAGCTGGACGATCCGCTCGGCCAGCTTGTCGGCATGCTCCGACTCTTGGTTGGCGTGCTCGAGAAACTCCGCGGCAGCAACACTGGCCTTGATACCACTGGCCATGAAGTAATGGCGCTTGTAGCGCAGGACACATACCAGCTCGGTTGCCAGCGACTCGTTGAGCACACGCAGGATCTTCTCGCGATCAGCGCTGTAGCCCTCGGTCACCGCCCCTTGCTCGACATGCTGGCGGGCACGCTCGCGCAGGGTTTTCACATCGGTCAGTTCAACGTTGCTCATGGTTATCTCCGAAGATTCAGGGTGGTCAGGGTGTCAGGAGGGCTCAGGCGCCGGGCACGGCTTCCTTGTCCTCTTCTCGTTGCTTGCAGGTCTTGAAGCCCTTGGCGTCGACATGGCCAGTGGCATCGAAGCGCACGTAGTAGGGCTGTTGGTGGCCGTCGCGGTTGAGGATGTAGTCGTTGCAGGTGCCGCCGTGGGGCAGATCGATGACATTCGATGGGCTGCCGCCGATGGCAATCACCTTCTGCATGGTCATGCCGTGTTCGACCTGCTTGACCAGCGGTTCATCGCGGTAGGTGACGTAGTCGACCGGGTTCTCTGGGCGGCTGCCGCAGGCGGCCAGAGTGGCGCTGGCCAGAAGGATTGCCAGGGTCTGCTTGTACATGGTCCCGCTCCTTGCTCAGGGTCTGTTTGGTTTGGAACCGCACGACGCGCCAGGAGTTCGATTGCGATGTTCATCGACATGGCGCTAGTGTTGGCCGACTGACCATGGAGAGGGATGGGCGATGAACCAGGATCTGGCCACGCGTTACCCGTTGGTGCTGGTGCCGGGAATGCTCGGCTTTGTGCGGCTGCTGCTCTATCCCTATTGGTTCGGCATCGTCACCGCGTTGCGTAAAGGTGGCGCGCAGGTGTTCCCGGTGCAGGTGTCGCCGCTGCATTCGAGCGAAGTGCGCGGGGAGCAGTTGCTGGCGATCATCGAGGACATCTGCCAGCGTACCGGGGCTGAGCGGGTCAATTTGATCGGCCACAGCCAGGGCGCGCTGAGCGCCCGCTATGCGGCGGCCAAGCGGCCAGACCGAGTGGCCTCGGTGACCTCGGTGGCAGGCCCCAATCATGGCTCGGAGCTGGCCGATTACCTCGATCACAAGGCACCTGGCGACTCACCCCACGGACGCATCCTCAAGGCTCTGCTACATGGCTTGGCAGTGTTGCTGGTGTGGCTGGAGACAGGTTGGCGCCGCGATCCACTGCCAATCGATGTGCACGCCTCGCATCAATCGCTGACCCACCATGGCGTGGCTCGCTTCAACCAGGCTTATCCACAGGGCCTGCCAGAGGTGTGGGGTGGCGAGGGCGCGTATGAAGTCAATGGCGTGCGCTACTACTCCTGGTCCGGCACCCTGCAACCAGGGCGCACTGATCAAGGACGCAATCGCTTCGATGGCAGTAACCGCTTCTGCCGCTTGTTCGCCCGCACCTTCGAGCGCGAGAAGGGCCAATGTGACGGCATGGTCGGGCGCAACAGCTCGCACCTGGGCCAGGTGATCGGCGATGACTATCCGCTGGATCACCTGGACATCGTCAACCAGTCACTGGGCGCGGTCGGCAAGGGCGCCGAGCCGGTGCGACTGTTCACCGAACACGCCGCTCGGCTCAAGGCTGCCGGGCTGTAGCGGCGCGGCGTACGGGGGTGGTCCAACGCTCGGCGAGCAGTACCCCGGCCAGGGTCAGCAGGCCGCCATACAGGTGATAGGCGGCCAGCTGTTCGTCCAGCACCCAGGCGGCGATCAGCGCCGTCACTACCGGCAGCAGGTTGAAGAACAAGGTCGTGCGGCTTGGCCCCAGGCGATGCACGGCCTGCATCCACAGTAGCGGGGCGATCATCGAGGCCAGTACGCAGGCGTACAGCACCAGGCTGAGGTTGTGTGGGTTGAGCCCGGTTTTCGCCGACAGCAGGAACAGCGGCAGCAGTACGATGATTGCCACCAGCACTTGCAGGTACAGCAACTGCAACGGCGGCAGGCGCAATTGCCACTTCTTCAGCAGGAAGCTGTACAGGGCGTAGGCGAAGGTCGCCACCAGCATCAACAGGTCGCCGCGATTCAAACCCTGGTCGAGCAACCCCAGCGGGTGGCCGGCCGACACCACTTCCAGGACCCCAACGAAGGACACCAGCGCCCCCAGCAGTGCGCCGAAGGTCAGCCGCTGGCCGAGCCAGGCGATCGACAGGGCCAGGGACATCAACGGCATCAGCGAGAGAATGATGCCCATGTTGGTGGCGCTGGTGATCTCTGCGGCGAAGTAGGCCAGGCTCTGGTACAGGGCCATGCCGAGGATGCCGAGGATGAAGATCTTGCCCAGGTGCGGGCGGATTGCCGGCCAATTGCGCCAGACCTTGGGCAGCAGGAACGGGGTGAACAGCAGGCCAGCCAGCAGCCAGCGGTAGAAACCGATTTCGGCCGGGAAGATGGCACCGGCCGAGAGCTTGGTGACTACTGTGTTGCCGGCCCAGATGAGGATGGCCATGAGGGGGAATGCGTAGTTCATGTAGCGGGGGCTCTTTGGCTAACGATGAGCGTGGGAGCAGGCTGCGGTGGTGAGTTCACTGCCGCTATCGCGGTGCAAGCCCGCTCCCACGATGACCGCCATTATCCTTCTGTCTGTATGCAGACCTATACTCGTATCCAGACAACCCACCCCTAGATCCAGACAATGGCCGGCAAATACCTCGACATCCCCCAGTTCGACCAGCTCCCTGCCCCGGTCTACTTTCGCTACGACGAATTCGGCGCCGACACCATCAGCGCGCCCCATCGCCACACCTGGGGCCAGCTCAACTACGCCGCCCACGGCGTGATGCACCTGGATGTCGACGGCCAGCGCTTCATCTCACCGCCGCATCTGGCGGTGTGGGTGCCGCCCGGCTGCGAGCATGGTTGTTACAACCCCCAGGCCATCGTCTATCGCTCGGTCTATCTGCACCGCGACCTGTGCCACGACTTGCCGCAGCAGCCCTGTAGCCTGGTGATCAGCGACATCCTCAAGGCGATCCTCAGCGATTTTGCCCGTCGCGACCTCAAGGTCGCCCAGGATCAATGCGACCTGCGCCTGACCCAAGTCCTGCTCGATCAGCTGCACCTGTCGCCGACCCAGGCCTGCTACCTGCCGTTCGCCCGCAGCGAAGGCTTGAGCCAGATCCTCGACGCCCTCAGCGCCGAGCCAGGCGACAACCGCCCCTTGGCCGACTGGGCCGCGCGCATCCATGTCAGCGAGCGCACCCTGGCCCGGCAGTTTCTGCGCGAGCTGGGCATGAGCTTTGGCGAGTGGCGGCTGCGCTTGCGCTTCTTGCGCGCGATCGAGGCGCTGGAGGTCGGCACGCCGATCCAGTCGATCGCCTTCGATCTTGGTTACAGCAGCGCCTCGGCGTTCATCGCCATGTTCCAGCGCCAGGCGCACTGCACGCCGCAGCAGTATCGCCGGCAGGCGCGCGCGGCCTGAGCAGGGGGTGGCCATTGTTGGCTACACTCAGGCGCATGTCCGTGCATCGGGCGCGGAGACAAGGAGACCACTCCATGAAGATGCTGCAAGTGCCGTTGCTGGTGTTGGGTGTGCTGATCAGTGCACAGGGATTCGCCGCCACTGCCCAGCAGGAAAAAATGAAGACCTGCAATGCCGAGGCTACCGAGCAAACCCTCAAGGGCGATGAGCGCAAGGCGTTCATGAGCAAATGCCTGAAAGCCACCCAGCAGGAAAAGATGAAGAGCTGCAACGCCACCGCGACCGAAAAGGCGCTCAAGGGCGATGAGCGCAAGGCCTACATGAGCGACTGCCTGAAGAAGAAATGACCTGCGCCTATGTTTGCCGGGCGAAGGCTGGCAGACTGCGGATCTTTTCCGCTGTCTGCCCCTGAGGCTGTATGACTTTCACCCCTCGCCAAGTCACCCTGGCCAGCTGGATCATCGTGTTTGCCGGCCTGCTGCTGGCGCTGCCGCTGAAGTTGCTGCCGAGCCTGCTGGCCGGCCTGCTGGTTTTCGAACTGGTCAACATGCTTACCCCCAGGTTGCAGCCATTGATCGCCGGGCAGCGTGCGCGCTGGCTGGCCGTGGCGCTGCTGGGCACCCTGGTCGTCACTACCCTGACCCTGTTGATTGCCGGCGCTTTCAGCTTCCTGCTGCACGAAGCGGAGAACCCTGGCGCCTCGTTGGACAAGTTCATGGGCCTGGTTGAGCGCGCCCGTGGCCAGCTGCCGCCGTTCATCGAAGGCTACCTGCCGGCCAGTGCGGCCGAGTTCAAAGTGGCGATTGGTGACTGGCTCAAGAGCCATCTGGGTGAGCTGCAGCTGGTAGGCAAGGGCATGGCGCACATGTTCGTCACCTTGCTGATCGGCATGATTCTCGGCGCCATCGTCGCCTTGCAGCGTATCCCGGACATTTCCCGGCGCAAACCACTGGCCGCCGCGCTGTTCGAGCGTCTGAGCCTGTTGGTCCAGGCGTTTCGCAATATTGTTTTCGCCCAGATCAAGATTTCCCTGCTCAACACCTTCTTCACCGGGATCTTCCTGGCGGTGGTGTTGCCGATGTTCGGCGTGCACCTGCCGCTGACCAAGACCCTGATCGTGTTGACCTTCCTGCTGGGGCTGCTGCCGGTGATCGGCAACCTGATGTCCAACACCCTGATCACCATCGTTGGCCTGTCGCTGTCGATCTGGGTGGCGGTGGCGGCGTTGGGTTACCTGATCGTGATCCACAAGGTCGAGTATTTCCTCAACGCGCGGATCGTGGGTGGGCAGATCAGTGCCAAGTCGTGGGAATTGCTCTTGGCCATGCTGGTGTTCGAGGCGGCGTTTGGTTTACCGGGGGTGGTGGCGGGGCCGATCTACTACGCCTATTTGAAGAGTGAGTTGCGCCGGGCTGAGTTGGTCTGAGGGTTGAGTTCGTCAGTACCTGCCTCTTCGCGGGCAAGCCCGCTCCCACAGGGTTCAGTGCAACGGTTACTACGCTGCTGAGCCTGTGAAATTTGGTTCAGCGCAATCATCAGAACAACGCTGAACCTGTGGGAGCGGGCTTGCCCGCGAAGAGGCCGGGACAGACTGGCGAAATGACTCAGACAGTTCCGTAGCGCTTGCGCGCCTCGATTGCCAGACCACTACCAATGCTGCCAAAGATATTGCCTTCGACATGCCGGGCATTGGGCAGCATCGCCGCCACGCTGTTACGCAGCGCCGGAATCCCGCTCGAACCACCGGTAAAGAACACCGTATCCACCTGGCTCTCAGTGACCCCGGCCTTGTTCAGCAACTCGCTGACACTGCCGCGTACCCGCTCCAGCAAACCGTCGATGGCCTCCTCGAACACCGCCCGAGTCAGCTCCACGCCCAGCTCAGGCTCGATCCGCCGCATGTCGATGCGCCGGCTCGGCTGCTCGGTCAGTTCGATCTTGCTGGCTTCCACTTCCATAGCCAGCCAGTGCCCGGCGCGCTGCTCGATGACCTTGAACAGGCGGTCGATACCCAACGCGTCTTCGATGTCATAGCGCATGCTGCCCAACGCCAGCTGCGATTTCTGCGAATACACCGAGTTGATGGTGTGCCACGTCGCCAGGTTCAGGTGGTAGCTGGTCGGCATCAGGGCGCCGCTCTTCATCCGGCTGCCATATCCGAACAGCGGCATCACGCCCTGCAGGCTCAGCTGTTTGTCGAAGTCGGTCCCGCCGATGTGCACACCGCCAGTGGCGAGGATGTCGCTCTGGCGCTCATCCAGCAGATGACGTTCCGGCGACAGGCGGATCAGCGAGAAGTCGGAAGTACCCCCGCCGATGTCGACGATCAGCACCAGCTCTTCGCGGTCGATGCCCGACTCATAGTCGAAGGCCGCAGCGATTGGCTCGTATTGGAACGACACGTCCTTGAAGCCGATCTTGCGCGCGACGTCGGCCAGGGTGTCCTCGGCCTCCTGGTCGGCAGCCGGGTCTTCATCGACGAAGAACACCGGACGGCCCAGTACCACCTGCTCGAACTCACGGCCGGCAGCGGCCTCGGCACGCTTTTTCAGCTCGCCGATGAACATCCCCAGCAGGTCCTTGAACGGCAGCGCGGTGCCCAGCACGCTGGTATCGTGCTTGATCAGCTTGGAGCCGAGCAGGCTCTTGAGCGAGCGCATCAAGCGCCCTTCGTAGCCTTCCAGGTATTCGTGCAGGGCCAGGCGGCCGTATACCGGGCGACGCTCCTCGATATTGAAGAAGACCACCGAGGGCAAGGTGATCTTGCCTTCTTCCAGGGCGATCAGCGATTCGGCACCCGGGCGGTGCCAGCCGACCGTGGAGTTGGAGGTACCAAAGTCGATGCCCAGGGCGCGGGCCGGGGATACGTCGGACATGAAAAATAGCTTCCGGAGGCAAAACGGCCGCGCAGTTTATGCCAGTGGCCAGCAGAATCAAGACCAGTCGTCTGCTCTCGAGCAACCCCAAGCGGCCCTTGAAAGGCTATGCTTGACCCCTATCTTCAGAAGCAACGTGCAATTTCTCATTGGTGATCCATAGATGGACTTCAAAGACTATTACAAGATACTCGGCGTAGAGCCTACTGCGGACGACAAGGCGATCAAGGCCGCGTACCGCAAGCTGGCGCGCAAGTATCACCCCGATGTCAGCAAGGAGCGCGACGCCGAGGACAAGTTCAAAGAGGCCAACGAGGCCTACGAAGTGCTCGGCGACGCGCAGAAACGCGCCGAATTCGACGAGATCCGCAAGTATGGCGGCCAACATGGCCGGCCGTTCCAGGCCCCCCCTGGCTGGCAGAGCCGGGGAGGCGCGGGGGCTGGCGGTGGCTTCGAAGGCGGCGATTTCTCGGATTTCTTCAGCTCGATCTTCGGCGCCCGTGGCGGCAGCCCGTTCGGTCGTGGCCAGCAGCAACAACAACGTAGCGCGGGCAGGCGAGGGCAGGACGTGGAACTGGAGCTGGCAGTCTTTCTTGAAGAGACGCTGAACAATGAGTCCAAGCAGATCAGCTTCCAGGTCCCGCAGACCAATGGCGCCGGCCAGCGTACCGGGTTCACCACCAAGACCCTCAACGTCAAGATTCCAGCCGGCGTTGCCGACGGCGAGCGTATCCGCCTCAAAGGCCAAGGCGCGCCCGGTGTCGGCGGCGGCGCCAATGGCGACTTGTTCCTGACCATTCGCATGGCACCGCACCCGCTGTTCGATGTCGAAGGTCATGACCTGATCATCACCGTGCCGCTGGCTCCGTGGGAGGCTGCGCTGGGTACCAAGGTTGAAGTGCCGACCCTGAGCGGCAAGATCAACCTGACCATCCGCCCCGACAGCCAGAGCGGCCAGCGCCTGCGGATCAAGGGCCGGGGCCTGGCGACCAAGCACGGCGAGCGTGGTGACTTGTACGCCCAGCTCAAGGTGGTCATGCCGACCCAGTCGGATGCCGAGACCCGCGAATTGTGGAGCAAGCTCTCCGAGAAAGCCGCGTTCAATCCGAGGACACAATGGAGTAGTTGATCATGAGTAGCACCCTGATCGTTCAACTGGACATGCGTACCCTCTGTCAGGAAGCCAACCTTTCGGCCGACTGTGTGATCGAAATCGTCGAACATGGGATTGTTGAACCTTCAGGGCGAACGCCTGAAGACTGGCTGTTCGACGACCGCGCGCCGGTGACGGTCAAGCGTGCGGTGAAGCTGCATGATCAGCTTGAGCTGGAGTGGGAAGGGGTAGCGCTGGCGCTGGAACTGCTTGAAGAAGTGCAGCATCTGCGCAGTGAGAACAGCATGCTCCGGCAGCGGTTGGGTAGATTCATCCAGATGTGATGTCGCCTGTACCGGCCTCTTCGCGGGCAAGCCCGCTCCCACAGGTGCTGCACAGGCCATGAGTGTTGTGCGGCCTCTGTGGGAGAAGTTATGTCGCCTGTACCGGCCTCTTCGCGGGCAAGCCCGCTCCCACAGGTGCTGCACAAGCCATGAGTGTTGTGCGGCCTCTGTGGGAGATGTTATGTCGCCTGTACCGGCCTCTTCGCGGGCAAGCCCGCTCCCACAGGTGCTGCACAGGCCTTGAGTGTTGTGCGGCCTCTGTGGGAGAAGTTATGTCGCCTGTACCGGCCTCTTCGCGGGCAAGCCCGCTCCCCCAGGTGCTGCACAGGCCATGAGTGTTGTGCGGCCTCTGTGGACGATGTGATGTCGCCTGTACCGGCCTCTTCGCGGGCAAGCCCGCTCCCACAGGTGCTGCACAGGCCTCGAGTGTTGTGCGGCCTCTGTGGGAGATGTGATGTCGCCTGTACCGGCCTCTTCGCGGGCAAGCCCGCTCCCACAGGTGCTGCACAGACCATGAGTGTTGTGCGGCCTCTGTGGGAGATGTTATGTCGCCTGTACCGGCCTCTTCGCGGGCAAGCCCGCTCCCACAGGTGCTGCACAGGCCTCGAGTGTTGTGCGGCCTCTGTGGGAGATGTTATGTCGCCTGTACCGGCCTCTTCGCGGGCAAGCCCGCTCCCACAGGTGCTGCACAGGCGATGAGTGTTGTGCGGCCTCTGTGGGAGCGGGCTTGCCCGCGAAGAATCCAACACGGAACTCAGGTTGGATCGGCACCCGGATTTAGCACCAGCTGCATGAAGGTCAAATCCAGCCAGCGGCCAAACTTCACCCCCACCTGCGCCATCTGCCCGGTGATCACGAACCCCAGCCGCTCATGCAGGCGCACCGACGCCGCATTGCCACTTTCGATCGCGGCCACCATCACATGCTTGCCACACGCCCGTGCCCGTTCCAGCAGTGCCTGCATCAGCACCGGGCCCAGGCCCTTGCCGCGCTGGTCATCGCGCACGTATACCGAATGCTCGACGGTGTAGCGAAACCCTTCGAACGGCCGCCAGTCGCCAAACGAGGCATAACCCAGCACGCCACTGGCATCCACCGCCACCAGGATCGGATAAGCCTGCTGCGCCCGCGCCGCAAACCAGGCTTGGCGGTTGGCCAGGTCGACCGGGGTTTCATTCCATATCGCCGTGGTGTTGCGCACGGCATCGTTGTAGATGTCGAGGATGCCCGGCACATCGCCTGGCAGGGCATCGCGGATCTCGTAACTCATGACAAGCGTCTCGCAGGGGGAATGGATGCAGATTAAATGGTTACCAGCCCGCGTACACCTTCGGCCTGCATGTTTTCACCACGCCCCTGCTGGATGATCTCGCCACGGGCCATGACCAGGTAGTGGTCGGCAAGCTCGGCGGCAAAATCGTAGAACTGCTCGACCAGCAAGATAGCCATGTCACCGCGGTCGGCCAGCGTGCGGATCACCGCGCCAATCTCCTTGATCACCGAGGGCTGGATGCCCTCGGTCGGTTCGTCGAGGATCAGCAGCCGCGGACGGCTGGCCAGGGCGCGGCCGATGGCCAACTGTTGCTGCTGTCCACCGGAGAGGTCGCCGCCGCGGCGTTGCTTCATCTGCTCCAGCACCGGGAACAGCTCGTAGATGAACGCCGGCACCTCGCGGGCTTCGCGCGCCGGGAAGCGCGACAGGCCCATCAGCAGGTTTTCCTCGACGCTCAGGCGCGGGAATATCTCGCGGCCCTGGGGCACATAGGCGATGCCGGCGTGGACCCGTTGTTGCGGCTTGAGGTTGGTGATGGTTTTGTTTTCCCAGTGCACGCTGCCTTCGCGTGCCGGGACCAGGCCCATCAGGCAGCGCAGCAGGGTGGTCTTGCCCACCCCGTTGCGCCCGAGCAGGCAGGTGACTTCACCGATCTTGGCCTCGAACGACAGGCCGCGCAGAATGTGGCTGCCGCCGTAGTACTGGTGCAGGGTGTCGATTTTCAGCATGAGTAGTCCCTTGATGTCCGTGGGAGCGGGCTTGCCCCGCGATAGCGACGGTGAATCCACTACCGCCATCGCGGGGCAAGCCCGCTCCCACGTAATGAAAATGAACGGCTTCAGCGGCCTAGATAAACCTCGATCACCCGCTCATCTGCCTGCACCTGCTCCAGCGATCCTTCGGCCAGCACACTGCCCTGGTGCAGCACAGTCACATGGTCGGCAATGCTGCCGACAAAGCCCATGTCGTGCTCCACCACCATCAGCGAATGCTTGCCCGCCAGGCCTTTGAACAGCTCGGCAGTGAATTCGGTCTCGGCATCGGTCATGCCCGCCACCGGTTCGTCGAGCAGCAACAGCTGCGGCTCCTGCACCAGCAGCATGCCGATCTCGAGAAACTGCTTCTGCCCATGCGACAACAGTCCGGCCTGGCGCGCAGCCAACGGCAGCAGGCGCACGGTGCTGAGCACCTCGTCGATACGCTCTCGCTGCTCGCCCGACAGCCGCGCAGCCAGGCTGGCCCACACCGACTTGTCGGTTTTCAGCGCCAGCTCGAGATTTTCGTACACGGTCAGCGCTTCGAACACGGTGGGTTTCTGGAACTTGCGGCCGATCCCGGCCTGGGCAATCTGGTACTCGCTCATGCGGGTCAGATCGAGGGTGTCGCCGAAGAACGCCGTGCCGGTATCCGGCCGGGTCTTGCCGGTAATCACGTCCATCAGGGTGGTCTTGCCGGCGCCGTTAGGGCCGATGATGCACCGCAGCTCGCCGACCCCGATGTACAGGTTCAGTGCATTGAGCGCCTTGAAACCATCGAAACTGACGCTGATGTCTTCCAGGCTCAACACAGTGCCGTGGCGTACGTCCAGGCCTTTGCCGCGGCGCTGGCCGAGGCCGATGGCATCGCGGCCAGCACCCAACTGGTCGAACACTGGCTCGAGCATGAACTCGGGGTGTACCGGGGGTACGCCTCTCATGGCTGGCTCCTTTTCTTCAACAGGCCGACCACACCCTTGGGCAGGTACAGGGTGACGACAATGAACAGCGCACCGAGGAAGAACAGCCAAAACTCCGGGAAGGCCACGGTGAACCAACTCTTCATGCCATTGACCAGACCAGCGCCGAGTAGCGGCCCGATCAGCGTGCCACGCCCGCCCAACGCGACCCACACCGCGGCTTCGATGGAGTTGGTCGGCGACATCTCGCTGGGGTTGATGATGCCCACCTGCGGCACGTACAGCGCCCCGGCCAGGCCGCACAGCACGGCGCTGAGCACCCACACCAGCAGCTTGAAGCCGCGTGGGTCGTAGCCGCAGAACATCAGCCGGTTTTCCGCATCACGCAGCGCGGTGAGCAGCCGGCCAAACTTGCTCACGGTCAGCCGCCAGCACAGGAACAAGCTCGCCAGCAACAAGCCGACCGTGAGCAGGAACAACACCGCCCGGGTGCCTTGCGCGGCGATGTCAAAGCCCAGGATGGTGCGAAAGCTGGTAAAGCCGTTGTTGCCGCCAAAGCCGGTCTCGTTACGGAAGAACAGCAGCATGCCGGCGAACGTCAGCGCCTGGGTCATGATCGAGAAGTACACGCCCTTGATTCGCGAGCGGAAGGCGAAGAAGCCGAACACCAACGCCAGCAGGCCGGGCGCCAGCACCACCAGGCACAAGGCCCAGGCAAAATGCTGAGTACCGGCCCAGTACCAGGGCAGCTCGGTCCACGACAGGAAGGTCATGAAGCCCGGCAGGCCATCGCCTGCGGCCTGGCGCATCAGGTACATGCCCATGGCGTAGCCGCCCAGGGCGAAGAACAGCCCGTGGCCGAGCGACAACAGCCCGGCGTAGCCCCAGACCAGGTCCAGGGCCAGGGCGACGATGGCGTAGCAGAGGATCTTGCCAACTAGCGTCAGGGTATAGGCCGATACTTGCAGCGGGTGATCTGCCGGCAGCAGCGACAGCAGCGGCAGGGCCAGCAACAGCAGGACGACGGCGATGCCGATAGCCAGCGACAAGCGCGGTCCGGCCTTTTGCGTGGCGGTGACAAGCAGTGGCTGGTTCATCAGTCGATTACCCGTCCCTTGAGGGCGAACAGGCCTTGCGGACGCTTCTGGATGAACAGGATGATCAGCGCAAGGATGAGGATTTTGCCCAGCACCGCACCTATCTGCGGCTCCAGCAATTTGTTGGCGATGCCCAAGCCGAACGCGGCCCACAGGCTACCTGCGAGTTGGCCGACACCGCCGAGCACCACCACCAGGAACGAGTCGATGATGTAGCTCTGGCCAAGATCCGGGCCGACGTTGCCGACCTGGCTCAGGGCCACCCCGCCAAGGCCTGCGATCCCCGAGCCGAGGCCGAAGGCAAGCATGTCTACCCGGCCCGTGGAGACGCCGCAGCAGGCGGCCATGTTGCGGTTTTGGGTCACCGCACGCACGTTAAGGCCCAGACGGGTGCGATTGAGCAGCAGCCAGGTCAGCAGCACCACAGCCAAAGCGAAGCCAATGATCACCAGGCGGTTGTACGGCAAGACCAGGTTGGGCAGCACCTGGATGCCGCCCGATAGCCAGGCCGGGTTGGCCACTTCGACGTTCTGCGCACCGAACAGCAGGCGGATCGCCTGGATCAGGATCAAGCTGATGCCCCAGGTCGCTAGCAGGGTTTCCAGCGGCCGGCCATACAGATGGCGGATCACCGTGCGCTCCAGCGCCATGCCGACCCCGGCACTGACGGCGAAGGCCACAGGCAGGGCGATCAGCGGGTAGAACTCGATGGCGCCGGGCATGTAGCGCTGCAGCAGCACCTGGACCATGTAGGTGCTGTAGGCGCCGAGCATGAGCATCTCGCCATGGGCCATGTTGATCACCCCGAGCAGGCCGAAGGTGATGGCCAGGCCCAGTGCCGCGAGCAACAGGATCGAACCCAGCGACAGGCCGCTGAAGGCCTGGCCGAGCAGCTCGCCGATCAGCAACTTGCGTTTGACCTGGGCCAGGCTGGTTTCAGCCGCGGTGCGTACGGCTGCATCGTTTTCGGCGCCAGGCTGCAGCAGCGCCTCCAGGCGCGTGCGGGCCAAGGGGTCGCCGGTTTCACCGAGCAAGCGCACGGCCGCCAGGCGTACGGCCGGTTCGCTGGCGCCCAGTTGCAGGTTGGCCAGGGCCAGGCCGAGGGCGGCGTGCACGGCGGCGTCCTGTTCGCTGGCGAAGCGTCGGTCGAGAAAGGCCATTTGCGCGGGTTGGGCGCTGCGTTGCAGTTCACTGGCAGCGGCCAGGCGCACGCTGGCATCGTCGCTGAACAGTTGGTGGCTGGCCAAGGCGTTGTCGATCAGCCCGCGCAGACGGTTGTTCAGGCGCACTTTGCGGGTATCGTCGGGCGCGATGCGGCCTTGCTTGAGCGAGCTGAGCAGGGCCAGCCGAGTGGGGTCTGGCTGCGCCGCCCAGTCCTGGAGCAGGCGCGCCTGCTCAGCGGGTTTGGCGCTGAGGAAGAATTCGCCTTCGCTGGCCTGGGTTGCCAGGGGCAGCAGCAGGAGCAGGGCGAGCAGAAGTCGATACATGGGGTATCCCTGGAAAAGGGTGGTGTATTCATCGCGGGGCAAGCCCGCTCCCACGGAGATTGCACAGGTTTTCGAAACGTGCTCGTTACCTGTGGGAGCGGACTTGCCCGCGAATGGCCGCGTAGCGGCCACAGCCAATCAGTTACCTTTCACGGCGTAATCAGGCCGCTTGTCATTCCCCGGAATGAACGGGCTCCAAGGCTGCGCCCGCAGTGGCTGCTCGGTTTCCCAGACCACGCTGAACTGACCGTCATCCTGGATCTCGCCGATCATCACTGGCTTGTGCAGGTGGTGGTTGGTCTTGTCCATGGTCAAAGTGAAACCGGACGGTGCCTTGAAGCTCTGCCCGGCCAGCGCCTCGCGCACTTTGTCGACATCGGTCGATTTGGCCTTCTCGGCCGCCTGCGCCCACATATGGATACCGACGTAGGTGGCTTCCATCGGGTCGTTGGTCACGGCTTTGTCAGCGCCTGGCAGGTTCTTGGCCTTGGCATAGGCCTTCCAGTCGGCGACGAACTGCTGGTTGACCGGGTTATCCACCGACTCGAAGTAGTTCCACGCCGCCAGATGCCCCACCAATGGCTTGGTGTCGATGCCGCGCAGTTCTTCTTCGCCGACCGAGAACGCCACCACCGGCACGTCGGTCGCCTTCAGGCCCTGGTTGGCCAGCTCTTTGTAGAACGGCACGTTGGAGTCGCCGTTGACGGTGGAGATCACCGCCGTCTTGCCGCCTGCGGAGAACTTCTTGATGTTGGCGACGATGGTTTGGTAGTCGCTGTGGCCGAACGGCGTGTAGACCTCTTCGATGTCCTTGTCGGCCACGCCTTTGCTGTGCAGGAAGGCGCGCAGGATCTTGTTGGTGGTGCGCGGATAGACGTAGTCGGTGCCCAACAGGAAGAAGCGCTGGGCGCTGCCACCGTCTTCGCTCATCAGGTACTCGACCGCCGGGATCGCCTGCTGGTTGGGCGCGGCGCCGGTGTAGAACACGTTCGGCGACATCTCTTCGCCTTCATATTGCACCGGGTAGAACAATAGGCCATTGAGCTCTTCGAACACCGGCAGCACCGACTTGCGCGACACCGAGGTCCAGCAGCCGAACACCACCGCCACCTTGTCCTGGGTCAGCAGCTGGCGGCTCTTCTCGGCGAACAGCGGCCAGTTGGACGCCGGGTCGACCACCACCGGTTCGAGCAGCTTGCCATTGACCCCGCCCTTGGCGTTGATCTGCTCGATGGTCATCAGGGCCATGTCCTTGAGCGAGGTCTCGGAAATCGCCATGGTCCCGGACAGCGAATGCAGGATGCCGACCTTGATGGTCTCGGCGGCCTGGATGCTCCAGCTAAGACCCATCGCCGCAATCGATGCGCTGAGGGTAAAGGCCTTGATCAGACTGCGACGCTTCATGTGCTCTCTCCGTTGAGTTTTTTTATGGTGTTGGCAACCCGGGAGAGGGCATGTGCAAGGGGTGTGCCCAGTTTTTGGACACGGCAAAGCCGCCGTTTTTCGGGGCGTGCAGAGGTGGGGGTGGAGAAATGAGGTCCAGCTTGGTGCCAGTAGGCCCTGCGTGCACAGGATTGGGGCCGCTGTGCGGCCCTTCGCGGCGGTTCGGCGTCCTAACAAGCCCACCCTAACAGGTGCGCGCTATCCCTGTGGGAGCGGGCTTGCCCGCGAAGGGCCGCACAGCGGCCCCAAAGGTTTTCAGTCTTGCGCGTTGCTGACAGCCGCACGCGGATGACGACGGCTACGCACGAACTGATAAGTCACCGCCAGGATCACGAACCACAACGGCGTCACGATCAACGCCTTGCGCGTGTCGTCTTCCAGGGCCAGCAGCACCAGGATGCCGGCGAAGAACACCAGGCACACGTAGCACATGAAGCGCCCGCCCGGCATCTTGTAGGTCGAAGCCTGGTGCAGCGCCGCGCGCTGGACGCGGTACTTCAGGTACGACAGCAGGATCAGCGTCCAGACGAACATGAACAGCAGCGCCGATACGGTCGTGACCAGGGTGAACGCCTCGACCACATCAGGGATCACGTAGATCAACACCGCCCCCAGCAGCAGGCAGGTACACGAGAACAACAGACCATTGGCCGGTACCGCACGGCGCGAGAGTTTCTCGAACGCCTTGGGCGCATCGCCTTCCTGGGCCAGGCCGAACAGCATGCGGCTGGTGGAGAACACGCCGCTGTTTGCTGAAGAGGCCGCCGAGGTCAGCACCACGAAGTTGATGATGCTCGCCGCTGCCGGTAGGCCAGCCAGCACGAACAACTCAACGAATGGGCTCTTGCCCGGCACCACGTCGCGCCATGGCGTGACGGCCATGATCGCGATCAGCGCCAGCACGTAGAACACGATGATGCGAATCGGGATCGAGTTGATCGCCCGTGGCAGGGTGCGTTGCGGATCCTTGGCTTCGGCGGCAGTGGTGCCGACCAGCTCGATGCCGACGAAGGCGAACACGGCGATCTGGAAGCCGGCGAAGAAGCCCATCAGGCCATGCGGGAACATTCCGCCGTCGTTCCATAGGTTGGCCAGTTGTGCGGTGCGCCCGCTTGGCGATTCGAAGCCGGTGATGACCATGTACAGGCCAGTGGCGACCAGGCCGAGAATGGCGACGATCTTGATCATGGCGAACCAGAACTCAAGCTCGCCGAACATCTTCACGGTGACCAGGTTCAACGACAGCAGCAGCGCCACGCAGGTCAGCGCCGGTATCCACTGGGGCAGGTCAGGAAACCAGAACTGTGAATAGGCGGCGATGGCGACGACGTCGGCGATACCCGTGACCACCCAGCAAAACCAGTAGGTCCAGCCGGTGAAGTAGCCGGCCCAAGGCCCGAGCAGGTCGGCCGAGAAGTCGATGAAGGATTTATAGTTGAGGTTCGACAGCAGCAGCTCGCCCATCGCCCGCATGACGAAGAACAGCATGAAGCCGATGATCATGTAGACAAAGATGATCGACGGGCCGGCGAGGCTGATGGTCTTGCCCGAGCCCATGAACAGGCCGGTGCCGATCGCGCCGCCGATGGCGATCAATTGGATGTGGCGGTTGGTCAGGTTGCGTTGCAGGTGCTGGTCATCAGCAGGCGTGGAGGAGGTCCGGGTCATTGGCTGCATTCCATTGAGGGTCAGTCTTTTTGTGCGAGCCGAGTAGGCTAACACGCGCGTCCCAATTCGGGGCGCGACAGATCGACACGACATCTGTGCTGTTTTTGTCCTCATCGCGGGGCAAGCGCGCTGCCACGAATTGCAAATGCTTCGTGGGAGCGGGCTTGCCCCGCGATGAGGCCATCAGTTCAGAATCAGGCCCTAGCCATCACCCTGCGCCGCACCACCAGGCTATCGACCACCCACATCACCAGCATCGACACCCCCACCAGCGGGAACGCCACACCCAGCACCAGCATCACTACCGTTGCCGTCTTCCAGCGCGGCAGGTCATGACGCAACGGCGGTACCCCCAGCCGCCCCGTTGGCCGGCGTTTCCACCACATCACCAGGCCACTGACCGAGCCCAGCAAAATCATCAGGCATACCAGCAAAATGATGATCTGGTTCAGCGCCCCGAACATCTTGCCCTCATGCAACATCACCCCAAGCTCGGTGGCCCGGGCGACTGGGCTGTAGTCCTGCCAGCGCACATCCGCCAGCACCTTGCCGGTGTACTGGTCGACATGGAGGGTGGCGTCGTTACGCGGATCATCAGCGAACACCGCCAGCGTGAACACACCATCGGCAGTGGTCGGCAGGGTAATGCTGTAGCCAGGCTCGACCTGGCGATGGGTGGCGATGTCCTCAACGTGCTGCAGGCTGACCTGCGGCGCGGCCGGGGCGCTCGACATCATGTGATGGCCAGCATGTTCGGCATGTGCGCCGGACTGCGGCATGGGCGTGTTCTCCATCGCCCAAGGCACGGTCTGGCGATGCGCCTGGTTGAGCACGCGGGCTTGTTGGTCAGACGTGGGCACGTCATTCCACATGGCCGCCGGGAAGCGATTCCACAAATCGGCATACTGCTTGCCCCACAGGCCGGTCCAGGTCATGCCGCTGAGCAGCATCAACAGCAGCAGCGCCGAGCCCCAGAAGCCACTGACCGCATGCAGGTCGCGCCACAGCACCCGGCCGCGGGCAGACAGGCGTGGCCACAGCACACCGGCACTGTTGCGCCCGCGCGGCCACCACAGGTACAGCCCCGACACGACCAGGACGATGCCCCAGCCAGCCGCCAGCTCCACCAGGCGATCGCCCACGGTGCCGACCATCAGCTCGCCGTGCAGGGCGCGGGCCACGGCTTGCAGGTTCTGCTTGGCGTCTTGCTCACCGAGCACCTTGGCGCTGTATGGGTCGACGAACACGTTCAGTTCGCGGCCGCCGTCATGCACCACGAACTGCGCGCTACGCTCGGCGTTGAGCGGGGGCAGGTATTGGGCCACATGCCCCTGCGGGTAGGCCTGGTGCACCTGGCTGAGCAGGGTGTCGGCGTCTTGGCGGTGATGACCGGCCTCGACCACCATCAGCTCGCGGTACATCAGCGGGTCGAGCTGTGGCTTGAACAGGTAGATGATCCCGGTGATCGCCAGCAGGATCATGAATGGCGCGACGAACAGCCCGGCGTAGAAATGCCAGCGCCAGGCCAAGTTATAGAAGGAAATGCGTGGTCCGCTCATGGAACCTCCCATCGGCAAGGTGAAAGGGCGCGTCCGTAGCCGCGCCCATTGTTGTTGTCAGAAGCTGATATCGACCTTGGTCCAGAAGGTCCGGCCTGGTTCGCTAACCGGCTGTGGATCGCTGGCCGGATAGCCGAACCCGGCGTTCCCGGCCAGGTTCAAGTGCTCGGCGTAGGCTTTGTCGAACAGGTTGTCGACGCCCGCGCTGAGCTTGAGGTTGTTGTTCACCTTGTAGGCACCATTGAGCGAGAACACCCCAAAGCCTGCGCTTTTTTCGTAGTCCTTGCCGACCACGTTGCCTTGGTTTTCGGCGATGCGATTTTGCGCCGCCACCAGTCGCCACAACGCCCCGGTGCTCCACTTGTCCTGGCTGTAGGTCAGGCCCAGGCGGCTTTCCAGGGGCGGCATCTGTGGCAGCGCTTTGCCATCACTGCTGTTCTTGCCCCAAGCGTAGGCCAGGGTCGCGTCGGCTTTCCAGTTTTCCGACAGCTTGTAGGCTGCGCCAAGTTCGCCGCCCATGATCCGAGCGTCGATGTTCTGCGCCTGGGAGGTGCTCATGCCCATCATGCCGGTGCGGTAGTCGAACAGGATGTAGTCGCGGATCTGCCCGACATAGCCCGAGGCCCAGGCCTCCATGCGCTCGTCGCGGTACTGGATACCGAAATCGAGTTGGGTGGTCTTCTCTGGCTTGATGCCGTCAAAGGCATTGGCTGCGCCGGCCGGGCCTTGCTTAGGCGAGAACAGCTCCCAGTAATCGGGGAAGCGCTGGGCATGGCCGAGGCCGATGTAAGTGGTTGCAGAGAGCGCCGCCAGATCATGCTCATAACGCACGAAACCGCTGGGCAGGGTATCGGCGCGGGTGGCGCCGCCGGTGGCGCTGGTCTGGCGGAAATCGCGGGCAGAGGCGCGGTCCAGGCGTGCACCGGTAATCAGGCGGTCAGCACCTGTGGCGTACCAGGTCAGTTCGCTGAACAGCCCATAGTTATGGAAGTCGGCATCCTTGGTCCAGGACTGGCCCTTGTGCGCATCGACGCCCATGCCGCCGCGCTTGCGGTGCTCGTTGGTCTGCGCATCGATACCGCTGATCAACTGCACATCGGCCCAGCGCCAAGTGGCCTTGATCCGCGCGCCCAGGGTGCGACGGTCGACGTTGCTGACCATCGGCATGCCCATCATGCCGCTGCCTGACGGTGTGCGCAGGCTGTAGTTGTCCATCACGTGGTCGGCGTAGTTGTAGTAGACCTGCGCCTCGATCTTGTCGAGCACCTCGCCGAGGTTGGATTTCTCGAAACGCAAGCCAAGGCTTTCGCGCTTGAACTGCGAGCCGTCCATGCCACGTCCGGCGTAGCGCGCTTCGCCATCGCCCTTGCCGGCGGTGAGTTCAAGCAGGGTGTCGGCGTCCGGGGTCCAGCCGAGGGTGACGTCACCGTTCCACTTGTCCCAGCGCGAGGGCACGCTGTCGCCGGTGCCGTCTTGATAGTCGTCGGAGCGCGACTGGTTGCCGACAAAGCGCGCATAGGCCTGGCTGTTGCCGGCGGCTGCGTCGAGGACTTTGTCGAAGCGGCCGTTGGAACCGGCCAGCAGGCTGGCGTTGACCCGGCTGCCGAGCGTGCCGAAGCGTTCCGGCTCGCGTTCGAAGAGGATGGTCCCCGCCGAACCGCCCGGCCCCCAGATCACGCTTTGCGGGCCTTTGATCACGGTCAGGCGGTCGTAGGTTTCCGGCGAAATGTAGGAAGTCGGGGCGTCCATCCGGTTGGGGCAGGCGCCGAGCATCACACCGCCGTTGGTGAGGATGTTCAGGCGCGAGCCGAACATGCCGCGCAACACCGGATCGCCATTGGTGCCACCGGAGCGAATCGCCGAGAAGCCCGGGATGGTCTTCAGGTAATCGGCGCCGTCGCTGGCCGGTACTGGCTGGCGTGGGTCCTTGGGGTTGGTGACGATGGTCAGCGGCGAGCTGGGCGCGACAGCGGTGATTACCGTCGGGCTGAGCTCGGCAGAATCGTGCTCATGGCCCTCGTGGCCGGGCTCGGCCGCTAGCGCCAAGGGGGCCAGCAGCGAGCCGCAGAGCACGGCGATGGTCCCGCGCAAGGACAGGGCAAATACAGGGGTGCAGCCGGACATAATGATTCCAGTCGATCAGTCATGAGTGGGCGCGAAGCCTCCTGGCTCCGTGCGGTCAATAGGTGTTCAGACGTCGATCGACAAGACGGGCGGGGCGCGGCTGCGCGCACCAGGGAAGACGGCCTGGCCGGCGTGGCCCTGGCGGGTAAGCGCATGCAGGGGTGGGGCGGGTGGGGTACTACTGGCGTTGAGCGGGCTGAAGGTCTGCGGCAGGGCTGGGCAGTTGAACAGCAGGCTGCAATAGCCGCACTTTTCCCACAGTGCGTGCAGCTCGCCATTGCTGCCATGGCCAGGGTGCCCGGCGTCGGCATGGCTGTGGCCGGCGGACATGCTCATGTCCATCGGCATGGTCATACCGGCGTGGTGATCCATCGGCATCGACTGGGAAACCAGTGGGCCGATGAAGATCATCCACATGGCGAACAGGCTCAGCCAGCCGCCACCGGCGCGCCTGCGATCAGGGCGGGTGGTACGGCGGGTGGGTCGTTCGCGCAGCACGCTCATGGCGAGTGCCTGTCAGCGATCAGTGCGCGTGCTGGTGCTCTGGCTGGTCAGCCGGTGGTTGTTTCTGCACCGCGACCTGCACGGTGATGTCACCGGCCTTTTCGAAGTGCAAGGTCAGCGGGAAGCGCTTGCCGTCGCTGAGCAGGCTGCGGTCCTTGGGCTGCATGAGCATCACGTGGTAGGCGCTGGGGGCGAATACCAAGTCCTGGCCTGCTGGGATCGCCACGCTGGGCACCTGCTGCATTTTCATCAGGCCTTCGGCGGTCTTGGCGTGCTCGTGCAGTTGCGCGTCATCGCTGATCGGGCTGGCCACGCTGAGCAGGCGATCCTCCTGCTTGCCGTTGTTGTGCACGACGAAATAGGCCGCCACGTTGGGCGCGTTGGGCGGCAGTTCCAGCGACCACGGGTGGGCAATGTGCAGGTCGCCCTGGGTGTATTCATGGGCGTTGGCGAAGGTGCCGGGCAACAGCAGGGCGGCCAGGACGAGGGCTTGCTTGAGCATGGAATGAGATCTCCGATCTGTGCAGGTTCAGGGCGATAGCGTCGAGAACTCAGGCCAGCGGAGAGGCACGCGGGTTTAACGCCGGCCAGAGCTGGCGAGGCGTAGGTTGATAGCGGGCGAGGTTGGGTAGTTGGCCAATGCTCAGGTGCGCCGGGCTGTGCAACTGCGGCGGCTGGCCGGGTAGGGCCAGTAGCGGCGCTGCGCCCGAGCAGCACCAGCAGTGCTGCATGTTGGCGTGCGCGTCGCCTTGATCGCCGAGATCGATCTTGGCCAGGGCCTTTACATCGAGCTTGGCTTTGGCGCCCATGCTGGAACAGAAGGCCCCCCACAGCAGCTGCTCGGCCGCGCTCTTGGGCACGGCCGATGACAGCGGCATGGCCAGCAGATTGAACAGCACTGCAAGGCAGGCTATCCAGGCGATGTGCCGACGTGGGGGCATGGAGAGATCCGGTCAGGAATCGTGGCGGGTATTGTACGGCGGAGTATAGGTAAAAATGCTGGGGTGCGGTGAAGTGCCGCAGGTATGAGATGAGTGTTGCCGTATCGGCAGGCCCGATACCTTCCAGCGGGTGTCGTTTGGTTGGGGGCCGCAGCGCGGCCCTTCGCGGGTAAACCCGCTCCCACAGGTATCGCGTTGATCTTGCGCTCGATGCTATGCCTGTAGGAGCCGAGTTGTCGGGGTGCCTTAGGCCTTGCGCCCAAGCAACCCGCGCACGGTCTCTTGCAGATCCGCAGGCAACACCACAACCTTGGCGTTGTCGCTGCCGGCCAGGTTCTCCATCGCGCCAATGTAGCGTTCACCGAGCAGGTACATGGCCGGGGTAGTTTCCGTCCCCACTGCGTCGCGTACCAGCGAAATCGCCCGCGCCGACGCTTCTGCCAGGTTGATCTGCGCCTCGGCATCCAGCTTGGCCGACTGCAGGCGGGCTTCGGCTTCCAGAATCGCCGCCTGCTTGGCGCCTTCGGCACGGGTTACATCGGCTTTACGCTCACGCTCGGCAGCCGCCTGGCGCTCCATGGCCATCTGCATGTTCTCGGACGGCTTGATGTCCTGGATCTCTACCGAGCGTACGGTCACGCCCCAGTCTTCGGTTTGTTCGGACATCGCCTCGCGCAGGCGTGCCTTGATCTGTTCGCGGCTGGACAATGCTTCGTCCAAATCCATCGCGCCGACGATGGCCCGCAGCGAAGTCATGGTCAGACTGGTCACGGCGAAGGAGAAATTCTGCACGCCGTAGGAGGCTTTTTGCGGGTCGACCACCTTGGCGAAGCACAGGGCGTTGGCGACGATCACCGCGTTGTCCTTGGTGATGATTTCCTGCTGCTGCACATCGAGGATGATGTCTTTGGTCGGCAAGCGGTAGGCGACCACGTCCATGTACGGGATGACGATATTCAGGCCGGGCTTGAGGGTGCTGTGGTAACGCCCCAGGCGCTCGACGATCCACTCCTCGCCCTGAGGCACGATGCGCACCCCTTTGAACACGGTGATGAGAACGAACACCGCGAGGGTGCCGACGACGATAAGACTGCTCATGCTACGAACTTCCTTTTAGTACGGATTCAGGCCCGGCTGACCCGGGCGGTGTTGCCTTCGATGGCGGTCAGGCGCACGCGCTCGCCAGCGGCGATGTCGCTGTCGGCGATGCAGGTCCATTCTTCATTGCCGAGGATCGGCTTCTGGAAACGCACTCGGCCTTTCTGGAACTCAGAGACACTGGCGGTGAGCAAGCCGACTTCACCAAGCACGCTATCGGCGGTCCAGCGCACATCGGCCTTCTTGCGCCGGAATAGCTTGAACCACAGAACGGTGGTGACAGAGGAAAACAGCACCCACAGCAGCACCTGCATATCCAGCTGCAGGTCTGGCGCGAGCAGGGCAATCAGCGACACCAGTACGGCACCGATGCCGAACCAGAGGATGAAGAACGTGGGCAGGACCAGTTCGAGTAGGATCAGGGCCACGCCGAAGACGAGCCAGATCCACCATTGCATTTCCATATGGGTGGGCCTTCCAGGAGAGGAGGGCGGAGTTTACGGCAGATTGCAGGCACAGGGCCATCTGCTTGTACGGTATGAGGGGGCTGAAAACTCTGAATATTGCGTAGGGCGAAACCTGGGAAAAGCTAGATCGATGTCACCCAGTCTTCGACCCCAGGGCGCGCTCCTAGTCGGTAGCTAGCGCCGTCAGCAACGACTCGATCTGGCTGAACTCGCGATCCACAGCCGGTAACGCCGGCCGCTTGAGCACCAGCACAGGCACGCCCAGCTCGCGTGCCACCTCAAGCTTGGGCTCTGTGGCCACGCTGCCGCTGTTCTTGCTGACCAGCACATCGATGCGCCGTCGTGCGAACAGTGCGCGTTCATCGGCAATCTGGAAAGGACCGCGGGCGCCGATGACTTCGCAGCGATCATTGCCAGGGCAGGCGTCGAGGGCGCGCAAGGTCCAGAACTGCTGCGCGGGGATTTCGTCCAGATGCTGCAAGGGCTCGCGGCCCAGGGTGAACAGCGGGCGCGCGAAGGGTTCGAGCGCTTGCATCAGCTCAGCCCAGTCCGCCACCTCACGCCAGTCATCACCGGGCTGCGCCTGCCACGCAGGGCGGCGCAAGGCCCAGCACGGGATGCCCGCCGTCTGCGCCGCGCGGACTGCGTTGCGGCTGATCTGGGCGGCGTAGGGATGGGTGGCGTCGATCAGCAGCGTGATGCGCGCCTCGCGCAAATAGGCGGCAAGCCCTTCGGCACCGCCATAGCCGCCGACCCGCACCGTGCAGGCCAGGTCCTGCGGCACCCGGCCGACTCCGGCCAGACTATAGACGTGCTCGGGGCCCAGGCGCCGGGCGATCGCCAAGGCCTCGGTGACGCCGCCTAGCAGCAGGATGCGCTCGCTCATTGCACACCTGCCTGGCCAACGATACCGCCTTGGCGGTCGATGGCGAAGACTTCGACGTGCACCTGAGCGGGGACCACACTGCGGGCGAACGCCTGGGCATGAGTGCACACTGCGTCGCCCAGTTTGATCCCTGCTGCATGGGCCAGGGCCAGCGCTTGCTGGCTGGTATTGGCGGCAATGATCGCCTCTTGCAGGGGTTGATCGGCGCCAATCTCCCGCGCCCAGCCGGCCAGTTGCGGCAGGTCGATACTCGAGTGGCGGCTGTGCAGGTCCATGTGCCCGGCGGCGAGCTTGCTGATCTTGCCAAAACCACCGCACAGACTCAGGCGCGCCACCGGCACTTTGCGCAGGTGCTTGAGTACCGCGCCGACGAAGTCGCCCATCTCGATCAGGGCGATCTCCGGCAGGTTGTAGACCCGGCGCATGGTGTCCTCGCTGGCATTGCCGGTGCAGGCAGCGATGTGCGTGTAGCCATTGGTGTGGGCGACATCGATGCCCTGGTGGATCGAGGCGATGTAGGCCGAGCAGGAGAACGGTCGGACGATCCCGCTGGTGCCGAGGATCGACAGGCCGCCGAGAATACCTAGTCGTGGGTTCATGGTTTTCAGCGCCAGTTGATCGCCATCGCGCACATTCACCGTAACCTCGAAACCGCCGCTGTAGGCGCAATCGCTGGCCAGCTGTTGCAGGTGCTCGGTGATCATCCGGCGAGGCACCGGGTTGATCGCCGGCTCCCCAACCGCCAGCACCAGCCCTGGGCGGGTGACAGTGCCGACGCCGATGCCGGCGACAAAGCGGATACCTGGGGCATCGAGCAGGCGCACCTGGCTGTAGAGTAGCGCGCCGTGGGTGACGTCGGGATCGTCGCCGGCATCTTTCAGGGTGCCGGCCTCGGCGCACTCGCCATTGCGTCGACAGAACTCCAGGCGCATCTGTACTTCCTTGCCCTTGGGCAGGGTGATGGCTACGGCGTCATGGCGCTGCCCGGTCAGCAGCAACCGGGCAGCAGCCAAGCTGGTGGCGGTCGCGCAGCTGCCAGTGGTCAGGCCGCTGCGCAGAGGCGCGGGTTGTTCGCGGGTCTCTTCACGCATCGAAGGGTTTCACCACGTCGAGCAGGGTGATCGGCAAGGCCTGGCGCCAGGTATCGAAGCTGCCCAGGGGGTGCGTCTGGGCGACATGGATGCGGGTCAGCTCGCCGCCATGCTGCTGGCGAAACTGCGCCAGGGCCACTTCGCTTTGCAAGGTCACCGCGTTGGCCACCAGCCGGCCGCCGGGGCGCAGGCGCTCCCAGCACAGCGGTAACACGCCTTCGCGGGTGACGCCGCCGCCGATGAAAATGGCATCGGGCCGTTCCAGCTCAGCCAGGGCTTGCGGAGCCTTGCCGCAGATCAGTTGCAGGCCGGGCACGCCGAGCGCGTCGCGGTTGTGTTCGATAAACCCCTGGCGGCCTTCGTCGGCCTCGATCGCCAATGCCCTGCAGCTGGGATGGGCTCGCATCCATTCGATGCCGATCGAACCGCAGCCGGCGCCGACATCCCACAGCAGCTCGCCGGGCTGTGGGGCCAGGCGGGCGAGGGTGATGGCGCGGACATCGCGCTTGGTCAGCTGGCCATCGTGACGAAAGGCGCTGTCGGGCAGTCCGCAGGCTGTCGACAAACGCGGTGCGTCGGGCGTTGCCAGGCACTCGATGGCTACCAGGTTGAGGGCGGCGCTGTGGGCATGCGGCCAGTCTTCAGCGGTGCCGCTGAGCTGGCGCTCTTGAGGGCCGCCCAGGTGCTCGAGGACGTGCATCCGGCTTGGGCCAAAGCCGCGTTCGCGTAGCAGTGCGGCGATCTGCGCAGGGCTGTCGCCATCGTTGCTCAGCACCAGCAGGCGCACGCCGCTAAAGAGCTGGGCATTGATCGCGGCCAAGGGGCGGGCGACGATCGACAGTATGTGCACCTCCTGCAATGGCCAGCCGAGGCGGGCTGCGGCCAGGGCGCAGGAAGAGGGCGTGCTGAGCACGCGCATGTGCTCGGCAGGTACCTGCCGCGCCAGGCTGGCACCGACGCCGTAGAACATCGGGTCGCCGCTGGCCAGGACACACACCGGTTCGCCGCTTTGGGCCAGCACGGGGGCCAGTGAGAATGGGCTCGGCCACTGCACGCGTTCGCCGTTCACACAGCGTGGCAGCAAGGCCAACTGGCGTGGGCTGCCGAAGATCCGCGAGGCGCCCAGCAGAGCACGCCGGGCGGGTTTGCCCAGGCCGCTGAAACCGTCTTCACCGATACCTACTACTGTCAGCCACGGGGCCATTAATTTCACTTCCATCATTTTGGGGCCGCTTCGCGGCGGTGCGGCGCTCCGACAAGCCCGCTCCTACAGGATTAGCGCAGCTCTTGCGGCTGGCGCAGTCCCTGTGGGAGCGGGCTTGTCGGAGCGCCGAGCCGCCGCGAAGGGCGCGAAGCGGCCCCTGAATTCCATACGATCTTCGACCGCCGGTTTTTCATGCCGCCGGACAAAGCAGGCATAATACCGCGCCTTCTACACTCAAGCGCACTTTGACGATTGCCGGATGCCCTCTTGAACCCGTCCCTGCCCCCCACCATTTCGCCCCGCCCCTCGGCCTGCCCGGGGTTGTGGCGTATCGTCGCCGCGCGCGATGGCGGTATCTGCCGGATCAAGCTGCCCGGTGGTGTGCTGCTGGCCGATCAGGCCGATGCCGTCGCCGAGGCGGCAGAGCGATTTGCTGGCGGCGTGATCGAGGCGACCAACCGCGGCAACCTGCAGATTCGCGGCATTGGCGCGCAGCATCGCCAGCTGATCGAGCACCTGCTCGCAGCCGGCCTTGGCCCGCGTGAAGCGGCGGGCGACGATGTGCGCAACCTGATGCTCAGCCCATTGGCCGGCCTCGATCCGCTCATGCTCGTCGATACCCAGCCGCTCGCTGCGCAGATTTTGCAGATGCTCGAAAGCACCCCGCGTTTGCACCAGCTGTCGGCCAAGTTCGCCGTGCAGCTCGATGGCGGCGAAGGCCTGGCGATGCTTGAACACCCGCATGACCTGTGGCTCTCGGCTGTTGAACTCGATGGCGAGCGTTGGTTGGCATTCGGCCTGGCAGGTTGCCCAGGCCGAGCATTGGGTGCAGTCCCTGTGCAGGCTGGGCTGGCGCTGACCCGTGCCGTGCTGGAGCGCTTCCTCGACTTGGCCAGCCCTGAGCAATCGCGGATGCGCCAGTTGCTCGAAACCTGTCCGGCCGAACACTTCATCGCGGGACTCGGGCTTGAGATCCGTCGCGACGCCGCGGTGCTTGGCTGGCAGCGCTCAGCGACCCGCACGAGCTGGTTAGGCAGACTGACGCAACGGCAGGGCCTGGCCCTGGGCATCGCCCCGCCCTTGGGCCGCTTGACCCCCACCATGCTGCGCGGTGTTGCCCGTATTGCGCGCGAGGCAGGCGACGGCCAACTGCGCCTGAGCCCCTGGCAGAGCGCGGTACTGACCAATATCGACCCCGCGCAGATTGATGCCGCCCAAGCCGAACTCAACGCCCTCGGCCTGCTTTGCGATGCTGCGCAGCCCTTGGCGCGTCTCACCGCCTGCACCGGCTCCAGCGGCTGCGCCAAAGCCCAGGCCGACACCAAGAACGATGCCCTCACCCTGGCCAGCGGGCTGCCTGCTGGCGCACTGGGCAGTGTGCACCTGTCCGGCTGCAGCCGCTCCTGCGCCGCCGCCCATGTCGCGCCGGCCACCCTGCTGGCCCGCGCGCCGGGCCGCTATGACCTTTATCTGCGCGATGCGCGCCTGCCGGGCTTCGGCGCCCTGCGCGCGAGCGACCTTACCTTGAAAGAAGCAGGCGCCATGCTCGACCTGCCCACGGAGCACCTTGATGATTGACTACATCCGCGATGGTCAGGAGATCTATCGCAATTCCTTTCGGATCATCCGTGAGGAAGCCAGGCTCGAGCGGATCCCCGCTGACCTGGAAAAACTCGCTGTACGGGTGATCCACGCCTGCGGCATGGTCGAGGCCATCGACGGCCTGCAATTCTCCGAAGGTGCGGGTACGGCGGGGCGTGAAGCCCTGGCCAAGGGCGCGCCAATCCTGTGCGACGCGCATATGGTCGCCGAAGGCATCACCCGCGCGCGGCTGCCGGCCAACAATCCGGTGATCTGCACCCTGCGTGACCCGAGCGTGCCAGACCTGGCCAAAGCGCAGGGCAACACGCGCTCGGCCGTGGCCCTGGAACTGTGGCGGCCGCACCTGGAAGGCAGCGTGGTGGTGATTGGCAACGCGCCGACCGCACTGTTCTACCTGCTGGAAATGATCGATGCCGGCGCGCCGAAACCGGCACTGATCCTGGGCTTCCCGGTGGGCTTCGTCGGCGCCGCCGAATCCAAGGCCATGCTGGCTGCCGACAGCCGTGGCGTACCGTTCGTGATCATGCAGGGCCGCCTGGGTGGCAGCGCCATGGCGGCGGCGGCGGTCAACGCACTGGCCACGGAGGTCGAATGATGCAGGCACGTGGACGTCTTCTCGGCCTGGGCGTAGGCCCTGGCGATCCTGAACTGATCACCGTCAAAGCCCTGCGCCTGCTGCGCGAGGCGCCGGTGGTGGCCTATTTCGTCGCCAAGGGTAAGCGCGGCAATGCCTTTGGCATCATCGAGGCGCACCTGCAAGCCGAGCAGACCCTGCTGCCGCTGGTGTACCCGGTAACTACCGAAGTGTTGCCGGCGCCGTTGTCCTACGAGCAGGTGATCAGCGATTTCTATGATGAAGCCGGCCAACAAGTGGCCGCGCATCTGGACGCCGGCCGGGATGTGGCGGTGATCTGCGAGGGTGATCCGTTCTTCTATGGCTCCTACATGTACCTGCATGATCGCCTGGCCCAGCGCTATGAGGCCGAAGTGATCCCAGGCGTGTGTTCGATGCTCGGTGGTGCTTCGGTGCTGGGTGCGCCGCTGGTCTATCGCAACCAAACGCTGACCGTGCTGTCTGGCGTGCTGCCTGCCGAAGAGCTCAAGCGTCGCCTGGCCGATGCCGATGCAGCGGTGGTGATGAAACTGGGGCGTAACTTGCCCAAGGTGCGCCAGGTGCTTGGCGAGCTCGGTCTGCAAGGGCGTGCGCTGTACGTTGAACGCGCGACCATGGCCAACCAGAAGATCGTCCCGCTGCAAGAGGTCGATCCGCAGTCTTCGCCATATTTCTCGCTGATCATCGTGCCGGGGGAAAAATGGCAGGGATGAACATGCGCAAGACCCCCGCAATCGTCATCCTCGGCGTTGGCAGCCTGGCCACCGCGCAGCGGATCCAGCAGCTTTATCCACAGGCCACCCTTCACGGCCTGCGCGGTCGGGTCGAGGCGGTCGACAGCCTGTATGAATCCTTTGGCGAGACGCTGCGTGGCCTGTATCAGCAGGACACGCCGATCATTGCCCTGTGCGCGGCGGGTATCGTGATTCGCACCCTGGCCGGCCTGCTCAGCGAAAAGGACGTCGAGCCGCCCGTGCTGGCCGTAGCCGAAGATGGCAGTGCAGTGGTACCGCTGCTCGGCGGCCTGGGCGGGGTCAACCTCATGGCACGGGAGATCGGCGAGGCGCTGGGTGTGGCGCCTGCCATCACCACCAGTGGTGAGCTGCGCTTCGGCACCTGCCTGCTCAACCCGCCAGAGGGTTACACCCTGGCCGATCTGGAGCAGGGCAAGCGGTTCGTTTCTGATCTGCTGGCCGGCCAGAGCGTGCGCATCGAAGGCGATGCGCCGTGGCTGGCGCACGCGCAGCTGCCGGCTGATGCTCACGCGCAGCGCACTATCCATGTGGGCTACCAAGCCCGCCCGGACCATCGCGATGAGCTGCTGATCCACTCGCGCTCGGTGCTGGTGGCGGTCAGCGCCACCCAGGCGGACCTCACCACTGAAGTGCGCGCGGCGCTGGCCGAAGCCAACATCGCCGAGCAAGCTTTGGCCTGCTTGCTGGCCAGTGAGCAGGATATGGCCGCCCCCGCGCTGCACCAAGCTGCGCGCGCCCTGGACGTACCGCTGCGTTTCGCGGCGCCAGCCGGCAGCCTGCAGAGCATGGTCGCGCACGTCTTGCCTGAGGCGCAGACGCTGGCAGTTTCAAACGTGGTAATCGCCGCGACCCCAGCACCCATCGAGGTCGCCAAGCTCGGGCGAGCACGGGGCCGGCTGGCGGTGATTGGCCTCGGCCCAGGCGCGGCCGAGCTGATGGTGCCGGCGGTCAAGGCCGAGCTGGCGCGCGCCGAGGATGTGCTGGGTTATGAAACCTATGTGCGCATGGCTGGCCCGTTCCGCGCTGATCAGGTGCTGCACTGCACCGATAACCGCGAAGAAATGCAGCGTGCCCGGCATGCGTTCGAGCTGGCCGCTTCCGGGCGTTCGGTGGTGGTGGTGTCGTCGGGTGATCCGGGCGTGTTCGCCATGGCTGCGGCGGTGCTTGAAGCGCTGCACGAGTCCAGCGATCCGGCCTGGCATCGGGTCGATCTGGAGATCCTCCCAGGCGTCTCGGCATCGCTGGCCACCGCTGCGCAAGCGGGAGCGCCGTTGGGCCACGATTTTTGCGTGATGTCGCTGTCCGACAACCTCAAGCCGTGGTCGATCATCGAGAAGCGTCTGGACCTGGCGGCTCAGGCCGACCTGGTCTTGGCGTTCTACAACCCGATCTCCAAGTCCAGGCCGACCCAACTGGGCGTGGCCCTGGATATCGTCCGTCGCCATCGCCAGGGGCAGACGCCGGTAGTGCTGGGGCGCGACATTGGCCGGCCAGGGCAGACGCTACGGGTGGTGACCCTCGCCGAGCTGCAGCCGGAAATGGTCGACATGCGCACCATGGTGCTGATCGGCTCGTCGCTGACCTGTACCTTCGCGCGTGACGGTGGTGGTCAGTGGGTGTACACCCCGCGCTGGTATGGCCAAAAACCCTGATGGGGTTCAGGACACCAGGTAGCCTTTGATCCCGGTGAAAATGATCTGCGCCGCCAGGGCGCAGACGAACAGCCCCATCAGCCGGCTGACGATCTGCAAGCCCTGGTCGCCGAGGATCCGCTCGATGCGGTGGGACAGGTAGAGGACCAGGCCGACGGTGAAGCTGGCCAGGGTAATGCTGACGATGGCCAGCAACTTATCGTCCCAGTGCGGCTGGCCGACGCCCATCACCAGCAGCGCGCCGATGGTGCCGGGGCCGACGGTCAGGGGGATGGTCAGCGGTACGATGGTCACATCCTGCTGGACGTTGTCGGCCTGCACTGCCGGCTTGCCTTGAGCCATGCCCAGCGCCGAGATGAACAGCACGCTGCCCGCGCCGATGCGAAAGGCGTCGGCGGTGATGCCGAACACGCCGAAAATCACCCGCCCGAACAGGTACAGCAGGACGCTGGCGATCAGCACGGCAATGGCCACGCGCCAGGCCAGTTGCTTGCGCTCTTTGCTGGAGTGGCCGCGGGTCAGGCTGATGAAGCAGGACAGCACGAAGAACGGGCTGTAGAGCACGAGCATTTTCAGGTAGACGCTGAACAACTCATGGAGCATGGCCGAGGTCCATGGCGGGGGAGGGTGCGAGGAAGTGTATCAGTTGTGCAGGCCGTAGCGCGTTGAGCAGTACAGGCGCTATCGCGGGGCAAGCCCGCTGCCACGAGGATCATGTAATCACCCTGCGACTGCGTGGGAGCGGGCTTGCCCCGCGATAGCGCCCACATTGTCATCATGAGGTATGCAGTGTGTCGGACTTGGCCTCACGCTGCCCCGCCCAATACTGGATCAGCTCGCGCAACTGCGACAATTCCACCGGCTTGGCCATATGCCCATCCATCCCGGCCAGGCGCGCGCGTTCCTTGTGCTCGTTGAGAATGTGCGCGGTCAGGGCCACCACCGGCGTGCGCTGGCGCTGATTCTCGGCCTCCCAGGCACGCAACTGCTGGGTCGCGGAGAAGCCATCGAGTACCGGCATTTCACAGTCCATCAGCACCAGGTCATAGCGCCGCGCCTTCATCGCGCGCAGGGCTTCTTCGCCATTGCTGGCGGTGTCCGGCTCCAGGTTGAGCTTGCCGAGCATGCCGCGGATGACCTTGGTCGAAATGCTGTTGTCCTCGGCCACCAGCACATGGAAATCGACCGGCAGTTCCACCGCTGGCGTCGGTGCGGCGAACGCCGCTGGGATCGCTTGTTCGCGCCCCCGCTGGGCCAACTCTTCGGCCAGGGTGGTTTTCAAGGTATAGCCGGCCACCGGCTTGGCCAGGATGCGTTTGACGCCCGCGTTGCGGGCAATCACTTTGCTCGGTGCATTGCTGATACCAGTGAGCATCACCACCAGGATGTCGTGGTTAAGGCTTGGGTCTTCCTTGATCTTCGCCGCCAACTGCATACCGGTCATGCCGGGCATGTTCTGGTCCAACAGCACCGCATCGAAGTAGTCGCGCAAATGCGCCTTGGTGCGCAGCAGGGCAAGCGCTTCCTTGCCCGAGGGCACGGCACTGACGTTCATGCCCCAAGCGCTGCACTGCTGCACCAGCACCTTGCGGCAGGTGTCGTTGTCGTCCACCACCAACACCCGCGCATCGCGCAGCGGGCCGTCGAGGTCGGCCGGTGGTTGCTCCAGGCGCGAGGGGTCGAGTGGCAGGGTCAGCCACAGGGTGTTGCCCATGTTGCTGCTGCTCTTGATGCCGAACTCGCCCTGCATCAGGCCGATCAGCTGCTTGGCAATCACCAGGCCCAGGTGGCCACCGAGCTTGTTGCTGGAAAGGAACTGGTGGCTGTGCAATTCGGCCTGCAGTAGCGCTTCGCGCTCGGCTTGGGGCATGGCTGTACCGCTATCCTGCACAGCGATGCGCAGGCGTGGCTGGTCGGCGCGTTGGTCGAGCGCCACTACCAGCAGGATCTCGCCTTGCTCGGTGTTTTTCAGGGCGTTTTCCAGCAGGCTCGACAGGGCCTGGCGCAGCCGCGTCGGGTCGCCGCTGATAACCCGGGGGACTTGCGGCTGGGTAAAGCTGATCAACTCGATATTCTGTTGTTCGGCTTTGGCCCGGAAGATGTTCAGGCAATCTTCGATCAGGGCGTTGAGGTCGAACTGCACATCGTCCAGCTCGATCTGCCGCGACTCCAGCTTGGAGATGTCGAGGATCTCGTTGATCAGCGTCAGCAGCTCGTTGCCGGCGCTATGGATGGTCTGCACGTAGTCGCGTTGCTTGACCGACAGCGGCGTGCCGAGCAGCAGTTCGGTCATGCCCAGCACACCGTTCATCGGGGTGCGAATCTCGTGGCTGATCTTGGCCAGGAATTCGGCCTTGGCGTTGATCTCGGCATCGCTGGCGGCCAGTGCGCGGCTGGCACGGAAGCGCTCCTCGCTGATCCTGCGCAGGCGCTCGCTGACCGCCAGGTTGAGCAGCAGGCCACTGGTTACCGTCAAGGCCATGAGGATGCACAGCAACCAGGGCGTCGAGGTCCGCGTGAGGCCCAGCAGGGCCGGCAGCAGCACCAGGCCGCCGAGGTTGAACACCAGCATCGCCAGGGCAAACAGGCGCGCCGGGCCGTAGCCTTTGTACCAGTGATAGCTGCTGACCAGCAGCATGCTCACGCTGCCCACGGCGAGCAGGGCGTAGGTCATCAGGTTCAGCGGCAAGGTGTCGACGAACAGCAGCACCAGGCCGCTGACGGCAGCCACCAGCATCTCGCCTTGCAGTAGCCGGTTAAGCCGCGGCGAGCCACAGGGGCTGAAGAAGTGTTGGGTGAAATACAAGCCGGCCAGGCCCGCCAGCACCAGGGTCAAATAGGCGGCTGGGGTCTGGGCGCTATGCCACAGGTGCCACCAGGGCCCGCTGAGGTTGAGCAGGATCAACCCACTGAGCAGCATCAGGCCGTGATACAGCGCCAGGATCAGGGTGGTACTGGAGCGGCTGTAGAAGAAGCGAATCAGGTTGTGCAGGATCAGCATCACCAGCCCGCCGAACAGCAGGCCGAACAACAAGGGGCGGGTCTGGTCGGTCGCGGCCGAGGCCGCGGTCTCCAGGCTGATCGCGGGACGCAGTTGATGTTCCGAGACCAGGCGCAGGTAGATATCCAGCGGCTGGCTGCTATTGGGTAGCGGTAACACGTGATCACTGCCGCGCAGGGTCGGGCTGGCATCGCCGGCCTGTTGCCCATGGTGCAGTTGGCGCAGCAGCTTTTCGCCGTTCAGTGCGTAGAGATCAAGGCGCGACAGGTCTGGGGCGAATACCCGCAGTAGGCGTTCTTGCTCGCCGGGCTCCAGGCGATAGTGCAGCCAGAGTGCTTGATCGGCGGCGGAGGCTTGTAGCTCGTTGAGCTGCAAGGGACTGAATTGGTTGCGGTAGCGGTCCGAGCGCACATCGCTCAATTGCAGGTTGGCCTGTTCGTCGAGCAGCACCGTCCAACCACCGCCTTGATCGGCCGAAGCCGGGAGCAGGCAGAGCAGGGTCAGCAGGCTGACGATAAGGGCAGTGGCAATCCGAAGCCGACGCACGACGAAATCCCTTCTTAGCTAATGTGCCGGATAACAACTATGCGCGGCGCGCCAAGGCGAAGGCAAGGCCCATCGGGGCCTTGTCGACGAGCCGAAGGCCGCGCGCCAGGGGCTTCACGGCCATTCGGTAATGCAATGTTACTGTTGCTCACCGCGCTCGCGGGCAATGGCCCGGTAGCCGATGTCGCTGCGATGGAAACTACCGTCCCAGCTGACTTCCTTGGTCAGGCGATAGGCTTGCTGTTGCGCTGCCTCGACAGTCTGGCCCAGGGCAGTGGCGCACAGCACGCGGCCGCCGTTGGTCACGACCTGGCCATCCTTCAGGGCGGTACCAGCATGGAACACCTTGCCTTCCAGCTTGGCGGCAGCATCCAGGCCGTTGATCACCGCGCCTTTAGCGTAGTCGCCCGGGTAGCCACCGGCAGCCAGCACCACGCCCAGGCTCGGACGCGGATCCCACTGTGCTTCGACCTTGTCCAGGGCCTTGGCGAAGGCCGCTTCGATCAGCAGCACCAGGCTCGACTCCAGGCGCAGCATGACTGGCTGGGTTTCTGGGTCGCCGAAGCGGCAGTTGAACTCGATGACCTTGGGGTTGCCCGCCTTGTCGATCATCAGGCCGGCGTAGAGGAAGCCGGTGTAGACGTTGCCTTCTTCGGCCATGCCGCGCACGGTCGGCCAGATCACCTGGTCCATGACCCGCTGGTGCACATCGGCAGTGACCACTGGCGCCGGGGAGTAGGCACCCATGCCGCCGGTGTTCGGGCCGCTGTCGGCATCGCCAACGCGCTTGTGGTCCTGGCTGGTGGCCATTGGCAGCACGTTGTGGCCGTCGACCATGACGATGAAGCTGGCTTCTTCGCCATCGAGGAATTCTTCGATGACGACGCGCGAACCGGCTTCACCGAAGGCATTGCCGGCGAGCATGTCGCGTACAGCGTCTTCGGCTTCCTGCAGGGTCATGGCGACGATCACGCCTTTGCCCGCGGCCAGGCCGTCGGCCTTGATCACGATCGGTGCGCCTTTTTCCTTCAGGTAAGCCAGGGCAGGCTCGATCTCGGTGAAGTTCTGGTAGTCGGCGGTAGGGATCTTGTGGCGCGCCAGGAAGTCCTTGGTGAAGGCCTTCGAGCCTTCCAGCTGGGCGGCGCCGGCGGTTGGGCCGAAGCAATCCAGGTTGCGGCTGCGGAACAGGTCGACGACACCGGCGACCAGCGGCGCTTCCGGGCCGACGATGGTCAGTTGGACATTCTTTTCGGCGAAGTCGGCCAGTTGCTCCAGGGCAGTGACCTGGATGTCGACGTTCTCGCACTTGGCTTCGGTGGCGGTGCCAGCGTTGCCGGGAGCGACGAAGACTTTCTCAACGCGTGGGTCCTGGGCGACTTTCCAGGCCAGGGCGTGCTCACGGCCGCCGTTGCCGATGATCAAAACTTTCATGTCAAAACCTCGAATTCTGTAAGCGCTGTGATCTATAGGGGCGGTAACGTGGGAGCGGGCTTGCCCCGCGATCGCTATCGCGGGGCAAGCCCGCTCCCACGTTCTACACACTCACTGGTGATCAGTGGCGGAAGTGGCGCATGCCGGTAAACACCATCGCGATGCCAGCTTCGTCGGCAGCGGCGATGACTTCAGCATCACGCATCGAACCACCTGGCTGGATAACCGCGGTGATACCAACTTTAGCCGCATTGTCGATGCCATCACGGAACGGGAAGAACGCGTCCGAGGCCATGACCGCGCCCTGTACCTGCAGACCCGCATGCTCGGCCTTGATCGCAGCGATACGGGCGGAGTTGACGCGGCTCATCTGGCCGGCGCCGACGCCGATGGTCTGGCGCTGCTTGGCGTAGACGATGGCGTTGGATTTGACGAACTTGGCCACTTTCCAGGCGAAGATCAGGTCGTGGATTTCTTGCTCGCTCGGCGCGCGCTGGGTGACGATCTTCAGGTCGTCAGCGCCAATCATGCCGATATCGCGGCTCTGTACCAGCAGGCCGCCGTTGACGCGCTTGAAGTCCCAACCGGCAGTACGCTCGGCTGGCCATTCGCCGCACTCGAGCAGACGCACGTTCTGCTTGGCCGCGACCACGTCACGGGCAGCTTGGGAGATTTTCGGCGCGATGATCACTTCGACGAACTGGCGCTCGACGATGGCTTTGGCGGTCTCGCCATCCAGCTCGCGGTTGAAGGCGATGATGCCGCCGAAAGCCGACTCGGTGTCGGTGGCGTAGGCCAGCTCGTAGGCCTGGCGGATGCCGCCTTCGTTTTCCGGGACCACGGCAACGCCGCACGGGTTGGCGTGCTTGACGATCACACAGGCCGGCTTGACGAAGCTCTTCACGCATTCCAGCGCGGCATCGGTGTCGGCGACGTTGTTGAACGACAGCTCTTTGCCCTGCAATTGAACGGCAGTCGAGATGCTCGCCTCGCCCTTGTTCGCTTCAACGTAGAACGCCGCGCTCTGGTGCGGGTTCTCGCCGTAGCGCATTTCCTGGGCTTTGACGAACTGGCTGTTGAAGGTGCGCGGGAAGGCGCTGCGCTCTTGCGTCGACAGGGTGTCTTTGGCCTGGTCGATGGTACCCATGTAGTTGGCGATCATGCCGTCGTAGGCGGCAGTGTGCTCGAACGCCTTGAGCATCAGGTCGAAGCGCTGGGCGTAGGTCAGGCCACCGGCCTTGAGGCTTTCGAGTACTTGGCTGTAGTCGCTGGCGTTGACCACGATGGCCACGTCTTTGTGGTTCTTGGCCGCCGAGCGGACCATGGTCGGGCCGCCGATGTCGATGTTCTCGATCGCGGTCGGCAGGTCGCAGCCTGGCTTGGCGATGGTGGCTTCGAACGGGTACAGGTTGACCGCAACCAGGTCGATCGGCTTGATGCCGTGCTCGTTCATGATGGCGTCGTCCGTGCCGCGACGGCCGAGGATGCCGCCGTGGATTTTCGGGTGCAGGGTCTTGACCCGGCCGTCCATCATTTCGGCAAAGCCGGTGTAGTCGGCCACTTCCACCGCGTCGACGCCGTTGTCCTTGAGCAGCTTGTAGGTGCCACCGGTGGACAGGATCTCGACACCGAGCTGTTGCAGCTCACGAGCGAATTCGAGGATACCGGTCTTGTCGGAGACGCTGATCAGGGCGCGGCGGATCGGCAGGCGGGTAGTCTGGTCGGTCATTTCGGATTCCATAACGCGGTGGAGTCAGCAAAAAAGGCGCCTCCTTCGGGAGCCGCCTTTTCTGATTGGGATTCTGGCTTTACAACAAGTCGTACTGCTTGAGCTTCTTGCGCAGGGTGCCTCGGTTGAGTCCGAGCATCTCGCTGGCCTTGGTCTGGTTACCCTTGACGTAGTTCATCACACTTTCGAGCAGCGGCGCCTCGACCTCCGAGAGCACCAGGTTGTACACGTCCGTGACGGAAGCGCCTTCGAGGTGGGCGAAGTAGTTATGCAGCGCCTTCTCGACGCTGTCGCGAAGGGTCTGGCCCTCTTCGCTTGGCGTATTGAGGTGCTGTTTGAGGTTGGCGTTGTCGCTCACGGGCGTTGTTCCACTCACTAAAGTCTCGGTCATCATCGTCATGCGGCCACCCCTTGTTCGTCCTTTGTTTCAAGGCTCTGTCGACATTCACGAAAGAACTCGCGAACGTTGGCGCACTGCGCTTGTGTCTCTTCCAAAGCGTTGAACCGGGAGCGAAACTCCTTGCCGCCGGGTCGTGTTGCCAGGTACCAGCCAACGTGCTTGCGGGCGATACGTACGCCCATCACATCGCCATAGAAGGCATGCAACGCGGCCAGGTGCTCCAGCAGAATGCGTTCCACCTCGTCCAGCTCGGGAGCTGGCAGGTGTTGGCCGGTCCGCAGGTAATGCTCGATCTCGCGGAAGATCCACGGCCGCCCTTGGGCGGCACGGCCGATCAGCAGGCCGTCGGCACCGGTGGCGTCGAGCACCAGTCGGGCCTTTTCTGGCGAGGTTACATCGCCGTTGGCAAACACCGGGATCGACACCGCCTGCTTGATCGCAGCGATGGTGTCGTACTCGGCTTCGCCGGTGTACAGGTCGGCGCGTGTGCGGCCATGCACCGCAAGCGCCTGGATGCCAGCCTGCTCGGCGATCTTCGCCACGTTCAGGCCGTTCTTGTTCGCCCGGTCCCAGCCGGTACGAATCTTCAGCGTCACCGGGACCTCCACTGCGCCGACCACGGCATGGAGGATCTCGCTGACCAAGGCTTCATCTCTCAATAAAGCAGAGCCTGCGGCCTTGTTGCAGACTTTTTTTGCCGGGCAGCCCATGTTGATATCGATGATCTGGGCGCCCGCCTCGACATTGGCCAGGGCCGCCGCTGCCATCATCTGCGCATCACCGCCGGCGATCTGTACCGAGCGTGGCTCGGGATCGCCTTCATGGATGCGGCGCAGACGCGACTTGCGGCTGTCCCACAGGCTCATGTCGCTGCTGACCATTTCCGAGACCACCATGCCTGCGCCGAGGCGTTGGCAAAGCGTGCGGAAAGGTTGGTCCGTAACCCCGGCCATGGGCGCAAGGATCAGGTTGTTTCGCAGTGTATAAGGGCCGATGCGTACCGCCGACATAGGTGTTCCCTGTTGTGGGGCCGAATCATTGGAGTTCGAAAAAGGGTTGGCATAATACCCGCTCTCGATGACCGGATAAAGATGAATCTGGATAAAATCTGAACAGCTGCGGCCTTATGCCCCTGGGTTTGGGACAGCCCTCCGGCGCCGGTAAACCGGCGCCCGGGTGGGGTGGTTATTCCGGAGAGCGGAAGCTGAGGCTGTAGTTCACCGCCTTCGGGCCTGGGTCGAGGATATCCAGGGCGATGTGGATGGGCGTCTGGCTGGGCATTTCGCCGCGACCGGCCAATTCGCCGGAAAGGTATTCGCTGGGTTTGAAGCGACGGCTGGCAATCAATTGACCGTTGAGGTCGGCGAAGCGCAGCTCCAGCAGCGGGAAGGGCTGGGAGAATGGTGCGCGGTTGTAAATGATTGCATCGACGATCAGGGCACCTTTGAAGTCCGGGTGGCTGCGTACTACCAGGTTACTGCTCTTGATCCGGGCGATATCGACCCGGGTGGGTACTTGGCAGCCGACCAGCGGACACAGCTGCTGGAACCACGGGCGGTACTGATCCTGACGGGCCATCTCGTCGAAATGAAACCACACATACTGGAACGCCAGCAGCCCGGCAGCGAGCAAGGTCAAGGTGCCCCACAGCAGGCGCTTGGCCCAATTGGCCTTGGGTTTTTGCCAGTCCAGTTGCAAGGGGTCGTCGACCACATCGATCAATGGCTCTTTGCGCCGCGTGGCGCGGGCGCTGAGGCCGGGTTCGATGCGATCGTTGCGGGCGGGGTCGAGGTCGTCGTCGGCATGGGCCGAGAGGTGCTCGCTGCGCATTTCGTCGTCGAGCGCGGATATGCCTTTTTCCGTCAGCTCGTCGTCATCGCGCGCGGCCAGCCGGTCGTGCTGATGCAGTTCAGGCTCCGGCTGGTCCAGGGCAATGGTCGGTTGCTGGCGAACCGGTTCGTCGTCGGCTTGCAGGTCCAGGCTTAGCGTTGGCTCGGTGCGCTCGCCGGGGGCCGGTTCCAGGTCCAGTGGTTGTGCCTCGATCAACGGCGGCTGTGGCTCGAGCAGCGCCGGGAGCTCTTGCGCGGGCTCGTCGGTGGCATTGCCGAACGGCTGGTCGTGGTGGTCGTCCAGGCTGTGATCGTCACGCCGGGCTTGCAACGCATCGTTGCGGCCTTCGGCCTGGCTTTCTACCGGCTGGTCACGGCGCTCCAGATGAGCCAGCGCCTGGTCCAGGTCGAGATCATCCAGGGCTTGCGAGGTGGCCGCCCAGTTGTCGGGGAGTGGCGCTTGGACCGGCGCTGGTGCTGGCGCTGCGACAGCTTCAGGGATCGGCGCGACGGCCGTCGCCGGAGCGGGCTGGGCAGTGCCGGCGCGGTTCTGCTCAAGCAACTGCTTGGCGGCGTTGAACACCTGTAGGCACTGGCCGCAACGAACCACCCCACGGGCCACGCTCAACTGATGATGAGTGACGCGAAAGCTGGTCTGGCAATGCGGGCACTGGGTGACGAAACTGTCGGTCATGCGGCAATCCGGGGGTTGTGCAAGGAATTATTCTAGGCCGGCCGAACGACGGCGACCACTGATGCGCACCCAACCGTCGCGTTCAGCGATCGGATCCAGGTCGAAGTCCTTGGTGTAGGCTGCGGCGACTTCCTCACCTTGTTCGGCGAGGATCCCCGACAACGCCAGCAGGCCACCGGGGCGAACCAGCCCGGACAATTGCGGGGCCAGCGAAACCAATGGGCCTGCGAGAATATTGGCGACCAGCACGTCGGCCTGCAGGGCCGGCATGTGTTCCGGCAGGTACAGCGGGAAGCGCCCTGCGCCTATGCCATTGCGCCCGGCGTTGTCGCGCGAGGCTTCCAGCGCCTGTACGTCGATGTCGGTGCCGACCGCTTCGCGGGCGCCGAGCAGCAGCGCGGCGATGGCCAGAATGCCCGAACCGCAACCGAAGTCCAGCACTTGGCTGTCCTGGAGCTGTTGGCCATCGAGCCATTCCAGGCACAGCGCGGTGGTCGGGTGGGTGCCGGTACCGAAGGCCAGGCCCGGATCGAGCAGCAGGTTCACCGCATCTTTTTCCGGCGCTTCATGCCAGCTCGGCACGATCCACAGACGACGGCCAAAACGCATCGGCTGGAAATTGTCCATCCAGCTGCGTTCCCAGTCCTGATCCTCGATCACCTCGGCGTGGTGCTCGGGCAGTTCGGCGTTGGTCAGCAGGCGCAGGTGGGCGAATACCTGCTCAGGCTCGGCATCGGCTTCGAACAAGGCCAAAAGGTGGGTGTGCGACCACAGCGGGGTGGTGTTGAGGTCCGGCTCGAAGATCGGCTGGTCCTCGGCGTCCATGAAAGTCACCGAGACAGCACCCACTTCCAGCAGGGCATCTTCGTAGGTTTCGGCTTGTTCTGGGCTGATGGCCAGGCGTACTTGCAGCCAGGGCATGGCGGGTACCTTTGATGAATCGAGTTGGGGGCAGCACTGGGCTGCGCGAAGGGGTGCAGTTTACTTGAGTGCGTGGGGTTTGTGCGATTTGCTGCTAGTGGCAGAGTGGATGATGGCGCACCAGGCAGATGCCGTTTTGGCTCTGGCGCGCCTTGAATCAACAGCACGCGGGCTACAGCGCTGGCCAGGCCTCACACCACTTGCTCAAGCCAATCATTGAGGTTGGAGTAATGACTTACCCGGGCAATCTTGCCGCAGTGAATATAGAAGAACGCCCCAGCCGATAGCACGTACGTCTGCCCTTTGGCTGAGGGCAACCCAGGGGCATCGGCAAAATAGGTCCCATGCACGGTAAATTCGGCCGCTGCGCGAGTGCCCTCGGCATTTTCCATGACCACCAGATCGGCCAAGCGCTCGCTATAGCAGTGGTTGAAGTTGTCCATGAACGCGGCAAACGCTCGCTTGCCCATCTGCCGCTCGCCTTGGTTGATGTCATGGATCACATCTTCGCTGAGCAGGGCGAGCAAGGCTGGCAGGTCCTTGGCGTTGAGGGCGCGGTAGTAGGCGTTGACCAGTTCAGTAGCGGTCATGGCAATGTTCCTGTCGTGTTCGGGAAAGGAGGGGGCATGCAAGCGATGATAGGGTCTTGACTCAGGCCCGGCTTAGCCGAGTACGTCATCCACATCGACAAAACGACCGCCCCGCATGGAAATCCGCCTGCTGCACGGCGCCGCGATTGCGCCTTACATCGATGACCTCGCTCGCCTGCGCCTGACGGTGTTTCGCGAATTTCCCTACCTCTATGATGGCACCCTGGAGTCTGAGGCCGACTACCTGGCCAGTTACGCGCGCTCTGGGCGTAGTCTGGTGGTCCTGGCACTGGACGATGGCAAGCTGGTTGGTGCCTCGCTTGGCCTGCCGCTGGTCGATGGATCGAGCCAGTTGCAGCAGCCGTTCCTGGCGCAGGGGCGGGATCCGGCAAGCGTTTATTACTTTGCTGAGTCGGTGTTGCTGCCCGCCTATCGAGGCAGGGGCCTGGGGGTGCGCTTTTTCATCGAACGCGAGTCTTATGCGCACAAGCTGGCTGAATTCGACTATTGCACGTTCTGCACGGTGGAGCGCCCGAATGGTCATCCACTAAGGCCGACGGACTACAAGCCACTGCACGGGTTCTGGCGCAACCGGGGGTTTCTCCACGAGCCATCCTTGCGCAGCTCACACGCCTGGCGCGATCTGGATGAGCAGGAGGAATCGGCCAAGATCATGTCGTTCTGGCTCAAGCCGCTGCCGCTATGAGCGTCAGGCGTCCTGAAGGCTGTGTAGAGAGGCTACTAATTCGAGGAGATGCGCCGTGCAACCACGGCGAATAATGCTGTTCACTTAAGATTTTGGGGCCGCTTTGCAGCCCTTCGCGGGCAAGCCCGCTCCCACAGGTACGGCGCCGACCGTCAGAGCGGCGCCGTACCTGTGGGAGCGGGCTTGCCCGCGAAGGGCTGCAAAGCGGCCCCAAAGCAGGCGACAAGAGCCTTAAGTGGACAGCATTAGCTCAAGATCAATCCTGGTTAGCCAGTTTGTGCTCGAGGTAATGGATGTTGACGCCACCTTTGCAGAAACCTTCATCACGCACCAGGTCGCGGTGCAGTGGGATGTTGGTCTTGATGCCGTCGACGACGATCTCGTCCAGGGCATTGCGCATGCGCGCCATGGCCTCGTCGCGATCCTTGCCGTAGGTGATCAGCTTGCCGATCAGCGAGTCATAGTTCGGCGGAACCGAATAGCCGCTGTACAGGTGCGAATCGACCCGCACGCCATTGCCACCTGGGGCATGGAAGTGCTTGACGGTACCTGGGCTTGGGATGAACTTCTTCGGGTCTTCGGCGTTGATCCGGCACTCCAGCGAGTGACCGCGGATCACCACGTCTTCCTGGGTGAACGACAGCTTGTTGCCAGCGGCGATGCTGAGCATCTCCTTGACGATGTCGATACCAGTGACCATCTCCGAAACCGGGTGCTCCACCTGAACACGGGTGTTCATCTCGATGAAGTAGAAACGACCGTTCTCGTAGAGGAACTCGAAGGTGCCAGCGCCACGGTAGCCGATCTCGATGCAGGCATCGACGCAACGCTTGAAGACTTCCTGGCGGGCCTGTTCATCGATGCCTGGGGCCGGAGCCTCTTCCAGCACCTTCTGGTGACGGCGCTGCAGGGAGCAGTCGCGATCGCCCAGGTGGATGGCATTGCCTTGGCCGTCGGACAGCACCTGAACTTCCACGTGACGTGGGTTGGTCAGGAACTTCTCCAGGTAGACCATCGGGTTGCCGAAGGCTGCACCGGCTTCGGTACGGGTCAGTTTGGCCGAGGAGATCAGATCCTCTTCCTTGTGCACCACGCGCATACCGCGACCACCACCGCCGCCGGCGGCCTTGATGATCACCGGATAACCGACTTCGCGAGCGATCGCCAGGGCGGTTTCTTCGTCTTCCGGCAGTGGGCCGTCAGAACCCGGTACGGTTGGCACGCCGGTCTTGATCATCGCGTCCTTGGCCGAAACCTTGTCGCCCATCAGGCGAATGGTGTCGGCTTTCGGGCCAATGAAGGCGAAACCGGATTTCTCCACTTGCTCGGCGAAGTCGGCGTTTTCCGCGAGGAAGCCATAGCCAGGGTGGATTGCGGTAGCGCCTGTCACTTCGGCAGCGGCGATGATCGCCGGGATGTGCAGGTAGGAATCTTTGGACGAAGCAGGACCAATGCAGACCGACTCGTCTGCCAGGCCCAGGTGCATCAGTTCGCGGTCAGCCGTGGAGTGCACGGCGACGGTCTTGATGCCCAGCTCTTTGCAGGCACGCAGGATCCGCAGGGCAATTTCCCCACGGTTGGCGATCAGGACTTTTTCCAGCTTCCCAGACATCGTTGGCTCTCCGCGAATCAAACGATGGTGAACAGCGGCTGGTCGAACTCAACCGGCTGACCGTCTTCTACCAGGATGGCGTCGATGACACCGCCGATTTCGGCTTCGATGTGGTTCATCATCTTCATCGCTTCGACGATGCACAGGGTGTCGCCCTTCTTGATGCTCTGACCGACTTCAGCGAAGTTCGGCGAGGTCGGCGAAGGCTTGCGGTAGAAGGTACCTACCATCGGCGAACGGACCACGGTGCCTTTCAGTGCAGGTGCGGCTGCAGCGGCTTCAGCCACTGGTGCGGCTGCAACTGGAGCGGCGGCGACGGGCGCTGCGTGCATCGGTTGTGGAGCGAAGTACTGCTGGGCAGCTGGGGTCTTGCTGTGACGGCTGATGCGAACGGACTCTTCGCCTTCCTTGATCTCCAGTTCGTCGATGCCGGACTCTTCCAGCAGTTCGATCAGTTTTTTGACTTTACGGATATCCATTAATCAGCAACTCCCAAGGTTCGGTCGGGGACGTAATTTGAAAACGTGTCGAAAACGTTTCTCTATGACCTCGGCCCAAAAGGGCCAAGGCCTTGTGTCATCAGGGCTGTGCGTTGGCAGCCAAGTGTTCCAGCGCAGACTCCAGGGCCAACCGGTAACCGGTGGCGCCCAAGCCGCAGATCACCCCTACAGCAACATCGGAAAAGTAGGAGTGATGACGGAACGGTTCACGCTTGTGCACGTTGGACAGGTGCACTTCGATGAATGGGATGCTCACTGCCAGCAATGCGTCACGTAATGCGACGCTGGTGTGGGTGAAAGCAGCCGGATTGATCAGGATGAAGTCGACGCCTTCGTTACGCGCGGCGTGGATACGGTCGATCAGTTCGTATTCGGCATTGCTCTGCAGGTACTGCAGATGGTGGCCTGCGGCGCGGGCACGCTGCTCCAGGTCCTGGTTGATCTGGGCGAGGGTGGCGGCACCATAGTGACCTGGCTCGCGGGTACCGAGCAGGTTGAGGTTGGGGCCATGCAGCACCAGTAGGGTTGCCATCTGCGGGTTCCTTGGTCTTGTAGGGCAATTCGACATGCGCGGCGACTATGCCGCAAAGCGACCACGAGTGTCCAGTTCCCTGCAATAGCCAGCACGATGTCCGAGATTCGCGCAAAGTATGTGACCAAATGATTAATTTTGGTCACCTATGCAGAGAAAAGTCCCAGTCAGCGGGAAGTTATAGACCGAGTTTGCCGCGCACGCGCGTGAGAACGTCTGCAAATTCGCCGGCGTTTATTTCGCCAATGACCCGATCACTGGTCATTTCGCTGCCGTTCGCGGCAAAGAACAGCAGTGCTGGCGGGCCGAACAGCTGGTAACGGTCGAGCAGACTGCGCTGCTCGGCGTTGCTTTCGGTGATATCGAAACGCAGCAATTTGAAGGTGCCCAGCTGAGCTTGCACCTGGGGTGCGCTGAGCACTTCGTGCTCGATCACCTTGCAGCTGATGCACCAGTCGGCGTACCAGTCGAGCAGCACCGGCTGGCCTGCGGCCTTGGCCTGAGCCAAGGCCGCATCCAGCGCTGCGGGGGTGGTAATGGTCTGCCAGGCATCGGTCTTGCTCACCGATGTGCCTGCGCTTGTCGCCACCGCGCCTTGCGGCAGTGGCCGCAGCGGATCGCCCTGGCCGCTCATGGCGCCGTACCAGCAGGCCAGCGCATACACCAGCAGGGCCAGGCCCAGCAGTTGCGCCAGACGCTCCCGGGGCGTTTTGATGACAAACTCCAATGCGCCAAGGAACAGCGCCACGCCTGCCGCCAGCAGACCAATCAGCAGCAGTGTCACAGGGCCTGGCAAGACTCGGCTGAGCAGACCGATCGCCAGGCCCAGCAGCAGTACGCCAATCGCGTTCTTGACGGTATTGAGCCAAGCACCGCTCTTGGGCAGCCAGGCTGCACCGCCGGTCGCCACCAGCAACAGTGGCGCACCCATGCCCAGGCCCAGGGCGAACAGCTTCAAGGCACCGCCCAGCGCATCGCCACTGGCGCTGATATACAGCAGGGCGCCGGCCAGCGGCGCCGAGACGCAAGGCGAAACCAGCAGGCTGGAGAGTATGCCGAGCACCGCCGCGCCCAGCAGCGAGCCACCTTTGGTGCGGTTGGCGACGCTGTCCAGGCGATTGCTCAAGGCTTGCGGCAGCTTCAGCTCGAATAAGCCGAACATGGCCAGGGCGAAGATCACGAAGAACAGCGCAAACGGCACCAGTACCCAGGCCGATTGCAGGCGCGCCTGCAGGTTCAGGCTGGCACCGAAGACGCCCATCAGCGCACCGAGCACGGCGAAGCAGGCGGCCATCGGCAGCACATAGGCCAGCGACAGGCTCAGGCCACGCCATCCGCCCACCTGACCGCGCAGGACCACCCCAGAGAGGATTGGCAGCATCGGCAATACGCAGGGGGTGAAGGTCAGGCCGACCCCGGCGAGGAAGAACAGCAACAGCGATTTCCAATTCCAGCCTGCTTCAGCTGAGTCAGGTGCTACGCCACCTTCGCCAGTGATTGGCAGTCGCGCGGTTTCCGGCGGATAGCACAAACCCTTGTCGGCGCAGCCCTGGTAGCCCACCAGCAGGGTGAAGGCACGTTGATCGGCGGCTGGGCGTGGGAGGGTGATGTCGAGGACACCGTGATACACCTCGACATCGCCGAAGAACTCGTCGTGCTTGGCCTCGCCAGGCGGGATCTGCGCTGCGCCCAGGGCGATGTCGGCCGGCTCGCTGCGGAACTGGAAGCGGTGGCGATAGAGGTAGTAGCCGTCGCTGGCAACGAAACGCAGCTTGATGGTGTGCGCGTCGCTACTGACCAGGCTGAGCTTGAAGGCCTCGTGCACCGGCAGGAAGTCGGCGCTGTTGCTCAGCGAAGACGCGCCGAGGGTGGCGCTGGGGCGGTTATCGAGCAGGCCGCTGGCGAAGGCGGGGCTGGCCAGCAGCAGGAACAGCAGGAAAAACAGGCGGCGCATGGCGGACTCGCGAGGTGGAACGTGGGGGCATGATAGCGGAGTTGCTCTTGATTGGGGCTGTGCCGGGCTGTGGCGCGACACATGGCCGCTGGGGTTGTGCTGCCTGGACCATCGCTATCGCGGGGCAAGCCCGCTCCCACGCGTGACCCCTCAAGGCGCTCGGCGCTATCGCGGGGCAAGCCCGCTCCCACGTATAACCCCTTGCAAGGCGCTCGGCGTTATCGCAGGGCAAGCCCACGTGTAACTCCTGGCAAGGCGCTCGGCGTGGGAGCGGGCTTGCCCCGCGATAGCGTCGGTACGGGCGAGGCCCCCTCAGAGCCTGAACGCTCGCACCGCGCTATTGAGCTGCCCACCCAGCTTGAGCAGTTGTTCGCCCTGCTCGCGGCCTTCGCCAATGCGCTGCAGATTGTCTTCGCCCAGCTCATGGATTCGCTCACTGTGATCCCGGATTTCGCTCACCGCCCCTGTCTGCTGGGCGGTGACATCGGCAATTCGCACGGCGGTATCGGAGATGGTTCGAATCGCACTGACAATCTCATCCAAGGCGCCGTCGGCGGCCTGCGCCTGGCTGGCGGTCGCCTCGGCATGCTCAAGCTGGATGCGCATGCCATTGACCGATTCGCGCGCAGCCTGTTGCAGCCGGTCGATCAGCGCCTGGATCTCACCGGTAGCGCCGGTGGTGCGCTGGGCCAGTGAGCGTACCTCGTCGGCCACCACGGCAAAGCCGCGGCCCATCTCACCCGCACGAGCGGCTTCGATGGCGGCGTTGAGGGCCAGCAGATTGGTTTGTTCGGCAATCGAGCGAATCACTGTCAGGACGCCGCCGATGGTCGCCGACTCTTCGGCCAGTTGCTCGATCATCTGCGCATTGCCCTGCACTTCATCGACCAAGGCACGTAACCCGGAAAGGCTTTGGCCAATCACCGCCTGGCCATGCTCGACGGCGCGCCCGGCATCGTGGCTGGCATCGGCGGCGGAGCTGGCGTCCCCCGCCACCTGTTGAATGGTCGCTTCCAGCTCGCCCAGGGCATCGCGGATCTGCGCAGTGTCGCCGGCCTGGCGCTCGGCGCCATCGTGCAGGGCACTGCTCATGCTGGCCAGGGCATGGCTGCTGCCGGCCACTTGTTCGGCGTTGGCGCGCAGGGTGCCGACCAGTTCGACCAGGTACAGGCGCAGGCGGTTGAGCGACTCCTGGATATCGTGCAGTTCACGGTTGGTCTTACCCAACGCAATGGCTTGGCCGAAGTCGCCCTCGGCCCAGCGTGACAGCGCTGGGGCCAGGTGGGTCAGGGTGCGGGTGAGGCGGCGCTGGAGGGTGTCGATGAGCAGCGCGATCAGCAGGATCAGGCCGATCATCAAGCCTTGGATGATGCGCACCTCGCTGGCGATCTGGCCATGTTGCGCACGTACCTGAGGCTCTAGGGCCGCGATGGCCTGTTGCACCTCATCCAGGCGTTCGCCGGTGCTGGTGGCCAGGGCTGCGCGGCGCTGGATCTGTTCGCGGGTGCGTTGCAGTTCAGCAGGATAACGACTGAGCAGGCTCTGTAGCTCGCGCTTGAGGCCTACGGCAACGTCTTCCTGTTGCTCGCTGGCCTGGGTTTGCAGGCCCATCAGCGCGGCGAAGTCGTCGGCGTTGGACTCGGCAGCGCGGGTCACGCCGAGCAGCGGTAGGGCGTCGATCGCCTCGGCCTGGGTGCGGATCAGCTGCAGTTCACGCTCGACTTCGTCGGCCAGCTCTGCTCGGCCGCTGCTGACCAGTTTGTCGCGTGCCAGTGACAAGCGCCCCAGGTGCACGGCGGCGTCCAGCACGGGAGCAAGATAGCGGGGAGCATCGCTGCTGCCGCTGTCACGGGCGTAGCTCGCCAATTGTTCGAGGTTGGCCCCCAGCTCACGTTCGGCTTGCAGCAGCAGGGCTTGCGGATCGCCTGCAAGCTTGCCGGCGGCAAGCAGCTCGTTAGTGGTGAAGGCCTGCAAGTTATCCAGGCTCGGCCGCAGTTGTTCTGCCAGTGGTTGCGGCCATTGAGCTAGCGCCTGGTGTAATTGTTGGTTGGCTTCGGTGGCGGCTGCGTGGCGCAGGGCGTCGCCACTGGCCAGATACGCCTGGATGTTGCGTGCGGCTTGGTTCTGGAACTGCTGCGACAGGCCCAGGTAGCGCTCCATCAATTGATAGGGACGCTCGAGAGCGCGTTGCGACCACCACAAGGTTGCGCCCAGGGCAATGCACACGGTTACCAGCAAGAGGGTATTGAAATTGGTCAGCCACTTCAGGCGCATGGCGCGAACTTCCGGCGGGAGTGGAGAGGTAGGTGCCTGAACTTATTGCGATTTTGTGACGCGGTGATGACGGCGGAGGGGTGGCGCCATAAAAAAGTGGCTATGTGCCTTTATCTGGGCGCTGAACGGTTTGTTGGGGCGCCGGGGCGCTAAGGCGAAGGCGCTACGGCTCCACTCGCACCACACAGTTACGGCCCGCATGTTTGGCTCGGTACAGCGCCTCGTCTGCGGCACTGGCCATGGTCAGCGCATCATGCTGTTCATCCAGTTGCACCACCCCAGCGCTGAATGTGCAATGCAGGTCCTGCGGCTGGGCTGGATAGAGAATCTCGGAGAACCGCCGACGAATTTCGTCGAGCACCTTATGCGCTGCCGCCAGGTGGGTATTGGGCATGACAATGGCGAACTCTTCACCGCCATAGCGGCCGATATAGTCGGTCTTGCGCAACCGTTGCTTGAGAAACAACGCCAGGCTCTTGATCACCCGATCGCCCATGGGATGGCCGTGGCGGTCGTTGATCTTCTTGAAGTGGTCGATATCGAGCATGGCAAAGCTCAGCGGTAGTTCTTCGCGGCGGGCGCGAAAACTGCAGTCCTCCAGCAGTTGGAGAATATGGGTGTGGTTGTACAACCCAGTCAGGCTGTCACGAACCATCCGCGCCTTGAGATGGCGCGCACGGGCGGCGCGGTTGCGCACGGTGGTGATCAGGTGGCGCGAGCGGATCGGCTTGGTCAGGAAGTCATCGCCGCCTTCGCTCATGGCATCGAGCTGCTTGTCCAGGTCATCCTCGGCCGACAGGTAGATGATCGGCACACTGACATAGCGGTCGTTGTGGCGTATCACTTTAGCCAGCTCAGTGCCGGTGCAATCGGGCATGTACATATCGAGGATGATCAGGTCGGGCTGAAAATCGGCAAGCTCGGCCATGGTGCGGATCGGTTCGGTGAGCGTACGGGTGATCATTCCGGCGCCGTTGAGCAGGCGTTCGGTGTGCATGGCTTGGGCGCGCGAATCGTCGATGATCAGCACCCGAAACGGGTCGTACTGGGCGGCGCTGGTCAGCAGTTCGACTTTCTCCAGCAGGCTGGAGGCTTCCAGGGTACCGGTGAGAAACTCCTGGCCGCCGGCGCGCACCGCGGCCAGGCGGGTAGGGGTGTCGGTTTCGTGCAGGCTGAAGAACAGCAGCGGGATGTGCTGCTCCAGGCCCTGCTGGGCCTTGGCCGCTAGCTGCAAGCCGCAACCTGGGCCGCTGAAGTCGACGTCCATCACGATCGCCGCAGGCAGCCGTTCATTCATCGACGAGCAGAACGCCTCGGCGCTGAACAAGGCCTGCACGCCCAGGCCAAAGAATTCCAGCTGCTGGGCCAGGCGTTCGGCGCGATCGTGATCTTGCAGCAGGATATATACCGGCTTGCGCAGGGGTGGCAGCGGCACGTTATCGAGCTGATCACCTTTGCGCAGGCCGGTGCGCGACAGGCGCTGCATCAAGCGGTTGAGCTCAGCGATCGACTCGGAGTTGAGTCGCGCACTGTTGGCTTCGATGGCGCGCAAGGTTTGCCCGATCGCCACCGACAGGCTGCCATGCTCGGGCTGTTCGAAGCGCTCGGCGTACCGTTGCAGGCGCAGGTTGGCCTCACTCAGCTCGCCCAGGTCGCTCGCTGACCACTCGCCACGTTGCAGGCGCTGCCAGATCTCGAGGATCTGTCGGGCCTGGTGGATGACCCGCTGGGCGAAGTGCTGCTTGAGGCGCTCGTGGCTGGGCTCTGCTGGCTGGGTCATGTCCTGACTACTTATAGATTGGGAATATGCAGGTGCGATGATGGCTCTATGCTAGCACCGCTTTTCCGACAAGCGAGTGCTTCGTGTCAACAAAGCGTTCAAGTCTGCTTATTCAGTTGCTGACCGATTGGTCGCTTATGCGTAAGGCGGTGTCTGCTTTATAGTGCTGCGACGCGGGCTTGCCGTGGCACCCTGGGGCAGACCTGAGGTCCAAGCCCTCAACCGTCGTGACAAATTAAGGACAAAGCCATGCTGGACTGGAAAAACCGCGAGGCCAAAGCTGAGCCCCGCGAGCGGGCCGACACCCGTGGCGCCGCTACTCGTAGCTACCTTGGTGGCCTTTGGAGCCGTGCCCTGGGCACCCTGATCGGGCTGTACCTGCTGGTATGCATCGGCCTGGGTTGGTACTGGAGCCAGGAGCCGGAGTTGTTCCCGGTGCAGCAAAATGCCCAGGCTGCCTCCGAGCGCACTGGCCACAAGATGGTCGTCGGCTACACCACCATCGAAACCCTCAAGACTGTCGCCGGCACGCTGCTCGACAAGCCCGGTGGCTACATTTCCAACGACCGCTTCCCACCAGGCTTGTGGATGGACAACATGCCGAGCTGGGAATATGGCGTGCTGGTCCAGGTGCGTGACCTGTCGCGTGCGCTGCGCAAGGACTTCGCCCGTTCGCAGTCGCAGTCCACCGAGGATGCTGACCTGGCCAAGGCCGAGCCGCGCTTCAACTTCGACAACAAGAGCTGGATCCTGCCGTCGAGCGAATCGGAGTTCGAAGAAGGCATCAAGTCGCTGAACCGCTATCAGGCGCGCCTGGCCGCTGGTGACCAGGGCGCGATCTTCTACACCCGTGCCGACAACCTGAACAACTGGCTGGGCGACGTCGCCACGCGTCTGGGCTCGCTGTCCCAGCGCCTGTCGGCCAGTGTTGGCCGGGTCAAGCTCAACAGCACCCTGAAGACCGAAACGGTGGTTGCCGGCCAAGCGCCGCAGCTCGATGAGGAGCTGGTCGAGACGCCGTGGCTGCAAATCGACAACGTGTTCTACGAAGCCCGTGGCCAGGCCTGGGCGCTGTCGCACCTGCTGCGTGCGATCGAGGTCGACTTTGCCGACGTGCTGGCGAAGAAGAACGCCACGGTCAGCGTGCGCCAGATCATTCGTGAGCTGGAAGCCTCGCAGGAAGCGCTGTGGAGCCCGATGGTGCTCAATGGCAGTGGCTTTGGCATGTGGGCCAACCACTCGTTGGTGATGGCCAACTATATTTCCCGCGCCAACGCCGCTGTGATCGACCTGCGCCAGCTGCTGTCGCAAGGCTGAGTATGCCCATCACCCCAGCCGAGGCCGCCCACCGCGCGGCCTCCGACCTTGAGCAGATTGCCTGGGTCGATGCCGCCGACCAACTGCTCGGGGCACTGCCCCGGGCCGAGTTGCGCGAGCGTGGCTTGATCGGTCGTGGCACCTTCATTCTGCTGTTCAACAGTGCCGGCGAGCTGTGCATCAACCGCCGTTCGTTGAGTAAAGCCGTGTACCCGGGGTATTGGGACGTGGCGGCGGGTGGCATGGTCGCGGCCGATGAGAGCTATGCCGAGTCGGCGGCCAGGGAGCTTGAAGAAGAGCTTGGCGTTTGCGGCGTCGAGTTGCAGTTTCACGAGAAGTTCTTCTTTGACCAGCCGGGCAATCGGCTCTGGTGCGCGGTGTTCTCGGCGGTCTGGGATGGCCCGCTGCGGCTGCAACCGGAAGAAGTCATCGAGGCCCGCTTTGCCAGCCTCGAACAGGTCGAGATCGATCAGCAGCAGCTGGCGTATTGCCCGGATTCTCTGGCCGCGTTGCAGCGCTACCGGCAGCGCTTGGCCTGACGTCGCGAATGCTTCGTAAAATGGCGCATTCCAGTACTTAGCAACCGGCGCATTTATCGTTACACTGCGCGCCCTTTTCGGGCTGTCGCAAGATCTGCGTCAGTAGCGCCGCCCCTGCCAGAGTGGGGCTTCGCGGTCGGTTCCAGGCAATGGCGTCGACCAGTTTTTGTCCTCAGCAAGAGGAACAAAAGTGGCCAAGAAAGCTTCTTCCTTCTCCGCCCTTGGCGGTCTCGTGTATTCCACCGATGCCGGTCGGCATTGCCCAGCGTGCGGCAAGCCGGCGGATGCCTGCATCTGCAAGCAGCACGTCATCCCCGAAGGTGACGGAATCGCCCGCGTGCGCCGCGAAAGCAAAGGCCGCGGCGGCAAGACCGTGACTACGGTCAGCGGCGTACCGCTGGCCCTCGAACAGCTCAAGGAGCTGGCCACCAACCTCAAGCGTCGCTGTGGCACGGGCGGAGCGCTGAAGGATGGGGTCATCGAGATTCAGGGCGACCACGTCGAGCTGCTGCTCGGCGAGCTGACCAAGCTGGGCTTCAAGGCGAAAAAATCCGGCGGTTGATCCGCCTGGACGCATTTTCCCCAGGGCTTTCTAAACTCGTTTCCGTAGTCAGGGTCTATCCCTGGACATGGACGAACCGTCATTTTCAGTTTCTACACTGCCAGCGCCCTTTCGGTAGGGCAGTGTCTTCGACTTTTCTACAGGGGACTTGAATGTCCGTACGACGCACACGCAAAGACGATGGTAGCCAGTGGACCGTGGCCGATAGCCGCAGTGTTTATGGCATCCGCCATTGGGGCGCAGGGTATTTCGCCATCAATGAAGCCGGGCGCGTCGAAGTGCGCCCCAATGGCCCCAACAGCGCGCCGATCGACCTGTTCGAGCAGGTCGACGAGTTGCGCCAGAGCGGCCTGTCGCTGCCGCTGCTGGTGCGCTTCCCCGACATTTTGCAGGACCGCGTGCGCCAGCTGACCGGCGCCTTCGACGCCAACATCGCGCGCCTGGAGTACCAGAGCCAGTACACCGCCCTGTACCCGATCAAGGTCAACCAGCAAGAAGCGGTGGTGGAAAACATCATCGCCACCCAGAACGTCTCGATTGGCCTGGAAGCCGGCTCCAAGCCCGAGCTGCTGGCCGTGCTGGCGCTGGCGCCCAAAGGCGGCACCATTGTTTGCAACGGTTACAAGGACCGCGAGTTCATTCGCCTGGCGCTGATGGGCCAGAAGCTTGGCCACAACGTGTTCATCGTCATCGAGAAAGAATCCGAAGTCGCCCTGGTGATCGAGGAAGCCGCTGATCTGAAGGTCAAGCCGCAGGTCGGCCTGCGCGTGCGCCTGTCGTCGCTGGCGTCGAGCAAGTGGGCCGATACCGGTGGCGAGAAGTCCAAGTTCGGTCTGTCTGCGGCCCAGCTGATCTCGGTGGTCGAGCGTTTTCGTGGCGCCGGCCTGGATCAGGGCATTCGCCTGCTGCACTTCCACATGGGTTCGCAGATCGCCAACCTGGCGGACTACCAGCACGGCTTCAAGGAAGCTATCCGCTACTACGGCGAGCTGCGCGCCTTGGGCCTGCCGGTCGATCACATCGACGTCGGCGGCGGCCTGGGGGTCGACTACGACGGCACCCACTCGCGCAACGCCAGCTCGATCAACTACGACATCGACGATTACGCCGCAGTCGTGGTGGGCATGCTCAAGGAGTTCTGCGATGCCCAGGGCCTACCGCACCCGCACATCTTCTCGGAAAGCGGCCGCGCCCTGACTGCGCACCACGCGATGCTGGTGGTGCAGGTCACCGACGTCGAGAAGCACAACGACGAAGTGCCCACCATCGAAAACAAGGAAAGCCTGCCGGAGACCGTGCAGTGGCTGGTCGACCTGCTCGGCCCGACCGATATCGAGATGGTGACCGAGACCTACTGGCGCGCTACCCACTACATGGGTGACGTGGCCGCGCAGTATGCCGACGGCAAGATCAGCCTGGCCGAGAAAGCCCTGGCCGAGCAGTGCTACTTCGCTGTATGCCGCCGCCTGCACAACTCGCTCAAGGCTCGCCAGCGTTCGCATCGCCAAGTGCTCGATGAGCTCAACGACAAGCTGGCCGACAAGTACATCTGCAACTTCTCGGTGTTCCAGAGCCTGCCGGACACCTGGGCGATTGGCCAGGTACTGCCGATTCTGCCGCTGCATCGCCTCAACGAAGAGCCGCTGCGCCGCGCCGTGCTGCAGGATCTGACCTGTGACTCGGATGGCAAGATCAACCAGTACGTCGATGAGCAGAGCATCGAGACCAGCCTGCCGGTGCATGGCATCAACGAAGGTGAAGACTACCTGTTGGGGATCTTCCTGGTCGGTGCCTACCAGGAGATCCTGGGCGACATGCATAACCTGTTTGGTGACACCGATTCGGTGAACATCTACCAGAATGCCGATGGCAGCGTGTACCACGCCGGGATCGAGACCCATGACACCATCGAAGACATGCTGCGCTACGTGCACTTGTCGCCGGAGGAGTTGATGACGCATTACCGTGACAAGGTGGCCAGCGCCAAGATCACTGCGCGTGAGCGTACCCAGTATCTGGATGCGTTGCGCCTTGGCTTGACCCGCTCTTCCTACCTGTCGTCGTAAGCTTCAATGGCTTGGGTGCTCTCAGGGCACCCACTGCCCCTGCCGCTCCAACCGCCACCCCAACCACCCCAGCGTCACCGCCCGCAACCCCATGAAGGCGAGAAACGCCAACCACAATCCATGGTTGCCGAACCCGCTCGCCATCCACGCCAGTGGGCAAGCCAGCACCACGCTTAACAGCATCGCATTGCGCATTTCCTGCGCTCTGGTCGCGCCAATGAACAAGCCATCGAGCAAATAACTCCACACCGCCACCAGCGGCAGCAACGCCAGATAGGGCAAGAACGGATACGCCGCCGCCCGTACGCTCTGGATATCTGTCTGCAAGTCGATGAACAGATGCCCGCCCAGCAGGAACAACAGCGCAAAGCCGATACTCACGATCAACGACCAGCCGCCCGCCACTACCAGCGAGCGGCGCAGGGTCTGGCGATCACGCGCGCCGATGGCGTGGCCGCATAACGCCTCGACCGCATGGGCCAGGCCATCCAGGGCATAAGCCGTCAGCATCAGCCCATTGAGCAGCAAGGCATTGGCCGCCACTGTCGCCTCGCCCAAGCGCGCGCCTTGTACCGTCAGCAGCAGGAACACCAGCTGCAAGGCCAGGCTGCGCAAAAAGATATCGCGGTTGACCGCCAGCAACGGCCGCCAGGCCTGCCAACGCTTCAACCCCGCCCAGGCGATCTGCCCAGGGTAGGCACGCAACGCCGGGCGGGTAAGGGCCAGGCCCAACAGCGCAGCACTCCATTCAGCAATCACCGAGGCCCGCGCCGAACCGACCACGCCCCAGTCCAGGCCAAGGACGAACCACAGGTTCAGGGCAATGTTCAGCAGGTTGGTAGTGAGCAGGATGGCCAGTGGCGCGCGGGCGTTCTGGGTACCGAGGAACCAGCCGACCAGGGCGTAGCTGGCCAAGGCTGCCGGCAAACCCAGCAAGCGTGTGTGGAAAAAATCTTCGGTGGATTGATGCAGCGCCGTGCTCGGCTGCATCGCGTGCAACGCCAATTGGCTGAAGGGCAGGGCGAGCAGGCCGATGACGATGGCAAAGCCCAGTGCCAGCAGCAGCCCTTGCACCAGCACCTGGCGCAACGCTGCACCGTCGGCGCGCCCCGCAGCCTGGGCGGCGAAGCCCGTGGAGCCCATGCGCAGGAAGCCCATCAGCCCGACCATGAAGGTGAACAGGGTGGCGCCCACCGCCACTGCGCCGAGCTGGTGAGCATGCGGCAGATGGCCGATGACGGTGCTGTCGACCAGCGCGACCAGGGGCACCGAAATGTTGGACAGGATCATAGGCGCGGCCAGGCCCCAGACCTTGCGGTGGCTCGGGCGATCATGCCAGTCGGCGATAAGAGAAAACATGCGAAGTCCTGGAAGTGGAACTGCCTGTAAGACTGTTTCGGGTAAGGGGTGGATTTGCCCGACGGCATTGTAGCGGCCAGGCAACCAAACTGCGCGAACGCGGTCTCACTTGCCGCTCCATACCGGGTACGGCGCTCGCGGTTGCGCTATAGTTGGTGCCCTTACGAACACGCTGCCGAAGAGTCCCCTCTCTCATGCTCAACAAAGGATTGTTGCTGGCCTGCGCGCTGGCCCTGCTCAGTGCCTGTGATTCCTCCTCCAAGGACACCCCTGCACCCGCGGAAAAACCGCCGGCCACTGCGCCTGCCGAAGCTAAACCGGCCAAGCGCGAAGACCCCGCCGTTCTCGCAAAACGCTATGCCGGTCGCGAGCTGACAGTGCTGGATGTTTCGGAAACCCAGGTCGATGGCGCCAGTGCGTTGTCGATCAGCTTTTCCGCACCGCTGGATGCCAGCCAGGACTTCGCCGCCAAGGTGCACCTGGTCGATACCGTCAAAGGCAAGGTCGATGGCGCCTGGGAGCTCTCGGACAACCAAATGGAGCTGCGCCTGCGCCACCTCGAGCCGCAGCGCAAGCTGGTCCTGACCGTCGACAAGGGCCTGCTGGCAGTCAATGGCAACGCGCTGGCCAGTGAATCGGTCAGCCGTCTGGAAACCCGCGACATGCAGCCGACCATCGGCTTCGCCAGCCGTGGCTCGTTGCTGCCCACCCGCTTGGCCGAAGGCCTGCCGGTGATCGCCCTGAACGTCGACAAGGTCGATGTCGAGTTCTTCCGCATCAAGCCGGAAATGCTCTCGACCTTCCTGGTCAACTGGGGCCGTAACAGCAGCTTGTACTACTACCAGTCCAAGGAAACGTTGCAGATGGCCGAGCTGGTGTACAGCGGCCGCTTCGACCTCAACCCTGCGCGCAACACCCGTGAAACCGTGTTGCTGCCCATCGCCGGGATCAAGCCACTGCAAGACCCAGGCGTGTACCTGGCGGTGATGCGTGCCTCCGGCACCTACGACTACTCGCAGCCGGCGACCCTGTTCACCCTCAGTGACATTGGCGTCTCCGCGCACCGTTACCGTGACCGTCTGGACGTGTTCGCCCAGGCCCTGGAAGGCGGCAAGGCGCTCAACGCAGTCAACCTCGAACTGCACGATGACAAGGGCAAGCTGCTGGCCCAGGCCAAGACCGACAGCGACGGCCATGCGCAACTGCCGATCACGGCCAAGGCCGACACCCTGATCGCCACCCAAGGTGTCCACACCACCTTGCTGCGTCTGAACACCGCTGCCCTGGACCTGGCTGAATTCGATATCACCGGGCCGCAAGCCAATCCGCTGCAATTCTTCATCTTTGGCCCGCGCGATTTGTATCGCCCGGGTGAAACCGTATTGCTCAATGGCCTGTTGCGCGATCAGGACGGCAAGCCCATCAAGGCCCAGCCGGTGAGCGTGGAAGTGCGCCGACCGGATGAGCAGGTCAGCCGCAAATTCGTCTGGGAGGCCGATGCCAATGGCCTTTATCAATATCAGCTGCAATTGGCCACTGAGGCGCCTACCGGTCGCTGGCAACTGCTGCTGGACGTGGGCGGTGGTCGCAAGCAGGTGTACGAGTTTCTCGTCGAGGATTTTTTGCCCGAGCGTCTGGCGCTGGAACTCAAGGGCAGCAGCACGCCGCTGAGCCCTGAGCAAACCGCACACATCCAGGTCAACGGCGGCTACCTCTATGGCGCGCCTGCTGCCGGCAACCGCCTGAGCGGCCAGGCCTATGTGCGGCCGCTGCGTGAGGCAGTGCCGGCGTTGCCGGGTTATCAGTTCGGTTCGGTCACCGAGACCGAGCTCAATCAGGATCTGGAACTGGACGAAGTCACCCTCGACCAGGCCGGCAAGGCAACAGTGGACATCGAGAGCCGCTGGGCCGAGGCTCGTTCGCCCCTGCAACTGACTGTGCAGGCCAGCCTGCAAGAGTCGGGTGGTCGGCCGATTACCCGCCGCCTCGAACAACCGATCTGGCCGGCCGAGCGCCTGCCGGGCCTGCGCGGGCTATTCGAGGGGGAAGAAACCGACAGCGACGGCCCAGTCGAATTCGAAGTGCTGGTGGCCGACCGCAACGGTAAAAAGCTCGCAGTCGATAACCTCAAGGTGCGCCTGATCCGCGAGCGTCGTGACTACTATTGGAACTACTCGGACAGCGACGGCTGGAGCTACAACTACAACGAGAAGTTCCTGACCCAGAGCGAGGAGACTGTCAGCGTCAAGGCCGGCTCCACGGCCAAGCTCAACTTCCTGGTCGAGTGGGGCCCATACCGGGTCGAGGTGGAAGATCCGCAGACTGGCCTGGTGTCCAGCGCACGCTTCTGGGCTGGCTACCGTGCCCAGGACAACGCCGAAGGCGGCGCGGTACGTCCCGACCAGGTCAAGCTGGCGCTGGACAAGAAGTCCTACGCCGATGGCGCCACTGCCCAGGTCACCGTCACCCCACCGGCCGCCGGCAGTGGTTACCTGATGGTCGAATCCAGCGACGGTCCGCTGTGGTGGCAAGAGATCGATGTGCCTGCCGAGGGCAAGACCTTCGACGTCAAGCTCGATAGCAAGTGGGCGCGCCACGACCTGTATATCAGTGCCCTGGTGATCCGCCCCGGTGAGCGCAAGGCCAATGCCACGCCCAAGCGCGCGGTTGGCGTACTGCACCTGCCGCTCGATCGCGCCGAGCGCAAGCTGGCGGTGACCTTGCAAGCGCCGGAGAAAATGCGTCCCAAGCAGCCGCTGACGGTCAAGTTCAAAGCCGTCAATGCCGATGGCAGCGTTCCCAAGCAGGTGCATGTGCTGCTGTCTGCGGTGGATGTCGGCATCCTCAATATCACCGACTTCAAGACCCCAGACCCGTTCGCCAGCCTGTTCGGCCGCAAGGCCTATGGTGCTGACCAATTGGACATCTACGGCCAGTTGATCGAAGCTGGCCAAGGCCGTCTGGCCAGCCTGGCGTTCGGTGGCGATGCGGGCATGGCCAAGGGCGGCAAGCGCCCCAATACCACGGTGACCATCGTCGCTCAGCAGAGCCTGCCAGTGACCCTGAACGACAAGGGTGAAGGCGAGGCCACTGTCGACATCCCCGATTTCAACGGTGAGCTGCGGCTGATGGCCCAGGCCTGGAGCGACGAGCACTTTGGCATGGCCGAAGGCAAGACGGTGGTCGCCGCGCCGCTGATCGCCGAGTTGTCGGCGCCACGCTTCCTGGCCGGCGGCGACCGCACCAACCTGGCGCTGGATTTGGCCAACCTGTCCGGTCGCGCCCAGCAACTGACTGTGCAACTGAGCACCGAAGGTCAGCTCGGCCTGGTTGCCGCCAATCAGCAAAACATCACCTTGGCCGAGGGCCAGCGCAGCACCTTGATGATTCCGGTTCAAGCCCAGGGTGGCCTTGGCCAGGGCAAGGTCCATGTGCAGGTCAACGGCTTGCAACTGCCAGGCGAGCCTGCCATGGCCTTCGAGCGTGAATGGACCTTGGGCATTCGCCCGGCCTACCCGGCGATGCTCAAGCACTACCGGGTGGCACTCAAGGATCAACCCTGGAGCTTGCCGGAGAGCGATCTGGCCGAGTTCGAACCAGCGGGCCTGGAAGCCAGCCTCGCCCTGTCGAGCCGCCCGCCATTGAACCTTGCCGAGCAGATCCGTGCGCTTGAGGCGTATCCCTATGGCTGCCTGGAGCAGACCACCAGTGGCCTGTATCCGTCGCTCTACGCCGACGCCGAAAGCCTCAAGCGCCTGGGCATCAAGGGCGAGCCGGCCGATGTGCGCAAACGCAAGATCGAGATGGGTATCGAGCACCTCTTGGGCATGCAGCGCTACAACGGCAGCTTCGGCCTGTGGAGTTCGGACAGCGAGGAAGAGTACTGGCTGACCGCCTATGTCACCGACTTCCTGCTGCGCGCTCGCGAACAAGGTTATGGCGTGCCGGCCGAAGCGCTGAAGAAAGCCAACGAGCGCCTGCTGCGTTATCTGCAAGAGCGCAACTTGATCGAAGTGAACTACAGCCAGAACGCCGAGCACACCCGCTTCGCGGTACAGGCCTACGCCGCGCTGGTGCTGGCCCGCAGTCAGCAGGCGCCACTGGGTGCCTTGCGCAGCCTGTTCGAGCGCCGCAGTGACGCCCGCTCCGGCCTGCCCCTGGTGCAACTGGCGGTGGCGCTGGACAAGATGGGCGACAAGCCGCGTTCGCAGCAAGCCTTGCAGGCCGGCCTGGGCATTGGCCGCAGCGACGGCTGGATGGCCGACTATGGCAGCGCGGTGCGCGATCAGGCGCTGATCCTGGCGTTGTTGCAGGAGAACAACCTGGCCAGTAACCAGGTCGACCAGCGTCTGTTCGCCTTGTCCGATGAGTTGGCGGCCAATCGCTGGCTGTCGACTCAAGAGCGCAACGCGCTGTACCTGGCTGGCCGTGGTCTGCTGGGTAAACCCGAAGGCAAATGGCAGGCGCGTCTGGACAGTGCCGGTGAGATTCGTGAGCTGGACAACGCAGAATCTGGCATGAAGCTCGAAGGCCCTCTGCTGGCATCGCCACTGACGGTGCAGAACCAGGGCAGCGAGACCCTCTACCAGCAACTGACCCTGTCCGGTTATCCGCGCCAGGCGCCTGCGCCAAGTGGCAACGGCATGGAGATTCGTCGCGAGTACCTGGGCATGAACGGCCAGTACCTTGATCTGCGTAATCTGCGCAGTGGTGATCTGGTCCTGGTGCATCTTGCGCTCAAGGCGCACAGCCAGGTGCCGGACGCGCTGGTTGTCGACCTGCTGCCTGCGGGGTTGGAGCTTGAGAACCAGAACCTGGCCCAGAGCGCGGCCAGCCTGGAAAACGCCAGCAGCGCGGTGAAGCAGTGGCGCGAGTCGATGCAGAACGCCAACGTGGTGCATCAGGAATACCGTGATGACCGATACGTAGCGGCGCTCAAGCTCGATAGCTACGGCACCACGCACCTGTTGTACCTGGCGCGTGCGGTCACCCCGGGCACCTATCGGGTGCCGCCACCGCAGGTCGAGTCGATGTACCGGCCGAACGTGCAGGCGGTGGGCGAAAGCCAGGGTGAGTTGGTGGTCAAGGCGCGCTAGGGGCCGCTGGCCTCATCGCGGGGCAAGCCCGCTCCTACAGGGGAGGCCCATGTAGGAGCGGGCTTGCCCGCGATGAGGACCGATCCTGGATCAATGAATGATCCAGCTCAGCACCCACAACCCTAACACCAACCAGATGATCCCAAGGATGATCGAAGCGCGCATGAACGCGCGGATCGCCGAGTACAGCAGCAACAGGCCGACGATCAGGGCCAGGATGCTGACCAACGAGGTGTCCATGCCCAAGGTGCGTGCCAGACCATCGATAAAGTTGCCGCCGGCATTGGCCAGCAGGTTGAACAGCCCGCTCAATGCGTCGACGATAAAGCGGATCAACGCGCCCAATGCCTGGCCCAGCCAATCGAAAAAACCTTCTACATGCATAATCGCTTCCTGATGATCAATCCAAGGCTTTGGCCATCACCTGGCCAGGTCGGTTCCCGATGCCAAGCTTAGTACGCCCACATAGCCGTGCGGGACGGCTACTGCGCGGCATTGTCGTGGGCTGCCTGCTGGCGATGGGCCTGCTGTGGTTGGCCGATCGTATCTGGCCATTGCCGATGCCCGCCGATGACCTGGCGCGGGTGGTCCTGGCCGAAGATGGCACGCCGCTTTGGCGTTTTGCCGATGCCGAAGGCGTCTGGCGTTATCCCATCAGCCCCGATGAGGTGTCGCCGCTGTATTTGCAGGCGCTGCTGACCTACGAAGACCGCTGGTTCTACCGCCACCCCGGGGTCAACCCGCTGGCGCTGGTGCGCGCGGCCTGGCTTAACCTCAGCGGTGGCCGGGTGGTGTCCGGGGGCAGCACCTTGTCGATGCAGGTGGCGCGTTTACTCGACCCGCACGAGCGCACCTTGCTGGGCAAGTCGCGCCAGTTGTGGCGAACGTTGCAGTTGGAGTGGCACCTGTCCAAGCGCGAGATCCTCCAGCTGTATCTCAATCGAGCACCGTTTGGCGGCACCCTGCAAGGCGTGGCGGCGGCCAGTTGGGCGTATCTGGGCAAATCACCCAAACACCTCACCCCAGCGGAGGCGGCCATGCTCGCGGTATTGCCGCAGGCGCCCAGCCGGTTACGCCCAGACCGCCATCCGCAACGGGCCCAGGCGGCTCGCGACAAAGTCCTGCAGCGCTTGGCCGAGTATCAGGTGTGGCCCGCGCAACAGGTCGATGAGGCACGCGAGGAGCCCTTGCTGCTGGCGCCGCGCCAGGAACCGGCGCTGGCTCCGCTGCTGGCGCGAAGGCTCAATAGCGCCAACAGCCCACCGCTGATTCGCACCACCGTCGATGCCTCGTTGCAGCGGCGCCTGGAAGATTTGCTGCTGGGCTGGCGCGCGCGGCTGCCCGAGCGCACTTCAGCGGCGATCCTGGTGGTCGATTCGCAGACCATGGCAGTGCGCGCCTACCTGGGTTCAATCGACCTCGCCGATGAGCGCCGCTTCGGCCATGTCGATATGGTTCACGCGCTGCGCTCGCCGGGCTCGACGCTCAAGCCGTTCCTTTACGGCATGGCCTTGGATGACGGTCTGATCCATTCCGAATCGCTGTTGCAGGACGTACCGCGCCGCTATGGCGACTACCGTCCGGGCAACTTCTCCATGGGCTTCAGTGGGCCGGTCTCTGCAAGCTCAGCCTTGGCCCTGTCGCTCAACCTGCCGGCGGTGCAATTGCTGGAGGCCTACGGCCCTAAGCGGTTCGCTGCGCAACTGCGCATGGGCGGCATGCCGCAGATACTGCCGCCATTGGCCGAACCGAACCTGTCGCTGATTCTGGGCGGTGCCGGCAGCCGTCTGGAAGACCTGGTCGGCGGCTATGCGGCCCTGGCCCGCGCCGGGAACAGTGCGCGTATTCGGCTGCAACCGCAGGATCCTCTGCTGGAGCGCCGATTGCTCTCACCTGGGGCAGCGTGGATTATCCGGCGTATTCTCAGCGGCCAGGCGCGCCCGGACCGCGACCCGCACGCAGAACTGGTACAGCGCCCGCAGCTGGCCTGGAAGACCGGCACCAGCTACGGCTTTCGTGATGCCTGGGCGGTAGGGGTAGGACCACGATATTTGATCGGGGTGTGGATTGGCCGCCCCGATGGCACTCCGGTGCCTGGCCAGTTCGGCCTGGCCTCGGCGGCGCCGTTGATGCTGCAAGTGCATGACCTGTTGAGCAATCGCGACGCCCAGCGAGGTATCAGTGCGCCAGTCGAGCAGGTGCCAGCGTCGGTTGGCGTTGCCGCGATCTGCTGGCCGTTGGGCCAGCCGATGAATCGGCAAGACCCCAATTGCCGGCGCCAACGCTTTGCCTGGACCCTCGACAACACCACCCCGCCGACCTTGCAGGCGGCTGACCAGCCATTGGGCCTGAGCCTGCGCGAAACCGTCTGGGTCAATGACCAAGGCTTGCGTGTGGATGCCAGCTGCGCCGGAGCCAAGGCGCAAGACATCGCCCTCTGGCCGGCCCCATTGGAACCTTGGCTGGCCCGGGTCGAGCGGCGTGCAGCGCGTCTGCCGCGAGTCGACCCGGCCTGCCCGCCGCAGGTGCCGGCCAGCGCGCCACCGCTGTCGATCGTCGGCGTTCGCCCCGGTGATAACCTGCGTCGCCCGGCGACCAGCAGCGAGCCTCTGCAGCTGCATGTTTCGGCGTTAGGCGGCGCTGGCCAGCGCTGGTGGTTCGTCAATGGCCAGCCGCTGGGTGAAACCCGCGGCCAGGAGAGCATGCTGGTGCGTTTCGAACAGGCCGGGCGCATCGAACTCAGCGCCTTGGACGAGAGCGGCGAGACGGCGCGTGTAGAGTTCCAGGTCAGCGAATGATTCAACGGCGCCAGGCGCGCACAAGGTTCGACGTTTACTAGGCCAGCGCCTAGGCTTTGCACGTGACGGGCGGCAATTGCGGCCCTTATCCACGGGATCATGGAGTGTCCGAATGCGCCCTCTGGTCGTGTCCCTGCTGATGCTGTCCTGGTCGGGGCTGGCCGGGGCCCAGCCTTTGCCCAGCTTTCTCAACGGTAACGACATCGAGCGACGCCTACCCAGCGCGAATTTGCCGGTCGACGCCTATCGCCCGAACATCCCGGTAATGCACGTTGCGCCGATAGCTGGCGGTCAGCCACAGGCACTGCCCCTGAGCAGCCGGTTCGAGTTGCGCAAAGTCCGCTTCGAGGGCGGTACGGTGTTCCCCTTGAGTGATCTGCGCGAGCATTACCGGCCATTGATCGGCCGCATGGTTACCTTGAGCGAACTGGTCGCGTTCACCCAGCGCTTGACCCAGCGCTATCAGCAGGATGGCTACCTGCTCTCATACGCCTACTTGCCACCCCAGGACTTTGCCGATGGCCGGGTGCGCGTGGTGCTGGTGGAAGGTTATATCCGTGATTACCAGATAGAGGGCGACATCGGTCCGGCTGCCACCTACCTGGACACCCTGATGGGCAAGCTCAAGGCTGAGCGGCCGCTGACCCGAACCACCTTCGAGCGCTATACCAGCCTGATCAATCGCATCCCGGGAGTGAGCTTTGCCGCGCATTTAGCTGCGCCAGCGAGCGCTGATGGCGCTGCGCGGCTGGTCGCCCAGGCCTCGCGCAAACCGCTCAGCACTGCCGTGCAGGTCGGCAAGGGCAGTCGCGATGATCTACAAGCGCTGATCGCACTGACCAGCAATGGGCAAACCCGTTTCGCCGAACAGCTCTCGGCCAGCGTACTGGTGCCACCTGGAGAGGATGACAGTCGTTATGGCCGGCTGGATTATGGTCAGTACCTGGATGGCGAGGGCAGCCGCCTGCTGCTTTCGGCTGCGCGCTACCGCAGCGAGCCTAGTACGCGGGTACGCCTGGACAATGGCATCGATCTGAGCCAGCAGCACGAGACGGATCGCTATTCGGTCGGAATTAGCCAGACCCTGATCGCCTCGCCCAGGCAATGGCTGGACGTGGTGGGACGCTTCTATGTGGTCAAGGACCGGATCGACTACCAGCGGGCTGGCTCTGGGCTGAAGTCAGATAGCCAGACCCACCTGCGTGCGCTGTCCTTCGAGGGCGACTGGCGCCAGGCCGACCCTGGCCGCCTGCGGATTGTCAGCGCCGGCGTGTACCAGGGGTTGGACTATTTCGGGGCGCGGACCAATGCCGACTACGACCTGGATTTTCTCCGTCTGCGCCTGTCTGCCCTGCAGAGCGATCAGTGGTTCGACAACTGGCAAGGCGTGGCTTCGGCGGCGTTGTCCTGGAGCGGTGACAGCCTGCCTGAGAGCGAGCGCGTGGTGTTTGGTGGGCAGAGCTTCGGCCGTGGTTATCCCAGTGACCAAGCCTGGGGTGACAAGGGCTGGGGTGTGGCCTATGAGCTGAACTACAGCTTCAAGCGAGAAGGCCATTGGGTGAAGGTGCTGCAACCCTACGTCGTGGTGGACGCCGCCCGCACCTGGTTCAACGAGGTTGATATCCGCGAGGCACGCCTGTCATCGGCAGCGCTCGGCGTGAGGCTGGGTGATGCGCGGTACTACAACGTCGCACTTGAAGTCGCCAAGCCGTTATCTGACATCGCCCTGGACAGCCTTGATCGGCGGCCGCGGATGACCTTGAGTTTCAGTTGGCAGTTGTGAGCTGTTAAAGGGCGACATTACTGGCGAACCACCTGCATCCTCGGTGTGGGGAACAGGTTCTCCAGCGTCTCCAGCAGGCGGGCGTGGAAGATCGGCTTGCGAAACAGATCCAGTACCTGCAAGCGCAGCAGGTCGCTGACATCTTCCAGATCGGCATGCCCGGACATGACGATCACCGGCAGGTGTTGGCGGGAGGTGTGGTCGCGCAGGCGCTTGATCAGGCCGATGCCGCTTTCTTCGGGCATACGCAGGTCGGTGATGACCAAGGCGACGTCAGGGTAGCGCGTGAGTTGCTGCAGTGCGGCTTTGACGGAGGTGGCGGTGTGGCACTTGAAACCTTCGTTTTCCAGTAATTCGGCAAGTTCGAGCAGTGCCTCTTCCTCGTCGTCGACTAGAAGGATCTGTTGACGCAAGGAAGAGGTTGGCATCGTCGGCTCCTGACGGGTAGGTAGCGCAGGGCATGCGGGTGCGGCTTGCGATCAAGGCGTGATGGCGGTCTGGATGGTAGTCATCATGGCTTTGACTTGTGCGGAGATCGGATCGACGAAGGCCGCCAGCGCTACGGCAACCATTGCCGCAATGACTGCGTACTCGATACCGGAGGCTCCGTCCTTGCGTTGCAGGAAGTTCTGGCAGTGGATGAGGATCTTGAGCAGCAACATGGCACATCTCCTTGCGCGGGCGGCGCCGGTTTGTGGGGCGTAAAGCGGTGATGCCCCTTTGCTATCACAGAATCGTCAAGCTACGCCGGAGTGCAAATGTAAGAAGGCATTAATTACAAAGTATTAGGTTGGTTCAGCGATGCTAAGCACCTGTTTTGCCTCAGCGTCAAATTCATGGCTGGAAAAACTTAGTCTCGCTCATGGCGATTTAGCCGCTCTGAACTACCGTGCAATAGCGAAATAGTTACTTTTTGCCATCATGGGTTTCAGGTGCGGGAGAGCGGTAATGAGCAGTCGCTTGACCATGATCCTTGCCGGGCTGTTTCTGGTTGCGGCATTGCTTGCAGGGTATTGGGGGTTGGTGCTGAGTCGACCGCCCGCGCCCGTCGCTGCGCCGCCGAGTGTCGAGGTGACGACTCAGCCAGTAACCGCTCCGGCACCGATTCAGGTGGAGGAACCGCGCCGCTCGCCCATCGTCGTGTTGCGCCGCGACGTGGCCGCCAATACGCCTCTGAGCGAAGACGATCTGCTGATCGAGCGCTTGCAGGTGGTGCCTCAGGGCGCTTTCCAGCACATCGAGCAAGTGCTTGGCCGGCGCAGTGAGCGCGCCTTGGCTCAAGGGGCCTGGCTCGACGAGCACAGCTTTCAATCAGGTGGCCCGCTGGCGCGGATGATCCGCAGCCATGAGCGGGCGGTGGCTGTCGCAGTCGATGATGTCGTTGGCGCGGCAGGGCAGGTGCGCCCCGGCGACTATGTGGATGTGTTGCTGTTCTTGCGTGAAGAAAACCACAACCCGCAGTCCTCCGCCCAGGTCATCTTGCCTGCGCTGCGGGTATTGAGCGTCGGTGAGCAGACGGGCTTGGCCAATGACGGCCGCCCGGCGCAAACCGCCGAAGAGCAGCAGGGGCGGCATGACCCGATCGGCACTGGCAATCGCACCGTGGCCTTGGCCGTGCCTGAAGCCTTCGCCAGCCGCCTGATGCTGGCAGCCCAGGCCGGCACCCTGCGCTTGGCCGTGCGTAGCGCCGATGAGCAGTTGCTGGCGGGCTATTGGGCCAATCCACAGGCCAAGCCCCAGGTCGAAACTGCCAGTCGCGATCTGTTTCGCTTTAGCCAATTGTCCCAAGTGCCTATCGCTAACGTCGCGCCTGCGGCTGGCAACCCAGGTATGCAGATCATTCGCGGCGCCCAGAGCAACGATTCAGCCAAGACACCCTGAACCAGCAAGGATGCAGCCATGCGTAGTTCCGCGCGGATATTCACCCCGTTGTGCCTGGCCCTGTCGCTGATAACGAGCTTGCCCATGGCACAGGCGGCGGACAAGGGCTGTGCGGCGTTTGCCGACTTGCCCTCGGTGATCGAGATGGACCAGGGCCTGCAACAAGAGCTGCGCCTGCCGGTGACTATCAGCCGGGTGGCGGTGGGCGAGCCGAAGGTCGCCGATGTCCAGGCAAGTGGCGAGCGTGGCGTGCTGCTCACTGCAGTGGGGCCGGGGAGCACCACCTTGATGCTGTGGACCGCCTGCACCCCTTCGCCGCATCGGGCGATGCTGTTCGTCAAGGGCAGGGCCAGTGCCGACATGGCCGAAGACGCGCTGCTGCCTTCGCAGGATGAGCAACTGCCGACCCAGGTGCAGGCCGATATCCGTTTCGTCGAGGTGCGCCGGAGCAAATACAAGGAAGCCGGCGCACGGTTGTTCTTCAAGGGCTCGAACAACAGTCTGATCGGCTCGCCCAATACCGTGCCAAATACCGCTGTCACCCCTGGCAACGTGCCTATCGCGCGTCCTGCCATACCGCTTGATGACAGTGTGTTCAATATCGTCTGGGGCGGCGGCAGCAGCCGCTTCCTGGCTGCGATCAACGCGCTGGAAAATAGCGGCTTTGCCTACACCCTGGCGCGCCCGAGCCTGACCGTGCTCAGCGGCCTTACCGCGAGCTTCCTGGCCGGTGGCGAGATTCCTATCCCGGTGCCCAGTGCTGGCAGTGACAACGTCTCGATCGAGTACAAAGAGTTCGGCGTACGCCTGGCCCTGACCCCGACGGTGATCAGTCGCGACCGCATTACCCTCAAGGTGGCGCCGGAAGTCAGTGAGCTGGACTACAACAATGCGGTGACTATCGCCGGTACCCAGGTGCCTGGCTTGAGCGTGCGCCGCACGGATACCAGCATCTCCCTGGCCGACGGCGAGAGCTTCATCATCAGCGGTTTGATCAGCAGCAACACCCGCTCTTCGGTAGACCGTCTGCCCGGGCTGGGCAGCTTGCCGATATTGGGCGCGTTCTTTCGCCAGTCGGCCTTGGTCCGGGATGAGACCGAGCTGCTGATGATCGTGACCCCGCACTTGGTCCAGCCATTGGCTGCCAACGCCCGCCTGCCCGAGCTGCCGGGTGAGCACCTGCGCACCTACGACCCCAGCTGGGGCCAGCTGTTCTTCCTGGAAAACGGCAATTTCGATGGCCGCAGTGGGTTATCACGATGAACGAGAGCCTCAACCAGACGTACCTGGCGATCACCCGCAATGAGCAAGACCTCAACTGGTTGCAGGGCGCTTTGACCCAGCAGGGCCAGGTGATCGGCGCCAGTGGTGGCAGCCTCGACGAGTTGCTGGCGCTGGTCGACGTGACCTTCAGCAACCTGGTGTTCATTGGCTTGGACCGCGAGCAGTTGGTCACGCAGTGCGCCTTGATCGAGGGCGTTTTGGAGGCCAAGCCGATGCTGGCGATCGTCGCCCTCGGCGATGGCATGGACAACCAGTTGGTGCTGCATGCCATGCGCGCTGGCGCCCGCGACTTCGTTGCATACGGCTCGCGGGCCAGCGAGGTGGCTGGCCTGGTCCGGCGCCTGGGCAAGCGCTTGCCAGCGGTGACCAGCAACCCCAGCCTGGGTGGCCTGACCGTGCTCTACGGCGCCCAGCGCGGTGCCGACGGTGCGCTGCTGACCACTCATCTGGCGCGGGTGGTGCAGGACAGCGGCCAACAGACCCTGCTGCTCGACCTCGGTTTGCCGCGTGGCGACAGTCTGGCCTTGCTGGGCTTGGAAGCGTCGTTCTTCTTCGGCGACGCCTTGCGCCATTTGCGTCGGCTGGACGCCACGTTGATCGACAGCGCCTTCACCCGCGACAAGAGCGGCCTGCGCATTCTTGCCTATGCCGAAGCCGACGAGCCGCTGCGCAAGACCAGTGCCGCCGAGCTGTACATGCTGCTCAGCGCGCTGCGCCAGCACTTCCAGCACATTGTCCTCAACCTCACCGGGCAGACCGACAGTGAAGCGTTGCGCACTATCGTCAGCCATTGCGACAAGCTGATTCTCTACACCGATCAGAACATCCTCGATTGCCGGCGCAACCTGGAAGTGCTCGATCAATGGCGCGACCGCGGGATCAAGCTGGAGCACGCCAGCTTGCTGGTTGACCGCTACCTCAAGCATGTCGCGCCGGACGCCGAGGCCTTGGCCAAACGTTATGGGTTGCCGTTGCTCAAAGTCATGCCGTACAGCCCTGAGGTGCGTCTGAATGCCAAGAACCAAGGCCTGAGCCTGTTCGAACTGGCCCCGCGCGAAAGCCTGACACAAGCCTTGCAGGGCCTGGGCGAGCGCCTGGCGCAGCGTTCGCAAAGCCTTGAAACGCCCACGCTGACCTGGCTGCGACGCCTGTGGGGGAGCAAATGAGCGGCGACGAACCCTTTGGCGGTCAACGCCATGCTGCGGCTGAGCCGCAAGCGCTCAAGCGCGCCTTGCACCGCCACGTCATCGACAGCATCGAGGACAGCGGGCGCAACTTGCTCGAAGGTGCCCGGCCAGCCCTGACGCAGTTCGTCTTCGAGCAGGTTGGCGACTATGTGGCGCGTATGCGCCTGGCCCTGTCGCGCTACGAAATGGAGCGCATGGCCGAGGAGCTGGTCGACGAACTGACCGGCTATGGCCCACTTGAGGTGCTGCTACGTGATCCCAGCGTTACCGAAATTCTGGTCAACGGCCCGCACCGGGTGTTCGTCGAACGCGCCGGTTTATTGCAGCTGACGGACCTGCGCTTTATCGACGCGCACCATGTCGAGCGGGTCATGCAACGCATCCTGGCGCCCTTGGGGCGGCGCCTGGATGAGTCTTCGCCAATGGTCGATGCGCGCCTGCCCGATGGCAGCCGGGTCAATGCCATCATCCCACCGGTGGCCTTGGATGGGCCGTGCCTGTCGATCCGAAAATTTCGCCGCGACATGCTCAAGAGCGCCGACCTGCTCGCGACCCGGGCGATCGATCAGGCCATCTTCGACTTTCTTGAACGCGCGGTGGGACGGCGCTGCAATATTCTGGTCAGTGGCGGCACCGGGACCGGCAAGACCACCTTGCTCAATATCCTCAGCCTGATGATTGCCCCGCAGGAGCGCCTGGTGACCATCGAAGACGTCGCTGAACTGCAGCTCAATCACCCCCATGTGGTACGCCTGGAGACGCGCCCGCCGAACGTCGAGGGGCATGGTGAGATCAAGGCCAGCGAGCTGATTCGCAACGCCTTGCGGATGCGCCCGGATCGCATCCTGCTGGGTGAGATCCGCGGCGCCGAAGTGCTCGATGTGCTCACGGCGATGAACACCGGTCATGATGGCTCGATGAGCACCGTGCATGCCAACACCGCCCAGGACGCCTTGTTGCGCCTGGAAACCCTGGTCGGCCTGAGCGGCCGGCAGATTGCCGAGAAGACCTTGCGCCAGATGATCTGCGCGGCGCTCGATGTGGTGATTCAGCTGACGCGGCTGGCCGATGGCCGTCGCTGCGTCAGCGAAGTGCTCGAAGTGGTGGGGGTGCGCGACGATGTGTACGTGACCAACACGCTGTTTCGTCTCGACCGCCGCGGCGGCACCAGCTTTCTACGCGAAGCACCGAACCCGGCTGGCGCCAAGTTGCGCAACGAAGGTGTGCTGTGACTGGCGCCCTGCTGCTGGCGCTGTCGCCGCTGTTGCTCGGCGTCGCCCTGCTGCTGTTTCGCCTGGCCCTGTACAAGCGCGGCGAGGAGCGCATTCTGCAGCGCCTGGGCCGCGCCTATCGCTCGGTGCGCAGCGGCAAGGCGCGGCGTGACTGGTTCGACCCGCTGCTGCAACGGGCGGGCGTGGATACTGCCGCGTTCAATCCCAGGCCATGGCTGCTGGCGTGGGGCGGATTGGTCATGGCTGGCTTGCTGGTCTCTGGCTGGGCGGTCGGCTTGATGGTGCTGTTGAGTGGGCCTGCGCTGGGCTACTTGTACCTGGGCTGGCGTTATCGGCTGCGCGTGCGCCAGATCATCCAGCAACTGCCGGGCCTGTTGGACTACAGCGTGCGTAGCTTGAAGGCTGGGCGGACGTTGAACGATTCGGTGCTGGGCGGAATCGATGGCACTCGCGAACCACTGCGCTCGGCCATGGAGCGGGTGCGGCGCAGTGTCCGCCTGGGGGTAGCGCTGGAGGTGGCGGTCAGCGAGCTGGCCGAACTCTATGACCAGGACGAAATGCGCCTGTTCGCCCTTGGTCTGCGGATCAACCAGCAGTATGGCGGCAATGCCAGCGAGTTGATGGAGAACCTCATCAAGCTGATCCGCGAGCGCGAACAAGGCACGCGCCAGCTCAAGGCGTTGACCGGTGAAACGCGGGTCACCGCATGGATTCTCGGGGCGCTGCCGTTGAGCATGGTCGGCTACTTCCTGCTCGGTAACCCCGGCTACTTGCTGGGTATGTGGCGCGATAGCCAGGGGCAGATGCTGTTGTTACTGGCCTTTGCCTTCCAGGCACTCGGTTGCCTGGTGCTATGGCGCATGATGAGGAGCCTGTGAGCATGGCCTGGCTGATCTGCGCGGTGTTCCTGCTGGCTGGATTCGCCTTGCTCGGCATGCAGGCCTTGAAGCAGTTGCGCGGACGTTTGCTGATCGCGCGGCGCTTGCAAGGTCAGCTGGCACGCGAGGAGCGGTTGGGCGACTGGCTGCACTGGCTAGGCAGCAGCAACCTGGGGCGGCGCTTGCAGCGGCTCGATGGCGAAACCCAGGCGCTGCTCGATCGTGTGGGTTGGCGCCGCAGTCGCCAGCGAGCGCTGTTTGCCGCTGTCCAGTTGGGGCTGCCGCTACTTGCAGTGGGCCTGACGCTGCTGTTGCAACACGGATTGATGGGCGCCTGGACTGGCCATTGGTTGGTGCTGCCGTTGTGTGCCTTGGGGGTCGGCTATCTACTGCCCAAGCGCCTGCTGGCGCTGGCGGCTGCGCGTCGTCAACAGCGCATCGCCCTGGAAGTGAGCTTGCTGATTCCCTTGTTGCGCATCCTCTTTGAAACCGGCCTGGCCGTCGAGCAAGCCCTGCGGGTGCTCAGTCACGAAGGGCGTACCTTGGTGCCCGAAATCAGCGAAGAGCTGCGCCTGGTCCTGCAACGGGTGGACTCCGGCCTGGCGCTGGCGCCTGAGCTGGAAAAGACCGCGAAACTGCTGGCGGTCGATGAGCTGATCGACACCTGCGTGATCCTGCGCCAGTTACTGGTGCAGGGCAGTGGGGCGATGAAGTCGCTGCAAGCCTTGAAGACCTTGCTCGATGACCGCCGGATGACGCGTTTGCAGGAGCGGGTGTCGAAGATGTCGGCGAAGATGTCGGCGGTGATGATGATATTTCTGTTTCCGGCCCTGCTGATTGTTTTGGCCGGGCCTGGCTTGACCGCGTTGGCGCGGGCTTTGGGATCGTGAGGGGAGGGTGGGGATGAGAACAATACTGATAGCCCTGGGGCTGTTGCTGCTTAGCGGTTGCGCCGGGCACTCGCCGGAGGGCCTGGCGCAAGTGTTCGCTGGCAACAAATGCGGCAAGCCCGACGCTGACCAGCAGTTGGCCCTGAACCTGGCGGATGAAATGCTCAACGACGGCCGCCCGCATGCCAGCCTTGCGCATTTGCAACAGTTGCCAGATGAACTCGATCAGGTGCGCCTGCGCAAAGCCAAGGTCCTGCGTCTGCTCGGGCGTAGCGAGGCCGAGCCGCTGTACCGCAGCCTGCTCGGCGGCTGCCTGGCCTCTGAAGGCGAGCACGGCCTTGGCCAGCTGGCATCGGCCCGCGGAGACGACGCTCAAGCCCTGCGCAATTTACAGCGGGCTGTGCGCCTGGCGCCGACCGATGAAAAGGTGCGTAACGATTTGGGCGTGGTGCTGATGAACCTTGGCGATCATGAGCAGGCGCGCTTTGAGTTTCTGACGGCGATCGAGCTCAAGGATGACAACCCACTGCCGGCGGTCAACCTGGTGGCCTTGTCGTTACTGCAGGACAACTGGCAGCAGGCGGCAGATCTGGTGGCCCGCCTGCGGCTCAAGCCTGCGCAGTTTGCCGAGGCCCAGGCGCGCGCCAAGCAGTTGAAGTTGACCGGGCGGGGTGTTCTGCCGGTCAGTTGAAGGGCCGGCCAGCGAATCCTATAGGCGCTGGCTTGGCTGCGATGGGCCGCAAAGCGGCCCCAATCCACGCAACAGGAGGCACTTTCCGATGCTTAGATCCTTAATTCTCCTGGCCTGCATTCCCCTGGCAGCAGTGGCCGAAGAGCCGCCACGCCAACCGCCAGCGCAAACCGCCACCGAAGCCCTGTTGCGCGTGCAATCGAGCAATCAGCAAGCCTCGACCAAGCTCCAGCGGCAAACCGCCAGCGAGCGCGACCAATCGATGTACCGCTGGCTGGAAACCTACAAGTACCCGATCCCCGACCATTTCCGCTGGGTGAAGATCAGCACTGAGAACAACTAGAGCACCGTTTCAACGCAGTATGGGCGAGTGCGGATGCATTTCGTACAGAGCCTAGTGAGTAGTGAAACGCTGGTGCAGGGGTGATGAGCGTGGCGTCAGGGCCAGCGCCAACTGGGTGCGGTTGTGCATGTGGGTCAGGCGCAGCACCTGCGACACATACAGCTTCACAGTGTTCTCGGTGATGCCCAGCTCACAGGCGATCTGGTAATTGGTCTTGCCCTTGCTGACCAGCTTGGCCACTTCCAGCTGACGTGGCGAGAGTTTCTCGAACACTGCCGGCAGTTCACCCTCTGGCTCTTCGGCATCGGTGGCGCGTCGGTGCACACCTTGGCCGCGGGCCTTTTCCAGATCCTGGTAAAGGTCGTCGATGGAGTCCGCCAGATACTGCAGGCGTTGGTTCAGGCTGCCCAGCTCGCGGAAATTGCGCCGCCGCTCCAGCAGCGCCTGCTCCTGACGACGTACGCCTTCGAGCAGTTCGTTGAGGTCCATCGGCTTTTGATAGTAATCGGCAAACCCCTCGCGCAGGGCACGGATCACATCCTGTTTGTCGGCGCGGCCCGTGAGCATGATCGCTTCGAACATGCGCTGGCGGCCAGCAATCTCTTTCAGCGCCCGGACCAGTTCGATGCCATCGCGCCCGGGCATGTGCAAATCGCAAAGCACCAGGCCGATTGCGTCTTCGGCTTGGTAGCGTTCGATCGCTTCGCCAGTCGAGTGGGCGGCAACGCACACATAGCCTTGGCTTTCGAGAAATTCACATAACTCTTCGACAATTACCGCCTGGTCATCGACAACCAGAATCTTCACCTCACTCACGGTCTTGTTCACGATCAACTCCCTGTTCGATTCGCCCCGCTCCCGTGCCAGACGCACTGACGCTTAAGAAAGTAGTCGCACTTTGCGGTTATGTACAAGGGCTGTACAAGTTATCCGACCGCATGGTCACTCATTGGATCCATACCGCGGTCAATAAAAAGCCCACCAGTACATAGGGAGCGAAGGGCTGTTTGTCGCCGACCTGTTCGGCCAGGACTTGTAGGCGTTTCTTGACCTTGGGGTTGAGCAAGGTCCATAGCCGGCGTCGGCTGAGCATCCACAGCAACACGGCAATGCCGGCACCGATGAAGGTGCCGAGCACGTATTGATGACTGGTCGCCAGCGCCAGCGCGCCCAACAACTTGACGTCGCCCGCGCCAAAGCGCCCAAGCATGTAGCCAGGCAGGGTGAGCAGCATGACGATGGCCAGCGCCCAGCCCGCATCACTGGGCTCGGCGCCGATCCAGCTGTGGCCGGTCGCGAATAGCCAGGCCAGGGCGCAAGCGGCAGCACCCAGCGTCAGGGTGTTGGAAATCTGCCGTTCACGGACATCTTGTTCAGTACACAAGGCAAGCCACATCAAGAGAACAATGCTGTGCATTGGCAAATTGCCATCCCTATTCGTTGAACGGTTCTATGCTGTCAGTCAGGTTTCATAGTCAGGGTAGACGCGATCATGCAAGCAGGCCTGGCAGGACGGCAAAAAGGCGCAGCAGCCATCGAATTTGTCGCGGTATTCATGGTGTTTTTTGCGGTGTTCTATGGTCTGGTCAGCTATGCGCTGCCGATGCTCATGTTGCAGTCGTTCAACCAGGCCAGCAGTGAGGCGGTGCGCCGCTGCGTGGCGCTCGATCCGGCTACGGCCAACTTTCAGGCGCAGGCGCAGACCCTGGCGCGCCAGGTGGTGGCTCAGCAACTGGCGTGGATGCCCAAGTCGTTGGCCTTCCAGGCCAACGATACCCAGGTCAGCCTGGTCGATGACTTGCTGACCGTGACGATCACCTACCCCAAGCAGCGCCTGACTGCCGTGGTCCCGGTGTTGGTGCTGCCGGTAATCGGTGAGGTACCGCGCTTGCCTGCACAGTTGAAGGCGCAAGCGAGTTTGCAACTGTGAGTGGCCTGTTCGATCGTTGGCGCACAGCGCCTCTGCCTGTCACCGAAGCTGCGCCGCCGGTGGCCATCGGACTACAGGTCTGGCTGGACGATCAGGCGCGGGTATTACGTCTGTCCGGCCCGCTGCGCAGCGCACTGGCGTTGCCTAGCCACAGTGGTGCGCGGGTCCATGACTATCTTGAGCGACACAGCTGGCTGGTGCTCGAAGGTGAGCCTGCCGATTGGCAGGGTTTGGCCTTGGACCTGGATTTTCATACCGTGCTTGGCCATGTCTTGCATACCCGCGGCTGGTTGCTACGCCAGGGCGAGGGCTGGATGCTGCAACTGTTCGACATCGGCGATCTGCTGCATGAGCGTGACAGTGGCCGCCACGAGCATGCCGAACATCAGTTGGCGGTTCAGATCGGTGATGCCCTGCGCGAAGCCGGCGAGGCGCATCTGGTGCAGGCAGCGACCGAACAGTTGCAACGGCTAGCCGAGCACTGGCAAGCGGCGTCGTTGCGATTGATGCTGCATGAGGGCGGACAATGGCGCAGTTACGCCAGCAGTGATGACTGGCCTTGGCCCGAGCAGCAGCGGCTGCAGTCCTGGTTGGAGCAGTTACCGCCGCACGCGCTGCTCGACACGCGTGCTTACCCTGATTGGCTGACACGCAGCGCCGGTGCCACGCTTTGCCTGTTGCCTTACCGGCAGGGCGCGCAGGTGCACGCCTGGTTGCTCTGCGCTGGCGCCAAGCAAAGGTTGCAGCTGGAGTCGGCGGAGCCGTTGATGCAGGCGCTAGCCCAGCCATTGGTCAGCCGTTTGCATCAGGCCCAGGCGCAGCGTCTGGCGTGTCATCTGGATCAATTGCAGGCTCAGCTGGGTGCCGGTTGGTGGCAATGGCCACGACAAGAGCCGCTGCAGTTGGACCCCAGTCTAGCCGCCAGCCTTGGCCTGCCGCGTGCGCTCAGCCAGGTGCAATGGCTGGCACTTGTGCACCCCGCTGATCGAGAGCCCGCGCAGTTGGCCCTGGAACAGGCCTGGGCAGGGCGCGAGCTGAACCTCAGTCTGCGCCTGGTGCACGCCGAGGTAGCGCGCTGGGTGCATTGGGCAGGGCAACTGCACGCCGGCCAGTTACGCGGATTTCTACTCGATATCAGTGCGCTCAAGGAGCAAGAGCAGCAGGCCGGCGCTGCGCGTGAGCGGCTGGAGAACCTGATCGCCAGCTCACCGGCGGTGATCTACGTTCAGCGCTGCGTCGAGGGGGCCTTGCTGGGCGAGTTCTACAGCGCCAGCCTTACGCCCCTGCTGGGGTGGGCCAACGACAGTGAGCAGGCGCGCCAGCCAGGGCTGGCGGTGCATCCCGATGATCACGGCCTGTGGTTGCAGCGCACCCGCAGTCTGCTACGCGACGGCCAGGTACGCTGTCGCCTGCGTCTGCGTGACAGCCTTGGTGGCTATCACTGGATCCTCGATGAAGCGCGCCTGCTGCGTGACGACCTTGGCCAACCGCGGGAGGTGGTCGGGCTGTGGCTGGACGTCAGTGAGGCGACCGAAGCGGCTGAACGGGTCCGTCAGAGCGAGGAGCGCTACCGGGTGCTGGTGGAAGATTCACCGGCGATGATCTGCCGCTACCGTCCAGATTTGAGCCTGGTTTTCGGCAACCGGCCCTTGGCCGATTACCTGCACTGTAGCCCAGAGCAGCTGGTCGGCATGAACTTGGGTCAGTGGATGTCCCAGGGCCAGCGCGATGACTTTCTCCAGCGCTTGCAGGCGCTGACGCCGCAGCAGCCGATGAGCAGCGCGGAAATCTGTTTGCAGTTGCCTGGGCGTGAGCATGCCTGGTGGATCTGGGCCGACCGCGGTCTGTTCGACGAACAGGGCCAGTTACTGGAAGTCCAGGCGGTAGGGCGGGACAACACCGAGGTGCGGCGCAGTCAGCGGCAATTGTTGCAGGGGGCCAAGATGGCCACCTTGGGCGAGTTGGCCACAGGCTTGCTGCACGAAATCAATCAGCCGCTCAATGTCATGCGCATGGCAACCGCCAATGCGATCAAGCGTCTGCAAAATGGCGATGCAGACCCGGCCTACCTGGAGCAGAAGCTGCAGCGTATCGAGGCGCAGATCGAGCGTACGGCGCGGCTGGTGGACCACATGCGGGTATTTGGCCGGCGCTCGGAGGTCGAAGGCACGCGCTTTGCCGCCTGGTCGGCGGTGCAGGGGGCGGTGGCACTGCTCGAGGAGGGGCTGCAAGGCAAGGGCGTGACCCTGCAGGTTGAGCAGCCCAGCGATCAGCCGCAGGTGATGGGCCATGCGGATCAGTTGGAGCAAGTGCTGATCAACCTGATGGTCAACGCCCGTGACGCGTTGCTCGATAAGCGCGGTGGCCAAGGCACGCTCTGCATTCACCAAACCCTCACTGCCGGGCAGGTATTGCTGTGGGTGCAAGACAACGGCGGTGGTATCGACCCATTGCTACTGGAGCGGATCTTCGAGCCGTTCTTCACCACCAAGGCAGCCGGTGTCGGCACCGGGCTTGGCTTGTCGGTAAGCCATGGCATCGTCGCAGCGATGGGCGGTAGCTTGAGCGTCGACAACCGCAATGGCGGTGCCTGTTTCTGCATCAGCTTGCCGTGTGCCTAGATCAGCAGCTCTGGCCGGCCGCTCTGGCAGCTGAGGTGGGCGTCGATGGTGACTGCGTTGAGATCTATGCCCAGCAGTGCCAGCAGGTTGTTGACCAGCGGATCGAGCAACGAGCCCAGCAGCCCGCCGATCAGCCCGGTGATGATATTCAGTAAGGCGCTCACCAGCGGTATCTGTGGTGAAAGCTCCAGCCCACCGAGCGTCGCGCCCAGGCTGGCAACGATGTTCTTGGTGTCCATGGTGCGGCTTGCCGGGGGTGACTGGTCGATATTCGGCGGCTTGAGGTAGTCGTAGGTTTCCGCCTGGGAAAACACCGGCGAGTTGGCGCCCAAGCCGACATCGAGGCCCAGCAGCGGCACGCGCAGCAGCACCAACGGGCTGGCGGTTACCGGCTGGTTGGAAAAGAACTTGCTGTTGTCGATGGTGCCGATCATCAGCTTGGCGGCAGCGCCGTCGTTCTTCACGCGCAGGCGTTTGCTCGAGGCGCTGCTGCAGTCGTAGCCGCGTACATGGCTACTGGCGCTGGCCACTTCCAAGCCCACGTCCAGGCTGGGGCTGGGCACCAGCTGGATGATGCCCAGGTTCAGCCCGCCCAGCAGCGGGCCGAGATTAACCTGGATAAGAATCCGGGTCTGCGCGGTGCGCACATAGATCTGCCCGGCTGCCATCGGGTTGGCCTGCGCCAGCGAAGGGTCGCCCAGGGCGGAGAACTGCGGCGGCTCGATGATTTTCAAGCGCGTGGTGATGTTCGCCAGCCCCAGCACACTGACCGGCAGCGTGGTTTCTACGGCGTGCTTGCTGTTGGCCAGCTGGATGGTGCCCTGGACCAGTTGCAGCACCTGCAAGGTTGCATCCAGCCCTGCATGGGTGCCGCCGTTCTGGATGTTGAGCAGTTCGCCCAAGACGATCCCGCCCGCATCCTTGCCTGCGACGGCCAGGTCGACCAGGCCGCTGACATTCACCAGCGGATTGTCCTGCGCGGCCACTTCGGCCATGACGTCGAGTACATCGCCTACTTTCAAGGTTTTGTGCAGCAGCTCGGTGTAGTTGCCGGCGGCCACTTTCGCCTCGATGGCGAGCGCGTCGAGAAAACGCAGCAGATTGAGATCCGCGTCGAGCAAGCCCTGCCATTGCGCCACGCCCAGGTTGATCTGTGTCCCCAACAGGGCGCCGAGCAGCTTGTTCAGTTGATCGCTCTTGGCCGTGTTGATGGTCAGCAGGCTGCTGCGAATCGACAGTCGCGCCAAGGCCGGGCCTGTGCGCCCCGCTGTTGCTTGGGCTTGCAGGCGGGTTTTGCTCTGCAGGCCGTTGCCGTCGGCCAGGGCCCAGACCCCTGCGGCAATGCTGGTCGCCACCTGGTGCGTAGCGGTGACGCGGATGGCCTGGGTCTGCTGCGGATCAACGGTGAATGCCCGGATACCGTTAGCCGCCGCTTTGACACTGCCGCATTCGACCAAGAGGGTTCTATCCGGCGAATCAGCATGGCCGTTGCGCAGCGCCGCGCGACGGGCCAGGGCATTGGCATCCGCGACCCCGGCAACACAGCTGCCGCCGCCATTGAGCGCTTCCAGGGCGGCCATGTCAGCGATGCGCTGGAGCTTGCGCTGTTCCAGGTAGAGCCGGCCGCTATCGACCACCAGCAGCATGAACAACAGCGCCATACCCAGGGTAATGGCGGCCATCAGGCCAATCGCGCCGCGTTGGCGGACAACGGAACGAACAACCACGGGCACTCCTTTGCCGGCCATGGCCATACAGCGTGGCGGCGGTCAAAGGAGTGTAGCCAAGGTGATGGCAAGTTGCCTTGATTGCGCTTCAGTGCGGTGGGTACTGGCTCAGCACCTGGGCGACGGTTTTCTGGATGGCCGCATTACGCTCCTGTGGGCTGGGCGGGTAGTTGTTCATGATCTGCTCGGCACTGCCGCGCCAGACCAGTTTGCCGTCGCGGCTATCGAACAGGTCGACCTGGATGGTGGCCACCTTGTAGTCGACGCTGCGGGTTTCGTTGTACATCGGCCCACCCCAGTAGCCGCCCCAGTAACCTCCCCAGCCGCCGCCGTAGTTGGTGGTGATCTGCTGCTGGCGTTGCTCGACGATCAGGTAGGCGCGCACGTTGACATCGGCCTGGGCATTGCCTTGTACCGGGCGTAGGCCGCGCTGGTCGAGTTGGTCGGCCACGGCTTGGCGAATGCGTTGCTCGGTGAGGTCGCTCTTGATCCGTGGGTCGTCCGGGCGGTACTGCAATCCAGGTTCCTGCCAGGCCCAACTGCGATAACCGGCGAAATCGCGACTGGCGTCGAAATCCTGCTGAACGTTGTTGCTTGAGCAGGCGGCAAGCAGCAGCGCGAATGACAGTACAACGAGACGGCGCAACATGATGATTCTCCGTTAAGCGTTAACTGGGAGGGTAGCCGCTGAGGGCCTTGTGCACCGACTCGCGCAGGGCGCTCTCGCGATCGCGGGGTGAGTCCTTGTCGCTGCCGCTTTCGGCACTGGCACTCCACACCGGTTGGCCGTTGCGCGCATCGAACAGGTCGATACGCACGACCATCACCTCGACTTCATAGGTGCGCACGATCGGCACGCTGCCATAGGCGCCATAACCATTGCGGTAGCCGCCGTAACCGACGCTGCCGTAGGGGTAGGGGCCATAGTAGGGGTCGTAGTCATAATCGCGCACTTGGCGCAGGCGCCGCTCCAAGCGCAGGTCTGCGCTTACCAGCAGGTCTGCGTCGTTATTGCGCGCTGGGCGAAGCCCGTGCTGGTCGAGCGCGCCGCTTATCGCGTCGGCCAACTGCGCCGGATCGGCATTGGCGCTGCCGCTGGGCAACTGGCCGTTGCGCCAGCTCCAGCTGCGATAGCGGCCGTAGTCGCGCGGCGGCGCTGGGTAAGCGCTGCTGTCGAAGGTGTTGGCAGCCTGAGCAGGTGCAGGCGGGATCGGGCGGCCGCTGGCGACATAAGGGTTGCTGCCCTGGCAGCCAGCCAGGGCAAGGGGTAGCAGGGCCAGGCACAGCAGACGATACGGCATGTAGTCCTCCCGGCGGGCGGGGTCAACGTGGTCGGCAGATCCAATGCAGGTAGCGGCCCAGCCCGGCGAAGCTTGGATGACGGCGGTGGGCCAGTTCCATTTCCAACAGGTCGAGCAGCTCGGCTTTGGCCTGGAACTCCTTGGGCATGTAGTCGTGGAACACCCTCACCCCACTTTCGCTTTCGACCGTCCACATGGGTTCAAGTTGCGCCTTGAGTTCACGCGGATCAAGCGGTTTTTGCGGGGTCAGGCTCTGCTTCTCACCCGCCAGGTGATTGCTGCGTAACTTGCGGAAATGGCCCTTGAGCAGATTGCGATACACCAGCGCATCGCGGTTGTAGAACGCCAGTGACAGCCAGCCGCCTGACGCGGTCAACTGATGCAGGACCGGCAGGATGCTCTCGGGCTCGGCGAGCCACTCCAGTACGGCGTGGCACAGCACCAGGTCGTAGGGCTCGGTCAGTTGGCCGAGCAAATCCTGCCAGGGCGCTTGAATGAAGGTCGCTTGCTGGCCGGCTTCGGCAAACCGCGCTCGGGCACCGTCGAGCATGGGCGCGGCCGGCTCGGCGAGGGTCAGCTGATGGCCGCGCTGGGCCAGCCACAAGGCCATGTGGCCAAGGCCCGCGCCGATATCGAGAATGCGCAGTGGACGATCCGGCAAGGTTTCAGCGAGGTCTGCCTGGAGCACCGCGAGGCGAATCGCGCCTTTGGCGCCGCCGTAGATTTTCTCGGCGAAGCGGGTCGCCAGTTGATCGAAGTGACGGTCGTTCATACGGCGAAACGCCTTTCGCTGTCGGCCAGCTTGGCGCGTACCACCTGCTCCATGTCCAGGCCCAGCTCACTGCACAGCAGCAACAGGTAAAGGACGATGTCGCCGACTTCCTGGCCGGCATGGGCGAGTTGTTCCGGCGGCAGCTGGCGCGACTGGTCCTCGCTCAGCCATTGGAAGATCTCCACCAGCTCGGCCATTTCCACGCTGGCCGCCATGGCCAGGTTCTTCGGGCTGTGAAAACCCCGCCAATCGTTATTGTCGCGGATCTGGTGCAGGCGTTCTGTCAGTTCTTGCAAGTTCATCGGGGCTCTCCTCATGGCGCATAGCTTCGGACGAGCCCCGGCGTAAAGCAAGTGAACTACAAGCGCGGCAACACTCAGAGCGAACGCCAGTGGCCGACCATGTGCAGCAACTCGCCATGCCCGTCCAGGCGCAGCTCGCCTTCAGGCCCGGCAGGACTGGCGCTGAGGATCACTTCCGACGGTAAGCGCACCGGTTTGCGGAAGTCGACGGCGAACTCAAACCCTGCACGCGGCAGATGCCCACCCAAGGCGGCCAGGCTCATGGCCTTGCTCCACATGCCATGGGCAATCGCTTTGGGAAAACCAAACAGCCGTGCGCTGGGTGCGCTGAGGTGAATCGGGTTGTAGTCGCCACAGACCTTGGCGTAGCGCCGGCCAATGTCGCTGTCGGCGTACCAGCGGGTGGCTTCGGCCAAGTTGCCGGGCTCGACCTCGACGTCTTCGCTGGCCCCGCCGTCCAGCTTCAAACCTCGCACCAGCATGCGGCTGGTCTCGCGCCAGAGCAGGCCGAGGCCGTCTTCCGCTTCGGTGATCAGGTCGAAGGTGCCGCCTTTGGCATGCGCTTGCAGGTTGTCGGCATATACCGCAAAGCGCAGCCCATCGATGCCGCCCAGCGGGCGCAGGACCTGAATGCTGTTGTGCAGGTGAACCAGGCCGAGGAGCGGGAAGGGGAAGTCACGGCCGGTGAGCAACTGCAGTTGCAGGGTGAATGCCATGACATGGGGATAAGTGCCGGGCAGGCGGCCGTCGTCGGCGAAATGACAAAGCCGTCGATACGCCGCCACATGCTCGGGATTGACGCGCAGGAAGCAGCGCAGGCCTTGCTCGGGGAGGCTGGCGCCGCTGATCTTGCGCTTGCTGGCGGCGCGCAGGTAGAGGCTGGCGCTAGAGTCGGGGCTGTGCAGGTCGTGCCATTGGCGTGTCATGGTCAGGCTCCCATCAAGGCCTGGCCACACACCCGCAGGACCTGGCCATTGACGGCACCGGAGCCGGGTTGGCTAAGCCAGGCGATTGCCTCGGCGACATCCTGTGGGCGACCTCCCTGGCCCAGCGAGCTCAGACGCCTGCCAGCCTCGCGCAAGCCCATGGGCATGGCGGCGGTCATGTGCGTCTCGATAAAACCTGGGGCCACGGCGTTGATGCTGGCGCCGCGCTCAGCCAGCTTTGGCGCCCACGCCTGGGCGAAGCCGATCAGGCCGGCCTTGCTCGCCGCATAGTTGGCCTGGCCACGATTGCCGGCGATGCCGCTGACCGAAGCCAGCAGGGTGATGCGAGCCTGCTCGCCCAGAGTACCTGCGTCAAACAGTGCCTGAGTCAGAACCTGCGGCGCCTTGAGATTGACTGCCATGACTGCGTCCCAATATTCGGGCGTCATGTTGGCCAGGGTTTTGTCGCGGGTGATGCCGGCGTTGTGCACAACGATGTCGATGCCGTCGGGCAGGGCTTTGATCAATTGTGCAGCGGCATCATTGGCGCAGATATCCAGCGCCAGTGCCCGGCCGCCCAAGCGGGCGGCGAGGCCATCAAGGTCCTTCTGCGCCTGGGGAACGTCGAGCAGCACCACATCGGCGCCATCTCGGGCCAGGGTTTCGGCGATAGAGGCGCCGATGCCGCGAGCGGCACCGGTCACCAGCGCCCGCCGTCCCGCCAGTGGTCGGGTCCAGTCCTGGACCTGGCTGGCGCAGGCTTCCAAGCGCAGCACCTGGCCGGAAACAAACGCGCTTTTAGGCGAAAGGAAGAAACGCAGGGCGCCTTCGAGTTGATCCTCAGCCTGCGGGCTGACATACAACAGCTGCGCGGTGGCGCCATTGCGCAGCTCTTTGCCCAATGAGCGGCTGAAACCTTCCAACGCGCGTTGGGCGACGCTGGCCAGCGGGTCATCGATGCGCTCGGGGGCGCGACCAAGAATCACCACGTGGGCGCAGGGGGCCAGGCTGCGCAGCAGCGGCTGGAAAAATTCTCGCAACTGGCTGAGCTGGTCGCTGTCGGACAAGTGACTGGCATCGAACACCACCGCCTTGAGCTTCGGTCCAAGCCCTGCGACCCAGGCCGGTGCTTGCAAGTCGTTGCCGGCAAAGCTGTAGAGCTCATCGGTCAGGCGCGGCGCAATGGCTTCAAGCTGGTTCGCCAAAGGCCCGCCGCCCAGCACCAGGGCGCCCTCTACCGGGCGCAGCCGGCCTGCCTGCCAGCGCTCCAGCGGTGCCGGGTGCGGCAGGCCCAGAGCGTCGACCAGGCGGCGGCCGAGGTTGGAGTTGGCAAAGCCGAGATAGCGATCACTCATGTGCGGGTCTCCCTGAAGGCAAGCATGCAAGTGTGGACCAAGTTTATGTAACGGTCGTTCGAATGCTTTAAAAAGACCTAGGCTGTACGGATCAAATTGTTTCAGGAGGAACCTACACATGCGTTCACCTCGCCGGGTCGCGATCCTGGGTGGCAACCGAATTCCCTTCGCCCGTTCCAACGGCGCCTATGCCAACGCCAGTAACCAGGCGATGCTGACTGCCGCCCTCGAAGGCCTGATCGAGCGCTACCGCCTGCATGGCCTGCGTTTGGGCGAAGTGGTCGCAGGCGCTGTGCTCAAAGCCTCGCGGGACATGAACCTGTCCCGCGAGTGCGTGCTAGGCTCGCGCTTGTCCGCGCAAACCCCTGCCTATGACATCCAGCAGGCCTGTGGCACCGGTCTGGAGGCCGCCTTGCTGGTGGCTAACAAGATCGCCTTGGGGCAGATCGACAGCGGCATCGCAGGCGGCGTGGACACCACCTCCGATGCGCCAATCGGGGTTAACGAAGGCTTGCGGCGTATCTTGCTGCAGGCCAACCGCGGCAAGAGCCTGGGCGAGCGGCTCAAACCGTTTTTAAAGTTGCGACCAGGACACCTGAAACCTGAATTGCCGCGCAACGGCGAGCCGCGTACCGGGCTGTCGATGGGCGAGCATTGCGAGCGTATGGCGCAGACCTGGCAGATCGAGCGGGCGGCGCAGGATGAGTTGGCTTTGCTCAGCCACCAGAACCTGGCCGCGTCCTTTGCCGAGGGCTGGCACGATGACCTGCTCACCCCTTACTCGGGCCTGAGCCGGGATAACAACCTGCGCACGGATCTCACGCTGGAACAGTTGGCCAAGCTCAAGCCGTCGTTCGATCGCAGCGGTCTGGGCACGCTGACGCCAGGCAACTCGACGCCGCTGACAGATGGTGCTTCGCTGGTATTGCTCGGTAGCGAGCAGTGGGCCGAGCAGCAGGGGTTGTCGGTGCTGGCCTATCTGGTCGATGGCGAGACCGCGGCCGTGGATTTCGTCAAAGGCCAGGAGGGGCTGCTGATGGCCCCAGCGTATGCGGTGCCACGCCTGCTGGCGCGCAATGGCCTGAGCCTGCAGGACTTTGACTATTACGAAATCCATGAGGCATTTGCCGCGCAGGTGCTGTGTACCCTCAAGGCTTGGGAAGATGAAGCGTTCTGCCGCACGCGGCTGGGGCTGGCTGCGCCGCTGGGCTCGATCGACCGCAGCAAACTCAATGTGAAGGGCAGTTCGCTGGCAGCCGGGCATCCGTTTGCCGCTACTGGCGGGCGGGTATTGGCCAATATGGCCAAGCTGCTGGCTAGCGCGGGCAAGGGGCGCGGGCTTATTTCAATTTGTGCAGCGGGTGGGCAAGGGGTTACGGCGATCGTGGAGCGTTGAGAGGCGGCGGCTTGCCCCGCGATGAGGCCGGGGCTGACACCCTGGCAAACCTGATACGCTTGTCTGATCACAACTACAAGATTAGGTCATGCCGAGCATCGGACAACTTTCTGCGCCCCGTCCCATTCCGAATCTGGAGCAGTTACCCAGGCCAGTCTATGCCCGCGCCGAAAGCCTCGGCGCAGGCTCTTGGACCACCCGCCATCGCCACGACTGGGTGCAGTTTTCCTACGCGATCAGCGGCGTGCTCGGCATTTACACCAGCGACGGCAGCTATTTCGCGCCGCCGCAGTGGGGCGTGTGGATCCCTGCTGATACCGAGCATGACGTTGCCAGCTCGATGCAGGCCGAAATGCGCAGCCTGTACGTGCGGCGCGACGCTTGCCCATGGGCGCCAGATCATTGCCGAGTGCTTGAGGTAACCCCCCTGGCGCGTGAGCTGATCAAGCAGTTTTGCCTGTTGCCGGTGGAATACCCGGAAGGCGACAGCGCCGAGGCGCGTTTGGTGGCCGTGCTGCTTGACCAGCTGCAAGCGCTGCCGGAGGTGGGGTTTTCCTTGCCGCTGCCGCGTCATCCCGGGCTGCTGAAGCTGTGCAACGGGCTGATTGCCGCGCCCGACCTGCCGCAGACCCTGCAGCAATGGGCGCTGGAGCTGGGTTGCTCGGAAAAGACCCTGATGCGCCTGTTCCAGCGTGAAACGGGCCTGAGTTTTCGCAGCTGGCGCCAACGCATGCGCCTGCTGTCGTCGCTGGCCTTGCTGGAGTCGGGCGAGAACGTCACTGAAGCGGCGCTGGGCTGTGGTTATGACTCAACTTCAGCCTATATCGCCGCATTCAAGCAGCTCTTCGGTTTCACCCCCGGAGAGCTGCGGCTGTAGCGCCTAGGTGCGGAAACGCCGCACCAGGGTATCGAGCTCGTTGGACAGGCCGGCCAGGCTTTCGGAGTCCTGGCGCGCCGCATGGGCAAGCTCTGCTACCAGCTGCGCATCCCCGTGGATCTGGCTGATATGGCGATTGATGTCTTCGGCGACCTGGTGTTGCTCTTCGGCGGCAGTGGCGATCTGGGTGTTCATGTCGCGGATGATGTCCACCGATTCGCGGATCTGGCCGAAGCTGTCGCGGGCCAGGCCAATGCGACTGACCGACTGCTGCGAGACATCCAGGCTGGCGTGCATCTGCTGGGCGACTTCAGCGGTGCGGCTGGCCAGGTTGCCGAGCAGGCCGTCGATCTCGGCGGTGGAGTCGGCAGTGCGCTTGGCCAGGGCCCGGACTTCATCGGCGACCACGGCAAAACCACGGCCTTGCTCGCCGGCGCGGGCAGCTTCGATGGCCGCGTTGAGGGCGAGCAGGTTGGTCTGCTCGGCGATCGAACGGATGGTGCCGAGGATCGACTGGATGGCATTGCTGTCGCGTTCCAGTTGCTGGATCGACTGCGCCGATTGCTCGATTTCCTGGCTCAGACGGTCGACGCTTTGCACGGCGGCGTCGATCTGCTGCTGGCCTTCACGGGCTTGCTGCTGGCCGCTGTCGGCCGATTGTGCGGCCTGGCTGCACGAGCGGGCCACTTCGTTGGCGGTGGCAACCATTTCGTGGAAAGCAGTCGAGACCATATCCACCGCTTCGCGCTGACGTCCGGCGGCTTCGGACATATCGGCCGACACCTGGGTCGAGCGGCTCGAGGTACTAAGGATCTTGCCGGCGGCCGAGCCAATGTGCTGGATCAGGCTGCGGATGGCGCCGAGGAACTGGTTGAACCAGCTGGCCAGTTGCGCGGTTTCATCACGGCCGCGGATTTCCAGGCTGCGGGTCAGGTCGCCTTCGCCCTGGGCGATGTCTTCCAGGCCGCTGGTGACGCTGTTGATCGGGCGCACGATGAGCTTGGCGAATGCAGCGCCGACGATGGCGAACACCGCGGCCAGCACCAGGGCGATGATGCCGATCAGCCAGGTCAGGCGGGTGGTGGTTTGCATCACTTCGTCTTGCTGGATCAGACCGATGAAGGTCCAGCCCAGTTGCTCGTCAGGGTAGACGTTGGCCATGTAGCGCTCACCGTTAAGCGTCACTTCGACCAGGCCTTTGCCTGCCTTGGCCAAGTCGACATAGCCATCGCCAAAGCTCGCCAGCTGCTTGAAATTGTGGCTGGCGTCACGCGGGTCGACCATCACGTTGCCGCTGTTTTCCATCAGGATCAGGTAGCCGCTTTCGCCTAGCTTGATCTGCTTGACGATTTCGGTCAGGCCTTTGAGCGATACGTCGATGTTGACTACACCGCCTGGGTTACCCAATTGGTTGGCCACCGCGCGTACGGTGCTGACCAGCACGGCATCATCGCCGGCCCAGTAGTAGGGCGCGGTACGCAGGGTCTTGCCGGGGTTGGCCATGGCGGTCTGGTACCACGGGCGGGTGCGTGGGTCGTAGTTGGCCATTTTCGGATCGCCAGGCCAGAAGGCGTAGCCGCCGTCTGCCAGGCCATAGGAGACATAGGCGTAGTCGGGGTGACTCTTGGCCAGGCGGCTGAAGAAGTCGAACAGCGTCTTGTCCTGGTCATTGGGCGCAATTTGCGCAGCGTCGGCGGCGAGGTGCTTTTTCACGTTGCCGTCTGCCGCGGCGATCAACGGCTGCGCGGCGAGATACTCGACGTTTTGGGTGATGCCCTGGAAGAAGATGTTCATCGCGTTGCTGACCTGACGAATCTCTCGGCTGCTGTTGTCGAGAAAATCGTCACGGGCTTCACCGCGCAGGTTGAGGACCACCAGGGTGGCCACGAGGACGATGGGCAAGCCGGCGATAACGGCAAAGGCCCAGGTCAGTTTTTGCTTGATGTTCATCCACGCTCCCGGAATTTTTCTTGTCGATGCATGAGGCAGGTACTAGGGCATCGGCAGGATTCGGGATTGTTGTAGAAAAAAGCCCGTATTTATTGGGCGAGGGCGGGTTTGGTGACTATTCGGTCGTGTCAGGGCTAATATGGCATACCAAAATCAGGCTGCGGTGCTGGGGCCGCGAAGCGACCCCTTTTTTACACGTCAGTGGCAACAGCTTTTGCCATTGGCCAGATCCTTGAGGATCGGACAGTCCGGCCGGTCGTCGCCCTGGCAGTGGGCGACCAGCTCGCTCAAGGTATCGCGCAGGCTCACCAACTCTTCGATCCGCTGGTTCAGGGCCTGGATATGCTCGGTGGCCAGCGCCTTGACGTCGGCGCTGGCACGTTGCCGGTCCTGCCACAGGGTGAGCAGTTTCGCCACCTCATCGAGCGAAAACCCCAAGTCGCGGGAGCGTTTGATGAAGGCCAGGCTGTGCAAATCTTCTTGCTGGTACAGCCGATAACCACTGTCGCTGCGCTGAGCCGGCTTGAGCAAGCCAATCGACTCGTAGTAGCGAATCATCTTGGTACTCAGCCCACTGCGGCGGGCTGCCTGGCCGATGTTCATGGTGCCTCCTGCTGGTCGTCGCTAGGTTTCCAGGTCTTCAGCCACAGGGCATTGCTCACTACGCTGACACTCGACAGCGCCATGGCCGCGCCGGCCAGTACCGGATTGAGCAGACCAAAGGCAGCCAGCGGAATGCCGATCAGGTTGTAGATGAAGGCCCAGAACAGATTCTGACGGATTTTCGCGTAGGTCTTGCGGCTGATTTCCAGCGCCGCTGGCACCAGCCGTGGGTCGCCGCGCATCAGGGTGATGCCCGCCGCGTGCATGGCCACATCGGTGCCACCGCCCATGGCAATGCCGATATCGGCGGCGGCCAGGGCCGGGGCGTCGTTGATGCCATCGCCGACCATCGCGACCACGCCGTCGCGTTTGAGCTGGCCGACCGTGGCGGCTTTGTCGGCTGGCAGCACTTCAGCGTGCACATCATCGATGCCCAGTGCCTCGGCGACCACCTTGGCACTGCCGCGGTTGTCGCCGGTCAGCAAGTGGCTGCTGATACCTTTGCCATGCAAGGCGCGAATGGCGTATTCGGCGCCGGGCTTGAGGCTGTCGCCGAAGGCGAACAGCCCCAGCACCTGGGGTTTAGGGGCCTGTTCGATGAGCCACGACAGGGTGCGGCCTTCGGCCTCCCAGGCCTGCGCCTTGCTGGCCAGGTCGCCCGCGTGCAGCCCGCTTTCATCGAGCAGACGGCGGTTACCCAGCGCCAGTTGGCGATGTTCCACGTGACCGGCGATCCCACGCCCGGTCAGCGACTGGCTGTCGCTGACTTGCGGCACCATCAGGTCCTGCTCGCTGCAGGCATCGAGCACCGCCTTGGCCAGCGGATGCTCGCTGCCGCGCTGCAGGGCACCGGCCAGGCGCAGCAGGTCGGCGTTGTCACCCACCGCAGCCTGGCTATGGACGATGCGCGGGCTGCCGGAGGTGAGTGTGCCAGTCTTGTCGAACACCACCCGGTTGACGGCGTGGGCGCGTTCCAGCGCCTCGGCGTCCTTGATCAGGATGCCGTGCCGGGCAGCGACACCGGTGCCGGCCATGATCGCTGCCGGAGTGGCCAAGCCGAGTGCGCAAGGGCAAGCAATGACCAGTACGGCGACAGCGTTGATCAACGCGGTTTCGATCGGTGCGCCGGCCCACCACCAGCCGAGCAGGGTGAACAGGGCGATCACCAGTACTGCCGGGACGAACACCTGGCTGACCCGATCGACCAGCTTCTGGATCGGCGCCTTGGCCGCCTGGGCATCTTCGACCAGGCGAATGATGCGCGCCAGTACGGTTTCCGTGCCCAGGGCCAGGGTCCGCACCAACAGCCGGCCTTCGCCGTTGATGGCGCCGCCGGTGACGTGGTCGCCGGGCTGCTTGGGCACGGGCAGGCTTTCGCCGCTGATCAACGCTTCGTCGGCGTGGCTGCTGCCTTCGAGCACTTGGCCATCGACTGGGAAGCGTTCACCCGGCTTGACCAGGACTAGGTCGTCCAGGCGCAATTGGCTGATGGCCACGTCTTCCTCACGGCCATCGACCACCCTCAGCGCACGATCCGGCCGTAGCGCTTCAAGTGCACGAATGGCGCTAGCGGTCTGACGTTTGGCGCGGCTTTCCAGGTACTTGCCGAGCAATACCAGGGCGATGACCACCGCCGAGGCTTCGAAATACAGGTGTGGCGCGACGCCCGCTTCGGCCCTGGCCCATTCATACAGGCTTAGGCCATAACCGGCACTGGTGCCCAGCGCGACCAATAGGTCCATGTTACCGGCGCCGGCTCGTACTGCTTTCCAGGCGGCCACGTAGAAGCGAGCGCCGAGGATGAACTGCACCGGCGTGGCGAGCAGGAACTGCGCCCAGGCCGGCAGCATCCAGTGCAGGCCGAATGGCTGGACGATCATCGGCAGCACCAGCGGCAGCGCCAGTATCAGGGCTGCGCCGACTGCCAGGCGTTCTTTGCGCAAGCGCCGCTGCGCTTCGGCCTGGTCATCACGGGCGGCTTGGGGCAGCGCGGCGCTGTAGCCGGCCTGCTCGACTGCGCCGATCAGCACACTGTCGTCGACTGCCTTGAGCACTTCGATATGCGCGCGTTCGCTGGCCAGGTTGACGCTGATCTGCTCGACCCCCGGCACTTTACCCAGGGCCCGTTCGACGCGGCCAGCGCAGCTGGCGCAGGTCATGCCGCCGATCTGCAGCTCGACGCTGCGGGTGGGCACGCCGTAGCCGGCCTGACGCACGGCATCGACCAACTCAGGGAGGCTGTCGGCCGGGGCCTGGACCCGGGCCTGTTCAGTGGCGAGGTTGACGCTGACCTGCTCGGCGCCGGTGACCTTGCGCAGGGCGCGCTCGACTCGGCCGGCGCAGCTGGCACAGGTCATGCCGGAGATCGGCAGGTCGAAGATGGTGGATGCAGACATGGGCTCTCCTCCTTGGACAGGCCCTCAGCATCAACCTTGCCACACGGTCAAGGTCAATAGTCCAAACTGGCCTTGTTCAAATGCAGGCCACTGTGGTCCATGGCAATGCGGTATTTACTGATCTGCCCGGCGTGCAGGGTCAGGCGCTGGCTGTGCTGATTTTCCAGCCCCGGCGCGCAGCCCGGTGCCTGACCCGGCAATAGGCGCAGGCGGATATCCACAGGCCCTGGCGGCAGGTTGAACGAGGTCGATTGTTCTTGGAACAGACGTCCGGACAGTTGGTCATTGAGGTAGACGCCGATTTCGCAGGTGGTGGCCACTTCCAGGCGCTCTCGAGAAATGATCAGCACGCTGTAGTCCGAGTTGCCTTGGGCGCTGGCCTGGGGCACGGCGGCCAGTGCACCCATTAGTCCGACAAGGCCCAATGCTGCCTTGATCATGGTGAATCTCCTGCTTGGCAAAATCGTCAAAGGCGCAGCTTGGCCGAGCTGCGCGCGGATTTCCAGTCCGGTTGATTCACGGGCTACTTGACCTTGTCCCGATGGCAAGCTTGAAACTGCGAAAAACCCATGAGGAGACAGACCCGATGCAAGTATTCAATGTGCAAGGCATGACCTGTGGCCACTGTGTAAAGGCAGTGACAGCGGCGGTGCAGGGGCAGGATGCAGCGGCCAAGGTAGAAGTCGATTTGGCCGCCAAACAGGTGCGTGTGCAAAGCCAGGTTGGGGTTGAGCAGATTCTTGCGGCGATCCGCGATGAAGGCTATCCGGCGGAAGTTGTCTGAAGCCTGAGAGGGCCAGGGACGGTCGTTATTGTTACAAAGGTTTTCATGCTGGTGAGGTGTAGTGCAGGTAGACTAAGGCACTTGCTTAGCCAGCTATGGATTCCTGATGAACCTGCGTTTTGTGCTGATCCTGGGCGCCCTCAGTGCGTTCGGGCCGTTGGCGATTGACTTCTACCTGCCCGCCTTTCCGGCCATGGCGCAGGCTTTTGCGACTGACGAACAACATATCCAGACCACGTTAGCGGCCTATTTCCTGGGCTTGTCCATTGGACAACTGGCCTATGGCCCGGTGGCTGATCGCTTTGGCCGGCGCAAGCCACTGTTGTTTGGCGTGACCTTATTTACCTTGGCCTCGTTGGCCTGCGCCTATGCACCGAATCTGGATACCTTGATCGTCGCGCGCTTCGTCCAGGCCTTGGGCGGTTGCGCCGGCATGGTGTTGTCGCGGGCGATCGTCAGCGACAAATGTGATGCGGTAGCTTCGGCCAAGGTGTTCTCGCAACTGATGTTGGTCATGGGCTTGGCGCCGATTCTTGCGCCAATGCTGGGTGGGGTGCTGGTCAACCTGGCCGGGTGGCAATCGATCTTCCTTGCTTTGAGCCTGTTCAGTGCCGCATGCCTGTTGGCCGTGAGCTTGGGGCTGCCGGAGAGCTTCCCGGCGGGTATGCCACGCCAGCCACTCTCAGGCGCATTTCGCCAATACTGGCGTCTGTTGCGGGATCGGGTCTTCATCGGCCATGCGCTGACCGGGGGCACCGCCATTGCCGGCATGTTTGCCTACATCGCCGGCTCGCCCTTCGTGTTCATCAAGTTGTATGGCGTGCCGCCTGAGCATTACGGATGGCTGTTCGGCACCAACGCTGCCGGCTTCATCCTGATGGCACAGGTCAATGCGCGGCTGCTGGCCAAACGTGGTCCGGCATTCTTGCTGGCACGGGCGGTCTGGCTGTATCTGGCGGCGGGGTTGCTGTTGCTGGGCGTAGCGGCGTTGCGTCCCGCACAGCTTTGGCCGCTGTTGGTGCCATTGTTCGTCTGTATCGCCAGCCTGGGCTGCATCATCCCCAACGCTTCGGCCTGTGCCATGAGTGGTCAGGGCGCACGTGCCGGCAGTGCCTCGGCGTTGATGGGCTGCCTGCAGTTCAGCGTGGCCGCAGGCGCGGCAGCGTTGGTCAGCTTGCTGCACGATGGCAGTGCGGTGCCGATGGCGCTGGTTATCAGCCTGTGCGGCGCGCTGGTGGTCAGTGTCGCGATGATGACTCGGCGCTTGCAGGCCAAACATCGGGTGTAAACGAGTGGGGCGCCTGCAGGCGCGCTTCCAGCGTGGCGACAAACGCGCGCGCCTCAGCCTCACTGCGAAAACTCACCACATGCTGATCGAGCCGGACTTGCCAGGGGCAATTGGGCTGACGGTTCGACGCACTGACGACAATTTTCATCGCGGCATACCTCCAGAGATCGAGAGCGGCTCAAGTTTAGCGCTGCTGCTCGGCCTCGCCATGACTTCTAGGCGGTGTCCTGACTGGCGGTCGTGGCCGTAGCTTCTACGATCGAGCATGTCCAGTTGGGGCAGCCCTGAGGTCGAAGGGATGCATCTCATTTATGCGCTGTAATTGGGGAAGTTGCTTGTCAGTACAGTCTTCAGAGTTTTCTGACATGAGCGCCGGCTAATCTAGCTACGCCGTTGATTTGATGGATGTATTAGCCAAGTCGAGTCACTGGCTAGCCGTAATGTTCCTGATCGGCGCCTTGTTATGGGGCGCTATACCCAACCCATTTTCGGCTATTGGCCGCCGATTGCAGGTAAATGTGCAGGCCTGCACGCGGCTTATACTGGCTGCGGCCTCTAACGGCAGCGAGAGATACTTCCCCGCCAGGGAACGGCACTGCTTTGGCTCATCTGGGCCTTGGCTACTCATGCGTGAGCGTCGCCAAATTTGGCCTACAGCCTCTGGATGCGCGCCCTTGGCAGGTGCGTTAACCGCGCTGTCGTGGTTGGCCATCGCCATCAGACGTGATCTTCCAGGGAGTTACAGGGATATGAGTGCAGTGAGTAGTATCAGCCAGATTGCCGGCCTGATGGCCGACCCCAAGCGCAGCGCCATGTTGTGGGCGCTGATCGACGGTTTGCCGCGTCCTGCCGATGAACTGGCGTCGATGATCGGCGTCACCTCCTCATCAGCCTGTGCGCACCTTACCTTGCTGTCGTCGGCTGGCTTGTTGAAGCACGAGGCGCGTGGTCGCAAACGATTTTTCCGCTTGGCCACACCGGAAGTGGGGGCCGCGGTTGAAGCTCTGGCCAGCCTGCGGCTGGATGATCTTCGGTTGCGCAACAGCCAGTTCAAACCCTTGCAGGTACCGCTGTCGATGCGCCGGGCGAGACGTTGCTCAAGTCATATGGGTGGTGAGTTGGCCGCAGAGTTGCTCGAGCGGTTGATCGCTTCCGGCTGGTTGGAAGGACACGACCAGCAACTGCGGGTTAGTCAGGAAGGGCGCGTGCAACTGGCGGCCCTTGGCGTCTACATCGAAGCGTTGGCGCAGCGACAGCAGGGCAGTTGTACCGTGTGCCACTGCAATGAATGGAGTGACCAAGGGCCTCATTTAGGCGGCAGCCTAGGGCAGGCACTGCTGAAGTTGTTCCTACAATCGGGCTGGATACAGGAACAGGAAGGCTCCAGGGCACTGCAGATATCCCCATTAGGGATTCAGCAGATCAACCGTATCGCTCGGCTGCAGCCCACATTGCAGGTCGGTTAGGCCGCCTGCAATGCGCTGTCGCGGATAAGTCAGATCAGCCGGGCATCCAGGCTGTTCTGAGCCAGGCGGCGGGCTTGGTCTTCGGTCATGCCCAGGTGGGTGTGAAGCGCATGGAAGTTTTCGGTGACATAGCCGCCAAAGTAGGCCGGGTCATCTGAGTTGACCGTGACTTTCACGCCGCGCTCGAGCATGTCGAGGATGTTGTGTTGGCTCATGTGGTCGAACACGCAGAGCTTGGTGTTGGACAGCGGGCAGACGGTCAGCGGGATCTGCTCATCGATGATGCGCTGCATCAGGCGTTCGTCCTCGATGGCGCGTACGCCATGGTCGATGCGCTTGATCTTCAGCAGATCCAGGGCTTCCCAGATGTACTCAGGAGGGCCTTCTTCGCCAGCGTGGGCGACCGCCACGAAGCCTTCGCTGCGGGCGCGGTCGAAGACGCGCTGGAACTTGCTCGGTGGATGGCCCTTTTCCGAGCTGTCCAGGCCAACGGCAATAAAGGCATCGCGAAACGGCAGCGCCTGGTCGAGGGTCTTTTGTGCTTCTTCTTCACTGAGGTGGCGCAAGAAACTCAGGATCAGGCCGCTGCTGATGCCCAGTTGCTCATGGCCATCCTTGAGGGCCTGGCGAATGCCGGTCAAGACTACTTCGAACGGGATGCCTCGGTCAGTGTGGGTCTGCGGGTCGAAGAACGGCTCGGTGTGGATAACGTTCTGCGCTTTGCAGCGTTGCAGGTAGGCCCAGGTCAGGTCGTAGAAATCTTGCTCGGTACGCAGGACATCAGCGCCCTGGTAGTACAGGTCGAGAAATTCCTGCAGGTTGTTGAACGCGTATGCGCTGCGCAGGGTTTCCACATCTGCCCACGGCAGGGCGATCTTGTTGCGTGCGGCCAGGGCGAACAGCAGCTCAGGCTCCAGCGAGCCCTCCAGGTGCATGTGCAGTTCCGCCTTGGGCAAGGCGTTTAGCCAGTCGTACATGTATGCAAATCTCGAATCAGGAACGGTTGGCGGTCATTCTACAGGGCCAGGCCGCGCAATGCGCCCAGCCTGGCCCTAGAGCATCAACCGGCGATCAGTTGCGCCGCTGCCTGTCGGTGATTGGCGATCAGGCCTTGCACATCCAAGCCTTCGATTTGCCCATCGATCACCCGCCAATTGCCGCCAACCATGACCCGATCGGCGCGGTCGGCGCCGCACAGTAGCAGCGCCGACAGTGGGTCGTGGCTGCCGGAGAAGCGCAGTTCGTCGAGCTTGAACAAGGCCAGGTCGGCCTGCTTGCCTACTGCCAGCTGGCCAATATCGCTGCGTCCGAGCAGACGTGCCGAACCGCGCGTGGCCCAGCCCAGTGCACGCTCAGGGGTGATCTGTTCGGCGCCATAGCGCAAGCGCTGCAAGTACAGGGCCTGGCGCGCTTCAAGGATCATGTTCGAGGCATCGTTCGAGGCCGAGCCATCTACCCCCAGGCCGACTGGGGCTCCGGCGGTTTCCAGGTCGACAGTCGGGCAGATGCCGGATGCCAGGCGCATGTTGGAACTTGGGCAATGGCAAATGCCAGTACCGGCGGCGCCCAGGCGGGCGATTTCATCGGGGTTGAAATGAATGCCATGAGCCAGCCAGGTACGCGGGCCCAGCCAGCCGACGCTGTCGAGGTAATCCACAGTACGCAGGCCAAAACGTTGCAGGCAGAAGTCCTCTTCGTCGAGGGTTTCGGCCAGGTGGGTATGCAAGCGCACGTCCAGTTCTTCGGCAAGTACGGCGCTGGCGCGCATGATTTCTGGAGTGACCGAGAACGGCGAGCAGGGCGCCAGGGCGATCTGGATCTGCGCGCCATCGCCGCGCTCATGGTAGCTGTGGATAAGTCGCTGGCTGTCGGCCAGGATCACTTCGCCCTGTTGCACCGTCTGTTGCGGTGGCAGGCCGCCATCGTCCTCACCCAGGCTCATCGAGCCGCGCGTGAGCATGGCGCGCATGCCCAGTTTGCGCACTGCCTCGACCTGTACGTCGATGGCGTTGTCCAGGCCCTGAGGGAATAGGTAATGGTGATCAGCCGCAGTGGTGCAGCCCGACAGCAGCAATTCGGCCAAGGCGACCTGGCTGGCCAGCTCCAGCTTGGCCGGGGTCAGCCGCGCCCACACTGGGTACAGGGTCTTCAGCCAGGGGAACAGGGGTTGGTTGACCACCGGCGCCCAGGCGCGGGTCAGGGTCTGGTAGAAGTGGTGATGGGTGTTGATTAGGCCGGGCAGGATGACGTGCTCGCGGGCATCGAAAACCTGATCGCAGGGCGCGCTGGGGCTCTCGCCGAGGGCTAGAAGTTGAGTGATGCGGCCGTCTTCGATGACCAGTCCGCCGCGTGCGTCGGCGTCGTTGGCAGTGAAGATGGCAAGGGGGGATTTCAACCAGGTACGGGTCGCAGGCATGGTGCCGGCTCCTCTGAAAGTGGGTTCAGGTAAGCCAGCTCAGTTTTGCCCTGTCTGCTGATCCAGGTTCGCCGCGGGGGCGAGGCATCGAGTCTACTGCCTCGCCCGCCGGCTTTCAATTCACCAGATGAGGGCTTCGCCTTTGTAGTTGATGAAGCGCAGGCCACCATTACCGCTTTGCGCCTTGATCTGCTCAAGCATGCCGCGGGTGCTGGTGAGCACGTCGATCTCGGCGTTTTCGCCGCCCATGGCAGTCTTCACCCAACCTGGGTGCATGGCCAGCACGCTGAGGTCGGGGCGCTGCAGCTCGACCGCGAAGCTGTTGATCATCGAGTTCAGCGCGGCCTTGCTGGCTTTGTACAGAGGGATCTCGCCGCCATCGGGAATGGTTACGCTGCCGAGGATCGAGCTCATGAAGGCCAGCACGCCATGGCCTTCGCGCAACTGGTCAGCCAGGCGCCGGGCGACCCTGATCGGCGCCACGGCGTTGGTCATGAACAGATCGCCAATCTGCTGGCTGTTTACCGCTTCCAGATCCTGCGGCAACGGTCCCATCACACCGGCATTGACGAACAACAGATCCAGCACCTGGCCATGCAGGCGCTGTTGCAGTGCATCCAACTGCTCGGTGTCGTTCATTTCCAGGGTTTCGATCTGTACCCCGGCAATAGTGCCCAGCTCGCCGGGGTTTTGCGCATCGCGCACGGTAGCGATGATGTTCCAGCCATCTTCGTGCAGGCGCTGCACCAGACCCAGGCCCAGGCCACGCGAGGCGCCGATGATCAAGGCTGTCTTGTTTGCAGGCATTTCGATACTCCTTCACAAAAGGGGGGCGTGTTAGCGGCCGTTACCGGAATTCGCAGCGTAGCTGCTGCGCATTGCCCAGTCGCTGTTCCCGATGCACGGCTGATTAAAAAATGTACAGTTGGCCGGGAAGCTTACGGCGTCAGCTCCAAGCCAGATGGTTCACGGGTTATCCACAGGCTCCTCCACAGTATTTGTGTGCAAGCCCAAGCCTGTGAATTAGTGGGGCCTAGCGAGCTGAAATCCCTGCTGATTGGGGATAACTAACTGAAATATGGTCATTTGCATGACCGTCATGAAAATGTGATCAAAATATGCTCAATGGCTCGGATGCCTTGTGATTCGTGGCTTGCACGAGAGTGCCCCAAGCTTATCCACAGGCAGGCCCACAATAGCTGTGGGCAAACGCTTCAGCAGGGTTGCAGCAGGATCCGTCCACGACTGAGGTCGGCCAGCTGGCGTTGCAGTGCATCAAGATGCGCTGCGCCCACCGCCAGCTGCAAATCTACGCCATTGGCGGTGAACTGCTCATCGAGTACCAGCCCGTCGACTTCGGCCAAGCGCAACTTGAGTAGCGCAAGTTCGCTGAAGCTGCAGCTGCAGCGATACTCGCTGCGCTGCACCAACAAGCGTTTGGGCGCCTGTTGCAGGCATTTGTTCGCCCCGCCGCCATAAGCTCGGGCCAGGCCGCCGGTACCCAGTTGAATGCCGCCGTACCAACGAATCACCAACACCACCACCTGATCGCAATCCTGGGCTTCGATGGCCGCGAGTATGGGGCGGCCAGCGGTGCCGCCGGGTTCGCCGTCGTCGCTGCTGCGGTATTGGTCACCCAGCTTCCAGGCCCAACAGTTATGAGTCGCGGCCAGATCACTGTGGCGTTCGATGAAGCTCATCGCCTCGGCGGCGCTGCTGATCGGGCCGGCGAGGGTGATGAAACGGCTCTTGCGGATCTCTTCACGAAACTCGCAAAGCTCGAGCAGGGTAGAAGGCATAAGTCCGGGTCAGGCAGGCGAGTGAATGCCGCAGCCTTTAAGAATGATGTGGATAAGGTTGTTGCTGGCATCTTCCATGTCTTGCTTGGTCAGGCGGCTTCGGCCGGTAACCTGGCAGATCTGCGTGGAGAAGTCGGCATAGTGCTGGGTACTGCCCCACAGCAGGAAGATCAGGTGCACCGGGTCGACCGGGTCCATCTTGCCGGCGTCGATCCAGGCTTGGAACACGGCGGCGCGGCCGCGGAACCACTCACGGTAGTCGGCGCTGAAGTACTCGCTCAGGCATTCGCCGCCGCTGATCACTTCCATCGCGAAGATTCGCGAGGCCTGAGGGTTGCGGCGCGAGAACTCCATCTTGGTGCGGATGTATTGGCTCAATGCCGGGCCTGGATCGTCATCGACGCTCAGGGCGTTGAAGGTGCTGTCCCACAATTCGATGATGTTGCTCAAAACCGCGATGTACAGGCCCAGCTTGTTGGTGAAGTAATAATGCAGGTTGGCCTTGGGCAAGCCGGCTTTCAAGGCGATGGTGTTCATGCTGGTGCCCTTGAAGCCGTGGCGGGCGAACTCGTCTTCGGCGGCCTGGATGATGGCCTGTTCGTTCTTCTGGCGAATGCGGCCAGCGGGCTTGCCCGAGGCGGAGAGGCGATGCGCAGGGACTTCTAGGGTCATGGACGATTCCGTGCCAGTCGGAGTAAACGGATGTCCGACAGATTACCTGCCTGGGCCGAAGTGACAAGCATTAGCGTGTCGCCGCCAGGCTTTCCAGGAAACTTTCCAATACAAGATTTGGCCGGCGCCCTTTACGCGTTACCCAACTCAGGCTCAATTCGTAGTGGCGTTGGGACGGTTTGAGTGCCCGCAGGCGCCCCTGCTGGACCCAGAAGCTGGCGTAGTGGTCGGGCAGGTAGCCAATAAAGCGCCCGGTCAGGATCAGAAACGCCATGCCTTCGCGGTCCGAGGCACTCGCCGTGCAGTGCAAGGCCTGATAATGCGCCTGGATGTCGGCTGGCAGGCGGAAGGTTGGGGCGATGGCATCCTGACTATTCAAGCGCTCGTCGTCGATCTTCTGGTCTTCGGCGTAGAACAGTGGGTGGCCCACCGCGCAGTACAGCAGCGAACGCTCACTATACAGCGGTTGGTATTCCAGGCCTGACAGCGGACTGGTCTGCGGCACCACGCCGACATGCAGGCTGCCATCGAGCACGCCTTGTTCGACCTGGCTCGGGGCGATCATGCGAATCTGGATACGCACGTCCGGCCCGCGGTCCTTGAGTTCGGCCAAGGCATGGGTAATGCGCATGTGCGGCAGGGTCACCAGGTTGTCGGTGAGGCCGATGTTCAGTTCACCGCGCAGATGCTGGTGCAGGCCATTGACCTCGGTGCGGAAGGTTTCGATGGCGCTGAGCAGTTGCAGGGCCGAATGGTAGACATCGCGGCCTTCCTCGGTCAGCGAGAACCCGGCGCGACCGCGCTGGCACAGGCGCAGGCCGAGGCGCTGCTCAAGATCGCTCATTTGCTGGCTGATCGCCGAGCGGCCGATGCCCAGGACATTCTCTGCTGCCGAGAAACCGCCGCACTCGACCACGCTGCGGTAGATCTTCAACAGGCGGATGTCGAAATCACTGACCTGGGCGAGGGGATCGGGGCGTCGGCTCATTAGTTTAGTCCGCTGCTAACTTAAGATTAGAAATGTTGGCTTTTCTAGACTTTATCCGCGTGACAAGTTAGCTGCAACAACACACATCGTTGCCTAATCGTCTTCCGAGGAACCGCCGATGAACATGCCCGAAACCGCGCCTTCCGGTATCGCCAGCCAGCTCAAGCTGGACGCCCACTGGATGCCGTACACCGCCAACCGTAACTTCCAGCGCGACCCCAGGTTGATCGTGGCCGCCGAAGGCAGCTACCTGGTCGACGACAAGGGCCGCAAGATCTTCGACGCCCTGTCTGGTCTGTGGACCTGCGGCGCCGGGCATACTCGCAAGGAAATCACCGAGGCAGTCGCCCGCCAGGTCGGCGTGCTGGACTACTCGCCGGCGTTTCAGTTCGGCCACCCGCTGTCGTTCCAGCTGGCAGAAAAAATTACCGAGCTGACCCCGGGTGATCTGAACCATGTGTTCTTCACCAACTCGGGTTCCGAATGCGCCGACACCGCGCTGAAGATGGTGCGTGCCTACTGGCGCCTCAAGGGGCAGGCGACCAAGACCAAGATCATTGGCCGTGCCCGTGGCTATCACGGGGTGAACATCGCCGGCACCAGCCTGGGCGGCGTCAATGGCAACCGCAAGATGTTCGGCCAGTTGCTGGATGTCGATCACCTGCCGCACACCGTGCTGCCGGTCAACGCCTACTCCAAGGGTTTGCCGGAAGAGGGCGGTATTGCCCTGGCCGACGAGATGCTCAAGCTGATCGAGCTGCATGACGCCTCGAACATCGCTGCCGTGATCGTCGAGCCGCTGGCAGGCTCGGCCGGCGTACTGCCGCCACCGAAGGGCTATCTGAAGCGGCTGCGCGAGATCTGCACGCAGCACAACATCCTGCTGATCTTTGACGAAGTGATCACCGGTTTCGGTCGCATGGGCGCCATGACGGGTGCTGAAGCATTCGGTGTGACTCCGGACTTGATGTGCATCGCCAAGCAGGTCACCAACGGTGCGATTCCGATGGGCGCGGTGATCGCGACCAGCGAGATCTACCAGACCTTCATGAACCAGCCGACCCCGGAATACGCCGTGGAATTCCCCCATGGCTACACCTATTCCGCGCACCCGGTGGCATGCGCTGCCGGCATTGCCGCGCTGGACCTGTTGCAGAAGGAAAACCTGGTGCAGTCGGCCGCCGAGCTGGCACCGCACTTCGAGAAGCTGCTGCACGGCGTCAAGGGCAGCAAGAATATCGTCGACATCCGTAACTACGGCCTGGCCGGTGCGATCCAGATCGCCGCACGCGATGGCGATGCCATTGTCCGTCCATATGAAGTGGCGATGAAGCTGTGGCAGAAAGGCTTCTATGTCCGCTACGGCGGTGACACCCTGCAGTTCGGGCCGACCTTCAACACCCAGCCGCAAGAGCTCGATCGTTTGTTCGACGCGGTGGGCGAGACCCTGAACCAGATCGACTGATCCTTTCGACTTCGACGGCAGGCGCGCACAGCCGCGCCTGTTTCATCTTTCTTGTTTCTGGAGTTATGCATGAGCATCGTTCAGCACCTGATCAATGGCGAGCTGGTTACCAAGGGCGAGCGCACCGCCGATGTTTTCAATCCTTCCACCGGCCAGGCCGTGCGCAAGGTCGAGTTGGCCAGCCGGGCTACCGTGCAAGAGGCTATCGATTCGGCCAAGGCGGCGTTCCCGGCCTGGCGTAATACGCCGCCGGCCAAACGCGCCCAGGTGATGTTCCGTTTCAAGCAACTGCTTGAGCAGAACGAGGAAAAGATCTCGCAGATGATCAGCGAAGAGCACGGCAAGACCCTCGAGGACGCTGCGGGTGAGCTCAAGCGTGGCATTGAGAACGTCGAGTTCGCCTGCGCGGCACCTGAAGTGCTCAAGGGCGAGTACAGCCGCAACGTCGGCCCGAACATCGATGCCTGGTCTGATTTCCAGCCGCTGGGTGTGGTTGCCGGGATTACCCCGTTCAACTTCCCGGCCATGGTTCCGCTGTGGATGTACCCGCTGGCGATCGCTTGCGGTAACGCCTTCATCCTCAAGCCATCGGAGCGCGATCCAAGTTCGACCCTGTACATCGCCCAGCTGCTGCTTGAGGCTGGCCTGCCTAAAGGCATCCTCAATGTGGTGCATGGCGACAAGGAAGCGGTCGATGCGCTGATCGAGGCACCAGAGGTGAAAGCCCTGAGTTTCGTCGGTTCGACCCCGATTGCCGAGTACATCTATGCCGAAGGCACCAAGCGCGGCAAGCGCGTGCAGGCCTTGGGCGGCGCCAAGAACCACGCCGTGGTGATGCCAGACGCCGACCTGGACAACGCCGTCAGTGCACTGATGGGCGCTGCGTACGGTTCCTGTGGCGAGCGTTGCATGGCTATTTCGGTTGCGGTGTGCGTGGGTGACCAGGCCGCTGATGCGCTAATCGCCAAGCTCGAACCGCAGATCAAGGCGCTGAAGATCGGTGCCGGCACCTCTTGTGGCTTAGACATGGGCCCACTGGTGACCGCCGCTGCACGTGACAAAGTGGTTGGCTATATAGATGACGGCGTTGCCGCCGGTGCCAAGCTGGTGGTCGATGGTCGTGGCTACCGGGTTTCGGGAAATGAAGATGGCTACTTTGTAGGGGGGACGCTGTTCGACAACGTCACGCCTGAAATGCGCATCTATAAAGAAGAGATCTTCGGCCCGGTGCTGTGTGTGGTTCGCGTCAACAGCCTGGAGCAGGCCATGCAGTTGATCAACGATCACGAGTATGGCAACGGCACCTGCATCTTTACCCGTGATGGCGAGGCCGCGCGGCTGTTCTGCGACGAGATCGAAGTGGGTATGGTTGGCGTCAACGTGCCGCTGCCGGTACCGGTGGCCTATCACAGCTTCGGGGGTTGGAAGCGTTCGCTGTTCGGCGACCTGCATGCCTACGGCCCGGATGGCGTGCGCTTCTATACCCGTCGCAAGGCGATCACTCAGCGCTGGCCACAGCGCAAGAGCCATGAAGCCTCGCAGTTCGCTTTCCCTAGCCTCTAACAGAGGTGGGCAGAAGCGGGGAGGCCGAAGGCCTCCCCGCTTTGCTTTTAGCGCTTTAACTGCATTGCCGCTCTCTGTTGAGCCCTGCTGCACCTGTGGGAGCGGGCTCGCCCCGCGATTCTGACCCTAATTTCAACAATATTACGGTTTATTGAAATTAAGGGTTGACGGCCTCTCAGATCCCCTTATAATGCG
>NZ_JBJDNG010000012.1:1940-133652 GCF_044900155.1 Pseudomonas sp. NPDC088890 | reverse complement strand
CGCCCTGCAGTGAACGCCGGTGTTTCGGTATCCCGCGTAGGTGGTGCCGCTCAGACCAAGATCATCAAGAAGCTGTCCGGTGGTATTCGTACCGCTCTGGCTCAGTACCGTGAGCTGGCTGCATTCGCCCAGTTCGCTTCCGATCTGGACGAAGCGACCCGCAAGCAGCTCGAGCATGGTCAGCGCGTTACCGAGCTGATGAAGCAGAAGCAGTACGCGCCGATGTCCATCGCGGACATGGCCCTGTCGCTGTATGCCGCTGAGCGTGGCTTCCTGACTGACGTAGAAGTCTCCAAGATCGGCAGCTTCGAGCAAGCACTGATCGCCTTCTTCAACCGTGATCACGCTGAACTGATGGCGAAGATCAACGTGAAGGGTGACTTCAACGACGAAATCGACGCAGGCCTGAAAGCCGGCATCGAGAAGTTCAAGGCCACCCAGACCTGGTAAGCCGCAGCGGGGGCCCAGGCCCCCGCTTGCTAACCTGATAGGTGATACATGGCAGGCGCAAAAGAGATTCGCAGTAAGATTGCGAGCATCAAAAGCACGCAAAAAATTACCAGCGCCATGGAGAAAGTGGCGGTAAGCAAGATGCGCAAGGCACAAATGCGCATGGCTGCTAGCCGTCCTTACGCGGAGCGTATCCGCCAGGTGATCGGTCATCTGGCCAACGCCAACCCGGAATACCGCCACCCATTCATGATCGAGCGCCCTGTAAAGCGCACCGGTTATATTGTGGTGAGCAGTGACCGTGGTCTGTGCGGTGGCTTGAACACCAACCTGTTCAAGGCCTTGGTCAAGGACATGAACGCAAACCGCGAACAGGGCGTGGAAATCGACCTGTGCGTGATCGGCAGCAAGGGTGCGACTTTCTTCCGCATCTTTGGCGGCAACGTCGTAGCAGCGATCAGCCACTTGGGCGAAGAGCCATCGATCAACGATCTGATCGGCTCTGTCAAAGTGATGCTGGACGCCTACCTGGATGGCCGTATTGATCGCCTTTCGGTGGTTTCGAACAAGTTCATCAACACCATGACCCAAAAACCGACGGTCGAGCAATTGGTACCGTTGGTGGCAACCCCGGATCAGGATCTCAAGCATCACTGGGATTACCTGTACGAACCCGACGCAAAAGAGCTGCTGGACGGCTTGATGGTGCGTTACGTGGAGTCGCAGGTATACCAGGCGGTGGTCGAGAACAACGCTGCTGAACAAGCGGCCCGGATGATCGCCATGAAGAACGCCACAGACAACGCCGGTGATTTGATCAAAGAGCTTCAGTTGATCTACAACAAGGCGCGTCAGGCTGCGATCACCCAGGAGATCTCGGAAATCGTCGGCGGCGCTGCCGCGGTTTAACGGTTCAAAAATTCAGAGGATCCAGCTATGAGTAGCGGACGTATCGTTCAAATCATCGGCGCCGTCATCGACGTGGAATTCCCACGTGACGTCGTGCCGAGTGTATACAACGCGCTGAAAGTACAAGGCGCGGAAACCACCCTGGAAGTCCAGCAGCAGCTGGGCGACGGCGTGGTTCGTACCATTGCGATGGGCTCCACCGAAGGCCTGAAGCGCGGTCTGGAAGTCGTTGACTCCGGCGCTGCCATTTCCGTTCCTGTTGGTAAGGCCACCCTGGGCCGTATCATGGACGTACTGGGCAACCCAATCGACGAAGCCGGCCCGATCGGCGAGGAAGAGCGTCGCGGTATCCACCAGCCAGCGCCTTCGTTCGCTGACCAGGCAGGCGGCAACGACCTGCTGGAAACCGGCATCAAGGTTATCGACCTGGTTTGCCCGTTCGCCAAGGGTGGTAAGGTTGGTCTGTTCGGTGGTGCCGGTGTCGGCAAGACCGTAAACATGATGGAACTGATCCGTAACATCGCCATGGAACACAGCGGTTACTCCGTGTTCGCTGGTGTGGGTGAGCGTACTCGTGAGGGTAACGACTTCTACCACGAGATGAAGGACTCCAACGTTCTCGACAAAGTAGCCTTGGTCTACGGTCAGATGAACGAGCCACCAGGAAACCGTCTGCGCGTAGCGCTGACCGGCCTGACCATGGCTGAGAAGTTCCGTGACGAAGGTAACGACGTTCTGCTGTTCGTCGACAACATCTATCGTTACACCCTGGCCGGTACCGAAGTATCTGCACTGCTGGGCCGTATGCCTTCGGCAGTAGGTTACCAGCCGACCCTGGCTGAAGAGATGGGCGTTCTGCAAGAGCGCATCACCTCCACCAAGGAAGGTTCGATCACCTCCGTCCAGGCCGTATACGTACCTGCGGACGACTTGACCGACCCGTCGCCAGCGACCACCTTCGCCCACTTGGACGCCACCGTCGTTCTGTCCCGTGACATCGCCTCCCTGGGTATCTACCCAGCAGTCGATCCACTGGACTCGACTTCGCGCCAGCTGGACCCGAACGTGATCGGCAACGAGCACTACGACACTGCTCGTGGCGTTCAGTATGTTCTGCAGCGCTACAAAGAGCTGAAGGACATCATCGCGATCCTGGGTATGGACGAGCTGTCCGAGACCGACAAGCAACTGGTAGCACGCGCTCGTAAGATCCAGCGCTTCCTGTCGCAGCCGTTCTTCGTGGCCGAAGTCTTCACCGGTTCGCCAGGCAAGTACGTTTCCCTGAAAGACACCATCGCTGGCTTCAGCGGCATCCTCAAAGGTGACTACGACCACCTGCCAGAACAAGCGTTCTACATGGTCGGCAGCATCGACGAAGCGATCGAGAAAGCCAAGAAACTGTAATTCCTGCGCCCCGCAAGGGGCGCTATCAGGTTGAGGCAAGCAGATGGCTATGACAGTCCATTGCGATATCGTCAGCGCGGAAGGAGAGATTTTCTCCGGCCTGGTCGAGATGGTAGTTGCGCACGGTAACCTGGGTGATCTTGGTATCGCTCCAGGCCACGCGCCGCTGATCACCAATCTCAAGCCTGGTCCGATCACGCTGACCAAGCAGGGTGGCGCCCAAGAGGTGTTCTACATCTCTGGTGGTTTCCTCGAGGTTCAGCCGAACATGGTCAAGGTGCTTGCCGATACCGTGCAACGTGCTGCTGACCTGGACGAGGCTCAGGCTCAGGAGGCCCTCAAGGCTGCTGAGAACGCCCTGCACAGCAAAAGCGCTGATTTCGACTACGGCGCCGCTGCCGCACGTCTGGCCGAGGCCGCAGCTCAGCTGCGTACCGTCCAGCAAATGCGCAGAGGCAAGTAATCCGGCCCCGGCCAGATCACTGCTGTTGCGATTGAGTAAAAGGGTAGCCTCGGCTACCCTTTTTCTTTTTCCGAATTTCCCTCATCGGTCACATTGCTGACCGCCCAGGATTGGTAGCCAGTCAATGTCCCTCGATATCGTTATTCTCGCCGCCGGCCAAGGCACCCGCATGCGTTCGGCATTGCCCAAGGTGCTGCATCCGGTGGCTGGCAACTCCATGCTCGGTCACGTTATCCATAGCGCGCGCCAGCTGAAGCCTAGCGGTATCCATGTGGTCATTGGCCATGGTGCGGAGCTGGTGCGCGAGCGCCTGGCTGCGGATGACCTGAACTTCGTCCTGCAAGACAAGCAGCTGGGCACCGGCCACGCCGTGGCCCAGGCGATTCCGGCACTCACCGCCGATACCGTGCTGGTGCTGTACGGCGACGTGCCGCTGATTGAAGTAGAAACCCTGCAGCGCTTGCTGGCCAAGGCCAACCAGCAGCAATTGGGCCTGCTCACCGTCAATCTTGAAGATCCGACCGGCTACGGCCGCATCGTGCGTGATGCCCAGGGCCAGGTTGCGGCAATCGTCGAGCACAAGGACGCCAGCGACGCGCAGAAAGCGATCAAGGAAGGCAACACCGGCATCCTCGCCATGCCCGCCGCGCGCCTGGCCGACTGGATGGGTCGGCTGTCCAACAACAACGCCCAGGGTGAGTACTACCTCACCGACGTGATCGCCATGGCCGTTGCCGATGGCCTGGTGGTCGCCACTGAACAGCCGCATGATCCGATGGAAGTGCAGGGCGCCAATGATCGCCGGCAGCTGTCTGAGCTTGAGCGTCACTACCAGCTGCGCGAGGGCCGTAGGCTGATGGCCCAGGGCGTAACCCTGCGCGATCCAGCGCGCTTCGATGTCCGTGGTGAGGTGACCGTTGGTCGCGATGTGTTGATCGACGTTAACGTGATCCTCGAAGGCAAGGTAGTGATCGAAGACGACGTACAGATCGGTCCGAACTGCGTAATCAAGGACAGCACCCTGCGTAAAGGCGCGGTGGTAAAAGCCAACAGCCACCTTGACGGTGCGGTGTTGGGTGAGGGCAGCGATGCTGGCCCGTTCGCGCGCCTGCGTCCGGGTAGCGTGCTGGATGCCAAGGCCCATGTGGGTAACTTCGTCGAGCTGAAGAATGCCCACTTGGGCGAGGGCGCCAAGGCCGGTCACCTGACTTACCTGGGTGACGCCGAGGTCGGCGCCCGCACCAACATCGGTGCCGGCACCATTACCTGCAACTATGATGGCGCCAACAAGTTCAAGACAGTGATGGGCGAGGATGTGTTCATCGGCTCGAACAACTCGCTGGTAGCGCCTGTTGAAATCAAGGACGGCGCTACTACGGCGGCGGGTTCTACCATCACCCAGACCGTTGAAGACAAGCAATTGGCCGTGGGCCGTGCGCGCCAACGCAACATTGAAGGCTGGAAACGTCCAGAGAAGATCAAGAAGAGCTGATTGATTCACCGAGGGTTATCCACAGAGCCTATCGCGGGGCAAGCCCGCTCCCACGTTGGACTCCACATCCGGAGCTAGGCGTTGGAGCGGGCTTGCCCCGCGATTTTTTTATCCACAGAGCTATTTAGGCATTGACGAAGCCTTCGTCTTAGGTTTTGATTGCAATCATTATCTTTCGAATCGAAACTTAACCTGTCATGTCGAAACGAAACACGCCCCAGCGCCGTCACAATATCCTGGCCTTGCTCACCGAGCAGGGTGAAGTGAGTGTGGATAACTTGGCCAAGCGTTTCGAAACTTCGGAAGTGACCATCCGCAAAGACCTCGCTGCGCTTGAAGCCAACGGCCTGCTACTGCGCCGTTATGGCGGCGCTGTCCCGGTGCCCCAGGAGTTGCTCGGCGAAGCCGTGCAGCCGGTGTCGCGCTACAAGCAAGCGATCGCCCGCGCCGCCGTTGCCCGAATTCGCGAACATGCGCGGATCATCATCGACAGTGGCAGCACCACCGCCGCCATGATCCCTGAACTGGGCCGCCAGCCGGGTCTGGTAGTAATGACCAACTCGTTGAACGTCGCCCGTGCCATCAGCGAGCTCGAACATGAGCCAGTGCTGTTGATGACAGGCGGCACCTGGGACCCGCACTCCGAGTCGTTCCAGGGCCAGGTCGCCGAGCAGGTACTACGCTCATACGATTTCGACCAGCTGTTCATCGGTGCCGATGGTATCGACCTCGAACGTGGCACCACCACCTTCAATGAACTGCTCGGCCTGAGCCGGGTGATGGCGGAGGTGGCCCGCGAAGTGATCGTGATGGTCGAGTCAGACAAGGTTGGGCGCAAGATTCCCAACCTCGAGCTGCCGTGGAGCAGCATCAACACCCTGATTACAGATGACCGCCTGCCTGCAGCGGCACGCGAAGAATTCAAAGCCCGCGGCATTAACCTGATCTGCGCCGCGATCAGCCAGGAGCATTAATTATGTGTGGAATCGTCGGTGCCGTAGCCGAGCGCAACATCACAACCATCCTGATCGAAGGCCTCAAGCGCCTGGAATACCGTGGCTATGACAGCGCAGGGCTGGCCGTCTATACCCAAGACGGTACCCTTGAGCGTCGTCGTCGGATCGGCAAGGTCAGCGAATTGGAAGCCGCTGTTGCTGCCGAGCCGCTGGCGGGTCAACTGGGCATCGCCCACACCCGCTGGGCAACCCACGGTGCACCTACCGAGACCAATGCTCACCCGCATTTCTCCGGCCACGAAGTGGCAGTGGTGCACAACGGCATCATCGAAAACCACGAAGCCCTGCGTGAAGAGCTCAAAGCGCTGGGCTACCCGTTTGTTTCGCAAACCGACACCGAAGTGATCGTCCACCTGATTCACCACACCCTCAAGAGCACGCCAGATCTGGCCGACGCCCTCAAGCTCGCGGTCAAACGCCTGCACGGCGCCTATGGCCTGGCGCTGATCAGCGTCAAGCAGCCAGACCGCCTGGTTGCAGCGCGTAGCGGTAGCCCGCTGGTAATCGGCCTGGGCCATGGGGAAAACTTCCTCGCTTCCGACCAGTTGGCCCTGCGCCAGGTCACCGACCGCTTCATGTACCTCGAAGAGGGCGATATCGCCGAGATCCGCCGTGACCAGATCAACATCTGGGATCAGGCTGGCAACAAAGTCCAGCGCGAGGCGGTGCAGTACCACGAAGGTGCCGAGGCGGCGGACAAGGGCGCTTATCGCCACTTCATGCTCAAAGAGATCCACGAGCAGCCAACCGTCGTTCAGCGCACCCTGGAAGGTCGCTTGGGCAGTGATCACGTGTTGGTGCAAGCATTCGGCCCACAGGCAGCCGAGCTGTTTGGCAAAGTGCGTAACGTACAGATCGTCGCCTGTGGCACCAGCTACCACGCCGGTATGGTCGCCCGTTACTGGCTCGAAGGCCTGGCTGGCATTCCGTGCCAGGTCGAAGTGGCCAGCGAGTTCCGCTATCGCAAGGTAGTGGTGCAGCCAGACACCCTGTTCGTCTCGATCTCCCAGTCGGGTGAAACCGCCGATACCTTGGCGGCCCTGCGCAATGCCAAGGAGCTGGGCTTCCTTGGCAGCCTGGCGATCTGCAACGTGGGCATCAGCTCGTTGGTTCGCGAATCCGATCTGACCCTGCTGACCCTGGCCGGCCCAGAAATCGGCGTGGCCTCGACCAAAGCCTTCACCACCCAGCTGGTCTCGCTGATGCTGCTGACCCTGGCATTGGGCCAGGTTCGCGGCACCCTGGAGGCAGGCGTCGAAGCTGAGTTGGTCGAAGAACTGCGTCGCTTGCCGACTCGCCTGGGTGAAGCCCTGGCCATGGACGGCACGGTCGAGAAGATCGCCGAGCTGTTTGCCGACAAGCACCACACCCTGTTCCTCGGCCGTGGCGCGCAGTACCCGGTGGCAATGGAAGGCGCGCTCAAGCTCAAGGAAATATCCTACATCCACGCCGAAGCCTACCCGGCCGGCGAGCTCAAGCATGGCCCGCTGGCGCTGGTCGACAGCGACATGCCGGTAGTTACCGTGGCCCCGAACAACGAACTGCTGGAGAAGCTCAAGTCCAACCTGCAGGAAGTTCGTGCCCGCGGTGGCGAGCTGGTGGTGTTCGCTGACGAACAGTCTGGCATGAGCAATGGCGAAGGCACCCACGTGGTCAAGGTGCCGCACGTTAGCGATGCACTGTCGCCGATTCTCTACACCATCCCGCTGCAGCTGCTGTCGTACTACGTTGCGGTGCTCAAGGGCACCGACGTAGACCAGCCGCGTAACCTGGCTAAGTCGGTTACCGTGGAGTGATCTAGTGCACTGTGCAGTCTAGACTTGGCGGCCGTTGTGCCGCCCAGCGCGGGGCAAGCCTACTCCTACAAAAACGGCGCCTATCCAAAGAAAGCGTCACTCTGTAGGGGCGGGCTTTGCCCCGCGATGGGCTGAAACGCAGCTCCAAGATCAAATGCCCTGAAGTCATGAGCAGGGCTTTTTCCTTCGTATTTATAGGAAATGTCTCACAGGTCTAATCCGGCATAGGTCAATCTTTTCCATCAGAAGCTGGCTTACCTTGTGTCCCCTGTTGAACATGGACGACAAGGTAATACCTAATGGAAAGAATCCTCGATATCCAGCCCCTTCCGGCAGATCACCTGACCCTCCACCTCAATGGCGTTGCCGTCGCCGCCGCTCCGGGTGAAACCGTACTCAGTGTCTTGAACGCCGTTGGCCTGCGCCAAGTGGCGCGTAATGATCATGGCCACGTCAGTGGCGCTTTCTGTGGAATGGGCGTTTGCCATTGCTGCCTGGTCGCCATTGATGGACGAGCCAAACGCCGCGCCTGTCAGACAGTGGTTCGCGCTGGCATGCACATCGAAACCCAGTTCAACCGCATCTCGCCGGAGGAGCACTCATGAGCCTGCGTCCGGTGATCGTTGGTGGTGGTTCGGCAGGCATGGCGGCAGCTATCGAGCTGGCTGAGCATGGCGTCGCCAGCCTGCTGTTCGACGAAGCTTCGCGCCCAGGCGGGGTGGTCTATCGCGGTCCGCTGCGGGCGGGCGTCGACCTCGGCTATCTGGGGGCGCGCTATGCCAAGGCGTTGAACACGCTGCACGAAGATTTCGCCCTGTGTACCGAGCATATCGACCTGCGTCTGAACAGCCGCGTGGTTGGAGGCAATGAGCAGTGCTTGATGGTGCTCGATGGTGACGAGCACCTGCATGAAATCGACTTTGCCCAGCTGCTGCTGGCGGCCGGTTGTCATGAACGTAACGTGCCGTTCCCTGGCTGGACTTTACCCGGCGTGATGCTGCTCGGCGGCCTGCAGTTGCAGATCAAGAGTGGGGTGGTCAAGCCGCTGGGCAGTACCTTGATCGCCGGTACTGGGCCATTGCTGCCACTGGTGGCCTGCCAGCTGCACGCTGCCGGCGCCAAAGTTGCGGGGGTTTACGAAGCGTGCGCGTTCAACCGCATAGCGCGCGAGAGCCTGGCGCTGTTGAACAAGCCTCAGCTATTTCTCGACGGCTTGAGCATGCTGGCCTACATGAAGCTCAATGGAATTCCCATGCACTATGGCTGGGGCGTGGTCGCTGCCCAAGGCGACGGCGAGCTGAATGAGGTAAGCGTCGCGCCTTACACCCAGGACTGGCAGCCGGATTTGACTCGCGTGCAGCGGGAACGGGTGCAAACGCTCGCCGTCGGCTACGGCTTTATTCCCCGCACTCAGCTCAGCCAGCAACTGGGGCTGGCGCATGGTTTCAGCGACGACGGCTACCTGCGGCCCGAGGCTAATGTCTGGCAGCAAAGCAGCCTGCCGCATATCCACTTGGCGGGTGACATGGCAGGTATACGCGGGGGTGAGGCGGCAATGCTGACTGGGCGTTTAGCCGCCGTATCGATATTGCAGCAGTTGGCGGTGCTCAGCGCTGAGCAGGCGATCGAGCGGCGAGAACTGTACTTGGGCAAGCTGGCTTCGATCCAACGCTTTCGCTCCGGGGTCGAGCGCTTTACCGCACGCGGCGCAGCGCAGATTGAATTGCCCCAGGCTGATACGGTGATCTGTCGCTGCGAGCAGGTTACCCGCGACGCTATCGACCTGGCGCTCGAACAGGGCGTGCAAGACATGGCCAGCTTGAAGATGCGCACTCGGGTGAGCATGGGCGACTGCCAAGGGCGCATGTGCGTGGGCTATTGCAGTGATCGCCTGCGGGCGGCGACAGGCCGGGCCGATGTCGGCTGGCTGCGACCACGGTTTCCGGTAGACCCGGTGCCTTTCTCAGCCTTTCAGCACTTGGCCACGGAGGCCTGAGCATGAGCAAGACTTACGATATCGTGATCGCTGGCGGCGGCGTTATCGGCGCTTCATGCGCCTATCAGCTATCCAAGCGCGGCAACCTGCGCATTGCCTTGATCGACGACAAGCGCCCCGGCAATGCCACTCGCGCGTCGGCTGGCGGATTGTGGGCCATTGGTGAATCGGTGGGGCTGGGCTGCGGGGTGATCTTCTTTCGCATGCTGTCTTCGCGGGCCAAGCGTGAAGCCCATGGGGCCGCGGTGGCCGTGGATTCGAGCACGCCGCATATCCTCCCGCAGTGCTTCTTCGACCTGGCGTTGCAGTCGAACGCGCTTTATCCACAGCTGCACCAGGAGCTGATCGAGCGCCATGGCATGGACTTCAAGTTCGAGCGTACCGGTTTGAAGTACGTGATTCAGGATGAAGAGGACCAGCTTTACGCCGAACACATCGTCAAGCAGATCCCTCACCTGGCCGAGCAGGTACGTTGGCTTGATCGCAGGGCGTTGCGTGAAGCAGAGCCGGCAGTGACCTTGCAGGCAACCGGCGCGCTCGAGTTTCTCTGCGATCACCAGGTGAGCCCGTTCCGCCTGGGCGATGCCTATCTGGAGGCGGCTCGGCAGAATGGCGTCGACTTGTATCTGAATACCCGGGTAACGGGTGTTATGCATCAAGGGGCGCGGATCAAGGGTGTGCGCACCGAACCAGCGGGAGACTTCCACTGCCATACCCTGCTCAATGCGGCTGGCGCCTGGGCTGCCGAGCTGAGCGAGTGGGCGACTGGAACGGCTATTCCGGTCAAGCCGGTCAAGGGCCAGATCGTGCTCACCGAACGCCTGCCGAAACTGCTGGATGGCTGCATTACCACCAGCGATTGCTACATGGCGCAAAAGGACAACGGCGAGATCCTGATTGGCAGTACTACTGAAGAGAAGGGCTTTGATGTCAACAACACCTTCCCGGAAATCAGTGGACTGGTGCAGGGCGCGGTGCGCTGCGTGCCGGAGCTGGCGCAGGTGAACCTCAAGCGGACCTGGGCGGGGCTGCGGCCGGGGTCACCGGATGAGCTGCCGATCCTCGGGGCTGTGGATGAGGTGCAGGGATACTTCAATGCCTGTGGACATTTCCGTACCGGGATTCTGACATCGGCGATTACCGGGGTGATGTTGGACAAGGTTATCCACAACGAGACATTGCCGCTGGATATCACTCCGTTTTTGGCAGCTCGTTTTCAGCAGCCTGTGTTGCCAGTGTGATAACGCGCGGGTAAATCGCAGCGGCGGTGCGCCGCTGCGATTGGGCTGCGCACTATCAGATCTGCATCGCCATCCCATCCACATTCATCGCCGCCTGGCGCAAGGCCTCGGAGCGGGTCGGATGCGGGTGGCAGGTGAGGGCGATATCCTCGGCCGACGCTGAGAACTCCATCGCCACGCAGAACTCACCGATCATTTCACTAACGCTCGGGCCGACCAGATGCACGCCCAAGACCTCATCGGTATTGGCATCGGCCAGCACCTTGGCGAAGCCTTCGGTCTCATGGTTGATCTTCGCCCGGCTGTTGGCGGTAAACGGGAACTTGCCGACCTTGTAGGCGCGGCCTTCGGCCTTGAGCTGCTCTTCGGTCTTGCCGACGCTGGCCAGTTCCGGACGGGTGTAGATCACCCCAGGAATGAGGTTGTAGTTCACCTCGTGAGCCTTGCCGGCAATTCGCTCGATACATGACACCGCTTCATCCTCAGCCTTGTGCGCAAGCATTGGCCCGGAGGTGACATCGCCAATCACCCAGATGCCTGGCACGCTGCTGCGGTGATGCTCGTTGGCGAGCATGCCGCGCTTGTCGGTTTGAATGCCGACGCTTTCCAGGTTGAGGCCCTGGGTGTACGGACGACGACCGATAGCCACCAGCACGTAGTCAGCCTGCAGGGTTTCAGCGGTGCCACCTGCTGCCGGCTCCAGGCTCAGGCTGACGCCATCAGCTGAAGGGGTGGCCTGGGTTACTTTGCTGCCGAGCTTGAAGCGCATGCCTTGTTTGGCCAACGCCTTCTGCAAGGTCTTGGCGGTCTCTTCGTCGGTGCCGGGGCAGATTCGATCCAGGTACTCGATCACGGTGACTTCACTACCCAGGCGGCGCCACACCGAGCCAAGCTCCAGGCCGATCACACCGGCGCCGATCACTACCAGATGCTTGGGCACCTGTGGCAGCGACAGCGCGCCAGTGGAGTCGATGATGCGCTGGTTGTCGATGGTCACGCCGGGCAGGGGAGTGGGCTCGGATCCGGTGGCAATGACAATGTCCTTGGCCTGCAGGGTGGTTTCGTTGCCATCCTCAGCTTTGACGATGACTTTGCCTACGCCATCCAGACGGCCCCAACCCTTGATCCAGTCGACCTTATTCTTGCGAAACAGGTACTCGATGCCCTTGGTCAGGCCGGTCACGCTCTGGTCTTTCTGCTTCATCATCTGCGCCAGGTTCAAGGTCGGTTTGACCTCGATGCCCAGGTGAGCGAACTCCTCGCCGCAGGCTGCTTCGTACAGCTCGGAGGCGTGCAGCAATGCCTTGGAGGGCATGCAGCCGACGTTCAGGCAAGTGCCACCGAGGGTACTGCGGCCTTCGACGCAGGCCACGCTCAGGCCCAATTGGCCAGCGCGGATGGCTGCGTTGTAGCCACCAGGGCCGCCACCGATGATCACGACATCATAAGATTTCATGGGATTACTCCAGGATGAGGAAGCGCAGAGGGGCACAAGATTAGTCGCAGCGAAGATTGTATACAATCCTTCGGCCGCGACTGGCAGCCAGGAAGTTTTAGACCAAGGTCGGGTTAAACGGAAACTTCGCATGAATGAACTACCCTATTTCGCAGACGTCCGAAATTCAAAGGGAGGGTCATTTCATGCTTGCGCAACTTCCACCCGCGTTGCAGAGCCTGCATTTGCCACTACGCCTGAAGCTCTGGGACGGCAACCAGTTCGATCTGGGGCCAAGCCCGCAAGTGACCATACTGGTCAAGGAGCCCCAGCTGATCAGTCAGCTGACTCACCCGAGCATGGATCAACTGGGTAGCGCCTTCGTTGAAGGCAAGCTGGAACTGGAAGGCGATATCGGCGAAGCCATTCGCGTCTGTGATGAACTCAGCGAAGCACTGCTCAAGGACGAAGCTGAGGTGCTACCTGTGCGCACAGCTCACGACAAGCGCACTGACGCCGAGGCGATTTCTTATCACTACGATGTCTCCAATGAGTTCTACCAGCTCTGGCTGGATCAGGACATGGCGTACTCCTGTGCCTATTTCAAGGAGGCGGACAACACGCTCGATCAGGCCCAACAGGACAAATTTGACCACCTGTGTCGCAAGCTACGCCTGCAGCAAGATGATTACTTGCTCGATGTCGGTTGTGGCTGGGGAGGGCTGGCGCGGTTCGCTGCGCGTGAATATGGCGCCAGGGTATTTGGCATTACCTTGAGCAAACAGCAATTGAAGCTGGCGCGCGAGCGGGTCAAAGAGGAAGGCCTGGGCAAACGGGTCGAGCTACAGATTCTCGATTATCGTGACCTACCCCAGGATGGCCGTTTCGACAAAGTGGTCAGCGTCGGCATGTTCGAGCATGTTGGTCACGCCAACCTCGATCTGTATTGCCAGAAGTTATTTGGCGCGGTGCGTGAAGGGGGCGTGGTGATGAACCACGGCATCACCGCCAAACACGTCGATGGTCGGCCGGTCGGACGAGGTGCAGGCGAGTTCATCGACCGCTATGTCTTCCCCCACGGTGAGTTGCCCCACCTGTCGATGATCAGTAGCAGCATTTGCAAGGCAGGCATGGAGGTGGTCGATGTCGAAAGCCTGCGCATGCACTACGCCAAGACTCTGCATCACTGGAGCGAGAACCTAGAGCACCAGTTGCACCGGGCGGCGGCCATGGTGCCGGAGAAGACCCTGCGCATATGGCGCCTGTACTTGGCAGGCTGCGCCTATGCCTTCAGCAAGGGTTGGATCAACCTGCACCAGATTCTCGCGGTGAAGCCTTACGCGGATGGTCATCATGACCTGCCCTGGACTCGCGAAGACCTCTACCGCTAACTGACCCCTCAAAGGATTGGCGAGATCAGCCGCGCGATACGCATCCCCAGTTGTTGTAGGCGATGGGTATCGCGGCTGTCCTCTGCAGTGATCTCCTTGGCTTGGTCAAAGTCGTTGAGCAGCATCGCTTGCACCTGATCGGCGAAGGCCCGGTCCACGGTCAGCAGGGTGATCTCGAAGTTCAAGCGAAACGAACGGTTGTCCAAGTTGGCACTACCGATCGCGCTGACTTCGTCATCCACCAGCACCACCTTCTGGTGCAGGAACCCCGGCTGATAGCGGAACATGCGCACGCCGGCACGCACCGCTTCGAAGGCGAACAGGCTGGACGCGGCATAGACGATGCGATGGTCAGGTCGAGCCGGAATCAGGATGCGCACATCAACCCCGCGCAGTACGGCTAAACGCAGTGCGGCAAACACGGCCTCATCGGGGATGAAGTAGGGGGTAGTGATCCACACCCGGTGGGTGGCGGATTGGATGGCCTCGACGAAGAACAGTGAACAGGTTTCCTGTGGGTCGGCCGGGCCACTGGCGAGCAATTGGCACAGCACGCCGTTGTCCGGATAGGTGTCGGGTAGGATCAACGGGGGCAACTCACGGGTGGCCCAATACCAATCTTCGGCGAATGACTCTTGCAGGCACGCAATCACCGGCCCACTGATTTGCACATGGGTATCGCGCCAGGGCGACAGCCGAGGGTGGCCACCCAGGTATTCGTCGCCGACGTTGTGCCCGCCGACAAAACCTTCCAGCCCGTCGACCACGACGATCTTGCGATGGTTACGGAAGTTGACCTGGAAGCGATTGAACCAGCCACTGCGAGTTGCGAACGCCTTGATTTGTACCCCGCCACCGCGCAATACCTGGCTGTAGCTGGCGGGTAGGGCGTGGCTCCCCACCCGGTCATACAAGACAAAAATCTGCACACCTTCGGCTGCTTTACGCAACAGCAGCTGTTGCAGCTCACGGCCAATGGCGTCGTCGTGGATGATAAAAAACTGCACCAACACCACCCGCCGCGCTTGAGCGATAGCAGCGAAGATGGCATCGAAAGTGGCTTGTCCATCGATCAACAATTTGACGTCGTTATTGGCCAGGCACGGCATGCGACCCAACTTGGGCATTGCCCGCAGCGCCGCATAACTGTCGGACTCGCGCGCGGTGAGTGCTTCCTCGACCCATGGCCGCCAGTTGAGGTTGGCCATGGCCACGTGCATTTCCTGGTTGGCCTGGCGCCTGGCCTGGATGTAGGCATTGAAGGAGCGGGCGCCGAAAACCAGATAGGGGATCAAGGTCAGGTAGGGAATGAAGAACAGCGGCATCGCCCAGGCGATTGCACCTTGGGCAGTGCGCACGGTGAACACTGCATGGAGCGCGGCAATGATGCCGAGCAAATGGATGAGGCCGAGCACGTAACCGAAGAAGTAGGGGCTGTGGTAATCCATACGCATCCTGCTTGGCGAAATCACTTCAGCTAACAGACCACGTTAATGGGCTGGCTTGCAACCCAATCACGAAAATGACGTCTAAGCTCTGTCCGGCCAGATTGCCGGTAATGCTAAGGAGCATCCATCGATGAAGATTCGTCTGCCACTTTTCGCCTTGGTCGTGGGTCTGGCCAGCCCACTGGTCAATGCGCAGATGTTGCAACCCGGCCTGTGGGAGCTGACCACCAGCAATATGCAGGTCGACGGCAAGCCGTTGCCCGACATGGGCTTCATGCTCGGACAGTTGAAGAACCTACCGCCCGAGCAGCGCGCCATGATGGAAGGCGTGTTGGCAAAACAGGGGATTACCGTGGCAGGTAATGGTGTGCGTTCTTGCCTGACGCCGGAGCAGGTCAAGACTGATGACATCCCGTTGCAGGATCCGCAGTCGGGCTGTACGCAAAAGATCACCGACCGCAGCGGCAATGTCTGGAAGTTCCAGTTCAGCTGCCCGAAGGCACAGGGCACTGGCGAGGCGACTTTCCTCAGCGATCGTGAGTTCACCACCAAGGTCAACGGCACGTTCAATGCTTCGGGTGTTCAACAGCAAGGCAGCATGAATACGCGAGCGGTGTGGTTGGGCAACGACTGTGGAACAGTCAAACCACGTTCTTGAAGTTAAGTCATTTGGGGTCGCAGCGCGGCCCCTCGGCAATTACCACTGCCACTCGCTGACCGCCACAGCGTCATGGGCATGCAGGCTTTCGGCATGTTCCACGCGCACGTTAAATCCGCTCGACCATTCCACTTCCCGTAGGGCGAGGTGGACTCGCCTGGCGGCGTCTTCGCAGAACATAAGATTTTGTCCATTGGCCAATGCGAAGGCCTGTTCATCGGCGCGCTTGACCGCAGTTTGTACTGCCGTGCCCAAGGCGCCTTCTACTCGATCGATCAGCCCAGTAATCGGCAACGTTTGCATAGCATCACGCAGGCGCACTTTTACTTGTGCATCGCTGCGCTGGCTGTGAGGCGTGGCTACGATTCCCTGACTGCTACCCAACCATTGCAAAAGCGCCTCGCGATTCAAGTCAGCATGGCTGAAGTCAGCTAGAAACTGCTGCTGAATAAGCTGCCGAGCCAGCGCCGCCGAGCAAGGGCAGGTGGATGAATAGGGAATTTGCACAAATAGTTCCACGTGGAACATCTCGTTTTTGATGCTTGCATCAACCGATACCGGGTAGCTTTTCCAACCAGAAAGTGGGCTGACCAGGGCAGGCCTTTTCAACAGATGCTCGAAGGTGAGGCTCAGGTAAGCGGCAGAAGAAAGCCCTGCATGGCTGTCGAGAAAGGTCGCCAGCAGGCGCCGTAATACCTGCGGGCTCAGTTCGCTTTGCTCCAGGCTCTCCAAGGCCAGATACAGCCGCGACATATGAATACCCCGCGACTTGCCGTCATTCAGGTTAACCCCTGCACTGGCACGAGCACTTAGCGTTCGCCCTTCAAACTGTACGGGCAACGCGATGCCCTGCATGCCGACCCAGTCCAAAGGCTGGGTGCGCTGAGTGGTTTGTTTTGCCACATCGGGGAGTTTCAAGCTGGTCATTAGGGTACCCATCAAAAATATCGTCAGCGGCATCCGCCAATCAGGCTGCAGTGCAAGTTGAAGCGTTGTCCGCTGGAGCTGGAAACTCGGTTCAAGGTGGTCCAACCAACTCGACGGCTGTAGCCGAACCATGCTTCTCCATCGCTCGCCAGACCGGTATAGAAGGTCGTACGGCCGTAACCGGTGTTGGTTTGCGCCCACAGTCTTTTGCTCGCCGCTTCAAAGCCGCGCAGATACAGAGAGCTACCTTCGCTGCGCACACTGTAGTAATTACCGTTGCCATCCTTGCAGGCGAGCAGCGTGGCGCTTCGCGTACACAGCGCCAGATTGGTTTGCGGCAGAGCCAGCAGGTGTGCCGGTGTCACAATCAGCAATAGCGCCAAGGCACAGGGCAGTTTCATAGGCTTCTCCAGGCATGCCATTGGGCAGCACGGCTTGGCGAAATTGTATTGTTATATTATAACATTGTGCAATGCATCGTTTCGAATGCGTCCGCCTGAAGAGGTCCACCATGTCCAACCGTCTCCCTGTCACCGTGTTGTCCGGCTTTCTAGGCGCGGGCAAAAGTACCTTGCTCAATCACATCCTGCGCAATCGTGATGGCTTGCGCGTCGCTGTGATCGTCAACGACATGAGCGAAATCAACATCGATGCCAGCGAGGTGCAGCGCAATGTCAGCCTTAATCGCGCTGAAGAAAAACTGGTCGAGATGAGCAATGGCTGCATCTGCTGCACCTTGCGCGAAGACCTGCTTGAGGAAGTGGCGCGGCTCGCCGAGGAAGGGCGTTTCGATTACCTGTTGATCGAGTCGACCGGTATTTCCGAACCCCTGCCGGTGGCCGAGACGTTTACGTTCCGAGATGAACAAGGCCGTAGCCTGTCCGATATGGCGCGCTTGGATACCATGGTCACTGTGGTCGACGGTTTAAATTTTTTGCGCGATTACCAAGCGGCCGATAGCTTGGCCAGCCGCGGCGAAACTTTGGGCGAAGAGGATGAGCGCTCGATCAGCGACTTGCTGATCGAGCAGATCGAGTTCGCCGACGTGCTGCTGCTGAGCAAGATCGACCTGATCAGCCAGGATCAGCGTGAAGAGCTCACGGCGATCCTGCGTAGCCTCAATGCCCGGGCGCAGATCGTGCCGATGGTGATGGGCCAAGTGCCGCTGGCGCGAATCCTCGATACCGGCTTGTTCGACTTCGATCAGGCGGCGCAGGCGCCGGGTTGGCTGCAAGAGCTGCGTGGCGAACACGTGCCCGAGACCGAGGAGTATGGCATCGCTGCCAGCAGCTGGCAGGCGCGTCGTCCGCTACACCCGCAGCGTTTCTTCGACTTTATCCACAAGCCTTGGAGCAATGGCCGCTTGCTGCGCTCCAAGGGCTTCTTCTGGCTGGCCAGCAAGTACCAGGAAGCCGGCAGCTGGTCCCAGGCAGGCGGCATGATGCGCCATGGTTTGGCCGGGCGCTGGTGGCGCTTCGTGCCGCGCGAGCAATGGCCACAGGATGAAGACAATACTGCGGCGATTCTCAAGCAGTGGACAGCAGAGGTAGGCGACTGTCGGCAGGAGCTGGTATTCATTGGTCAGAACATCGACTTTGCCAGGTTATCCACAGAGCTGGACGCCTGCTTGTTGACTGATGAAGAGATGCAGGCGGGTCCAATGGCTTGGCTACGTTTACCCGATCCTTTCGGTGCTTGGCATGACGAGATGGCGGCATGAGTACCACGCGCGCTGTGGATATCTCCCAGGTGTTCGGCCAATCGCCGCAGGTGTTGGCTGAAATACTGCAGGATGGCGTTAACCTCGCCGCTTGGCAGCGACGCCTCCCAGCGCAGGTCGAAGACTTTTCCACAGTACTGCTCAGCCTAAACCCGCTACTGGCAGATGAACGGGTGATCGATGTGGATGAACGTCACCCGCCGCAGTTACCAGGCTTGCTACCGGGAGCGGCGGATCTGCATGGCTATGAGAGCTTCGTCGCCGACGTGGCCTGGCTGGTGGCCGCTTACACCTGCCTGCTGGGCGCGCGCCGGATTGGCCTGCGCTTGCGGGTGCTGGAGGGCGCCATGTGTCCGCGCTTCCATGTGGATAAGGTCCCTTTGCGACTGTTGACCACGTATATCGGTGCCGGCAGCGAGTGGCTCAAGGAGGAGGCAATAGACCGTGGACAACTTCACACCGCTCATCCGGCTGTGGATAACATTCAGCGTTTGCAGGCCGGGGAGGTTGCAATACTCAAGGGCGAAAAGTGGCTGGGCAATGAAGGGGCAGGGCTGGTGCACCGCTCACCGATGACCGCACCCGGCGAGCGCCGCCTGTTGCTTAGCCTTGACTGGTTGGCATGACGGGGCATAGTGAAGGTTGATTCCGTCTCGATGCGCATCCATGTTGCAGAACATTCCTACCCACGTGATTGCTGGCCCACTGGGCGCTGGCAAGACCAGCCTGATCCGGCAGCTGCTCGCTCAGCGTCCGGCCACCGAGCGCTGGGCGGTACTGGTCAATGAATTCGGCCAGATCGGCCTCGATGCTGCGCTGCTTAGCCGCGACGAGGATGGCGTGGCGATTGGCGAAGTGGCGGGAGGATGCCTGTGTTGCGTCAACGGCATGCCGTTTCAGATCGGCTTGGCTCGCTTGCTGCGCAAAGCCCGTCCTGATCGCTTGTTCATAGAGCCGTCGGGTTTGGGTCATCCACTCCAGCTGCTCAAGCAGTTGGGGCAGGCACCCTGGACCGGAGTGCTCAATGTGCAGCCCATGATCATGGTGCTCGATGCCCTTGCGCTGGCGCGAGGTGAGCCATTACCACAGACGCAAGAGCAGGCGTTATCCGCCGCTAACTTGTTGATATTTAACAAATCTGAAGCTGTGGATGAACAGCGGAGGTTGTTGATAACTCAACAGCTGCCTGACCTTCCAAGGTACTGGACCGAGCACGGCGAGTTTCCCCTGGCGCAGCTGCCAATTTTTTCCACAAGCGATCTAGCCAACTCTGGGGAGGTTGAGCTGCCTGTGGAAAACACTTCTGCGCCGCTTGTAGCCCTGTGGACAGATCCATCCCAGCCGATTTGCCTGGCGCAACAAGGTGAAGGGGGTTGGAGTATTGGCTGGCGCTGGCATCCCAGCCAGCGGTTCGATGTGTCGCAATTACAGGCGTTTCTCCGCGCTTGGCCCTGGCGCAGGGCCAAGGGAGTTATCCACAGCGCAGCGGGCTGGCAATCCTTCAATGGCCTGCAGGCCAGTGCCGTGGATTGGCACTCAAGCGAATGGCGCAAGGATTCTCGCATCGAGCTGATCTTCGCTCAGCCGCAGCCCACGCCAGCCCTGCAGAGCGCCCTGGCCGCCTGCCGCCTTTAGCGCTGATCGTTGCGCCAGCGATTGTGCTCCTGGCGCCACTGCTGCATCTCGATGACGTTATCGCTGCGTGGCGGGGTCTTGATCTCGAACGGGTAGGGCGCCAGCTCGATCTGCATGGTGTGTGCGCCGAACTGGGTGACAGTGCCGGGGTGGCGTTGCTCGCCAGTGACAGTGAATTCGAAGTTATAGATCCGCGCCAGGCGCTTGCGGCCGTTGGCATCAGGCACGAAGGCAATGCGCTTGAGCGCGACGGCGTCGTCCAACAGCTCCAGGTCGAGTTTGGCGCAATGCTGCTTGACCCGTGCCAGGGCCTTCTCGCGCAGGCCATGGTTGTGCCACAGCCAGGCGCCGACCGTGGCTAGCAGCATCAGGACGAAGAGGTTCTCCAGGGTCAACATTTGCGTAGGCTCCAAACAAGTAGATCCAGCTTAACTGCGTCCCTGGTCTGTCGTACAGGTGGCAATCGAGTTCATACTGCGCGACGCTCTCATCCTGAATCGGCTTTGGAAAACTCCGCATGAAACGTACACCGCATCTGCTCGCTATCCAGTCCCATGTGGTCTTTGGCCACGCCGGAAACAGCGCCGCGGTGTTTCCCATGCAGCGGATCGGGGTCAACGTCTGGCCACTCAATACCGTGCAATTCTCCAATCACACTCAGTATGGCCAGTGGGCGGGAGAAGTGCTTGCTCCAGCGCAAATTCCTGCGTTGGTAGAAGGCATTTGCAACATTGGCGAGTTGGGCCACTGCGATGCGGTGTTGTCCGGCTACCTGGGCAGTGCCGAGCAAGGTCGGGCGATTCTCGCTGGCGTGGAACGGATCAAGGCGGTCAACCCCAAGGCGCTGTACCTGTGCGATCCGGTCATGGGCCATGCCGAGAAGGGCTGCATCGTCCCCGAGGAAGTCAGTGAGTTCCTGCTCGAACAAGCGGCTTCAAAGGCCGATATCCTGTGCCCCAATCAGCTTGAACTGGACAGCTTCAGTGGGCGTCGGGCGCAGTCGCTGGAAGATTGTGTGGCGATGGCGCGCGGCCTGCTCGAGCGGGGGCCGCAAGTGGTGCTGGTCAAGCACCTGAGCTACCCGGGCCGCGCTGAAGATACCTTTGAAATGCTGTTGGTGACCCGCGAAGAAAGCTGGCACCTGCGTCGGCCGCTGCTGTGCTTCCCGCGTCAGCCGGTAGGCGTCGGCGACCTGACCTCTGGTCTGTTCCTGGCCCGGGTGCTGTTGGGTGACAGCTGGGTGCAGGCGTTCGAGTTCAGCGCGGCCGCCGTGCACGAGGTTCTGCTCGAAACCCAGGCCAGCGCCAGCTACGAATTGCAGCTGGTACGGGCCCAGGATCGTATTGCCCATCCGCGCGTGCGCTTCGAAGCACAGCGCCTGACGGTTTAAATGGCGTCGGTCTTCAGGTCCTGGTAGCGCTTTTCCAGCTCCTGACGGATCTGCCGGCGCTGCTTGCCTTGCAGGAAGCGGCGTTTCTCTTCGCTGCTCTGCGGTAGGCGCGCAGGCACCGGCACCGGACGCCGATTGTCATCGACTGCAACCATGGTGAAGAAGCAGCTGTTGGAGTGGCGCACCGAGCGCTCGCGAATGTTCTCGGTTACCACTTTGATGCCCACCTCCATCGAGGTGTTGCCGGTGTAGTTGACCGAGGCCAGGAAGGTGACCAGTTCGCCGACGTGGACCGGCTCGCGGAATACCACCTGATCGACCGACAGGGTCACCACGTAAGTGCCGGCATAGCGGCTGGCGCACGCATAAGCCACCTCATCGAGGTACTTGAGCAAGGTGCCGCCGTGTACGTTGCCGGAGAAGTTGGCCATGTCCGGAGTCATCAGGACGGTCATAGTCAGCTGGGCGTTTCCAGGTTCCATAGTGTGCTCACGGTGAGGTTGCGCTGAAACGGGGCGGGCATCTTCGGACACTTCTTCGACCCCTGTTGAAATTTCCCATCCTGGTACGGGACGTCGGCAGGCGCTCCATCGTCACGCGATTCGCGCCATTAGCTGAGGCGAAGCGGCCGACATGTTTCTGCATATTGCACCAACGTTTTGCGCAGAGGCGCGATGTTAACCTGAGCAAGCCCATGCAACATGGGCTTTCCTGCATTTAACACAGTATGTATCTGCTGCTCGCTGATGATGACCTCGGCAGAGGAGCGGTCTGCCCGGGCAACGTGAAAAAGGAGTACCACGCCATGCATGCCATCAGCTTTATTCAGGACCTGGCAGTGATCATGCTGGTGGCGGGGGTGGTCACCATCCTGTTCCATCGCTTCAAGCAACCGGTGGTGCTTGGCTATATCGTTGCCGGCTTCATCATTGGCCCGCACACCCCACCGTTTGGCCTGATTCACGACGAAGACACGATCAAGACCCTGGCCGAGCTGGGGGTGATCTTCCTGATGTTCTGCCTGGGCCTGGAATTCAGCCTACGCAAGTTATTCAAGGTCGGCGCGACGGCATTTATCGCGGCGTTCCTGGAAATCGTCCTGATGATCTGGATCGGTTTCGAAATCGGTCGCTGGTTCGGCTGGAGCACCATGGATTCGCTGTTCCTCGGGGCGATCCTGGCGATTTCCTCGACCACCATCATCGTCAAGGCGCTCAATGACCTGAAGATGAAGAACGAGCGCTTCGCCCAGCTGATCTTCGGCGTGCTCATCGTTGAAGACATCTTGGGCATCGGCATCATTGCCCTGCTGTCGGGTATCGCCGTCAGCGGTTCGGTCAGCTCCGGCGAAGTATTCTCCACCGTCGGCAAGCTGTCGCTGTTCATGATCGTCGCGCTGGTCATTGGTATCTTGCTGGTGCCGCGGCTGTTGGCCTATGTGGCCAAGTTCGAAAGCAACGAAATGCTGCTGATTACCGTGCTGGGCCTGTGCTTCGGCTTCTGCCTGCTGGTGGTCAAGCTTGAGTACAGCATGGTCCTAGGCGCCTTCCTGATCGGCGCGATCATGGCCGAATCGCGCCAACTGCTGAAGATCGAGCGGCTGATCGAGCCGGTTCGCGACCTGTTCAGTGCGATTTTCTTCGTTGCCATCGGCCTGATGATCGACCCCCAGGTGCTGATCGATTACGCCTGGCCGATCGTGGTGATCACCTTGGCGGTGGTATTGGGCAAGATGCTCTCCTGTGGCATGGGGGCTTTTATCGCCGGCAATGATGGCCGCACTTCACTTCGGGTGGGCATGGGCCTTTCGCAGATCGGCGAGTTCTCTTTCATCATTGCCGCGCTGGGCATGACGTTGCAGGTCACCAGCGACTTTCTTTATCCGGTTGCGGTGGCCGTCTCGGCGATCACCACACTGCTCACGCCTTACTTGATTCGTGCGGCCGATCCGCTGTCGATCAAGCTTGGCAACATTGTCCCGAGCCGTGTTTCGCGAGTGCTGTCGCTGTATGGCGAATGGTTGCGCAGTATTCAGCCGCAAGGCGAGGGAGCAATGCTGGCGGCGATGATCCGGCGCATCTTGCTGCAGGTCGGGGTCAACCTAGCGCTGGTGATCGCGATCTTCTTCAGTGGCGGTTACTTCGCCGAACGGCTCGGCAGTTGGTTGAGCCAGTGGGTGGGCGACATCGGCCAGCAGAAGGCGCTGATCTGGGGCGCGGCACTGCTGTTGTCGTTGCCATTCCTGATCGCCGCCTATCGCAAGCTCAAGGCGCTATCGATGCTGTTGGCGGAGATGGGCGTGAAGCCAGAGATGGCCGGGCGGCATACCCAGCGTGTGCGTCGGGTGATCGCCGAGGTGATCCCGCTGCTGTCGCTGCTGGTGATCTTCCTGCTGCTGTCGGCGTTGTCGGCGAGCATTCTGCCGACCAATGAGTTGCTGCTGGTGATCGTAGTGGTGGCGGCAGTGGTCGTGGCGCTGCTGTGGCGCTGGTTGATTCGGGTGCATACGCGCATGCAGATCGCGTTGCTGGAGACCCTGGAAAACAACCGTGATCACTCGCACTGACAGATAAATGCTCTCTGCGCGAGATTTCATCGAAGTCCGAGGGGATGACACGGTAGCGAGTCGCCAGGCGCAGAAAGCCTGGCGATTTTACGGCCATTAATGGCTAAGAGCCATCATCTTGTGCGGATAACTCTCGTTCAGCTTTCCAGCCAGACGTCACGCGCCCAATGCCAGACCGATTCCCAGCTTTCTTCGGTGACGATCTCTTCTTCGCCGGACCACAGCACCACGGTGCCGTCCTCTTCGACGCAGTAGTAGTCGTCGCCATCCTGGCAGATCGGAATCAATTCACGTGGAACGCCAGCGTCCCAGGCAATGGCCGCCACTTCCGGCAGGTAGGTGTGCGACTGCGGATCGGTCGCGGTCACTGGCTCAAGGCTGCCATAGACCACATCGCTGACGGTCAGCAGAAATTCCTTGAACACGAACGGAATGTTGATGAACAGCTGCTCCTCGACCTCGACCAGCTGATCTTCATCAGGAAGCTCCAGGGGCACCGGTACCGGCTCATTGGCTTCACGCAGTTGTTCGATCACTTCTTCCACGGTTCACATCCTCTACCTTGATGACAACGCTGCGCGTTATACCCTAGTAGCCCGCTGAGGCAAAAGCAAAAACCCCGGGCAAGCCCGGGGTTTTTTTGTTGCAGCGTGTCAGGATCAGCCGTTCTGGCGGATACCGGCGAGCAGCCAAGGCTGGTTTTCGCCCTGAGCGCGCTCCATGTGCCAGCTTTCGCTGAAAGCTTCACCCTGATCGAAGCGCGAGGTCTTCGACTGACCACGGAAGGTCAGGGTGGCGATGGTCTTGTCGGCGCGATCATCGACGCCTTCCAGTTGCACATCGAGGTTATCGATGTAGGTGGACTGGAAGCCATCACCCAGGTCAGCACGCTCGCGCTTGAGGAACTCGAGCAGTTGCGGGGTAACGAACTCGGCGATCTTGTCCATCTCGTTGGCATCCCAGTGCTGCTGCAGCGACTGGAAGTGGCTGCGCGCGGCGGCCAGGAAGCTTTGCTCGTTGAACCAGGCCGGGGCGTTGATCACCGGCGCGGCGGCGGCAGGTGCGGCGGCGCCACCGAAGATCGACGGTTGAGCCGGTTGCTGGGTGTGTGCTTCGCGCTGGAACGGCGCGTGGCCGGCAGGCGCAGCGTGAGCCTGTTGCTGGCGACGGCGGGCGGCGATGAAGCGGAACACCAGGAAGGCGATCAGGCCCATGATCAGGAAGTCCATGATCTGCATGCCCTGGAAGCCGTCACCCATGAACATGGAGGCCAGCAGGCCACCGGCCGCGAGGCCGGCAAGTGGGCCCAGCCAGCGCGAAGCACCGCTGGCGGCGGCCGGCGCGCGACCTGGAGCGGTCGGTGCGGCAGCAGGCGTGGTTGGCGTAGCCTGGCGAGTCTGGTGGATAGGCGCGGAGCCCGAGCTCTTGCCGCCGCCGAAGCGTTTGGCGTTGGCGTCCAGGCTCAGCGTCAGGCCGACGCACAGCGCCAGGGCGATGCTAAGAAAACGTTGCATAAGTGGGATATCCCCTGATTGTGGATTGCACGCGCGTCATGGTGCACATGATGGAGCAGACATGGCTAGCGCCATAATGTTTCCAGCTTTTGCCTGAATGGTTCTACGGAAAGAGGAAAACAGGCTGTAGGGCTTTTGCTTCATGGTTGTAAGAGAAATCGTGCCGTGTCAGTTCTGGCTTCATCGCGGGCAAGCCCGCTCCTACAGGGAAAGGGAAAATCCGTGTAGGAAGGGCATGTCCTGCGATGAGGCCAGTACGGCTTCAGATTGCCTCGAGCTTGGCATACCCCAGCATCAACCACTTGCTGCCCTCGGCGAAGTTCACCTGCACTCGCGCCTGCGCGCCCGAGCCTTCGAAGTTGAGGATTACACCCTCGCCAAACACCGAATGCTGCACGCGCTGGCCGAGGGAGAAGGCTGTCTGCGGAATGCTGGCATTGGCGAAGATGCTGCTCGATTGTGTCTGCGCACCGCCGAACGGGCGGCTTACCGAGTTGGACAGGCGTACTTCCTGTACCAGCCCCGGCGGGATCTCCCGGACGAAGCGCGACACCTTGTTGTAGGTCTCGCTGCCATACAGGCGCCGGGTTTCGGCGTAGGTCATGTACAGCTGGCGCATGGCGCGGGTGATGCCCACATAGGCCAGGCGGCGCTCTTCGGCCAGACGACCGGGCTCCTCCAGGCTCATCTTGTGCGGGAACAGGCCTTCTTCCATGCCCACCAGGAACACGTAGGGGAATTCCAGGCCCTTGGCGCTGTGCAGGGTCATCAGCTGGATGCTGTCTTCGTGCTCGTCCGCCTGCGATTCACCGGCTTCCAGCGAAGCGTGGCCAAGAAATGCCGACAGCGGGGACAGCTCGGCGTCTTCTTCGCTGCTTTCGAAGTTACGCGCGGCGCTGACCAGTTCCTCAAGGTTTTCTACCCGCGCCTGGCCTTTTTCACCTTTCTCTTCCTGGTGATAGATGATCAGCCCGGACTGCTCGATAACGGTTTGAGTCATCAGGTGCAGTGGCATCTCAGCAGCTTTGGCGGCGAGGTTCTCGATCAGTTCGATGAACGCGCCCAGGGCGCTGGCAGCGCGACCCTTGAGGCCTTTGGCGGCGAGTAGTTGGCACATCGCCTCCCACATCGACAGTTGACTGTGGCGGGCGTGGTCGCGGATCGCCTCGACGGTTTTCTCGCCAATGCCACGGGGCGGCACGTTGATCACCCGTTCCAACGCTGCATCGTTACCACGGCCTTCGAGCAGGCGTAGGTAGGCCATCGCGTTCTTGATCTCGGCGCGCTCGAAGAAGCGCTGGCCGCCATAGATACGGTACGGGATACGCTCGCGCAGCAACGCCTCTTCGAGCACCCGCGATTGGGCGTTGGAGCGATACAAGATGGCAATGTCGCTGCGCGCGCTGCCTTGCTTGATCACGCTTTCGATCGACTCGACCACGTAGCGCGCTTCATCGTGCTCGTTGTAGGCGGCGTACAGCGTCAGCGGCTCGCCTTCGCCGACGTCGGTCCACAGCTCCTTGCCCAGGCGATCGCTGTTGTTGGCGATCAGGGCGTTGGCGGCCTTGAGGATGCCGCCGGTGGAGCGGTAGTTCTGCTCCAGGCGGATCATCTCGGCGTCGGGGAAGTCGTCGGTGTACTGATGGATGTTCTCGATCTTGGCGCCGCGCCAGCCATAGATCGACTGGTCGTCATCGCCCACCACCATCAGGCTGTCGCCGCCTTTGGCCAGCAGGCGCAACCAGGCGTACTGGACGGCGTTGGTATCCTGGAACTCGTCTACCAGCAGGTGGCGGAAGCGCCGCTGGTAGTGCTCGAGTAGACCTGGGTTGTCGCGCCACAAGTCCAGCGCGCGCAGCAGCAGCTCGGAGAAGTCGATGACCCCGGCGCGCTCACAGGCCTGCTCGTAGGCCACGTAGATGCTGCGCATGGTGCCCAGGAACAGGTCGCCACCCGGCTGGATGTGCTGCGGGCGCAGGCCTTCATCCTTCTGCCCGTTGATGAACCACTGCGCTTGGCGGACCGGCCAGCGTTGTTCGTCGAGGCCCAGTTCACGGATCACCCGTTTGACCAGCCGTTGCTGATCATCGCTGTCGAGGATCTGGAAGTTCTGCGCCAGCCGCGCTTCCTGCCAGTGCGCCCGCAGCAGGCGGTGCGCCAGGCCGTGGAAGGTGCCCACCCACATGCCGGCGGGGTTGATCCCCATCAACTGCTCGATCCGCTGGCGCATTTCGGCTGCGGCCTTGTTGGTGAAGGTCACCGACAGGATCGAGTGCGGCGAGGCCTGTTCGACCTGGATCAGCCAGGCGATACGGTGCACCAGCACGCGGGTTTTTCCGGAACCGGCGCCGGCAAGCACCAGTTGACGCCCCACCGAGGCTGCTACGGCCTGGCGTTGGGCATCGTTGAGAGAGTTCAGCAGGAGGGAGAGGTCATCTGTGCGCATCCGGCCATTCTAGGGCGGCGTCGGGGAACGGGCAAACCTCTACTGTATAAATATTCACCTGGCAGACTGGCCATTCATCGGGCTGACCGATGCGTCAGTGTGCCTGGCATGACTTAGAGCAGTTTGGCCGCAAGCAGCGTTTGTGTATTCTCCCAGCACGTTTGCGGTCATCCCTAACAAGAACACAACAAGAACCAGCCCTATGACCCAGGATTGCACGACGATCGGCGCATCGTCGCAGACCAGGAGCGTGCGACGGCAATTTGCCACCCAGCTCTCCATCGAGCGCACCCGCCTGCTCTACCAAGGCTCGCTGCTGCCAACACTGTTCATGCTGCTCAACGGCTTGCTCTGCGCCTGGCTGTTGTGGAGCCCTGGGCGCTATCTGCTGGTTGCTGCGTGGCTGGTCTGGCTGTTGGCGCTGGTGGCCCTTCGGGTGATCCAGGTCGCCGCGTTCGACAGGGCCACGGCTGAGCGTCAAGCCAGCCCCAACTGGTGGCGCATGTTCCTGGCAGGCTCTGCCTTCAGTGGCCTGACCCTGGCCTGCGCCGCAATCGCCTGGGTGCCTGTGGATAATTTCGCCGAACAGGCGTGGATCTTCGGTCTGCTGGGGATGGCGGCGTTGTCGGCAAGCGTCGCCTATGCCGTCAGCCTGCCGGCGTTTCTCAGTTTTGCCTTGCCCTGTCTGCTACCGCCGATTGCCTACTTGTTCTATTTCGAGGCCGGTCACCAGCGTGGCTGGGGCTGGCTTGGCCTGATCTTGCTGGCGGCGCTGATGGTGGTGGCCTGGCAGGTCAACCGGTTGATCGACCGTAGCCTGGTGCGGCGTTTCCAGAACCAGGCGCTGAGCGAGGACCTGCAGCGCATCTACGCGCAAAAAGCCCTCGAAGAGCAGCAGCGCCTCGCCTCGACGGTGTTCGAGGCGTGTAATGAAGGCATCGTTATCCTCAACGCCGAGTTCTCACTGCTGGCAGTCAACCAGGCGTTTTGCCAGATGACCGGCTACGCGCGTGCCGAACTGCTGGCGCGTGACCTGCTCGAGCTGCCTTGTAGCAGCGATGTGCGTCGTCACAACCTAGCCATCGATCAAGCCCTGCGCCAACACGGCCACTGGCAGGGCGAACTGGTGGAGGCGCGCAAAAATGGCGAGCTATACCCGCAATGGTTGCAGCTCACTGGGGTGCGCGATGCCCACGGCAATCTGAGCAATGTGGTCGGCTTCTTCACCGATCTGTCGGCCCGGCGAGCATCGGAAGAGCGTCTGCGTTACTTGGCCCACTATGACGAATTGAGCGGTCTGGCCAACCGCGCGCTATTCCGCCTGCGCTTGCATGAGGCCGGCCAGCGGGTGCGGGTCAGTGGCCGTAGCCTGGCGTTGCTGCATATCGACCTGGATCGCTTCAAGCTGCTTAACGAAAGCCTCGGTCATGAACTGGCCGACCAACTGATCAAGAAAATCGCCCAGCGCATCGCCAATGCCGTGCCGGAGGCCGATACCGTGGCGCGGCTGTCGGGTGACGAATTCGCAGTGTTGTTCGATGGCTACAGCAATCTCTCCAGCCTGGTGCGGGTGACTACCCGGCTGTTGGACAAATTGCGCGTACCGCAGCGCCTGGATGGCCACGAGGTGGTCATCAGCGCCTCGGTAGGCATCAGTGTGCTGGCCGATGCCAGCTTCGATGGCAATACCCTGATCAGCCAGGCCGACATGGCCAAGCAGCATGCTAAGCATCTGGGCGGGGATAACTTCCAGTTCTATACCGAAAGCCTGCGCGCCAGTACCGTCGAGCGCCTGCAGTTGGAGAACCAACTGCGCAAGGCCATCGATGAAGGCCAACTGCTGGTTTATTACCAGCCCAAGTTGTGCCTGCGCACCGGCCGCCTGCATGCCGCAGAAGCCCTGGTGCGCTGGCAGCATCCGCAGTTGGGGATGGTCCCGCCAGGGGAGTTCATAGGTCTGGCGGAAGAGACCGGGTTGATCGCACCGATGGGCGAATTCGTCTTGCGTCAGGCCTGCTGGCAAGCCTGTGAATGGCTGCGCGAAGGGCTGCAGATTCGCGTGTCGGTGAACCTGTCGGTCTATCAACTGCGCCAGGGCAAGTTGATCAGCCTGGTGCGCCAAGTGCTGGAGGAAACCGGCCTGGCGCCGCATCTGCTGGAGTTGGAACTGACCGAGAGCCAATTGCTCGACAGCGTCGAGCACATCATCGCCACCTTCGAGCAACTGCATGAGCTGGGGGTGAAACTGGCCATCGATGACTTCGGCACCGGCTACTCGTCACTGAGCTACCTCAAGCGCTTCCCGGTCGACTACGTGAAGATCGACCAGGCGTTCATCCGCGGGCTGCACGAGGGCAGTCAGGATGCCGCCATCACCCGCGCGATCATCGTCATGGCCCAGAGCCTGGGGTTGGGCGTGGTGGCCGAAGGGGTGGAAACCAATGAACAGCTGAGCTTTTTACGCGAGCAGGGCTGCGATGAGGCTCAGGGCTATTTGATCAGTCGCCCTGTCGATGCTTGGGCGTTCAAGGCACTGTTGCAAAGCGCATTGCAAGGTGTGACCAAGTAGGGAGCCCAGGAGGGCCCCCCACCGCGTGGGTCAGTGGGTGACCAGAATATCGGTGATGCTATGGATCAACTGCCCTTGGTAGAAGATATCCACTTTAGGGATGTTGCTGTGATCGCCCGGCATTTTGAAGGACACGGTTTTTTCCGTGACGACCTGAGGATAGATACCCTCGACAGCTTCCAGCTTGAGCTCCAGGGCCAGCGCAAAGGACTTGTCCTGAATGTCGCGAACGCTGAGGGTGGGATTGAGTCCCGGGTGTGCAACCACAACGGAGCCATATACCCGGAAGCTGACGCTGCCAGGCATGTTGTCCATTTGTGCAACCCAACCTTTGGTTTCGATAGTCATATTGCGTACTCCTTCCATGAATGCAACGTGTGTTGCGGAGTCGCCATATTTCACTTGTTCGATCTGCACATGCAGTTAGAAAACTTTCAGCTATGCCAAGCTCTTCCCTGGCGAGTCAGCAGGGTGTTGGCAGATTCGGGGCCATTACTGCCTGCGTGATAGGGGCGCGGTGCCTGGAAGTGTTCTTCCCAACCTTTGAGCATCGGGTCGATCCAGGCCCAGGCCGCCTCGACCTCGTCGCGGCGCATGAACAAGGTCGAGTCGCCGTCGAGCACATCCAGCAGCAGCCGCTCGTAGGCTTCCCAGCGACGGGTCTGGCCGAATACCTGTGCCAGGTTCAGGTCAAGTTCCACCGGTTCCAGGCGCATGCCCTTGCCTGGGCTTTTGGTCATCATGCGCAGGCTGATGCGCTCGTCGGGTTGCAGTTGGATAAGCAGTTGGTTGACCTGGCCGCCGCTGAACAGCTCATGCGGCACCGGCTTGAACTGGATGACGATCTGCGAGGTGCGGCGCGCCATGCGTTTGCCGGTGCGCAGGTAGAACGGCACGCCGGCCCAGCGCCAGTTGTCGATCTGCGCCTGGACGGCAACGAAGGTCTCGGTGTCGCTGTCATTGTCGACGTCTTTTTCAAAATAGTAGGCCGGCACTTCCTGGCCACCGATGCGCCCGGCACTGTATTGGCCGCGCACGGTCTTGTCCTGCACATCCTGGCCAGTGATCGGCTTGAGCGCGCGGAGAATCTTCACCTTCTCGTCGCGCACCGCTTCGGCGTCGAATTGCGCTGGGGGCTCCATCGCCACCAGGCACAGCAACTGCAGCAGGTGGTTTTGCAGCATGTCGCGGGTGGCGCCAGCACGGTCGTAGTAACCGCCACGATTCTCCACCCCCAAGGTTTCACAGACGCTGATCTGCACGTGATCGACCTGGCCATTGCGCCAAACCGGCTCCAGCAGGGCATTGGCAAAGCGCAGCGCCATCAGGTTCTGCACAGTTTCCTTGCCCAGGTAGTGGTCGATACGAAACACCTGCGATTCATCGAATACTGCGCCGATCGCTTCGTTGATCGCGGTGGCCGACTCCAGCGAATGGCCGATGGGCTTCTCCAGCACGATACGTGCTTCGTGATCGGCCAGCCCGGCGATGCGCAGGTGATTGGCAATGGGCACGAACAGGTTGGGCGCGGTCGCCAGGTAGTAGATCCGCGCCAGTCCTCCTGGCTCGCCGAGATAGCGCGCCAGGCGGCCGAAGTCGGCGCTTTGCGAGGCGTCCATGGGGAAGTAATCGAGCCTGGCGCTGAAGCGCCACCAGACTTCCTCTTCGAAATCGTGGCGGGCGATCTGGGCCCGGCAATGGCGCTCGGCGAGTTTCAGGTAGTCGTCACGGCTCAGGTTGCGCCGGGCCAGAGAGATGATCCGCACCGCATTGTGCAGGCGTGCCTCGCGATACAGGTGGTAGAGCGCCGGCAGCAATTTGTGCAGGGCCAGGTCGCCCGTGCCGCCGAAGACCAGAATGTCGCAAGGAATAGTCAAGCCACCACTCTCCACGTTCGTTTAACTGGGCGGGTTGCCGGTCATGTAGTATAACTACAAGAAAGCTACATCCCGGCCAGCCGATCATAACCGAGTCCAGCCCGTGAATCTGTTGCAACATATCGCCCAATCGCGCCATCTGCTGCGCAAATCGGAACTGAAAGTGGCTGACCATGTGCTACTTGATCCGGCTGCCGTCATGCACAGTTCCATGGCGGATCTGGCGCATAACGTCGGTATCAGCGAGCCGACCATCGTGCGTTTCTGCAGGGCGATTGGCTGCTCTGGATTTCAGGACCTCAAGCTCAAGCTTGCGCAAAGCCTGGCCGCTGGCGCCAGCTTCGGCCAGTTCGCGATCCATGAAGACGACTCGGTCGCCGACTACAGCCTGAAGATCTTCGACACCACCCTGCACACCTTGATGGAAGTGCGCGAGCATCTCGATCCGCACGCGCTGCAGCAGGCGGTAACGGCCATGGCCCATGCCCAGCGCGTGGAGTTCTATGGTTTTGGCGCGTCGGGTGCGGTGGCTGCCGATGCCCAGCACAAGTTCTTCCGCCTGCTGCTCAGCGCGGCGGCCTATTCCGACCCGCACATGCAGGCGATGTCGGCAGTGACCTTGAAGCCTGGCGATGTGGCGGTGTGTATCTCTCAGTCGGGGCGTTCCAAGGATCTGTTGATCACCGCCAACCTGGTGCGTGAGAGCGGCGCCAACCTGATTACCCTGTGCCCGAGCCAGACGCCGTTGGCCGAGTTGTCCACGGTCAATCTGGCGATCGATGTGCATGAAGACACCGAGATCTACACCCCGCTGACCTCGCGTATTGCTCACCTGGTGGTGATCGACGTGCTGGCCATGGGCGTGGCCATGGCGCGTGGGCCGAGCCTGGTCAATCACCTCAAGAGCGTCAAGCGCAGCTTGCGTAGCCTGAGGTTGTCGCCCAAGTCGATCAAGGCCATGGACGATTGATTCAGGGTACCGGTGGCGGTTTCATCGCGGGGCAAGCCCGCTTCCAGGTGAGACCGGCACTGACGCGGCACATTTCATCGATCTGTCACCCTTCGGCCGCGAAATCGTAAAATCTTCGAGCCAGTCTGAAACTCCCGCACTCGATCAGGGAGACAGGCAATGGCTCGTGACTTCGATGGCTCGTATCAACCCAACGCCAAGGCTCGCAAGCAAGCTGAGAAAGATCAGCGCCGGATGGAGTTTCGTCGCGCGATCGAAAGCTACTCCGAGCAACGTCAATTGCTGCGCGAAATCGCCGATTATCCCGATCTGAGGGAGATTACCGTGTGGCAGGTATCGGCGGCAGCTTCCCCGAAAAACGCTCCACAAGCGCGCTGATCAGCGCACGTTCGCTGCGAATGAACGCCAGAAATGCCAAGGCCACCGGCGACTGCCGCTTGGCCTTGGACTGCACCACGCACCAGCTGCGGTACAGCGGCAGTTCCTCGACCGGCAACTCCTTGAGCACTCCGGTGGCCAATTCCATGTTCACCGCGTGGCGGGTCAGCAGGGCAACTCCCAAGCCTGCGATCACGCATTCGCGCTGGGCATCGGCGGAGGCCACTTCGAGGGTCTGGGTGAAGTGCACGCGCTTGTCCTTGAAGTACTCCTCGCAGGCCTTGCGCGTACCCGAACCCTGTTCACGGATCAGCAGGGTATGAGGTTCCAGGTCCTGCAGGCGCAACTGCTCCAGCTTGCACAGCGGATGATCCGGCGGCGCCACGGCAACGATCGGATTGTTCAGGAATGGCAAGAACTCCAGGCCCATGTCCTGCGGCACCATGGACATGATGATCAGGTCGTCGCGGTTATCCGAAAGGCGCCGAATGGCCTGGGCGCGATTGACCACCGTCAGGGTCAGGTTGACCTCCGGGTGACGCTGTTTGAAGGCAGCGAACAGGTGTGGCACGAAGTACTTGGCGCTGGATTCGATCGCCAGTTTCAACTGCCCTTGCAGTGAACCCTGCATGTCCGACAGCTGCATATCGAGGTTCTCCAGCCGCCCGAAGATATCCCGGCTGGCGCGCTGCAAGGCCTCGGCGGCTTCGGTGAGGTAGAGTTTCTTGCCGACATATTCGAACAGTGGCTGACCGACCAGCTCTTCAAGCTGGCGGATCTGTAGACTAACGGCGGGTTGCGTCAGCGCCATCTCCTCGGCGGCCCGGCTGTAAGAACGCAAATCGCACACCTCATTGAAGATCTGCAATTGACGCAATGTCATACGCATCAATGACTTACGCATTTTTCTCCGCGCTCCGGCAAAACCTTGTTACGTGACTATAAGCTTTTGCTAATGCTGCCTCTAATAAATATTGATTTTTGTTTATCGTCCTTCAGCGCTAGGGTGAATATGCGACTGGCCAACTGCATCTGGTCACGCGCCGACCGGTAGAACCGGATCGTATGTTCCATCGGCTTTGGGAAGACTCCAGTGATAAAAAAAATCCTGATCGCCAACCGGGGTGAAATCGCAGTTCGGATCGTGCGGGCCTGCGCCGAAATGGGCATTCGCTCGGTGGCGATCTTTTCCGACGCCGACCGGCATGCCTTGCACGTCAAGCGCGCCGACGAGGCCTACAGCATTGGTGCCGAGCCATTGGCCGGCTATTTGAACCCGCGCAAGCTGGTCAACCTGGCTGTGGAAACCGGCTGTGATGCCTTGCATCCTGGCTACGGTTTCCTTTCGGAAAACGCCGAACTGGCAGAAATCTGCGCCGAGCGCGGGATCAAGTTCATCGGCCCGTCCGCCGACGTCATTCGCCGCATGGGCGACAAGACCGAAGCGCGCCGCACCATGATCCAGGCCGGGGTGCCCGTGACCCCAGGTACCGAAGGCAACGTGGCGGATATCCACGAAGCCTTGAGTGAAGGCGAGCGTATTGGCTACCCGGTCATGCTCAAGGCCACCTCCGGTGGCGGCGGCCGTGGTATTCGTCGCTGCAACAGCCGTGAGGAGCTCGAGCAAGCCTTCCCCCGGGTGATCTCCGAAGCGACCAAGGCGTTCGGTTCGGCCGAAGTGTTCCTGGAAAAGTGCATCGTCAATCCCAAGCACATCGAGGCGCAGATCCTGGGTGACAGCTTTGGCAATGTGGTGCACCTGTTCGAGCGTGATTGCTCGATCCAGCGCCGCAACCAGAAGCTCATCGAGATCGCCCCAAGCCCACAGCTGACACCGGAGCAGCGCGCCTACATCGGCGACCTGGCAGTACGTGCGGCCAAGGCGGTGGACTACGAGAACGCCGGTACCGTGGAGTTCCTGCTCGCCGATGGCGAGGTCTACTTCATGGAAATGAACACCCGGGTTCAGGTGGAACACACCATCACTGAAGAAATCACCGGCATCGACGTGGTCCGTGAGCAGATTCGCATCGCCTCCGGCCTGCCACTGTCGGTCAAGCAGGAAGACATCCAGCATCGCGGCTATGCATTGCAGTTCCGCATCAATGCCGAAGACCCGAAGAACAACTTCCTGCCCAGCTTCGGCAAGATCACCCGTTACTACGCACCGGGCGGCCCAGGCGTGCGTACCGACACGGCGATCTATACCGGCTACACCATTCCGCCGTTCTACGACTCGATGTGCCTGAAACTGGTGGTCTGGGCGTTGACCTGGGAAGAGGCCATGGACCGCGGCCTGCGGGCCCTGGACGACATGCGTGTGCAGGGGGTCAAGACCACCGCCGCGTACTACCAGGAAATCCTGCGTAATCCGGAATTCCGTAGCGGCCAGTTCAATACCAGCTTCGTTGAAAGCCACCCAGAACTGACCAACTACTCGATCAAGCGCAAACCCGAAGAGCTGGCCCTGGCCATCGCCGCCGCCATCGCCGCCCACGCAGGCCTGTGAGGAACCCCATAATGTCCAAGAAAATTCACGTAACCGACACGATCCTGCGCGACGCCCACCAGTCCCTGCTGGCCACCCGCATGCGCACCGAAGACATGCTGCCGATCTGCGAAAAGCTCGACAAGGTCGGCTACTGGTCGCTGGAAGTGTGGGGCGGCGCCACCTTCGACGCCTGCGTGCGCTTCCTCAAGGAAGACCCGTGGGAGCGCCTGCGCAAACTGCGTGCGGCACTGCCCAACACCCGCCTGCAGATGCTCCTGCGCGGGCAGAACCTGCTCGGCTACCGCCACTACAGCGATGATGTGGTCAAAGCCTTCGTGGCCAAGGCTGCGGTCAACGGCATCGACGTATTCCGCATCTTCGATGCGATGAACGACGTGCGTAACTTGCGCGTGGCCATCGAAGCGGTCAAGGCTGCCGGCAAGCACGCCCAGGGCACCATCGCCTACACCACCAGCCCGGTGCACACCATCGATGCCTTCGTTGCCCAGGCCAAGCAGATGGAAGCCATGGGTTGCGACTCGGTGGCAATCAAGGACATGGCCGGCCTGCTGACCCCATACGCCACCGGCGAGCTGGTCAAGGCGCTGAAGGCCGAGCAGTCGCTGCCGGTGTTCATCCACTCGCACGACACCGCCGGCCTGGCTGCCATGTGCCAGCTCAAGGCGGTAGAAAACGGCGCCGACCACATCGACACCGCCATCTCCAGCTTCGCCTGGGGCACCAGCCACCCAGGCACCGAGTCGATGGTCGCCGCGCTCAAGGGCAGCGAGTTCGATACCGGTCTGGATCTGGAATTGCTGCAGGAAATCGGCCTGTACTTCTACGCGGTGCGTAAGAAGTACCACCAGTTCGAGAGCGAATTCACTGCGGTGGACACTCGCGTTCAGGTCAACCAGGTGCCTGGTGGGATGATTTCCAACCTGGCCAACCAACTCAAGGAGCAGGGCGCTCTCAACCGCATGAACGAAGTGCTGGCGGAGATCCCGCGGGTGCGTGAAGACCTCGGCTTCCCGCCGCTGGTCACCCCGACTTCGCAGATCGTCGGTACCCAGGCGTTCTTCAACGTGCTGGCCGGTGAGCGCTACAAAACCATCACCAACGAGGTGAAGCTGTACCTGCAAGGCGGTTACGGCAAAGCGCCTGGCGTGGTCAACGAGCAGCTGCGCCGCCAGGCGATCGGCAGCGAAGAGGTGATCGACGTCCGCCCAGCCGATCTGCTCAAACCAGAAATGACCAAGCTGCGTGCCGAGATCGGTGCCCTAGCTAAAAGCGAAGAGGACGTACTGACCTTCGCCATGTTCCCGGACATTGGCCGCAAGTTCCTCGAAGAACGTGAAGCTGGCAGCCTCAAGCCTGAAGAGCTGCTGCCAATCCCTGAAGCGGGCGCTGCCGCGTCGGTGGGCGGCGAGGGCGTACCGACCGAGTTCGTCATCGACGTCCACGGCGAGACCTACCGCGTCGACATCACCGGTGTCGGCGTCAAGGCCGAAGGCAAGCGGCACTTCTATCTGTCGATCGATGGCATGCCGGAAGAAGTGGTGTTCGAGCCGCTCAACGACTTCGTTGGCGGTGGCGGCAGCAAGCGCAAGCAGGCCAGTGGTCCCGGCCACGTCAGCACCACCATGCCGGGCAACATCGTCGATGTGCTGGTCAAGGAAGGTGATGTGGTCAAGGCGGGTCAGGCGGTACTGATCACCGAAGCGATGAAGATGGAGACCGAAGTGCAAGCGGCCATCGCAGGCAAAGTCGTCGCCATTCATGTGGCTAAAGGTGACCGGGTAACCCCGGGCGAAATCCTGATCGAGATCGAAGGCTGAGGCCAGCCTTCATCTACAAGCGGTTAACCTCACTGGGGAGCGATAGCTCCCCTTTTTTTTGTGTTTGACCGCTATCGCGGGGCAAGCCTACCCGTGGGAGCGGGCTTGCCCCGCGATAGCGGTGGTACTGACAACGCCTCACTTCAGCTTGGCACGACAAGCTTGCAGTGATTCCACCTGCCCCTGGGCCGGTTGGTTATCCTCGCTCAACCACCGCTCAAACCCCGCCGCCACCCCTGGCCACTCTTCATCGGTAATCGAGTACCAGGCCGTATCGCGGTTCTGCCCCTTGATCACCATGTGATTGCGGAATACCCCCTCGTAGGTAAAGCCAAAGCGCTCCGCCGCCCGCTTGGAACGGGCGTTGGCGTTGTTGCACTTCCACTCCAGGCGACGATTGCCCAGCTCAAAACCCAGCTTGCCCAGCAAAAACACCGCTTCAGTACCCTTCGGTGTGCGCTGCATGGCTGCACTAAAGGCGATGTGGCCGATCTCGATGCGGCCATGCTCGGGCACGATCGACATCAGGCTGAGAATGCCCTGCACCTGGCCGTTGGTGCGGTCGATGACACTATAGAACAGCGGGTCGCGACTGGCCGCGTTGCCCTCCAGCCAGCGGTCGAAGGCGGCGCGCTCGGCAAATGGGCCGTATGGCAGGTAGTTCCACAGCGTCGGGTCAGACTCGGGGCCTTGCAGCACATCCCACAGGTCTTCGCCATGGCGTCTCGCATCAAGCTTTTCCAGGCGAATGAACCGCCCCTCGATGGGCTCGGCCTGAGGAACGATAGCGGGCTTCCAGTGCGACAGCTGACTCATATGTGGCTCCTGTGTTACAGCGCTTTGCGAAATTGGATGAAGCCCGGACGTTCCGCGACCTGTTCGTACAGGCTGATGGCGGTAGCGTTGGTCTCGTGAGTCAGCCAGTGCACCTTGATGCAGCCAGCGGCCTTGGCTGTGGCATACACCTGTTCGATCAACCGGCGGCCAACACCCAGGCCACGCTGATCTGCGTCTACGTACAGATCCTGCAGGTAGCAGGAATTTTCGATGCTCCAGTTGGAACGATGATAGATCCAGTTGACCATGCCCACCGCCTTGCCATCGACCCAGGCCAGCGCTGAATGGGTGGGCTCCTGCGGGTCGAGCAGGCGCTGCCAGGTTACCGTGCTGACCTCGGCGGGCAGCTCGGTCTGGTAGAAGCGCAGATAGGCTTGCCACAGAGGCAGCCAGGCGGCGTGGTCGTTGGCATTGACCGGGCGGATGGTGACGGTGGACATGGGGCTATCCCTTCAGAGTGGGCGCATATGCGCGGCAAGTTGTTGGTCCTGATGATCGGCGCTGTTGGCCAAGCCTTCGCGCACGCCTGCGATGTCCTCGGCCGAACGGTTCTGACTGAGCTTGCGCGCACCTTGCAGGCGGGTGATGGGCAAGCGGAAACCGACAATCGCGCGCAGCATGCCGTCGATGTAGTCACTGGGCGCGTCACTGACTTTCCATGGTTGGCTGCGGCCTTGCTCATGCAGGCCGCTCAGGCGGCTGACGATGTCCAGCAGGCCGGCTGCATCGTGGATCACTTGAGCACAGCCGTAGGCATGCACGGCCAGGTAGTTCCAGGTGGGGACCACCTTGTGGTGCTCGGCCTTGCTTGGGTAGAAGCTCGGGCTGACGTAGGCGTCGGGCCCGGCGAACACCATCAACGCTTCGCCGCCTTGTTCCAGGGCCTGCCATTGCGTGTTGGCCTTGGCCAGGTGGCCGTAGACGGTGCCGAACTCGCCTTCGCCTGTGTCGATCAGTACTGGTAGGTGGCTGGCGAGCAAGCCTTGCTCGCCATGCGTCACCAGCACGGCCAGGCGGGTTTCCAGCATCTGCTGGTGCAGGCGCCCAAGGTCGTGCTCCTGATGGGGTTTGCTGTTGTACATGGCAGGTTCCTTGTCGAATGGCCCCATCCTAGGCAGGCTATTGGTCTAGGTTAAGAGCCATTCAAGACAGATTTGATAGGTCCAATCCCATGAGCGAACGCCCCATCGTGTTGCCCTTCGACCCCGCTGGGATCGTCCTCGATCAACGTCGCGGCCTCAGCCAGCAGCTCTACCAGGCTTTGCGTGCGCGGGTGCTGGATGGCCGCCTGAGCAGCGGCACACGGCTGCCGGCCACCCGCGATCTGGCCAGCATGTTGGCGCTTTCGCGCAACAGCGTAGTGCGTGCCTACGACCAGTTGTATGCCGAGGGTTACATCGAAAGCCGGGTAGGGGACGGCACCTATGTAAGTCAGCTGCCAAAACTATCCACACAACTGTCCACAGGGTTATCCCGTGGGTTATCAACAGGCTTATCCACATTTCCTGTGTCTGATACTGTTGATTTGTCCAGCAGTGACCGCTCCAGCGAGCCTCTGGAGCGTCTGAAAAATCATCATTTGCCTGCGCCCAGAAGCGGTCCACCGCGGGCGTTTCGGGTGGGTATTCCTGCCTTCGATCTATTCCCATTCGACGTGTGGGCCAAGCTGCAAGCGGGTTTCTGGCGAAATCCAGAGCCTGCGCAGCTAGGCTATGGCGACCCGGCAGGAGAGCCTCAGCTGCGTGAATTGATTGCCGCCTACCTGCGCCGCTCCAGGGGCATGTCGTGCAGCGCTGGACAAATTGTGATCACCAGTGGCGCACAGGAGGCCATCAGCCTTTGTGCACAGTTGCTATTGCATCCCGGCGAGGCGGTGGCTGTGGAAAACCCAGGGTATCGCGCCGCTGGGCACGCCTTTGCCCTCGCCGGTGGGCGAGTGCGTGGGGTGCCAGTGGATGACGAGGGGCTCGATTGCGCCAAGCTCGCACAATTGGCTGATTGTCGTTTGGCCTATGTAACGCCGGCCCATCAGTACCCCACAGGGGTGACCATGAGCCTGGCCCGGCGTTTGTCGCTGCTGGCCTGGGCCGAGCGCCAGGATGGCTGGATCATCGAGGACGACTACGACGGTGAGTACCGCTACAGCGGCGCGCCGCTGGCGCCGTTGGCGGCACTCGATCGGCAGGGGCGGGTGCTGTACGTCGGCACCTTCGGCAAGATCGCCTTTCCCGCGCTGCGCTTGGGTTACCTGGTGTTGCCGCAGCGTTTGGTCGAGGCGTTCAGTCAGGCCCGGGCCTTGGCGGTGCGGCATTCGGAAGTGGGTACCCAGTGTGTGATGGCCCAGTTCATGGCCCAGGGGCATTTTCTGCGGCATATCCGTCGCATGCGCCGGGCGGCGTTGAGCCGGCGCAATGTGCTCAAGGCAGGGTGGCCGGAGGGAGTTGCCGGCTTGGGGGCGATGCCGGAGGTGTCGGCGGGGCTGCATGTGAAAGTGGCTGTGGATAACCTTGCCCGCGAGCGTGAATTGGTCGCACAGGCCGAGGCGGTAGGGGTGGAGGTGAATCCGTTGAGTAGTTACTGGTTGGAGGACAGCGAGGTGCCTGTGGATAAGCGGGCGGGGCTGGTGCTGGGGTTTGCGGCGGTGCCGCAGGCGCAGATTGCCGATGCGTTGATGCGCTTGCGTAAGGCCTGGAGGTAGCCAGACCTACTTTGCGGCCTATCGCGGGGCAAGCCCGCTCCCACGATTCAAGCGCTCTAGGGATCGTTGCGTGGGAGCGGGCTTGCCCCGCGATGGGCTGCGTCGCAGCCCCAAAATCTCCAATCAGGTCCCGGACTTGATTCGCGTCCAAGCCCGAGTCCGCGCCCGTTCGGCATCCCGTGGCAGCGGCTTGAGCGTGTACAGCTTGGCCATCGCTTCCTCGGTCGGATACAGATTCGGGTTATTCCGAATCGCTGGGCTGACCTTCTGCGTCGCATCCTTGTTCGGATTCGGATACCCGACAAAGTCGCTGATCGGCGCAATTACCTCCGGGCGCAGCAGGTAGTTGATGAACACATGCGCATCCTCAGGATTGGCCGCGCCTTTCGGAATCGCCAGCATATCGAACCAGATCGGCGCACCTTCTTTGGGCAGGCGCATATCCACCACCACGCCATTCTTGGCATCGCGCGCGCGGTTGGCGGCTTGGGAGAAGCTGCCGGAGTAGCCTACGGCCACACAGATATCGCCATTGGCGATGTCCGCCATGTACTTGGAGGAGTGGAAGTAGGTGATGTGCGGGCGAATCTTCAGCAACAGTGCTTCGGCTTTCTTGTAGTCATCCGGCTTGCCGCTATTAGGGTCCAGGCCCAGGTACTTCAACGCCAGTGGCAGGATCTCGGACGGCGAATCGAGCAGGGCCACACCACACTGTTTGAGCTTGGCGATGTTTTCTTCCTTGAAGATCAGGTCCCAGCTGTCCACCGGGGCATCGGCGCCGAGCACAGCCTTGACCTTGTCTGGGTTGAAGCCGATCAGCACGGTGCCGTACATGTAGGGCACGGCGAACTTGTTACCGGGATCGTTGGCTTCGATCAGCTTCATCAGTGCTGGGTCCAGGTGCTGCCAGTTCGGCAGCTTGCTGCGGTCCAGCGGCTGGAACACGCCAGCCTCGATCTGCTTGGCCAGGAACACGTTGGACGGCACCACCACGTCATACCCGGAGTTGCCGGTGAGCAGCTTGGCTTCCAACGCCTCGTTGGTGTCGAAGATGTCGTAGACCAGCTTGACCTGGCTGTCCTTCTGGAAGTCGGTCAGGGTCTGCGGGGTGATGTAGTCGAACCAGTTGTAGACGCGCAGGGTGCGCTGTTCGGCATGGGCTTGCAGGGCGCCAGCGGCAAGGCCGGCGACCAGCAAGGGGGCAAACAGTCGCTTGAGTCGTTTCATGGCCTGGCTCCTGGTTGGGCGCGCTGGAAGCCCTCCAGCACATTGACCGCGTTGATGCCGATTTCCTCCACAGCGTAGCCGCCTTCCATCACGAACAAGGTTGGCTTGCCGAGCCGGGCGATGCGCTCGCCCATTTGCAGGTAGTCGGGGCTGTCGAGTTTGAACTGCGAGATCGGGTCATCCTTGAAGGTGTCCACGCCCAGGGATATCACCAGCACGTCCGCTGCATAGGCATCGATGCGCTGGCAGGCGTCTTCCAGGGCCTGGCTCCAGGCCGCCCAGTCGCTACCGGCGGGCAACGGATAATTGATGTTGCAGCCTTCGCCAGCGCGCTCGCCAGTCTCGTCGGCGTAGCCGAGGAAGAACGGGAACTCATCGACCGGATCGCCGTGGATCGAGGCGAAGAACACATCGTTGCGGCTGTAGAAGATGTCCTGGGTGCCGTTGCCGTGGTGGTAGTCGACGTCGAGGATCGCCACCTTGCTGTGGCCTTGGTCGAGAAAGGCTTGGGCAGCGATGGCGGCGTTGTTCAGGTAGCAGTAGCCGCCCATGACTTCGCCAGCAGCGTGGTGCCCAGGAGGTCGGCACAGGGCGAACGCCGAATGGGCGCCTTGCTGGATGGCCGCCTGTGCGGTCAGCGCGACCTGCGCGGCGCTGTAGGCTGCTTGCCAGGTGCCCGCAGTGATCGGCGCGCCGGCATCGAAGCTGTAGTAGCCCAGCTCGCCGTGCAGCCCGGTCGGTTTGACCTGGCGCAGGGTGCGTGCCGGCCAGGTGAACGGCAGCAAGTCGCCGTCATGGCCCAGTGCGGCCCAGCGGGCCCAGGCGCCTTCGAAGAAGTTCAGGTAGTCGGCGCTGTGGATCCGCTGTAGGGGTGCACGGCCGAAATCGGTCGGGCCTTGGACTGGGCCCAGGTTGCGCTTTTTGACTTGATCGAGGACATGATCAGCGCGCGAGGGCATTTCAAAGCAAGGCATCAGCTTGCCATCGATCAGCTCGCAACGGCCGTGGTGCAGGCGGTGATCATCGGAATAGATCGTCAGCATTTGTTGTTCTCCGAAGGTTACTGGCGTTGGCCCATTGTCAGTGGCTGGCCGGTGCTGGAGAACGATGGTGGTGGCCAAAAGGGGATCGATGTGGCCAAGGCGTGTGAGTCGGTAAGCACGTTTTGTGGTTGATAGGTCGGGCCTCTTCGCGGGCAAGCCCGCTCCCACAGGGTTTTGCATTGCCCCTAAGATCTGTGTTGCAGGCGTGTATGCCGCTCTTGAAGCTGGCGCGGTACCTGTGGGAGCGGGCTTGCCCGCGAAGAGGCCGGAACGGGTCAACCGCGAAAATGGCTGGGCGCCACGCCGCTCCAGCGCTGGAAGGCATGGCGGAAACTGGCGGTCTCGCTGAAGCCCAAGGTCTCGGCAATCCGATAGATCGGCATTTGGTCCTCGGCCAGCAGCTGCTTGGCCCGCTCGAAGCGCAGCTCATCCAGCAGCTGTTGATAACTACTGCCCAGCGCTTGCAGATGGCGGCGCAGGGTGCGCGACGAGCAGTTCATCTGCCGCGCCAAACCTTCCAGCCCAGGCGCTGCGTCCAACTGCTGGATCAGCAACTGGCGAATCCGCCCCAGCCAGGCCTGGCGCCCGGTGAACTCAAGGTTCAATAGCCGGCAGCGCTCGCTCATGGCTTTATGAGTTACCGGATCGGCCAACGGCAGCGGCATGTCCAACCAGCGCCGTTCGAAGGCAAAGGCGTTGTCGCCGGCGGCAAACCCCAACGGGCAGGGGAATGCACCGCTATAAAGCGCGTGATAGCTGGGTTGGGCATGTTCGAAGCGTGCTGCCAGCAACGGCAGCGGGCGGCCAAGCAGGTCGTCGCAGATGGTTTTCAGCGACACCAGGCAGAACTCGGCATTGAAAGTCGCCAGCGCTGGGCTGTCGCGGTAATCGCTGGCGCTGAACCAGATTCGCTGGCCATCGTCGATCAGGCGAAGCTCGAAGACTGTTCCCAGCAGTGCCGGATAGCGCAGGGCCAGGCGCAGGGCGTCACCCAAAGTGGCACTGGAGAGCAAGGCGTAACCGAGCATGCCGTAGCACGACACATGCATGCGCCGGCCCAGCTCCAGGCCGATCTCCTCGCGCCGGGCCACGGCGTTGGCACACACCTGCAATTCTTGCTGAGTGGTGATGCGCGCATCGGCATGGCCCAGGTCAGCCGGGCCAATGCCGCTGCCGGCTAGCAGGCTCGACGCATCGCAGCCGCTCTCTTGGAAAACCTTGAGAATCAGCGAAACGGCGTTGAGGGTGGTCAGGTGGCTGTGCAGCATGCTCGGCAATCCCGTGGGTTGGGAGCCATTATGGAGCAAGTTGTGTGCCGGGCGTCTGTTCCAAGCCGGGATAAAAAAAGGGCCCGGAGCGTGCGCTCGGGCCCTTGAAAGGTCGAGAGGTGTCTAGTCCCTCAAACCTGGTGAGACAGGTTGCAGTCGTCGGTTACGCCTTCAGCGGCACCAGACGTGGAGCGATCATGTTTTCCGGACGCAGGATGTCGTTGAGCATCGCTTCGTCCAGCAGCTTCTCTTCGCGCACCAACTCCAATACGCCGCGGCCGGTTTCCAGGGCAACGCGGGCGATACGGGTGGCGTTTTCGTAGCCGATGTACGGGTTCAGGGCGGTGACCAGGCCGATCGAGTGCTCGACCAGTTCACGGCAGCGCTGTTCGTTGGCAGTGATGCCGACGATGCAGTGCTCGCGCAGCATGTCCATGGCGCGTTGCAGCAGGCGGATCGAGTCGAAGATCTTGTAGGCGATCAGCGGCTCCATCACGTTCAGCTGCAGCTGGCCACCTTCGGCGGCGACGGTCAGTGCCAGGTCGTTGCCCATGATGGCGAAGGCCACTTGGTTGACGGCTTCCGGGATTACCGGGTTGACCTTGCCTGGCATGATCGAGCTGCCTGGCTGACGCGCTGGCAGGTTGATTTCGTTGATGCCGGTACGTGGGCCGCTGGACAGCAGGCGCAGGTCGTTGCAGATCTTCGACAGCTTGACCGCGGTACGCTTGAGCATGCCGGAGAACAGCACGAAGGCGCCCATGTCGGAGGTGGCTTCGATCAGGTCGGCAGCCGGAACCAGCGGCTGGCCGCTGATGGTTGCCAGGCGCTGTACCGCCAGCATCTGGTAGCCCGGGTCGGCGTTGATGCCGGTACCGATGGCGGTGCCGCCCAGGTTGATTTCGGTGAGCAGTTCCGGCGCCAGCGAACGCAGACGGTTGAGGTCTTCGGTCATGGTGGTGGCGAAGGCGCGGAATTCCTGGCCGAGGGTCATCGGCACGGCGTCTTGCAGCTGGGTACGGCCCATCTTCAGGACGTGGTCGAACTCTTTACCCTTGGCCGCGAAGGCTTGGATCAGGCTGTCGAGGCTGGCCAGCAGGGCGTCGTGACCCAGCAGCAGACCCAGGCGGATCGCGGTCGGGTAGGCGTCGTTGGTCGACTGCGCCATGTTGACGTCGTTGTTCGGGTGCAAGTACTGGTACTCACCCTTCTGGTGACCCATGGCCTCCAGCGCGATGTTGGCGATCACTTCGTTGGCGTTCATGTTGGTAGAAGTACCAGCACCGCCTTGAATCATGTCCACCACGAACTGCTCATGGTAGTCACCGCGGATCAAACGGGCGCAAGCCTCGCTGATGGCGGCGTGCTTGGCATCGCTCAAGTGCCCCAGCTCACGGTTGGCGTCAGCAGCTGCCTGCTTGACCATCGCCAGGCCGACTACCAGTTTCGGGTAGTGCGACAGCGGAACACCGGAGAGGTGGAAGTTGTTGGCAGCGCGCAGAGTCTGGATGCCGTAGTAGGCATCGGCAGGGACTTCAAGGGTACCAAGCAGATCTTTTTCGACGCGGAACGATGCAGCGGAGGACATGATGGATATCATCTCGAGTTTGACCCGGCACCTGCCGGAATGGCGCCAATCCTAGGCCGGGGCAGATTTGTCGGCCAATGCTGTTAGACGCTAACCTATGCACAAACGGCATAGTGATTGATGTGACGTCAATTGACATTCGAGCGTGTTCCATTTTGGTGCACGCCGGGAGATGGCTTCATGAACCTCGAAAGCAAATGGCTGGAAGATTTCAGCGCGCTGGCCTCAACGCGTAGTTTTTCCCAGGCGGCGGAGCGACGTTTCGTCACCCAGCCAGCCTTCAGTCGACGCATACGCAGCCTGGAAGCAGCACTTGGCCTGACCTTGGTGAATCGTTCCCGCACGCCGATCGAACTGACTGAGGCGGGGCAGCTGTTTCTCGTCACGGCGCGTACGGTTGTCGACCAGTTGAGCGAAGTTCTGCGCCATTTGCATCATCTAGAAGGTGGCCAAGGCGAGGTCATCCAGGTAGCGGCGGCGCACTCGTTGGCGTCGGGGTTTTTCCCCCGTTGGGTGGCCCAGTTGCGCAACGATGGTTTGAACATCGCCACGCGCCTGGTTGCGACCAACGTCGGTGATGCGGTGCATGCCTTGCGCGAAGGTGGCTGCGATTTGATGCTGGCCTTCTATGACCCCGATGCGGCGCTGCAGATGGATGCCGAGATCTTCCCGTCATTGCACATGGGCACCACCGAGATGCTGCCGGTATGCGCCGTTGGTCCTGACGGCAAGCCGTTGTTCGATCTGGAAGGTGACGCCAGCGTGCCGCTGCTGGCCTACAGCGCTGGAGCATTCCTCGGGCGTTCGGTGAGTCTTCTGCTGCGCCAGCGCAACCTGCGCTATACCACTGTCTATGAAACGGCGATGGCCGACAGCCTTAAAAGCATGGCCCTCGAGGGTATGGGCGTGGCCTGGGTCCCACGGCTGTCGATGCAGGGCGAACTGGCCCGCGGTGAGCTGGCCGTTTGCGGCAGCAGCGCCTGGCACGTGCCGCTGGAAATTCGTCTGTACCGCTGCGCCCTGGTACGCAAGGCCAACGTGCGCTTGCTGTGGCGCAAGCTCGAAGGCGGCGCAGTTGACTCAAAAGTCAGCCAAACCCCCGAAAAATAAGGCTGACAGTTGGTCGCCAGGGGTGCCGAGATGCTATCGCGTTACGTTATACTGCGCGGCCCCTCGACCGGATAGATTCCGGTCATGATCAGCAAACAAGCCACGCCGGTCGTCCCGCGTGGCTTGTTGTTTTTTGACGCGCCTGCGGGCGCACAAGCGAAGAGGCTCGACGATGAGTGCACTGGTTGGCGTGATCATGGGCTCCAAGTCCGATTGGTCCACCCTTAGCCACACCGCCGATATGCTGGAAAAACTCGGCATTCCCTACGAAGTGAAGGTGGTTTCCGCCCACCGCACCCCGGATCTGCTGTTCCAGTATGCCGATGAGGCCGAAGGCCGCGGCATCGAGGTGATCATCGCCGGTGCCGGTGGCGCCGCCCACCTGCCAGGCATGTGCGCCGCCAAGACTCACCTGCCGGTACTCGGCGTGCCAGTACAGTCGTCGATGCTGTCGGGCGTCGACTCGCTGCTGTCGATCGTACAGATGCCAGCCGGTATTCCGGTTGCCACCCTGGCCATCGGCAAGGCTGGCGCGATCAATGCCGCGCTGCTGTCGGCGAGCATCCTCGGTGCCAAGCACCCGCAGTTCCACGCGGCGCTCAAGCAGTTCCGCACGGAGCAGACCGAAACCGTCCTGGACAATCCTGACCCACGTCAGGCTTGAGGCTTACGACATGAAGATCGGTGTAATCGGTGGCGGCCAGTTGGGCCGCATGCTGGCCCTGGCGGGCACTCCGCTGGGCATGAACTTCGCTTTCCTCGACCCGGCGCCGGACGCTTGCGCCGCGCCATTGGGCGAGCACCTGCGTGCCGACTACGGCGACCAGGACCATCTGCGCCAGTTGGCCGACGAAGTCGACCTGGTGACCTTCGAGTTCGAAAGCGTCCCGGCCGAGACCGTGGCCTTCCTCTCGCAGTTCGTTCCGGTCTACCCGAGCGCCGAAGCGCTGCGCATCGCCCGTGACCGCCTGTTCGAAAAGAGCATGTTCCGCGACCTGGGCATCCCTACCCCGGCGTTCGCCGACATCCTCTCTCAGGCGGACCTCGATGCGGCAGTCGCCAGCATTGGCCTGCCCGCTGTGCTCAAGACCCGCACCCTGGGTTATGACGGCAAGGGCCAGAAGGTGCTGCGCAGCGCTGAAGACGTGGTCGGCACCTTTGCCGAACTGGGCAGCGTGCCATGCCTGCTGGAAGGCTTCGTGCCGTTCACGGGCGAAGTGTCGCTGGTGGCCGTGCGTGGCCGCGATGGCGAAACCCGCTTCTACCCGTTGGTGCACAACACCCACGAGAACGGCATCCTGCGCCTGTCGGTGGCCAGCGAAGACCACCCGTTGCAGGCGCTGGCTGAAGACTACGTCGGTCGCGTGCTCAAGCAGCTCGACTATGTCGGCGTGATGGCCTTCGAGTTCTTCGAGGTCGACGGTGGCCTGAAAGCCAACGAAATCGCCCCGCGCGTCCATAACTCCGGGCACTGGACCATCGAAGGCGCCGAGTGCAGCCAGTTCCAGAACCACTTGCGCGCCATTGCCGGCTTGCCGCTGGGCTCGACTGCCAAGGTCGGCGAGAGCGCCATGCTCAACTTCATCGGCGAAGTGCCGGCAGTGGACAAGATCGTCGCCCTCGACGACTGCCACCTGCACCACTATGGCAAGGCCTTCAAGGCTGGCCGCAAGGTCGGTCACGCCACCCTGCGTTGCTCGGATATGGCTACCCTGCACGACAAGATCGCCGAAGTAGAGGCGTTGATCGCCGGCTGATTGAACCTCTGTGGCCGGCAAGGCCTCTGAGATGGCAACAAGCCAAAGCGCTGACTAGGCTTTGGCTTGTTTTCATCTTCACTGCAGAGGGATTGCCATGGGCATCATTGGAACCATCTTCATCGGCCTGATCGTCGGCCTGCTGGCCCGCTTCCTCAAGCCTGGGGACGACAGCATGGGCTGGATCATGACCATCCTGCTGGGTATCGCCGGCTCCCTGCTGGCCACCTACGGCGGCCAGGCATTGGGCATCTACCAGGCCGGGCAAGCGGCAGGCTTCTTCGGCGCACTGGTTGGCGCCATCGTGCTCCTGGTGATCTACGGTCTGATCAAGAAACGCTGATTCCAGATAGAATGCCCGGCAATTCCACCTGAGTTGCCGGGCATTTTTTATGCGTGCGTTTTTCCTTATCCCGATGTTGCTGGTCGCTAGCCTGGCTCACGCCGAACTGCCTGAAACCGACTGGCTCGAACTGATGCCCAAGTCGGACCAGAAGGCGCTGGAGCTGATGCCGGAAATCGATCACAACTCGCCTGAAGCGATGGGCACCTTCACCGACAAGGGCGGCCTCAAGCAGAGCAAAGGCTTGCCGGCGGTGATGTACTCGACCAAGACCGTGGCGGCGATGAATGGTAAACAGATTCGCCTGGGTGGGTATCCGGTGCCGCTGGAGAGCGATGCCAAGGGCAACAGCACATTGTTCTTCCTGGTGCCGTATCCAGGGGCCTGCATCCACGTGCCGCCGCCGCCGCCCAACCAGCTGGTGCTGGTGCGCTATCGGCAGGGGCTGAAGATCGATGACATCTATACGCCGCTGTGGGTCAGCGGGACGTTGAAGGTGGAAACGGTCAGCAATGACCTGGCGGATGCGGCGTATGCGCTGGATGCAGGGCAGGTGAGGGTGGTGGAGGATGCCGACCTCTGATGGTATCTGGGCCGGCCTCATCGCGGGGCAAGCCCGCTCCCGCGCAGCCCGCGTCATCAGGAGGCTGGCGTGGGAGCGGGCTTGCCCCGCGATGAGGCCGGTCAGATCAGAGCGCCTCGCTGCCAATCACCACGCTAAGGGCATGACTCGCCCCAGGCTTGAGCACTACTACATCATCCCAGACATTCGCCGTCTCGATGCATAGCATCCGCTGCCAGCCATCATCGGCCATGTCCGCCAGCTCCTTGGCGCGCTCTTTCCACGGGTTCCAGATCACTGCTGAGCGCGAGCCGCTGCTGGCCAGGGTAATCCGCCGATTCCAGTGCGGGTCGACAATGCTCAAGCGCTCAGGGGTGTGCAGATAGATCCGGTCGGTCTCCCCGGCAAAGCCCAGCGCCCCGGTTTGCGTGCGCTGCTGCCAATCGGCCAGGGTCTCGATGTAGTCCAGCCCCTGCACACCCTCAACGCGCGCCTGGCGCACATCGCTGACGGCGAAGTAGCTGTGCAGGGCCTGGCTGATGGTCACGCTGTCGTTGCCCAGGTTGTAGCTGGTCAGGGTCACGTGCAATTGCTCACCCAGCTCAATCAGCAGTTTCAACTCGACCTCATGCGCCCAGCCGGGCAGGTCGCCTTGCGCCTCGGGCAGTTCGAACTCGATCTGAAGGTTGGCGCCGACCTCTTCGACCCTGCGCAATTGCCAGTCGCGTCCGCGCGCCAACCCGTGGGCCGGAGCCTGGTCGCCTTTGTACATGGCTTGGACGGATTCGGGATTGCGCTGCAAGTTGCCAAACCACGGCCAGCACACCGGTACCCCGGCGCGCACGGATTTACCCTGGCGCAAGATGGCCTGGTCGCTCAGCCACAGCAACGGCGGTTCGCCGATTCGCTGATAGCTGAGGATCTGCGCGCCTTGCTGGGCGATCAGTAGTTCGGCATGAGCGCTGCTGATACGCCAGCAATTGAGCTCGCCGTGGAGCTCGGTTTCGACCTTGAAATTAGCCATACGCTTGTCTCGTTGATTGCATGTAGGCCTTGGACCTTGTGCCTTGCAACGAGTTTACCGCCAGCCAGGCTCAGCGACGAGGCACCGAACGGGTACGGCCACTGCCATCGATGGCGACGAACACGAACACCGCTTCGGTGACCTTGCGCCATTCGCTGGACAGCGGATCGTCGCTCCACACTTCGACCATCATCTGGATCGAGCTGCGGCCGATTTCCAGGGTCTGGGTATAGAAGGACAGTTGTGCGCCTACCGCTACCGGGACCAGGAAAGCCATGCGGTCGATCGCCACGGTGGCCACCCGGCCGCCTGCGACACGGCTGGCCATGGCGGTGCCGGCCAGGTCCATCTGCGCGACCAGCCAGCCGCCAAAGATGTCACCAAAGCCGTTGGTTTCGCGGGGTAACGCAGTAATTTGCAAGGCCAGGTCGCCCTGCGGGATAGGATCTTCTTGTTCGAGCTCAATCATGCCGTGGGGCCTCTGACCCGTGACGCTTCGTTGGTTGGCGCAATGAAGGACGCCGAGAAATCGATTCAGCTAAAAACATACTACGCTGATTTCGCTTCGCAGGGCGGCCGAAGGGAAACTCTGCGAAACCGCCTGAGCATAGTGACCGGCGTTTTCGCACAACATCCCACATCGGGAGCAACCTTTTGCTACGAATGGGCAGTATATAGAGCCTCACAGCCAGCGACGACCGCGCATTCATGAATATCTGTAGTGTTTTTGTATCGCTATGAGCGTAGCGCGCCAATTTGCTATCTTCGCTGCTCACCATTCCAGAAGCCGCGTGCCAAGCGGCCTGCACGACCTACAAGAGATAATCGATGACCTCCGTGCCCAGCAGTATCGAGCAGCCCTCGCGGCCGCTGACCCGCAGTGACTACAAGACGCTCTCATTGTCCGCCCTGGGCGGCGCGCTGGAGTTCTACGACTTCATCATCTTCGTGTTCTTCGCCACGGTAGTCGGCAAGCTGTTCTTCCCGCCGGACATGCCCGAATGGCTACGCCTGATGCAGACCTTCGGCATTTTTGCTGCCGGTTACCTGGCGCGCCCGCTCGGCGGCATCGTCATGGCGCACTTCGGCGACCTGTTGGGGCGCAAGAAGATGTTCACCTTGAGCATCTTCATGATGGCCCTGCCGACACTGATCATGGGCCTGCTGCCAACCTACGCGCAGATCGGCCTGTGGGCGCCGATCCTGCTGCTGCTGATGCGGGTCATTCAGGGCGCGGCGATTGGTGGTGAGGTGCCGGGCGCCTGGGTGTTCGTCTCCGAGCATGTGCCGGCGCGCAACACCGGCTACGCCTGCGGCACGCTGACGGCCGGGCTGACTGCCGGGATTTTGCTGGGCTCACTGGTAGCGACGCTGATCAACACGGTTTATACCGTCGAGGAAGTGGCGGATTACGCCTGGCGGATTCCGTTCCTGCTCGGTGGTGTGTTCGGCCTGTTCGCGGTCTACCTGCGCCGTTGGCTGCATGAGACGCCGGTATTCGCCGAGATGCAGCAGCGCAAGGCGCTGGCCGAAGAGCTGCCGCTGCGCGCGGTGCTGCGTGATCACCGCGGGGCGATCATCCTGTCGATGCTGCTGACCTGGCTGCTGTCGGCTGGCGTGGTGGTGGTGATCCTGATGACCCCGGCGCTGCTGCAGAGCCTCTATCACATCAGCCCGACCGATTCGCTCAAAGCCAACAGCCTGGCGATCGTGCTACTCAGCCTGGGCTGCATCGGTTCCGGCAGCCTGGCGGATCGCTTTGGTGCTGGGCGAGTATTCGTGATCGGCAGCCTGGCGTTGCTGGTGACCTCGTGGACGTTCTACCACAGCCTGCCGACTCGGCCGGACCTGCTGTTCCCGCTGTACGCGCTGACGGGCCTGTGCGTCGGGGTGATTGGCGCAGTGCCGTATGTGATGGTCAAGGCGTTCCCGGCGGTGGTGCGGTTCAGTGGGTTGTCGTTCTCCTACAACGTCGCCTACGCCATTTTCGGTGGCCTGACGCCGATGGTGGTGACTGCGCTGCTCAAGCTCAGCCCGATGGCGCCTGCTTACTACGTGGCGGGGTTGTGTGCCGTTGGTCTGTTGGTTGGGGTTTACCTGTTGGCGAACAAGCGCTGAGTAATCGGTAAGGCTGGAGGATTTGGGGCTGCTTTGCAGCCCATCGCAGGCAAGCCAGCTCCTACAGGCATTGAGCCAACCTCATGGCTTGCGCGGCCCCTGTAGGAGCTGGCTTGCCTGCGATGGGCCGCAAAGCGGCCCCAACCACCGCATAACCTTGAAACATCCTGAAAGGCCATCCCGCATTCGCGGTGATGGCCTTTCATCCAATTGTCACATTGGAGTCATATCGTGTTCATGCGGCCTGCAGATACTTGGGCCCGATCCATCCAACACCCCAAATATTCCTGCTAGGAGCAAGGCATGAAACTGAAGCGTTTGATGGCGGCCCTTACCTTCGCCGCCGCTGGCGTTGCCACCGCCAATGCGGTAGCCGCTGTCGACCCAGCAATCCCGACCTACACCAAGACCACCGGTGTTTCGGGCAACCTCTCCAGCGTAGGTTCCGACACCCTCGCCAACCTGATGACGCTGTGGGCCGAGGCCTACAAGAAGGAATATCCGAACGTAAACATCCAGATCCAGGCGGCCGGCTCCTCCACCGCGCCACCCGCGCTGACCGAAGGCACCGCCAACCTCGGCCCGATGAGCCGCAAGATGAAGGACGTCGAGCTGCAGGCCTTCGAGCAGAAGTACGGCTACAAGCCAACCGCCATCCCGGTTGCCGTCGACGCCCTGGCCGTATTCGTGCACAAGGACAACCCGATCAAGGGCCTGACCATGGCGCAGGTCGATGCGATCTTCTCCTCGACTCGCCTGTGCGGCGGCAAAGCCGACGTGAAAACCTGGGGCGACCTGGGCGTGACTGGCGACCTGGCCAACAAGCCAGTGCAGCTGTTCGGCCGCAATTCGGTATCCGGCACCTACGGCTACTTCAAGGAAGAAGCCCTGTGCAAAGGCGACTTCAAGCCTAACGTCAACGAACAGCCTGGCTCGGCTTCGGTCGTGCAGTCGATCAGCAGCTCGCTGAACGGCATCGGCTACTCGGGCATTGGTTACAAGACCGCCAGCGTCAAGACTGTAGCCCTGGCCAAGAAAGAAGGCGGCGAGTTCGTTGAAGACAACGAAAGCAACGCCCTGAACGGCACCTACCCGCTGTCGCGCTTCCTCTACGTCTACGTCAACAAGGCGCCGAACAAGCCTCTGGCCCCGCTGGACGCCGAGTTCATCAAGCTGGTCCTGTCGCAAGCTGGCCAGCAGGTCGTGGTCAAGGATGGCTACATCCCACTGCCGAAGAAAGTGGTCGACAAGGCCATGGCGGACCTCGGTCTGTCGCACAACGGTAACGTTGCCAAGAAGTAAGTGAGACCCCGGCGAGGGCTGGCCTGCGGCTAGCCCTCCCACCCATTCTCGGTCCGAAGCCAGAACTCCTGAGCGGCGGGCTTTTTTGCGTCAATGCACTGTCATGTTTTTGTAATACGGGACCGCTAGGGTGTGCGCATGAATGATCTGGCCAACTCCACCATGACCCAAAATTCTCCCCCCGTGCGGATTGATTTCAATACGCCCGAGTTGCAACGCAAGCGCAAGATGCGTGCGTTCAAGGATCGCCTGACCCGCTGGTATGTACTGGTGGGCGGGCTTGCCGTGCTGGCGGCGATTACCCTGATCTTCTTCTATCTGGCCTATGTCGTGCTGCCACTGTTCCAGGGCGCCGAACTGACCAGCAAGAAGGCCCTGGAGCCGACCTGGCTGCAGCAGGATGCCGGCAAACCGCTGATGATCGCCCTCGAGGAGCAAAACCTGGTCGGCATGCGTGTGTCCGATAAAGGCCAGGCGCTGTTTTTCGACACCAAGAGCGGTGCTGAAATCAATCGCGTGAACCTGCCCGTGCCGGCCGGCGCCCAGGTGACGTCGATCAGTACCGACCAGCCGGGTAGCCCGCTGATCGTGCTGGGCTTGTCCAATGGTCAGGCGGTGGTGTTCCACCACACCTACAAGATCACCTACCCGGACAACAAAAAGACCATCACCCCTGGCATCGATTTCCCGTATGGCCAGGAGCCGTTCGTGCTCGACGAGCAGGGCCGCGCGCTTGAGCACGTCAGCGTCAACGTCAACGGCGAGACCGTGACGGTAGCCGGTTCGCATGGTTCGCAACTGCTGGTGACCCAGCTGACTCGCGAAGAGAACATGATGACCGGTGAGGTCACCAGCGAGCAGAACCGCATCGACCTGCCGCAAATGACCGAGCCGGTGAAGGCGATCTTCATCGACCCGCGCCAGCAATGGCTGTATGTGGTCAACGGTCGCGCCCAGGCCGACGTGTTCAGCCTGCGCGACAAGAGCCTCAATGGTCGCTACAAGCTGCTCGACGACGGCCAGGCCGAGATCACCGCCAGTGCCCAGCTGGTCGGCGGTATCTCGCTGATCTTCGGCGATTCCAAAGGTGGCCTGAGCCAGTGGTTCATGGCCCGTGACCCGGATGGCGAGCAGCGCTTCAAGCTGATTCGCAGCTTCCAGATGGGCAACGCCCCGGTGGTGCAGATCGACGCCGAAGAGCGCCGCAAAGGTTTCATCGCCCTGGACAGCGCCGGCAAGCTCGGCGTGTTCCACAGCACCGCGCATCGTACCCTGCTGGTCGAGCCTGCCGCCGAAGGCGCGGGTATCCTCGCGCTGTCGCCACGCGCCAACCGCATCTTCATCGAAGAAGGCGGCAAGCTGCTGCCGCTGAGCCTGAAGAACCCGCACCCGGAAGTGTCCTGGAGCGCACTGTGGAGCAAGGTCTGGTACGAGAACTACGACGAGCCCAAGTACGTTTGGCAGTCGACTGCTTCGAACACCGACTTCGAGCCTAAGCTGAGCCTTTCGCCACTGACCTTCGGTACCCTCAAGGCCGCGTTCTACGCGATGATCCTGGCGGCGCCGCTGGCCATTGCCGCAGCGATCTACACCGCTTACTTCATGGCCCCTGGCATGCGCCGCAAGGTCAAGCCGGTGATCGAGCTGATGGAAGCGATGCCGACGGTGATCCTCGGCTTCTTCGCCGGCCTGTTCCTCGCGCCGTACCTTGAAGGCCACCTGCCGGGTGTGTTCAGCCTGTTCCTGTTGATGCCGATCGGTATCCTGCTGGCCGGCTTCACCTGGAGCCGCCTGCCGGAATCGCTGCGCCTGCGTGTGCCGGATGGCTGGGAAGCCGCGATTTTGATCCCGGTGATCCTGTTCACCGGCTGGTTCGCCCTGTACATGAGCCCGTTCATTGAAACCTGGTGGTTCGGCGGCGACATGCGCCTGTGGATCAGCAACGACCTGGGTATCACCTACGACCAGCGCAACGCCCTGGTAGTCGGTATCGCCATGGGCTTCGCGGTGATCCCGAACATCTACTCGATCGCCGAAGACGCCGTGTTCAGCGTGCCACGCAGCCTGACCCTGGGTTCGCTGGCGCTGGGTGCTACGCCGTGGCAGACCCTGACCCGTGTGGTCATCCTCACGGCCAGCCCGGGTATCTTCTCGGCGCTGATGATCGGCATGGGCCGTGCAGTGGGCGAGACCATGATCGTGTTGATGGCCACCGGTAACACCCCGGTCATGGAGATGAACCTGTTTGAAGGCATGCGTACCCTGGCCGCCAACGTCGCGGTGGAGATGCCCGAGTCGGAAGTCGGCGGCAGCCACTACCGCGTGCTGTTCCTCGCCGCGCTGGTACTGCTGATGTTCACCTTCGTGATGAACACCCTGGCCGAGCTGATTCGTCAGCGTCTGCGCAAGAAATACTCGTCGCTTTGATAGAAAGGTAGAGATCCGTGAAAAAGGATTCCCTCAAAGGCTGGTTCAAGAGCGGCGCCCCCGGCGTCTGGATCAGCGGTGGCGCGGTCGCCATCGCAGTGATCATGACCGTGGGCCTGCTGGCGGTGATCGCCGTGCGTGGCCTGGGCCACTTCTGGCCGGCCGACCTGATCCAGGCCACCTATAAGGTGCCTGGCCAGGCTGATCATGTAGTCATCGGTGAAGTGGTACAGAAAGAAGAAGTCCCGCTGGCGCGCTTGAAGGGCGCCGGTCTGCCGGTGCCGGATAACGGCCCGGAGTTCATGACCCGCGAGCTGATCAAGGTCGGTAACCGCGACCTCAATGGCAGCGACTTCACCTGGGTGGTCGGTGACTGGCTGGTGGATCAAACCACCCCCGCCGAACTGATCGCCCTGGAGCGCCGCGAATGGGGCAACTTCTACGGCTACCTGGTCAGCGTCAAGGAGAACGGCAAGGTCGTCGCCGAAGGCCAAGCGGCCTGGACCGAACTGCAAGCGCGCCTCAAGCGTGCCAGCAAACTGGCCGGCGAGCTGCAGACCCTTGAGAAGAAAGACATCGGTGCGATCAACCATGGCCTGGAGCGCCTGCGCCTGCACAGCCGTAAGCTTGAGCTCGACGGCAAGCTGGACGCCGCTGCTCAGGCGGACATGGACGCCGAGCGCGCCGAGCTGAACAGCCGCTACAAGGCCATCGAAGACCGCCTCGGCGCGCTGCACAGCGAGTTCAGCCGTGACAGCCTGGTTGCCCGTGATGGCAATGGCCGCGAAGTCGAGATCAACCTGGACAAGGTGGTGCATGCCTATCAGCCAAACGGCATGGGTACCTTCACCAAGCTGGGTACCTACTTTGCCAAGGTCTGGGAGTTCTTGAGCGACGACCCGCGTGAAGCCAACACCGAGGGCGGTATCTTCCCGGCCATCTTCGGTACGGTGATGATGACCCTGATCATGGCCGTGATCGTCACCCCGTTCGGCGTGCTGGCTGCGGTGTATCTGCGTGAATATGCCCGCCAGGGCCCGGTAACGCGGCTGATCCGCATCGCGGTGAACAACCTGGCGGGTGTTCCGGCGATCGTCTACGGCGTGTTCGGCCTGGGCTTCTTCGTCTACGTGCTGGGTGGTTCGATCGACCGGCTGTTCTTCCCTGAAGCCCTGCCGGCGCCAACCCTGGGGACTCCAGGCCTGCTGTGGGCTTCGCTGACCCTGGCCCTGCTGGCCGTGCCGGTGGTGATCGTGGCTACCGAAGAAGGTCTGGCGCGGATCCCGCGGACCGTGCGCGAGGGCTCGCTGGCCCTCGGCGCGACCAAGGCCGAGACGCTGTGGAAGATCGTCCTGCCAATGGCCAGCCCGGCGATGATGACCGGCATGATCCTCGCCGTGGCACGTGCCGCCGGTGAAGTGGCGCCGCTGATGCTGGTGGGTGTGGTCAAGCTGGCGCCATCGCTGCCAGTGGACGGTAACTACCCTTACCTGCACCTGGACCAGAAGATCATGCACCTGGGCTTCCACATCTATGACGTCGGCTTCCAGAGCCCGAACGTCGAGGCCGCGCGACCGCTGGTGTACGCCACCGCGCTGTTGCTGGTGCTGGTGATCGCCACCCTCAACCTTTCGGCGGTGTGGATCCGTAACCACCTGCGCGAGAAGTACAAGGCGCTCGACCACTGAGTCTGATTAGCAAGCATGCCGCCTGCAAGCCGGGCGGCGCTTTGAAACGAATTGATAGCGTATGGAGTTGACCATGCAGCAAGAATCCCACACCCACGGCATCGACATGTCCGCCCTGGGTCGCGACAAGCAGAGCCTGCGCCTGGCCGAAGAGACCGTTGCCATCGAAGTGCCTGGCCTGTCCCTGTACTACGGCGACAAGCAGGCGTTGTTCGACGTCAGCATGAACATCCCCAAACAGCGCGTGACCGCCTTCATCGGCCCGTCCGGCTGCGGTAAGTCGACCCTGCTGCGCACGTTCAACCGCATGAACGACCTGGTCGATGGCTGCCGCGTCGAAGGCGAGATCAACCTGTACGGCAATAACATCTATCGCAAAGGCGAAGACGTCGCCGAGCTGCGTCGGCGGGTCGGCATGGTGTTCCAGAAGCCTAACCCGTTCCCCAAGACCATTTATGAAAACGTGGTCTACGGCCTGCGGATCCAGGGCATCAACAAGAAACGCACCCTCGATGAGGCGGTTGAGTGGGCACTCAAGGGCGCGGCCCTGTGGGATGAGGTCAAAGACCGCTTGCACGAGTCGGCGCTGGGCCTGTCCGGTGGTCAGCAGCAACGTTTGGTCATCGCCCGTACCATTGCCGTCGAGCCTGAAGTGCTGCTGCTCGATGAACCGTGCTCGGCACTCGACCCGATCTCGACCTTAAAGGTCGAAGAGCTGATCTACGAATTGAAATCCAAGTACACCATCGTCATCGTTACCCACAACATGCAACAGGCGGCGCGTGTCTCGGACTACACCGCGTTCATGTACATGGGCAAACTGATCGAGTTCGGTGATACCGATACGCTGTTCACCAACCCGGCGAAGAAACAGACCGAAGACTACATCACCGGTCGTTACGGCTAGAGGCCGCACGAACGACTCGGACCCTGTGGGAGCGGGCTTGCCCGCGAACAAGGGCGAAGCCCTTGCCATGCGCCGTAGGCGCCTGCTTCGCGGGCAAGCCCGCTCCCACACGAACAAACTTGAAGCTTGCAGCTCGCGGAGCGAACGCATGATCAACAAAGAAAGCCTTACCCATCACATCTCCCAGCAGTTCAACGCCGAGCTCGAAGAGGTTCGCAGCCACCTCCTGGCGATGGGTGGGCTGGTCGAGAAGCAGGTCAACGACGCCGTCACTGCGCTGATCGAAGCCGACTCTGGCCTGGCTCAGCAGGTGCGTGAAGTCGATGAACAGATCAACCAGATGGAGCGCAACATCGACGAGGAATGCGTGCGCATCCTCGCCCGTCGCCAGCCAGCGGCCTCCGACCTGCGCTTGATCATCAGCATCTCCAAGTCGGTGATCGACCTGGAGCGCATCGGTGACGAGTCGACCAAGATCGCCCGTCGCGCCATCCAGCTGTGCGAGGAAGGCGAGTCGCCGCGCGGTTACGTAGAGGTGCGCCACATTGGCGATCAGGTGCGCAACATGGTCCGTGACGCGCTGGACGCGTTCGCCCGCTTCGATGCCGAACTGGCCCTGTCGGTGGCCCAGTACGACAAGACCATCGACCGCGAATACAAGACCGCCCTGCGCGAGCTGGTCACCTACATGATGGAAGACCCGCGTTCGATCTCGCGCGTCCTCAGCGTGATCTGGGCCCTGCGTTCGCTGGAGCGGATCGGCGACCACGCTCGCAACATCGCCGAGCTGGTGATCTACCTGGTGCGCGGCACCGACGTGCGTCACCTGGGCCTAAAGCGGATGAAGGCGGAAGTCGAGGGGAAAGCCGGGGTCGAGGGTGAAATCGCTAATGTTCCGGCTGAATCAGACGATAAATAGGATTGCTCCCGAGCATGAACGCCCGGCCTGTGCCGGGCGTTTTCGTTTGCGGTCGAGCAGCCAGCAGGCACCCGCGAACAAGGTGAGAACTCCCGGCGTGACCAGTGGTTTGGCAAATGGCCATCAGTCAGCGGTATGCTAGTCGGGATCAAGAGGAGTATTGATGAGTAAAGTCAATGTGCTGGTCGTGGATGACGCGCCGTTCATCCGTGACCTGGTAAAGAAGTGCCTGCGCAATGCGTTCCCCGGCATGGTCATCGAAGACGCGGTCAACGGTCGCAAGGCCATGGCGATGCTGAGCAAGGAAACCTACGACCTGGTCCTATGCGACTGGGAGATGCCGGAGATGTCCGGCCTCGAACTGCTCACCTGGTGCCGCCAGCAGCCTGAAATGAAAGCCCTGCAGTTCATCATGGTGACCAGCCGCGGTGACAAGGAAAACGTCATTCAGGCGATTCAGGCCGGCGTTTCCGATTTCGTCGGCAAACCGTTCACCAACGAGCAGCTGCTGACCAAGGTGAAGAAGTCGCTGAGCAAGATCGGCAAGCTGGACAGCCTGCTGGCAGGTGGGCCGGCGCGGGTCAATTCGGCGTTCGCCAACGATTCACTCAGCGCCCTGACCGGTGGGCGGCCTGAAGCGGTCAAAGCTGCGCCAGCCCCGGCTGCTACTGCTGCTGCCAAACCGCTGATCAATGCCCCCACTCCGCGTACGGCGGCTGCCGCTGCGCAGAGTGGTCGCGGCCAAGGCCAGTTGCGTTTGTCCAGCGGCACCCAGCAATGCGTGATCAAGGCATTGAGCCTCAAGGAGGCGCTGCTGGTCGTGCGTCGCAGCGCCAACCTGCCACAAGTGTTGGAAGGCGCGGTGCTGGACCTGGAGCAGGGCGAGAACGCCGAAGTGGCGCGGCTCAACGGCTATCTACATGCCATTGCGGCGCTGGAACCCAAGCCTGAGAGCGACTGGTTGCAGCTGACGTTCAAGTTCGTCGACCAGGATGCGCAGAAGCTCGATTACCTGTCGCGACTGATTGCCCGTGGGACTACCCAGAAGCACTTCACCCCGGGCGCTTGAGCGCCGGTTCAGGACTCATCGTGCAGCAAGCCCAGCTCGTGGCAGCGGGCTTGCCCCGCGATGAGGCGCGCACTGCCTGATCCAGGCGACCAACTGCACCTACACCCCCGGCACTGGGCTGCTAGGCTTCGACAGATCTAACCTGTCAAAAAGCCACTATCATGCCCAGCCGCCTGCTGCTGTTCTGTGCCTTGCTCCTGGCCTCAGCGTCGAGCCTGGGCATGACCATCTACAAGACCACTGACGAATTCGGAGTGGTGTCCTACTCCGAGCGGCCAAGCCCGGGTGCCAAACCTCTGATTTTCCGCGAACCGATGGTCGAACGTTTGGAAGGCCAGGTACGCCTGAACACTGAGGCTTTCGCTGGAGGCGTTCGGTTTTCGGCACGTAACGAGCTGTTCGCACCCGTCGAGGTCGAGTTACGGCTGCTGCGCTTGAGCAATGCCGTTGGCGGCAATGCACCGCGTATCGTCCGGCGGGTGCTACCGCCGCGCTCGACCCAGGTGCTCAGCGTGGTGAAGGTGCGGCCAGGCGCGAAGCTGGGTTATCAGAGCAAGTTGAACTACGCCATGGGCGACCCGGTGCAGCGGCCACAGGCGTTTCGCTACCCGTTCCCCTGGCGTGGCGGGCCATTCCGTCTGACCCAAGGGCCGAACGGTCGCTACAGCCATTTTGGCGCCAAAGGCCGCTACGCCATGGACATCGCCATGCCTGAAGGTACGCCTATCGTCGCCGCGCGTGGCGGGGTGGTGGTGAAGATCGAGAACAGCCAGAGCGGACGCGGCACCCATCCTTCCGGCAATTTTGTGCGCATCCTGCACCCGGACGGCACCATGGGGGTGTACTTGCACCTGATGCGCGGATCGGTGCTGGTGGGGGAAGGTCAGCGGGTGGGGCAGGGCGAGGTCCTGGCCAAGTCGGGCAATACCGGTAACAGCAGTGGGCCGCACCTGCATTTTGTGGTGCAGCGCAATGTCGGGTTGTCGCTGGAGTCGATTCCGTATCAGTTCGACCGGCCGCTTGGCGGGCTACCGAATTTCACTGCCGGCAATCCCTGAAACCCTGGGGCTGCTCTACAGCCCCATTTCCTGCAAGGCAGCTAGGTATCTGGACTACCTGTAGGCGCTGGCTTGTCGGGGCGCCGAACCGCTGCGATGGGCCGCAAAAAGCGGCCCCAGCGGGTCAGTCGAGCTTGAGCACCTTGGCTAGCACGATCTTCGGCCCTTTCATCTTCTTGATGATGATCCGCAGCCCTTCCACCTCGAGCAGTTCTTCTTCCTCAGGCACCCGCTTGAGCGTCTCGTACACCAAGCCTGCCAGGGTCTCCGCCTCGATGTGGTCAAGGTCCACGCCCAACAAACGTTCGACCTTGAACAGCGGTGTATCACCGCGCACCAGCAATTTGCCCGGCTGGTAAGCGAGGATGCCGCGCTCGGTCTTGCGGTGCTCGTCCTGAATGTCGCCAACCAGCACTTCCAGTACGTCTTCCATGGTCAGGTAACCGATCACCTTGCCATCGGCTTCTTCGACCAGCACGAAGTGTGCACCGCCCTTGCGGAACTGCTCCAGCAGCTGCGACAGCGGCATGTGTCGGGACACACGCTCCAGCGGCCGGCACAAGTCTTCCAGGTCGATGGTGCCGGGGATGTGGTCCAGGTCGGCCAGCTCCAGCAACAGATCCTTGATGTGCAACAGGCCGGTGAACTCCTCACGCTCGGCGTCGTACACCGGGTAGCGGCTGAACTTGTGCCGGCGGAACATCGCCAGGATTTCCTTGAGCGGCGCCTTGGCGTCGAGGCTGATCATGTCTTCGCGGGAGTTGGCCCAGTCGACCACTTCCAGCTCGCCCATCTCCACGGCCGAGGCCAGCACGCGCATGCCTTGGTCGCTAGGGTCCTGGCCGCGGCTGGAGTGCAGGATCAGTTTGAGCTCTTCGCGGCTGTAGTGATGCTCATGGTGCGGACCAGGCTCGCCCTGGCCCGCAATGCGCAAGATGGTGTTGGCGCTGGCGTTGAGCAGGTAGATGGCCGGGTACATCGCCCAGTAGAACACGTACAGCGGCACTGCCGTCCACAGCGACAGCAGCTCGGGTTTGCGGATCGCCCACGACTTGGGCGCCAGCTCGCCGACCACGATATGCAGGTAGGAGATGACGAAGAAGGCGACGAAGAACGAGATGCCCTTGATCAACTCTGGCGTATCGACGCCAAGGTAGGCCAATAGCGGTTCGAGCAAATGTGCAAACGCAGGTTCACCGACCCAGCCCAAGCCCAGCGAGGCCAGGGTGATACCCAGCTGGCAGGCCGACAGGTAGGCGTCCAGTTGGTTGTGCACCTTGCGCAGTATGCTGCCACGCCAGCCATGCAGTTCGGCGATCGACTCGACGCGGGTGGAGCGCAGCTTGACCATGGCGAACTCGGCGGCAACGAAAAAACCGTTGAGCAAGACCAGGAACAGCGCAAAAAGAATCATGCCGAAGTCGGCAAACAGAGAGGTAAAGCTGATACCAGGGGAAGGGTCCATGATGGGGTTTTACGGGGTCCGTCTTCGAAAAGGATGAAAAACAAGTGCCAGCAGAGGCTGGCACAGGACAGCCAATGTAGCGGCTGAGGCCGCAAAAGCAAAGGGTATGGTGCTGTGGAGCTGGCTTGGCGGGGCGCCGAAGCGCTGGGATGGACCGCGGAGCGGCCCCAGCGATGCTTGGCGCTTATGCTTTGTTGGACACCAGCTGTCCCGGCGCAAAGTGGCAGGTAAAGGTACTGCCATGCCCCGGTACACTGCTGATCTCCAACCGACCGCGATGGCGCAGCAGCACATGCTTGACGATCGCCAAGCCCAACCCGGTGCCGCCAGTGTTGGAGTTGCGGCTCGAATCAACCCGGTAGAAACGCTCGGTCAGGCGCGGCAAATGCTTGGCATCGATGCCCATCCCCGAGTCTTGTACCGACAGATGCGCGCCTTGCTCGTCCGACCACCAACGAATACGGATGTGGCCTTCATCCTGGGTGTACTTGACCGCATTGAACACCAGGTTGGAAAACGCGCTGCGTAGCTCCGACTCGCTGCCCTTGAGATAAACCCCGGGCGCCGCCTCCAGGCTGATCCGCTGGTTGCGCGGCCCGGACAGGGCCTGGGCGTCGCTCTTGATCGCATTGAGCAGGGCATCCACCGCCACTGGCTGGTTGTCCGAGGGGTAGTCGGTGGCTTCGAGCTTGGCCAACAGCAGCAGGTCGTTGAGCAGGGTCTGCATGCGTGAGCCTTGTTGGCTCATCTGCTGCAGCGCCCGGCTCCAACGGGGGTTGACGTCTTCGACGTTGTCCAACAGCGTCTCCAGGTAGCCGGTGATCACCGTCAGTGGCGTGCGCAGCTCATGGGAGACGTTGGCGACGAAGTCCTTGCGCATCTGTTCGAGCTGATGGATGCGCGTGACATCGCGCACCAGCATCAGATGCTCGTTGTTGCCATACCGGGTGATATGCAGCTGGACCCGCATGCGGTCGTTGATCGGCGAGGGAATTTCCAGCGGTTCGAGGTAGTTCTCCGCTTCGAAGTATTCCTTGAAGCGCGGGTGACGGACCAGGTTGGTCACCTGCTGGCCGCCGTCCTGCGGGGTCTTGAAGCCCAGCAGGGTCTCGGCGGCGCGGTTCCACCATTCCAGGTTGCCATCGCTGTCGAGCATGATCACCGCATCGCGCAGCGCGGCGGTGGACTCCTGGACCCGGTCGATCACGGCCTGCAGCCGGCCGCGCACACGTTGGTCGCGCCGTTGCAGGTGATAGATGCTGTCGAACACTTCACCCCACAAGCCATAGCCGTCGGGTGGTGCTTCGTCGGGTTGATGGTTGCGCAGCCAGTCGTGCAGGCGCAGCAACTGCTTGAGGGTCCAACCCAGGTAGAGCGCCAGGCCAAGGGCCAGGCTCCAGCCGTAATAGCCGCTGATCAACCCGCCGATCAGGCAGACGGTGATCAACAGCAGCAGGTGACGAATCAGGGTCGCGTGCCAGTTCTGGTTCAATTGACGGTCCTTGTACAGCGGCGTGCAGCTAGGCGCTCGGGCTTCGATCAGCTCTTGGTCGAGAAGCGATAGCCGGTGCCCCGGACGGTTTGTACCAGATTTTCGTAGGCCTCACCCAGCGCTTTGCGCAGGCGACGGATGTGCACGTCGACGGTGCGCTCCTCGACATAGACGTTGCCGCCCCAGACCTGGTCGAGCAACTGGCCACGGGTATAGGCGCGCTCCTGGTGGGTCATGAAGAACTGCAGCAGGCGGTACTCGGTGGGGCCCATCTCGGCCGGCTTGCCATCGATGGTCACCCGGTGGCTGATCGGGTCGAGCAGCAGGCCGCCGACTTCGATTGGCGCTTCGCTGTCGCTGGGGCCGGTGCGGCGCAGCACGGCCTTGAGCCGGGCCACCAGTTCACGCGGCGAGAAGGGCTTGGTGATGTAGTCGTCGGCGCCAACTTCCAGGCCCTGGATCTTGTTGTCCTCTTCACCCTTGGCGGTCAGCATGATGATCGGGATGTCGCCCGTCAGCTCGTCGCGCTTCAGGCGGCGGGCCAGCTCGATGCCGGAGGTGCCCGGGAGCATCCAGTCGAGCAGGATCAGGTCTGGCTTGCGGTCGACGATGATGGCGTGGGCCTGTTGCGAATTTTCCGCTTCCAGGCAGTCGTAGCCGGCCATTTCCAACGCAACGGCGATCATCTCGCGAATCGGTGCCTCGTCGTCGACGATCAGAATGTTCCTGCCAACCATGCTCAAAACCTCTCCTGGATACGGTGTCTTGGCCCGCATTAGATAACGGAATTATTGCAGTCGTGTGACATGTCGTGGGCCGTTGCGGCAAGTATGGATGACTGAGCTAGGCTTTAAATCCCACACCCGAACAAAAACGGTGAAATCCAATGACACGAAAAACGCTGAACTGGATGGCCCTTTTCGCTGTGCTGGCACTGCCGGGCGTGGCATCTGCCCACCATGCCATGGAGAAAGATGGCATGTGGGTCGACCATGACGGTATGACGCTGTACACGTTCGATAAGGATGCCGGCGGCAAGTCCATGTGCAACGGCGATTGTGCCAAGAACTGGCCGCCGTTGATGGTCAAGCCGGATGATGAAGCGGCCAAAGGCAAGTGGACCCACATCACCCGCGACGATGGCAGCATGCAGTGGGCCTATGACGGCAAGCCGCTGTATACCTTCGTCAAGGACAAGAAGGCTGGGGAGACCACGGGTGATGGTATGAAGGACGTTTGGCACGTTGCCAAACCTTGAAGCGCCCTACGCACTGACAAGTTTGGGTCTGCGTTGCGGCCCTTTGCGGGCAAGCCCGCTCCCACAGGGATAGCCAAGCTCTGAAGAGTTGCGCGGAACTAGTGGGAGCGGGCTTGCCCGCGAAGGGCCGCAACGCGGCCCCAATGCAGACGCCCCCAAGCTCAAATGGTGTGTTCAAGCCAACGCGTAGTCCAGCACCACCCCAATGAACACCAGTAACCCCGCCCAGTGATTGTGTAGGAACGCCTTGAAGCACGAGTCGCGATCCAGCTTGCGCGTCGACCAGAACTCCCAGGCAAAACACACCGCCGCACCCATCAGCCCCAGGTGGAACCAACCGCCCAGCTCGAACTGATTGCCCGCCAATAGCAAGCAGCCCAGCGACAGCATCTGCAAGGTCAGGATGATCGCCCGGTCTGCTTCGCCGAACAGGATGGCGGTGGATTTCACGCCAATCTTGAGGTCGTCATCACGATCGACCATCGCGTAATAGGTGTCGTAACCCACCGTCCACAGCAGGTTGGCGATGTACAACAGCCAGGCGCTGGCCGGCAGCTCGCCGCCCGCTGCGGTGAAGGCCATCGGGATACCCCAGGAGTACGCTGCGCCCAGCACCACCTGAGGGTAGTAGGTGTAGCGTTTCATGAACGGGTAGCAGAACGCCAAGGCCACCGCGCCGAACGACAGCCACACCGTGCGCGCATTGGTGCACAGCACCAGCAGGAAGCTCACCCCCACCAGAGTCGCGAACAGCACCAGCGCCTCTCGCGATTTCACTCGGCCGCTGGCAAGGGGGCGGTCGGCGGTGCGTTTGACGTGGCCATCGACCTTGCGATCGGCAAAATCATTGATGCAGCAACCCGCCGCACGCATCAGGACCACGCCCAGGCCGAAGATCAGTACGTTGGCAACACTAGGCGAGCCATCGCCGGCGATCCACACCGCAGCCAGGGTCGGCCATAACAGCAGGTAGATGCCAATGGGGCGGTCCATGCGGCTCAGTTGGACGAAGTCCCAGGCGCGTGGGTGCAGGCGGTTGAGCGACTTGAGCAGTTGCAGGTACATCAGCGGTGGTCCTCCTTGTCCGCTTGCCACAGCGCCGGTAGGAACACTTCGGCCACCAGCAGGTCGAGGCCATCGCGCTCAAAGCGCGAGCGCCGGCCCCATAGGCCGTTATCGGCAGTTTCAGGCGGCAGCCAGGCCTGTGGATAAGTACACACTTGCAGGGGGTGGCGCACAAACGCCTGGTCGCAGAACAACAGCTCGCCGAGCGAGCGACTGCCGAGCGTTTCCAGATCCAGGCCACCACGCTCCAAGGCGCTGCGTGCGGCCACGCTGCGGGCGAATACCCACGGCTGGCCGTGGCCGCGTAGGTACACCTCGCGCACCCAGCCTTGCGCGCCTGGCTCAAGGTTCAGGGCCTGGCATTCATCGTCACGCAGGGGCTGCCAGCCCTCGAACAGCGGGGTGACGGAGAAATGATAGTGGGACAGGGCGGTCAGACGGCGGGTCAGAGAACCCTCGTCGAAGAGCCAGTCGAGGGTAGGCTGGTCGATGTCGGCAGCCAGCTGTGAATACGCCAGCCACGCGACAGCGGCTGCTTGCGAGGATTCGTACGACACGTCGGTATGCTTGTTACAGCCAGAGAGGCGGCGAGCTTAGCATGTTTGCCCATGCTGCTTGCATACTGCTGGCAGGGCCAGTACAAAGCCCCCTGGCTGCCGCGCACGCCAAGAATCTGCAGTCGCGGGCATGCCTGCTACACGCTTGCTTTGTGGTTCGGGACAACGTGGCAGCGGGCTTGCCCCGCGATAGCCCCACAAAGCAGCGGTGCCAAGCCTGAGCCTGACGAGGAGGTATTGATGAAGAAGTGGCAATGTATTGTCTGTGGCCTGATCTACGACGAAGCAGAAGGTTGGCCGGATGACGGCATCGCTCCAGGCACGCGCTGGGAAGATGTACCAGAAGATTGGCTGTGCCCAGACTGCGGCGTGGGCAAGATGGACTTCGAAATGATCGCCATCGGCTGATCGCAACGCTATTCAACGAACGAGGAAGCATGACATGACGTCCCCTGTGGTGATCATTGGTACCGGCCTTGCGGGCTACAACCTGGCCCGGGAGTTTCGCAAGCTCGATGGCGAAACGCCGCTGTTGCTGATCACTGCCGACGACGGTCGTTCTTACTCCAAGCCGATGTTGTCCACCGGCTTCGCCAAGGACAAGGACGCCGACGGCCTGGTCATGGCCGAACCTGGTGCCATGGCCGAGCAGCTCAAGGCCGAGATCCGCACCCACACCCGCATCAGCGGCATCGACCCTGGCCACAAGCGTTTGTGGATCGGTGAGGAAGCGGTCGAGTACCGCGACCTGATCCTGGCCTGGGGCGCGCAGACCGTACAGGTGCCGATCGAAGGCGATGCTGGCGAGTGGGTGTTCCCGATCAACGACCTGGAGGACTATGCGCGCTTTCGCGCCGCGGCCGCAGGCAAGCGTCGGGTGCTGATCCTGGGCGCTGGCCTGATCGGTTGCGAGTTCGCCAATGACATGAGCCTGGGCGGATTTCAGGTCGAGCTGGTCGCACCCTGCGAGCAGGTGATGCCGACCTTGCTGCACCCGGCGGCCGCTGGCGCGGTCCAGGCTGGCCTTGAGCGCATGGGTGTGCGTTTGCACTTGGGCCCGGTCTTGACTCGTTTGCAGCGTGTGGCTGATGGCCTGGAGGCGCACCTGTCGGACGGTGGCGTGATTGCTTGCGATCTGGTGGTTTCGGCCATCGGCCTGCGTCCACGCACCGACCTGGCCGCCGCTGCCGGGTTGCAGGTCAATCGCGGCGTGGTGGTGGATCGCGAGCTGCGCACTTCACACGCCAACATCTTCGCCTTGGGAGACTGCGCCGAAGTCGCGGGGATCAACCTGTTGTACGTGATGCCATTGATGACCTGTGCTCGTGCTCTAGCGCAAACCCTGACCGGCAAACCTACGGCAGTCGCCTATGGGCCAATGCCGGTCACTGTGAAGACCCCGGTTTGCCCGTTGGTAGTCTCGCCACCACCACAAGGCCGTGAGGGTAACTGGCAAGTTGAAGGGCAGGGCGCTGATCTCAAAGTGCTGTGCCGTGATGCGCAGGGCAACCTCTTGGGCTACGCCTTGACCGGCACGGCCGTGATGGAAAAGCTGGCGCTGAATCGGCAGTTACCGCCACTCATGGCGTAAACGGCGGGCGTTCTGTCGGGTTTACCTTGTTGTTGAAGGCACATTGGCCGCCCAGACACTGGCGCGGTCCCTATCGGCGTGCCATTCTCAGTCGCGTCTGCCGCAGTTTAGAGCCTGCGGCGCCTTGAGCGCTGCTTTGCCAAGCAGCACGGCAATAACAACAAGAATTCCCGTCCAAGAGGCTTCACTATGCGTAAACCAGAACTCGCCGCCGTCATCGCAGAAAGGACCGATCTGACCAAGGAAAAGGCCAATCAGGTGCTGAATGCGATCCTAGACAGCATCATGGATGCCCTCGACAAGGACACCGTCACCTTGGTCGGCTTTGGCACTTTCGAGAAGCGTCATCGTGGTGCCCGCACCGGCAAGAATCCGCAGACCGGTCAGCCGGTTAAGATCAAAGCCAGCAACACTGTCGCCTTCAAACCTGGCAAGAACCTGAAAGACAGCGTCAATCCGCCGGCTGCTGCGGCCAAATCCGCAAAGAAAAAGTAATCACTGGTTAATGCTTCAACTGTGATCCGAACGGGCGCCCATGTGGCGCCCGTTGTGCTTTACACACGGTAACTGTGGCGAACTTGCATAAATAGGTCGGGATAAGGATAAACTGCGCGACTCAGTCATTTTTCAATCGAGGCGCGTCGATGAAGTTTCGTTTTCTTCTCTGGGCCATGGGGCTGCTGATGGCGCGGGCCAGTCGCAATAACCCGGCGTTCCAGCAGCAATTGCGCGACAAGGAGCTGGTGTTCCAGATGCAGACGCTCGATGGCAAGGTCGCTCGGCATTTCCTGGTCAGTAACGAGCGGATCAGCAGCAAGGGCGGCCAGCACCCGCAGCCGGCGTTTGCCATTGCCTTCAAGGACGCCGCGTATGGCTTCGCCACCCTGCAGGCGGGCAACAAGCAATTGGCGTTCATGCAGGGCATTCAGGATAAGAGCATCCAGATCAAGGGCAACCCGGCGCTGGTGATCTGGTTCCAGGGCTTGATGAAGTACCTGAAGCCGAAAAAGAACAAGGCCTGAGAGTATTGGGCCGTCCAAGCGGCCCCAATTATCAACTCAGTGCGGCGTCTGGAACTGCGAAGCCAATTCGCGCAACAGCGCCTCTGCCTCCAATACCTTGCTGACCACATCTTCAGCCTTGTCCCGGCTCAGCCCCAGACGCTCGAACAGCGCATCCGGAATCTCCTCCTGCGGCCCCGAGCCAATCCCACGCGAGCGCAGCAGGCGCGTAGCCAGGCAAACCAGATTCGGATATGCCGACAACTCGCCATCGTAGGATGGGTCGTGCTGGAAACGCAGGGCCGTGCGCAGCTCATCGGGCATATCCCACAGCTTCATCAACCAGGCGCCGATCTGCTCACGGCTGATGCCCAGCAAATGCTGCTCGACGTAGGTATGGCACAGGTGCGGATTGACCTCCAGATGGCGGCAGATCAGCGAGAAGTGCGGCGGGAATACATGCGCCAGCAGCAGGTAGCCAAAGTTGTGCAGCAGGCCGGCCAGGTAGGTCAGGCCGCTTTCGGGGCGCTCGGCGCGGGGCATGGCGCGGGTCAGGCCCTCGATGACAGCAGCGGTGTAGATCGACTGCTGCCAGTACGGGGTTGCCTGTTGCGGATGGTCTTTCGGCAGGCTCAAGGTCTTGCCCAGGGCCAGGCCCAGGGCGAGGTTGATCACCAGATCAAAGCCCAGCACGCGCACGATGGCGTCTTCCACCGAGCGGATCTTGCCGGGCGAGGCGTAGTAGGGCGATGCCGCCCAGCTGACGACCTGGGCGGCCAGGGCCGGATCGGTCTCGACCACGCCGGTGATGTCATCGATGCTGGCATTGGGGTCGACGCGCAGCTTGATGATCTTCTGCGCGGTGTCGGCCAGCGGCGGGATCTCGATGGTCTCTTCGAGACGTTTCTGGATCCGCCGGGCGGTGAAGTTCTCCACAGCCTGGGTGATCTCATGGCGGTCATCGTCCGGGCGATCGAGGTTAGGCCGAATGTCTTTGAGCTCCTGGCCGAAGCTGCTGGCGCTGGCTTTGGCAAGTAACTTCTTGAAGTCTTTTTGTTCGATCTCCAGCAACAGGCCCGCTTCCCCGGAGTGAATCCTCACGGTTTCGGCATCCAGCAGGCTCTTTTCGTACTGGCAGGGCGAACTGGTCAATGCCGGGATGGCTGGCAGGTTCTTGAGCTGATGCTTATCGAGCATGTGCTTGAGCCGCTCAACCGGAACGGCGGTGAGTTTGCGGCCAGTCAGCTCGGTCAGGCGATTCAGGTCCAGCAGCTGGCTCTGCGGGAACAGCACCATCAAGGCGCCGATCTCATCGTCGAGCAATACTGCCTGAACGCGAGAGGCGGCGGGCAACGACGGGTGCTCAGGCACTTCGCAGTAGGCTACGCCGAGTTTGTCGAGCAACAGCCGGATGACAGACGGTGCGTGTAGGGTTGCGGTGTCCAGGGCAACTTCAGTCATGGTCTGTATCCAAGAAATTCTTTAAACGCAAAGTATAACCAGCCTGACCGACAGACTGGATCCATTCCGAGAGCTGCGTCACACCTGGCCATATTGCTGGCCGTGGCGCAACCAACGGTCGAGCAGCGGGCTGACATGATCCGGCCAGCGCGCCAGCAGCGCCTGGGCGGCGTCGCGCACCGACGGCAGCAGGTCGGCATCGCGCATCAGGTCGGCGACCTTGAACTGTAGCAGGCCGGTCTGGCGGGTTCCGAGCATCTCGCCGGGGCCGCGCAGTTCCAGGTCCTTTTCGGCAATGATGAAGCCGTCGTTGGTTTCCCGCATGATGCCCAGACGTTCGCGGCCGATCTGCGACAGGGGCGGGTGATAGAGCAATACACAGTGGCTGGCAGCACTGCCTCGACCGACCCGCCCGCGCAGCTGGTGCAACTGGGCCAGACCCAGCCGTTCAGGGTTCTCGATGATCATCAGGCTGGCGTTAGGGACATCCACGCCCACCTCGATCACCGTGGTCGCCACCAGCAACTGCAAGTTGCCAGCCTTGAACTCGGCCATCACAGCGGCTTTCTCGACAGGCTTCATACGGCCGTGGATCAGCCCTACGCGCAGCTCGCCCAAGGCGCTGCCGAGGTCTTCGTAGGTGCTCTCAGCCGCTTGGCAGGTGAGCTCTTCGGATTCTTCGATAAGCGTGCACACCCAGTACGCCTGGCGGCCTTCAGCGCAGGCGGCGCGAACCCGCTCAACCACTTCGAAGCGGCGGCTGTCGGCGACCAGCACGGTATTGACCGGCGTTCGACCCGGCGGCAGCTCGTCGAGGATCGAGGTGTCCAGGTCGGCGTAGGCGCTCATCGCCAGGGTTCGCGGGATCGGTGTGGCGGTCATGATCAGCTGGTGCGGGCACAGCTCGCCGGCGACGCCTTTCTTGCGCAGGGCCAGGCGCTGCTGGACGCCGAAGCGGTGCTGTTCGTCGATGATCGCCAGGGCCAGGTGCTTGAACTGAACCTCGTCCTGGAACAGCGCATGGGTGCCGACCACCATCGGTGCGCCGCCGGCGATCTGCTCCAGGGCGCTGGCGCGGGCCTTGCCCTTGAGCTTGCCAGCCAGCCAGGCAACTTCGATGCCCAGCGGCTCCAGCCAGCGCTTGAAGGTGATGAAGTGCTGTTCGGCGAGGATCTCGGTCGGTGCCATCAGGGCAACCTGGTACCCGGCTTCCAAGGCTTGCAGTGCGGCAAGGGCGGCAACCACCGTCTTGCCGGCACCGACATCGCCCTGAACCAGGCGCATCATCGGCTCACCCTGGCTGAGGTCGTAGGCGATCTCGTTGCCGACCCGTTGCTGGGCACCGGTGGGGGCGAAGCCGAGGTTGGCCAAGTATTGCGCCGGCAAGCGGCTGGCCTTGGGCAATACCGGTGCACGCAAGGCGCGCAGGCTTTCGCGCAGGCGTTGCTGAGACAGCTGATGGGTCAGCAGTTCTTCGAAGGCCAGCCGGTGCTGGGCCCAATGATGGCCCAAGGCGAGCTCTTCGAGGTCAGCGTCGGCGGGCGGATTGTGCAGATAGCGAATGGCATCATCCAGCGGCGCCAGGTGATAGTCGTTGGCCAGTTCATGCGGCAGCCAGTCGGGCAGGCTGCGAGGGCCGAGCAGGGTCAGGCTTTGCTGGCAGAGCTGGCGCAGGCGTTGCTGGGTCAGGCCCTCGGTGGTCGGGTAGATCGGCGTCAAGGTCTGCTCTACCGGCGGCGCCGGCTCGCTGCCATTGAGCGCGCGATACTCCGGGTGATAGATCTCCAGGCCCGAAGCGCCCGGACGGGCCTCGCCGTAGCAGCGCAGGTGGGTGCCTCGCTTGAGGCCTTCTTTCTGAGCGTTGCTGAAGTGGTAGAAGCGCAGGCTCAGCACCCCCGTGCCGTCACCCAGGCGCACCACCAGGCTGCGGCGCTTGCCCATGGTCACATCGGTGCCGCTGACCACGCCTTCGATGACTGCATCCTGGCCAGGCCTTAGTTGGCCGATGGGAACTACGCGGGTACGGTCCTGGTAGCGCAGGGGCAAGTGGAACAGCACATCCTGCAGGTTCTCGAGGCCGACCTTGGCGAGCTTCTCCGCCATCGCCTCGCCGACGCCTTTGAGTTCGGTGACCGGGACCTTCGACAGCTCGCTCATGGGTCAGGCCGGTTGTTCCACGGCGGCCGGTTTGGCTACCGAGCACAGGCGGATCGAGTCAGCCAGGATCTCGATCGCTTTCGGCCGCGGGAAGCTGGCGCGCCAGGCAATCGCCACGGTGCGGAACGGCGCCGGAGCGGTCAGTGGACGCACTTCGATCACGCCTGGGGCGTAATGGTGGCTGTGTACCGCCGACAACGGCAGGATCGAGATGCCCAGGCCGGAGGCGACCATGTGGCGGATGGTTTCCAGCGAGCTGGACTCCACGGTGGTGTGCTTGGAGCCTTCACCACCCTTGTTCAGGGTCGGGCAGGCTTCCAGGACCTGGTCGCGGAAGCAGTGACCTTCGCCCAGCAGCAGCAAGCTCTTGTCATTGAGCATGGCGGTGTCGATGGTCTTTTTCGCGGTCCACGGGTGGTCGGCCGGCATCAGTGCGCAGAACGGCTCGTCGTACAGCGGCAGGGTCAGCACGTCAGCTTCATTGAACGGCAGGGCGATGATCACCGCGTCCAGTTCGCCATTGCGCAGTTTCTCGCGCAGGACGTGGGTGAAGTTCTCTTCGATGTACAGCGGCATCTGCGGGGCGACCCGGTGCAGCTGCGGAATCAGGTGCGGGAACAAGTACGGGCCAACAGTATAGATAGCACCGACTTTCAGCGGAGCGGTCAGCTGGTTTTTACCCGCCTGGGCCAGCTCGCGAATCCCTTGGGCTTGCTCCAGGACCTTCTGCGCCTGGGCAACGATGCTTTCGCCGACCGGGGTCAGGCGCACCGCGCTCTTGCTGCGCTCGAAGATCAGTACGCCCAGCTCGTCCTCAAGCTTCTTGACACCGACGGACAGGGTCGGCTGGCTGACATGGCAACGCTCGGCGGCGTGACCGAAGTGCTGCTCCTGGGCGAGGGTGACGATATAGCGGAGTTCTGTGAGGGTCATAACGTGCGTCCATGAAGTTGCGGCCCCAGCATAGCGGGTGCAATCGATAGACGCACGTTATCAGACTTGCCGTTTTGTGACAGAACCAAAGTATCAGCGTTTGTCCAGCGAGTAGACGAAAGGTGCTACCACTTCGATCGAGCCATTGTTCAGCAATTCTGCCGGCGGCTTAGGCACAGTGCCGGCCCGACGGATCATCTCCAGGGTAGCCCGGTCCAGGGCCGCGCTGCCAGAGCCACCGGCCAGCGAGTAGGACACGACCTTGCCTTCGGCATCGACTACGAAGCGCAGGCGGTTGATGCCCTGCAAACCACGACGGCGAGCGTCTTCCGGATAGCGCTTGTATTTTGCCAAGTGGCGCAGCAGGTCGCTTTGCCAGGTCGGCAAGGCCTTGCTGTTAGACGCGATGCTCGGTGCTGGCGCTGCCGATTTCTGCGGTGGCGCATTGCTCGGCGGCGTATCGGCAACCTCTTGGTCAACCGGAGGCTCATCTTTCGGCGGCTCAGGCTTTTTCTCAGGCTTGGGCGGCTGTGGCTTGGCCTTGGGCTTGGGCGGCTTGGCGATGGCGATCTTCGGTTTAGGCGCTTCTACCAGTTTCGGCAGCGGCGGTTCTTCAACCGGCGCCGGTGGTTGCGGTGCGACTTTCGGGGGTGGTGGCGGCGCTGGCTCAGGCAGCGGTGCCAGTTCGACCATCATCGCTGCCGGAGGCAGCTCGATGGCTTGGGGCACCGACCAATTGAGCGTCAGCAGCACAGCGACGGCATGGAGGCCCAGCACGATCGCCAAGCTGCCGCTGTAACGCGCCAGATTGTGCCGCGTCTTGGTCATTTTTTGGCTGCCGTCTCGAGACCTACCAGACCGACTTTGAGGTAGCCGGCCGCGCGCATGTTGTTCATCACTTCCATCAGGTCACCATAATCCACGCCTTTGTCGGCTTGGAAGAAGATGGTGGTTTCCTTGTCGCCCTTGGTCTTGGCGTCGAGCATCGGGCCAAGCTGGTCGGGTTGGGCAACCTGATCGTCGCCGACGTAGAGCTTCTGGTCGGCCTTGACGCTGACGAACACCGGTTTCTCCGGCCTCGGCGCCGGCTTGGCGGTGGAGGCGGGCAGGTCGACCTTGATGTCGACGGTGGCCAGGGGCGCGGCGACCATGAAGATGATCAGCAGGACCAACATCACGTCGATGAACGGCGTGACGTTGATTTCGTGGTTTTCGGCGAGGTCGTCGCCACCTTCGTTGAGATGCAGGCCCATGGCTTACCCCACTTTCACCATGTGCGGGGCGGCGCGCTCGCCACCTTGGTGGTCCAGGTCACGGCTGACCAGCAGCAGAACCTGTGCCGAAGCATCGGACACCTGAGCCTTGTAGCCGGCAATGGAGCGGGCGAAGACGTTGTAGATGACTACCGCCGGGATTGCGGCGACCAGGCCCAGGGCCGTGGCAAGCAGGGCTTCGGCGATACCTGGAGCAACCACCGCCAGGTTGGTGGTCTGGGTCTTGGCGATGCCGATGAAGCTGTTCATGATGCCCCATACGGTACCGAACAGACCGACGAACGGCGCGGTGGAGCCGATGGTAGCCAGCACGCCAGTGCCGCTGCTCATGTTACGGCCGCTGGCGGCAACCAGGCGCTCAAGACGGAAGCTGACGCGCTCCTTGATGCCTTCTTTCTCGCGGGCGTTGGCCGACAGGCGCATTTCTTCCAGCGCGTCGTGAACCAGAGTATGGGCCAGGGTGCCTTCCTTGTTGGAGGCTTCGCTGGCTTCCTTGAGGCTGACGACCTTCTTCAGCACTTCGACTTCACCGCGCAGACGACGCTTGGCGCCCATCAGCTCGAAGCCCTTGGCGATCCAGATGGTCCAGGTGATGATCGAGGCGATGGCCAGGCCGATCATGACGATCTTCACGACGATGTCGGCGTTCTTGTACATGCCCCAAGGGGACAGGTCATGGGCCATACCCAGCGAGGTATCCTCGACCAGCGCTTCGACGTTCTCGCCTGCTGGGGCCTGGCCATCAGCCACGCTGGCTTGAGTGGCGGCGCCATCGGCAGGGGCCTGGGCAGCTGCGCCTGCGGCAGGTGCGCTGGCGTCTGCTGGAGCAGCGGCGGCGGCCGGGGTGCTGGCTGCCGGGGCGACAGGCTCATCGGCCATGGCGACCGGGGCCAGTACCAGGCTGAACATCAGCGCGGCAATGGCGCGCCATGCGCGCGACGTGGTTGGCGAAGCGGAAGGTTGAGTACGAGTCATGCTGGCCGGACCTGATGAAGAAAATGAGTTGACGTTCACCACGGCCTCGAGGCAGGCCGAGAACAGATAGGGCGCCATTATTGCAAGTAATTCTTGTTAACAAAAGTAATAAGGTTGCTTTTTTTCACCTTTGTCTAGCCGCTGATCGCGTAATACGGCTAGCCTGACCCTTTGAGAAATGGAGTTTAGAGATGTCGGATTTATCTGCTTTGATCGTCGGCTGCGGGGATGTAGGCGGTCGTCTAGCCCGTCAGTTACTGACTTGTGGCTGGCAGGTCAGCGGCCTGCGGCGGTCGGTCGAGCAGTTGCCTGAAGGCGTGAGGCCAGTTGCTGCGGACCTGGCCGACAGCAGCATTCCCGCTGCCTGGCCTGAGCAGTCACCCGACTATCTGGTGTACTGCGTGGCTGCCAGCCAGCATGACGAGGCTGGCTATCAGGCGGCCTACGTCGAAGGCTTGCGCAATGTTCTGGAGTGGTTGCAAGCGCGTGGTCAGCGTCCGCGGCGGCTGCTGTTCGTGTCCAGCAGCAGCGTATTCGCCCAGCAAAACGGCGAGTGGATCGATGAAACCGCTGCGACCGAGCCTGAGGGCTATTCGGGAAGGGTGATGCTTGAGGCCGAGCAATTGGCGCTGCACAGCGGTATCCCGACCAGCCTGGTGCGTTTGACCGGTATTTATGGTCCGGGTCGTGAGTGGCTGCTTAGCCAGGTGCGTCAGGGCTATCGCGTCGCTGAACAGCCGCCGCTGTATGGCAATCGAATCCATGCCGAGGATGCGGCGAGCTTGCTGGCGTACCTGCTGCAGGCGGATGCGCGCGGGGTTGCGTTGGACGATTGCTACATCGGTGTGGATGACGATCCGGCGGCGCTGGCCGATGTGGTCGCCTGGCTGCGCGGTCATATGGGGGTTACCGAGTGGTCGGATGAGCAGCGCGTGCGGCGCACCGGCAGCAAGCGCTGCAGCAATGCACGGGCGCGGGCGTTGGGCTGGGTGCCGCAGTATCCGAGTTATAAAGAGGGCTATGCAGCGATTCTTGAAGGGCGCGAGTGATACACCTATTGCTCTGTGGGGCTTGCCGGCCTATCGCGGGACAAGCCCGCTCCTACAGGGTTCGCGTTGATCCAGAAGGCGACACATCTGGTGTAGGAGCGGGCTTGCCCCGCGATGGGCTCGTAGTGATCAGCTGCGTTCCAGCACCCACTGCCGTGGGCCCGGCGTCAGCTGCGGTATCTCATCTGGCAATGCATTGTTGACCGCGCGGAAGATCTCCAGCTTGTCACCCTCACGTTTGAAGATGAACGGACCGCCACGCTGGTTGCGTTCCAGCCACAGGGTGTCGTTTTCTCCCCCCATGGTCGCGCAATCACCTTCCAGGCACAGCGCGTAACGATCAGGCCCTGGCAGGCCGGTCACGCTGCCGTTGTCGGCGAAGCGAACCACGCCGCCGCTGCCTTGACCCTCGACGATCTTCCATTCGCCACCCAGGTACGCTTTATAGAGGGCCTTCTCGAAGCTGCCGCCTAAAGGGGCATCAGCAGGTGCGGGGTGTTCGGGCTTTACAAAATCCTGCTGTTTGCCGTTCGGGTCGGTGACGTGTAGCGCCTTGCCGGACAGCTTGATGCGCTCGATGTAGTTGCGCTCGAACCTGGCTTCCCACTCGTCCCCTACAGCGCTCAGTTGGCCGTCCCCAGCTTCGAAACCATTGCTGAAGCTGGCCTGCTGGCAGGCAACGTCGAGTTTCCATTCGAACACTGGGCCATGCGCTCTGAGGGCCTGGCGCAGGCTGCCACCTTCTGCGGCGGCATCGATGGCGGCCTGGTTGATCCAGGTGCCGTTGTAATCTTCGGGTTTATGGCTGGCGCAGCCGCCCAGGAGCAGGGCTGCCAGCGCGAGAGGCAGGGCTTTACGCATGATGAAAAACCTTGAGGCAGGGAAGGTGACGGGCAGGGCGCCCGTCACCAGGGGCATCACTCGATGACCAGGATCGCGTCCATCTCGACCTGTGCGCCCTTTGGCAGGGCGGCCACGCCAATGGCGGCGCGGGCTGGGTAGGGCTGCTCGAAGTAGCGGCCCATGATCTCGTTGACCTTGGCGAAGTGGCTCAGGTCGGTGAGGAAGATGTTCAGCTTGACGATGTCCTTGAACGAACCGCCAGCAGCCTCGGCCACCGACTTGAGGTTCTCGAACACCTGCACGGTCTGGGCTTCGAAGCCTTCGACCAGTTCCATGGTTTTCGGGTCCAGGGGGATCTGGCCAGACATGTACACGGTGTTACCGGCCTTGATCGCCTGGGAGTAGGTGCCGATGGCGGCTGGGGCCTTGTCGCTGTTGATGACGGTCTTGGTCATGATGACTCCTTGCGGTTGGCGGACTACGCACGCATGCGGGTGATGCGGACCACGCCGGTCAGGGTGCGCAACTTCTTGATCACACGAGCCAGGTGCACACGGTCGTGCACGCTGACCACCAGCTGGACCACGCTGATACGGCCGTCGCGTTCGTCCATGCTGATCTTCTCGATGTTGCCGTCGGCAGCGTTGACGCTGCTGGCCAGCAGGGCGATCAGGCCGCGCTGATGCTCAAGCTCGACACGCAGCTCGACGTTGAACTCGCCAGTGACGTCCTTGGCCCAGGAGAGTTGCAGGCACTTCTCCGGGTTATGGCGGATTTCACTAATGTTGCGGCAGTCTTCCAGGTGCACGACCATGCCCTTGCCCGCCGACAGGTGGCCGACGATCGGGTCGCCCGGGATCGGCGTGCAGCACTTGGCGTAGCTGAGCACCAGGCCCTCGGTGCCGCGGATCGCCAGCGGGCCTTCCGGCGCTGGCAACTGCTCGCCTTCGGCAGACAGTAGGCGACGAGCGACCACATAGGCCATGCGGTTGCCCAGGCCGATGTCTTCGAGCAGGTCTTCGACGACTTCCAGGCGGTACTCGGTAAGGATCGGCTGGATGCGTTCGTGGGGGATCTTGTCCAGGCTGCTGTCGAAACCGGTCAGCACCTTGTTCAGCAAGCGTTCGCCGAGGCTGATCGACTCGGAGCGGCGTTGCTGCTTGAGCGCGTGGCGGATGTGCGTGCGCGCCTTGCCGGTCACCACGAAGTTGAGCCAGGCCGGATTGGGTCGGGCGCCCGGGGCGCTGACGATTTCCACGGTCGAGCCGCTTTGCAGTGGCTCGGACAGCGGCGCCAGGCGGCGGTTGATGCGACAGGCGATGCAACTATTGCCGACGTCGGTATGCACCGCGTAGGCGAAGTCGACGGCAGTGGAGCCTTTGGGCAGCTCCATGATCCGCCCTTTGGGCGTGAACACGTAGACCTCGTCCGGGAACAGGTCGATCTTCACGCTTTCGATGAATTCCAGCGAGTTGCCAGCGCGCTGCTGCAACTCGAGGATGCCCTTGACCCACTGACGGGCGCGGGCATGGCTGCCTTTTGGCTGTTCATCGTCGTTGGACTTGTACAGCCAATGCGCGGCGATGCCGTTGTTGGCCATTTCTTCCATTTCGCGGGTGCGAATTTGGATTTCGATGGGCACGCCATGCATGCCGAACAGCGTGGTGTGCAACGACTGGTAGCCGTTGGCCTTGGGGATCGCGATGTAATCCTTGAAGCGTCCAGGCAGCGGCTTGTACAGGTTGTGCACGGCGCCGAGCACGCGGTAGCAGGTGTCGACCTTGTCGACGATGATGCGAAACGCGTAGACATCCATGATCTCGTTGAAGGCGCGGCGCTTGCCGCGCATCTTCTTGTAGATGCCATAGAGGTGCTTCTGGCGGCCGCTGACTTCGCCTTCGATGCCGTCGGTGGCCAGGCAGTTGGCCAGCGATTGTTCGATCTTGGCGACGATCTCTTTGCGGTTGCCACGGGCGCGCTTGACCGCCTGGTGAATGCGCGATGAGCGCATCGGGTGCATGGCCTTGAAGCCCAGGTCCTCGAACTCTACGCGCACGGTGTGCATGCCCAAGCGGTTGGCGATCGGGGCGTAGATCTCGAGGGTTTCCTTGGCGATGCGTCGGCGTTTTTCGCCCGACAGCACTTCCAGGGTGCGCATGTTGTGCAGGCGGTCGGCCAGCTTGACCAGGATCACGCGGATATCGCGGGCCATGGCCATGGCCATCTTCTGGAAGTTTTCCGCCTGCGCCTCGGCCTTGGTCTCGAAGTTCATCTGGGTCAGTTTGCTGACCCCATCGACCAGTTCGGCAACCGTCTCGCCAAACTGCTGGCTGAGGGCTTCCTTGGCGATGCCGGTGTCTTCGATAACGTCGTGCAGCATGGCCGCCATCAGGCTTTGATGGTCCATGTGCATGTCGGCGAGGATGCCGGCGACTGCCAGCGGATGAGTCACGTAGGGTTCGCCACTGCGGCGGCGTTGCCCATCGTGCGCCTGTTCGGCGTAGAAGTAGGCTCGGCGGACCAGGTTGACCTGCTCCGGACCGAGGTAGGTCGACAGCCGTTCGGCGAGGGTGTCTATGCTCGGCATGGGTTTACCTCCTGCCGAGGAAGAGGTCCTGTTGCCGCACGACGTCGACCGGGCATCAATCAGACAGCCTCGTTGGACTCGTCCTCGAACGCGGCGAACACCGGATCCTCGGTGACGATCTCTTCGGCTGCGATGAATTCATTGGTGACGATGCCTTCGGCGATTTCGCGCAGGGCGACTACGGTCGGCTTGTCGTTTTCCCATGCAACGCGTGGCTCTTTACCACCGGTGGCCAGCTGACGGGCGCGCTTGGTGGAGAGCATGACCAGCTCAAAGCGGTTATCCACGTGTTCCAGGCAGTCTTCAACAGTTACGCGGGCCATGGTCTTCCTCAGTAGCAATGCGGTAGGCGTACAGCCCAGAATGGGCAGGCGGACTGTGTAGTTTAAAAAATCACCAGCCAATAGGGAAGGGCTGTTTTGTCCTTCCTTGGCGCTGCAAAACCCTGTGGGAGCGGGCTTGCCCGCGAAAGGGCCGGTACAGACGCCTTGTATGCCTCTGACGATAACGGCTTCACGGGCCAGAACACAACAGGCGATAACGCCCTAACGCAATAACGCACCGCGCAGATGCGGTGTCAGCTCCTCGAACAGTGTCTGCACCGAACGCAGGGCGCGGCAATCTGGGCGGGTCAGCAGCCACAGCTGGGTGTCGCAGCCCGGTAGCGGCGCACTCAGCGCCTCGACGTCGGCCATGCCACGCACCATGTAGTCCGGCAGCGCCGCCACGCCCAGGCCGGTGCTGACCAGCTGGGCAATGGTCGACATGCCGCTGCACTGGTAGCGTGGGATCAAGTTGGGGTACTGCTGGTTGCGCCAGACCACGGTGGGGTGGTCTTGCATCGAGTCGTCCGGGGCGATCCACGGCACGCTGTTGGCCGACTCGGACAGGCGCTCGCGCAGGCTTGGGTGGCCGCAGATGACATAGGAGGTCGAACCCAGGCAGCGGCCAACCAGATGCTCGGGCGGCGTGTTGGTCAGGCGCAGGGCGATGTCGGCGTCGCGTCGGCTGAGGTTGGCGAAGGTATTCGAGGTGCCCAGCTCCAGCGACAGCGCGGGGTAGTTGGGCATGAAGGTCGCCAGCGCCGGCAGCAGCAGGCTGTGCAGTACCGCCTCGGTGCAGGTCAGGCGCACCGTGCCGCTGACAACTTGCTCACCGCTGGTCAGGGCAATCCGCGCTGCCTCCAGCGCAAGTTCGGCTCGCTCGGCTTGCTCGGCCAGGGCTTGGGCAGTGTCGGTGGGCAGGTAGCCCTTGCGGCTTTTGACGAACAGCGCAGTGCCTAGCGCCGATTCCAGTCGGCGAATCGAGCGGAACACCGTCGAAACGTCGACCTTGAGTAGCTCGGCGGCCTTGGCCAGCGACCGCCCCCGCTCCAGGGCCAGGACCAGGGAGAGGTCGGCGTGGGAGATTTGATATTGCATTGGTGCACGCTCTGCTTGCCGAAATGCCAATGTCTGTTGCGTTGGGGCCATTTTATAGTGAAACGGCCTGCCCGAATCAATGCACTCGGTCGGGTCGATAAATCCCCACGATGGGACAGTGAAAAGAACAACAGCAGCAACCATCGTCGCCCGTGAGGCGCCAGCCGTATCTCCCCACATCGCCGCTCCACATCAAAGGATGTACAGCCATGACGTCGGTCACCCCGTGCGCCAGTTCTTCCAGCGAGATGAAAGACTTCCTCCAGGCTCATCCAGACACCCAATACGTTGATCTGCTGATCTCCGACATGAATGGCGTGGTGCGTGGCAAGCGCATCGAGCGCGCCAGCCTGCACAAGGTCTACGAGAAAGGCATCAATCTGCCGGCCTCGTTGTTCGCCCTGGACATCAACGGCTCGACCGTGGAGAGCACCGGCCTTGGCCTGGACATCGGCGATGCTGACCGGATCTGCTACCCGATCCCTGGCACCCTGTGCGACGAACCCTGGCAAAAGCGCCCTACCGCGCAGTTGCTGATGACCATGCACGAGCTCGAGGGCGAGCCGTTCTTCGCTGATCCGCGTGAAGTACTGCGTCAGGTGGTGAGCAAGTTCGATGACCTGGGCCTGGACATCTGCGCGGCGTTCGAGCTGGAGTTCTACCTGATCGATCAAGACAACCTCAACGGTCGCCCGCAGCCGCCGCGCTCGCCCATCTCCGGCAAGCGCCCGCAGTCGACCCAGGTGTACCTGATCGACGACCTCGACGAATACGCCGACTGCCTGCAAGACATGCTCGAAGCCGCCAAGGAGCAGGGCATTCCGGCGGATGCCATCGTCAAGGAAAGCGCCCCGGCACAGTTCGAGGTCAACCTGCACCACGTCGCCGATGCGATGAAGGCCTGCGACTACGCGATCCTGCTCAAGCGCCTGATCAAGAACGTTGCCTACGACCATGAGATGGACACCACCTTCATGGCCAAGCCCTACCCGGGCCAGGCGGGCAACGGCCTGCACGTACACATCTCGCTGCTCGACAAGAAGACCGGCAAGAACATCTTCACCAGTGACGACCCGCTCGAAAGCGAGCAACTGCGCCATGCGGTCGCCGGGGTGCTGGAAACCATGCCAGCGTCGATGGCCTTCCTCTGCCCGAACATCAACTCCTACCGCCGCTTCGGCGCCCAGTTCTACGTGCCCAACGCGCCGAGCTGGGGCCTGGACAACCGTACCGTGGCCGTGCGCGTGCCGACCGGCAGCAGCGACGCCGTGCGCATCGAACACCGCGTGGCGGGCGCCGATGCCAACCCCTACCTGATGATGGCGGCCATCCTTGCCGGCATCCATCACGGCCTGGTCAACAAGCTCGAACCGGGGGAGCCAATCGAAGGCAACTCGTACGAGCAGTTGGAGCAGAGCCTGCCGAACAACCTGCGTGACGCCCTGCGTGCGCTGGATGACAGCGAGATCCTCAACCAATACATCAGCCCGGACTACATCGATATCTTCGTCGCCTGCAAGGAAAGCGAGCTGGCCGAGTTCGAAGTGTCGATCTCCGACCTCGAGTACAACTGGTACCTGCACACGGTGTAAGCCCATGAGCGCAAATGCGGTCCCTCTGATCGGTGTCAGCGCCTGCCGCCAGCAGGTGGGGAAGAACTCGTCGCACACGGTAGGCGACAAGTATGTGGAGGCGGCCGGCTTTGCCGGGACCCCGCTGATTCTCCCGGCCCGCGATGTCGCCAGCGACCCACAGGCGTTGCTGGCCATTCTCGACGGCATTGTTTTTACCGGTTCGCCTTCAAATGTCGAGCCGCATCATTACAATGGCGCCCCCAGCGCCGAGGGCACCCGGCATGACCAGGCGCGTGACCGACTGACCTTGCCGTTGCTGCAGGCGGCGATTGCCGCTGGCGTGCCGGTGCTGTGCATCTGCCGTGGTTTCCAGGAATTGAACGTCGCCCTTGGCGGCAGCTTGCACCAGCGGGTGCAGGAGCTGCCGGGCTACCTGGACCACCGCGAACCTGAGGACGCACCCTTGGCGGTGCAATACGGCCCTCGTCATGCTGTCCGCATCGAAGCGGGCGGGATGTTCGAGCGCTTTGGTCTGGCTGAGCAGTTTGAGGTCAACTCGCTGCACAGCCAGGGGGTCGACCGCTTGGCTCCAGGCCTGCGCGTCGAGGCTAAGGCACCGGATGGCCTGATCGAAGCGGTGTCCATGCTGGACGCGCCGGGCTTTGTGCTCGGCGTGCAATGGCACCCGGAATGGCGTTTCGCCGAAAACCCGGTCTCGCTGCGTCTATTCCAGGCGTTTCGCGAGGCCTGCATCGCCCACGCTGTACGGGAGGGTTCGCGCCAGAAGGCATTCTGACGTCACCCGAAGGTCTCGGATGACTCGCCCCCACGCAGCAGCTTTCAATGAGTGAAAGCGGACCCTCTTCGGACGGTCTGTGAAAACAATACCAATATCGACGGCGAATACTCATGAGCAATTACACTGAATCCGGCCGCCCACCCGATGTGGCGACCGATGCAGGCAACAGCGGCACGCGCGTCAGCAAAGGCTTGGCCAAGGGCCGTTTGGGCCTGTTGGCCAGCGTGGTGCTGGGCATTTCCACCATTGCCCCGGTCTATACCCTGACCGGAGCTCTCGGCCCTACCGTGCGCGAGGTGGGTGCCCACCTTCCCGCCGTATTCATCGTTGGCTTCCTGCCGATGCTGCTGGTCGCCCTCGGCTACCGCGAGCTGAACGCGGCAGAGCCGGACAGCGGCACATCCTTTACCTGGTCGGCACGTGCCTTTGGCCCGATGATCGGCTGGATCGGCGGCTGGGGCTTGGTGGTGGCTACCACCATCGTACTGTCCAACCTGGCCGGGGTTGCCGTCGACTTCTTCTATTTGTTCCTTGGCCAGATTACCGGCGACCAGTCGTTGGCGGCGTTGGCTGACAATTTATTGGTCAATATCAGCACCTGTTGCGTGTTCATCGCCCTGGCAGTGTGGATCTGCTGCCGGGGCATGGGCACGACCATGACCGTCCAGTACGGCCTGGTGGCCCTGCAACTGCTGGTGTTGATCGGCTTTGGCTTTGCCGCGTTCGGTGAAACCGCCGCGCCGCCGCCGCTTGAGTTCGATTTCGCCTGGTTCAACCCGTTTGGCGTCGAATCGTTCTCGGCATTTGCCGCAGGCCTGTCGCTGTCGATCTTCATTTTCTGGGGTTGGGACGTGTGCCTGACGGTCAGCGAAGAGTCGGTCGGTAGCGATGAGGTGCCGGGCAAAGCGGCAACCTGGACCGTGCTGCTGATCCTCGCCTTGTACCTGTTCACTGCGATTGCCACCTTGCAGTTTGCCGGTATCAGTGACGTCGGCTTGGGCCTGGGTAACCCGCGCATTCAAGAAAACGTGTTCGCCCACCTGGCCGGTCCAGTGATGGGGCCGCTGGCGATCCTGATGTCGATTGCGGTATTGGCCAGTACCGCTGCCTCCTTGCAGTCGACCTTCGTTTCGCCTGCGCGGACCTTGTTGGCGATGGGTTACTACGGCGCTGTGCCACAGCGTTTCGCCAAGGTTTGCCCACGTTCGCAGACGCCGCAGTACGCCACGATCTGCGCCGGCATCGCTGCGGCGCTGTTCTACGTGACCATGCGTACCCTGAGTGAAAACGTACTGGCCGACACCATCACTGCCTTGGGCATGATGATCTGCTTCTACTATTCGCTGACGGCGTTTGCCTGCGTCTGGTACTTCCGCCACAGCCTGTTCGACAGCCTGCGCCACTTCTTCATGCGCGGCGTGTGCCCGTTGCTCGGGGGTGTGATTTTGTCGGTGATCTTCGTGCGCACGGCAATCGACAGCGCTTCGCCAGACTTTGGCAGCGGCTCGCATGTAGGGGGCTTGGGGCTGGTGTTCGTGATCGCGGCGATCATCTCGCTGCTGGGGATTTGCTTGATGATGCTGTCGCGGCTGCGGCTGCCGGCGTTCTTCCTTGGGGCTACCTTGCAGCAGCAGGCTACCCTGCAGATTCAGGAATAAAGCTATCGCGGGGCAAGCCCGCTCCCACGTAGCCCGCGAAAGGTCGGGGCTGGCGTGGGAGCGGGCTTGCCCCGCGATGTTTTTTAGCCAACCAATTGCTTGAGCAGCGCCCCATGGCGCTGTTTCTGTTTATCCAGCAGCAGACGGTTCGAGCGGAATACCGCTTTGATGTCTTCAAGCGCAGTCGCGAAATCGTCATTGATGATGACGTACTCGTATTCGCCGTAGTGCTCCATCTCGCTGACCGCTTCCTTCATGCGCCCCTCGATGATCTCCTCGCTATCCTGCCCGCGCCCGGTCAGGCGCTCACGCAGCGCCTCCTGGCTTGGCGGCAGAATGAAGATCGACAGTGCCTGCGGCATCAGCTCGCGAACCTGCTGCGCACCTTGCCAGTCGATCTCCAGGATCAGGTCGATGCCTTGATCCAGGGTCTGCTGCAATGCGCTGCGCGACGTTCCGTAGAAGTTGCCGAACACCTCGGCATGCTCAAGGAAGTCACCCTTGGCGATCAGCGCCTTGAACTCTTCATGCCCCACGAAGTGGTAGTTCACCCCGTGCTCCTCGCCCTGACGCTTGGCACGAGTAGTGTGCGAAACCGAGACGCGGATGTTCTTGTCGGCCTGGGTCAACGCTGTAACCAGGCTGGTCTTGCCAGCGCCGGAGGGCGCCGAGACGATATAAAGGGTGCCGCTGCTGTGATTCATGGTAGGGGTGGCCTTACTCGATGTTCTGTACTTGTTCACGCATCTGTTCGATCAACACCTTCAGGTTGACCGCCGCCTGCGTACTGCGCGGGTCGAAGGCCTTGGAGCCGAGGGTGTTGGCTTCGCGATTGAGTTCCTGCATCAGGAAGTCCAGGCGTCGCCCCGCAGCACCGCCGGACTTCAGCACCCGGCGCACTTCGGTGATGTGGGTATTGAGCCGATCCAGCTCTTCGGCAACATCGCTCTTCTGCGCCAGCAACACCATCTCCTGCTCCAGGCGCTGCGGGTCGAGCTCGGCCTGCATGTCGTGGAAGCGGTCGAGGATTTTCTGCCGCTGCGCAGCGAGCATCTGTGGCACCTGGGCACGCAAGGTGGTGACCTCGGTCGCCATGCCGTCCAGGCGTTCGTTGATCAGTCGGGCCAGTTCCTGGCCTTCGCGTTGGCGACCGGCCTTGAGCTCCTTGAGGGCTTCGTCGAACAGGGCGATGGCTTCGGCATTGAGTGCCTGCGGATCGCTGGCATCACCCACCAGCACGCCAGGCCAGGCCAGCACCTCCAGCGGGTTGAGCGCGGCCGGTTGCTTGATCAGGCTGGCGATGGTTTCGGCAGCGGCAACTAGCTGCGCGGCGCGCTCGCGATCGACCTGCAAGGGTTTGCCGGTGCTCTCTTCACTCAGGCGCAGGGTGCATTCCACCTTGCCGCGCGACAAACCTTGGCGCAAGCCTTCGCGCACCGCGCCTTCGAGGTCGCGCAGGGCTTCTGGCAGGCGCAGGTGCGGTTCCAGGTAACGATGATTGACCGAGCGCAGCTCCCACGCCAGAGTGCCTTGGCTGCCGGCGCGCTCGACGCGAGCAAAAGCGGTCATGCTGTGCACCATGGGGGAGTACCTCGCAAAAGATGGGAAACAGGGAAGCCTTTCGGCTGCAAGGCGCAGGATTGTAGCGCAGTGCGGCCCGGGCGCCCAATCCACCCATCCTATCGACAGCCTACGCGGCAAGTGGGAAAAGGCGACAGGCTGCCCGGGGCGCGACAATAGGCATGTCCCTGCCGGGCTACGGGCTCTATAATGCTCGGCAGATTCAAGTCCCAGTACAGGTATCCCAGATGAAACGTCCAAGTGGTCGCGCCGCCGATCAGCTCCGCTCGATCCGCATTACCCGCAACTACACCAAGCACGCCGAGGGGTCGGTACTGGTCGAGTTCGGTGACACCAAAGTCATCTGCACGGTCAGCGTCGAGAATGGTGTTCCCCGCTTCCTCAAAGGCCAGGGCCAAGGTTGGCTGACCGCCGAATACGGCATGCTGCCGCGTTCGACCGGTGAGCGTAACCAGCGTGAAGCCAGCCGTGGCAAGCAGGGTGGTCGCACCCTGGAAATCCAGCGTCTGATCGGCCGTGCCCTGCGCGCAGCGCTGGACATGAAAAAGCTCGGTGAGGTCACCCTGTACGTCGACTGCGACGTGATCCAGGCCGATGGCGGCACCCGCACAGCATCGATCACCGGTGCCATGGTCGCCCTGGTCGATGCCCTGCGCGTGATCAAGAAGCGCGGCGGCCTCAAGGGCGGTGACCCGCTCAAGCACATGATCGCTGCCGTATCGGTCGGCATGTACCAAGGCGAAGCAGTGCTCGACCTGGACTACCTGGAAGACTCCGCTGCCGAGACCGACCTGAACGTGGTCATGACCAGCGCCGGTGGTTTCATCGAAGTGCAGGGCACCGCCGAAGGTGCGCCGTTCCAGCCTGAAGACTTCAACGCCATGCTGGCGCTGGCACATAAGGGCATGAACGAAATCTACGAACTGCAGAACGCCGCACTGGCCGACTGAGCGCAATGCCAAGGAGGTGCGGACATGAGTGATCCGAACGTACCGGTCAATCTGCCCAATTCCGAGATCCGCCAATGGGCGATGTTCTGTCACCTCTCGGCACTGCTCGGCCTGGCAGTGCCCCTTGGGCATTTGCTGGGGCCGTTGGTGATGTGGATCTGGAAGCGTGAGCTTGATCCGTTCATCGATGCCCAGGGCAAGGAAGCGCTGAATTTTCAGATCAGCGTGACCATTGCCGGGTTTATCTGCTTCCTGCTGACGTTCGTGCTGATCGGGCTGGTGCTGTTCGCCATCCTGGCGGTGGCGGTGCTGATCCTGATCATTCTGGCGGGGGTCAAGGCTAATGAGGGGCAGGCGTATCGCTATCCCTTCATCTGGCGGCCGATCAAGTAGAACGAGTTGGGGCCGCTTCGCGCCCCATCGCAGGCAAGCCAGCTCCTACAGCAATCGTGCTGATTGTAGGCGCTGGCTTGCCTGTGATGGGGCGCGAAGTGGCCCCACCTTGTATCAGATGGTCAGCGTCCAGTCGTAATCGACGATCAGCGGCGCATGCTGGGAGAATCGCGGCTGGCGCGGCAGGCGGGCGTTGCGCACGAAGCGGCGCAAGCCTGGGGTGAGGATCTGGTAGTCGAACCGGTAACCCAGGTTGAGCATTTCGGCCTGCTCGTTATCCGGCCACCAGCTGTACTGGTCGCCTTCACGGCTGACTTCGCGCAGGGCATCGACATAGCCCATGTCGCCGACAATCGAGTCCATCCACGCGCGCTCGGGCGGCAGGAAGCCTGGCGATTGCTGGCTGTCGCGCCAGTTCTTGATGTCGAGCTTCTGCTGCGCAACGTAGAACGACCCGCAGTAGATGTACTCGCGGCGCTTGCGGCGCTGCTTGTCCAGGTACTTGCCGAAATCGTCCATCAACTTGAATTTCTGGTTCAAGTCTTCGTCGCCGTTCATGCCCGAAGGCAGCAACAGGCTGGCAATACTGACTTTGTCGAAGTCTGCTTGCAGGTAACGTCCGTAGCGGTCGGCTGTCTCGAAGCCCAGGCCGGTGATGACTGCCTTGGGCTGCATCCGCGAATAGAGCGCCACGCCACCTTGGGCAGGCACCTCCGCATCGCAGGCATAAAGGAAATAGCCATCGAGCTGGAAAGCTGGGTCGTCGAGTTCAAAGGCCGAGGCGCGGGTATCCTGAAGGCAGATGACGTCGGCATTCTGGGCTTGTAGCCAGCTGAGCAATCCACGCTCGGCGGCAGCCTGAATGCCATTTACGTTCACACTGATGATCCGCATAAATGGCCCCAAAAATCTCGTGCGTGTATGATACCCGAGCTCAACTCATTTAGCTAAATCCGTGGTGTCTGGGACTCTTCATGCAGCCGTATCAGCGCGACTTCATTCGTTTTGCCATCGATCGAGGCGTTTTGCGCTTCGGTGAATTCACCCTGAAATCGGGGCGTACCAGCCCGTACTTCTTCAATGCCGGCCTGTTCAACACAGGATCTGCCCTGGCTGAACTGGGGCGTTGCTACGCGGCGGCGATCGTCGACAGCAAGATCCCCTTCGACGTACTGTTTGGCCCGGCCTACAAAGGCATCCCGCTGGCTTCGGCCACTGCGGTGGCCCTGGCCGATCACCACCAGCGCGACGTGCCATGGTGCTTCAACCGCAAGGAAGCCAAGGCCCACGGCGAGGGCGGCAGCCTGGTGGGCGCGCCGCTTGAAGGCAACGTGCTGATCATCGATGACGTGATCACTGCCGGTACTGCCATTCGTGAAGTCATGCAGATCATCAGCGCCCAGCAGGCCACCGCCGCCGGTGTGCTGATTGCCCTGAACCGCGAAGAGCGCGGTAATGGCGAGCTGTCGGCGATCCAGGAAGTGGAGCGCGACTTCGGTATTCCGGTGGTCAGCATCGTTTCGCTGACCCAGGTGCTGGAATTCCTCGCCGATGACCCGCAGCTCAAGCAGCATCTGCCGGCTGTCGAGGCGTATCGGGCGCAGTACGGGATCTGACCGTCCTGAAATGAAAAAGGCGACCTTTGCAGGTCGCCTTTTTTTTGCCTGTACCGGCCTCATCGCGGGGCAAGCCCGCTCCCACGCCAACCCTAGTGCTGCTGCGCCTGCGTGGGAGCGGGCTTGCCCCGCGATGGGCCGCAAAGCGGCCCCGGGCTATCAGTAGTGACGCTTGCGGTTGGTGATCAGGGTGCCCACGCCGCTGTCGGTGAAGATCTCCAGCAGCACCGCGTTCGGCACGCGACCGTCGATGATGTGCGAGCTCTGTACGCCACCTTGCACCGCATCCAGGGCGCATTTGATCTTCGGCAGCATGCCGCCGTAGATGGTACCGTCGGCAATCAGCTCGTTGACCTGCTCGGTATTCAGGCCGGTCAGTACCTCGCCTTTCTTGTCCATCAAGCCAGCGATGTTGGTCAGCAGCATCAGCTTCTCAGCCTTCAGCGCCTCCGCCACCTTACCGGCCACCAGGTCGGCGTTGATGTTGTACGACTCACCGTTGGCACCCACGCCGATTGGCGCGATCACCGGGATGAAATCGCCCTTGACCAGCATGTTCAACAGATCGGTGTTGACCCCAACGACTTCGCCGACGTGGCCGATGTCGATGATTTCCGGAGTGGTCATCTCGGGCGTCTGGCGCGACACGGTGAGCTTCTTGGCGCGGATCAGCTCCGCGTCCTTGCCGGTCAGGCCGATGGCGCTGCCGCCGTGGCGGTTGATCAGGTTGACGATGTCCTTGTTGACCTGGCCACCGAGGACCATCTCGACCACGTCCATGGTCGCCGAGTCGGTGACGCGCATGCCGTCGATGAAGTGGCTCTCGATCGACAGGCGCTTGAGCAAGTCACCGATCTGCGGGCCACCGCCGTGCACCACCACCGGGTTGATGCCAACTGCTTTCATCAACACGATGTCGCGGGCAAAACCGGTTTTGAGCTCTTCGCTCTCCATCGCGTTGCCACCGTACTTGATCACCAAGGTCTTGCCGACGAAGCGGCGAATGTAGGGCAGCGCTTCGGACAAAACCTCGGCTACATGGGAAGCGGCATCGCGATCGAGGGTCATGCAGGGCTCCTGTAAGGAACAGATAGTCGGTCAGAACGGCAGTTGCAGCTCAGGGGCAACCCGCAGCAACTGGGCGCGGAAAACATCCTTGATACGTTGCAACTCGGCGTCGCTGTCGGCCTCGAAGCGCAGCACCAGCACAGGCGTAGTGTTGGAAGCGCGTACCAGGCCCCAGCCGTGGGCGTAGTCGACCCGCACACCATCGATGGTGGTCAGGTTGGCGTCGCCCCAGTCAGCGTCGCGTTGCAGTGCATCAATGATGCTGAATTTACCCTCGTCGGTCACATCAATATTGATTTCCGGCGTGGAAATGTCGTTCGGGAACGCAGCAAACAGGCTTTCGGCGTCTTGCCCGGCCTTGCTGAGGATCTCCAGCAGGCGCGCGGCACTGTAGATGCCGTCGTCAAACCCGTACCAGCGCTCCTTGATGAAGATGTGCCCGCTCATCTCGCCTGCGAGCAAGGAGCCGGTCAGTTTCATCTTCTTCTTGATCAACGAGTGACCGGTCTTCCACATTAGCGCGCGACCGCCGTGCTGTTCGATCAGCGGGGTCAGGCGACGGGTGCATTTGACGTCGAAGATGATCTCGGCGCCTGGGTTGCGTTCCAGGACATCCAGGGCGAATAGCATCAGCAGGCGGTCGGGGTAGACGATGTTGCCCGTGTTGGTCACCACGCCTACGCGGTCGCCGTCACCGTCGAAGGCCAGGCCGATATCGGCGCCGACTTCCTTGACCTTGGCGATCAGGTCTTCCAGGTTCTCAGGCTTGCCCGGATCTGGATGGTGGTTAGGGAAGTTGCCGTCGACCTCGCAGAACAGCGGGATCACCTCGCAGCCCAGGGCTTCGATCAGCTGCGGGGCGATCACCCCAGCTGCGCCGTTACCGCAGTCGACCACCACCTTGAGCTTTTTCTTCAGCTGGATGTCGGCGGTGACCTGGTCGAAGTAGCGACCGAGGATCTCGACCTTTTCCACACGGCCTTCGCCATGGCTCAAGTCGTTGGTCTTGATGCGGTTCAGCAGGGCCTGGATCTGCTCATTGGCCAAGGTGTCGCCGGCAATGACGATCTTGAAGCCGTTGTAATCGGAGGGGTTGTGGCTGCCGGTGAGCATGACACCGGACTTGCCCGCCAGCACGTTGGCGGCGTAGTACAGCGCAGGAGTCGGCACCATGCCGACGTCGCTGACCTGGCAACCGGCGTCGACCAGGCCCAGGATCAGTTGCTCGACCAGCATCGGCCCGGACAGTCGACCGTCGCGGCCAACCGAGATGTTCGGTTCGCCCTGGGCCAGGGTCTGCGCACCGATGGCGCGGCCGATCCAGTAGGCGGTTTCGGCATGCAGGGTTTTGCCGACCACGCCACGGATGTCGTAGGCGCGGAAGATGCTTTCGGGCAGTGCGGGTACCCGCTGGGCCATGTCATTCATCTCTGGGAGCTCCAATCTTCAAAGGCTTCTGGGTAGACGCAAACTGAACGCTTGGACGGCTCTTTCGCCAGAGAGTTCGCCATCCTTGGCGGCAACGCGGTGCTATCGGCTCAGTGGCTGCCGGAGTGGCCAAAGCCACCGGCGCCGCGCTGGCTCTCGTCGAAGGCCTCGACGATGTCGAAATGCGCTTGCACCACAGGCACCAGCACCAGCTGCGCGATGCGCTCGCCAATGGCGATGGTGAACGGCGTGTTGCCGCGGTTCCAGCACGATACCATCAGCTCGCCCTGGTAATCCGAGTCGATCAAGCCGACCAGGTTGCCCAGCACGATGCCGTGCTTATGGCCCAGGCCCGAGCGCGGCAGGATCATCGCCGCCAGGCCTGGGTCGCCGATGTAGATCGACAGGCCAGTTGGGATCAGCAGGGTCTGGCCGGGCTCAAGCACGGTGTCTTGCTGGAGCATGGCGCGCAGGTCCAGGCCAGCAGAGCCGGGGGTGGCGTACTGCGGCAGGGGGAATTCGGCGCCAATGCGCGGGTCGAGGATCTTGGCTTGAAGAGCGTGCATGTAACTTATTGAACCTGATTGAGTCGTTCGGCGATGAAGGCAACCAGCTGGCGGGCGATCTTGCCCTTGCTGGTCTGCGCGAAGAGGGTCTGGTGCTGCTGGCGATCGATCACGGTCAAGGCGTTCTCCTCGCTGTTGAAGCCGATGCTGGGGTTGGCCACATCATTGGCGACGATCAGGTCGAGGTTCTTGTCCTTGAGCTTGCGCGTGGCGTAATCGAGCAAGTGTTCGGTCTCGGCGGCAAAGCCGACGCTGAACGGACGGTCGGCCCGGCCAGCAATGGTCGCAAGGATATCCGGATTACGCACCATCTGCAGCAGCATGCCGTCGCCGGTCGTAGGATCCTTCTTGAGTTTTTGCGCGGCGACCACTTCCGGACGGTAGTCCGCGACCGCCGCCGAGGCGATGAACAGGTCGCATGGCATCGCCGCTTCGCAGGCCGCGAGCATGTCCCGCGCGCTGACCACGTCGATCCGGTTGACCCGATCCGGGGTCTGCAGGTGCACAGGCCCCGTGACGAGGGTCACCCTAGCCCCCGCTTCTGCGGCCGCTTCGGCCAGGGCAAAGCCCATCTTGCCGGAGCTATGATTGGTGATGTAACGCACCGGGTCGATGTTTTCCTGGGTCGGGCCGGCAGTGATCAACACGTGCTTGCCGGTCAGCGCCTGGCGCTTGAAGCTCTCTGCTGCGCACCAGGCCAGGTCGCTGGCTTCGAGCATGCGCCCCAGGCCAACGTCGCCACAGGCCTGGCTGCCAGAGGCCGGGCCGAACACCTGGATGCCGCGGCTTTGCAGCAACTCAAGGTTGGCCTGGGTAGCCGGGTCGCGCCACATCGCCTGGTTCATCGCCGGAGCTACGGCCACGGTGGCGTCGGTGGCCAGCACCAGGGTGGTCAGCAGGTCATCGGCCATGCCTTGGGCTATGCGCGCCATCAGGTCGGCAGTGGCTGGGGCGATCAGCACCAGATCGGCCCATTTGGCCAGTTCGATATGACCCATGGCCGCTTCGGCGGCGGGGTCGAGCAAATCCATGTGCACCGGATGGCCGGACAGGGCCTGCAGGGTCAGTGGAGTGATGAACTCGGCACCGCCGCGGGTCATGACGACGCGCACCTGCGCGCCGTGTTCCAGGAGTCGGCGAATCAGCTCGGCGCTCTTGTAGGCGGCGATGCCGCCACCCACGCCGAGAACGATGCGCTTGCGATACAGCCGCTGCATAGGCTTGCCTTTTTCCAGTGAGAGCGGGCGGCGACGCATGAAAACTGCCTGCGGCAGAACGTCGCATTAAACGAGGCGAAATAGATTAACACAGGGCTTGAACGCGCCGCAGTATGAGGCAAGGAGCAGGGATGAACATCAGGGAGTGGCCGATAAACGAACGGCCAAGAGAGAAGCTGCTACACAAGGGCGCCGCTAGCCTGTCGGATGCTGAGCTGCTGGCCGTGTTCCTCGGCTCTGGCGTGCGAGGTTGCAATGTCGTGGAGCTGGCGCGTGGGCTATTGGCGAAGTACGGCAGTTTGCGACAGTTATTGGAAGCCGACAGGGCTGATTTTCTGGCTGAACTAGGGCTTGGGCCGGTCAAATACAGCCAATTGCAGGCGCTACTGGAGATCGGTCGCAGAAACCTGGAGATGGCGATTGAGCGTAAGTCCGCCGTGGAAAGCCCGCAGGCAGTTCGCCGTTATCTGAAATCGATGCTGCGCCACGAGCCCAGCGAGGTGTTCGGCTGCCTGTTTCTCGACTCCAAGCACCGGCCATTGGCCTTCGAGATCCTGTTTCGCGGCACCATCGACCGCGCCAGCATCTACCCCCGCGAGGTGGTGCGGCGCTCGCTGCTGCACAACGCAGCGGCGTTGATCCTGTGTCACAACCACCCTTCGGGCAACTGCGAGCCGAGCCAGGATGACGTGCACATGACCCTGTCGCTCAAGCGCGGGTTGGCGATGATCGATGTGCGGGTGCTCGATCATGTCATCGTCGGCGATGGCGAGCCGTTGTCGATGGTCGAGCAAGGGTGGATCGCGGGCTAACGGGTTTTGTCAGTCAGGGCCTCTTCGCGGGCAAGCCCGCTCCCACAAGGTTTTGTGCAGGCTTCGAGAGCGTATCGAGCCTGTGATTGTCCATGCCTGGCGCAGCCTCTGAAGACGACACTAGCCCCTGTGGGAGCGGGCTTGCCCGCGAAGAGGCCGCAACTGACACCCCGCCTTGCCGTGGCCTCAGCGAGTCAGCGAAACCTTGCTGAAATCCAGCCGCCCAAACGGATTCACCTGATACCCCTCGACCCCCTGGCGGAGCAATGTGGCGGCAGTGGGGTGGGCCAGTGGCAGCCACAGTGCCTGCTGCTGGATCAGCGCCTGTGCCTGCTGGTACAGCCGGCTGCGCACGCTTTGGTCATTGGTGGTGCGGCCGGCACTGATCAGCTGATCCAAGCGGCTGTCGCAGAACCGCGCAAAGTTGGTCCCGGACTTGACCGCCGCGCAGGAAAACTGCGGGCTGAGGAAGTTGTCCGGGTCACCGTTGTCACCGGCCCAGCCCATGAACAGCAGGTCATGCTCGCCGGCCTTGGCGCGACGGATCAGCTCGCCCCATTCGATCACCTTGATCTCGGCCTTGATGCCTACCTTGGCCAGGTCGGCTTGCAGCATTTGCGCGCCCAGGCTTGGGTTAGGGTTGAGCAGGCTGCCGGAAGGGCGGGTCCAGATAGTGGTGCTGAAGCCATCTGCCAGGCCGGCCTTGGTCAGCAGGGCCTTGGCTTTTTTCAGGTCTATCGGATAACCCGGCAGGTCCTTGGCGTAGCTCCAGGTATTGGGTGGGTAGGGGCCGTTGGCCGCGATAGCGGTGTCTTCGAATACGGCCTTGAGGTAGCTGGTCTTGTCGAAGGCGAGGTTGATCGCCTGGCGCACTTCAGGCTTGTCCAGCGGCGGGTGCTGGCTGTTGATGGCGACGAAAGCCGTCATGAAGGCCGGGGTGGTGGCGACCTTGAGGTGGTCATCCTTGCCGGCTTCGGCGATGTCCAGTGGCTTGGGCGACAGGGCCATCTGGCACTCGCCTCGCTTGAGCTTTTGCAGACGCACATTGGCGTCCGGGGTGATGGCATAGATCAGCGGATCGACCGCAGGCTTGCCAGCAAAGTAGTCGGCATTGGCGCGATAGCGCACCACGGCGTCCTTCTGGAAGCGCTGGAAGACGAACGGGCCGGTGCCGATTGGCTGGCTGTTGAGCTTCTCCGGGGTACCAGCTTTGAGCAGTTTGTCGGCGTATTCGGCGGAATAGATCGAGGCGAAGCCCATGCTCAGGGTGGCCAGGAAGGTGGCGTCGGCGTGGGTCAGGGTGAAGCGCACGGTGTGCGGCTCTGGGGCATCGATCGACTTGATCAGGCTGCCCAGCTGCAGCGACTGGGCGTGCGGATAGCCGCCGGGCGCAGTCTTGTGCCAGGCATGGGCCGGGTAGAGCATGCGCTGGAAGCTGAACAGCACGTCGTCGCCATCCAGCTCGCGGGTGGGCTTGAAGTAGGGCGTGGTGTGGAACTTCACGTCGCTGCGCAGCTTGAAGTCGTAGATCAGGCCGTCGGCCGAGACCGTCCAGCTTTCGGCCAGGCTAGGCACGACCTTGCCCTGGCCGGGGTCGAACTCCACCAGGCGGTTCATCAGCACGTCGGCCGAGGCGTTGGTGGTGGTCAGCGAGTTGTACTGCACCACGTCGAAGCCTTCGGGGCTGGCCTCGGTGCAGACAGCGAGTGGCGCCGCCTGGGCGAGGCCGGCGAACAAAAGGCTGGAAGAGAACAGTAGGGAAAGCGCGGCGGCACGCATCGAAGCTCCTTGGCGAGATCAGTGGCCCATCTGCCAGTGCAGTCTGGAAACGTCCTACCCTAGTGCGAGCGTCGGTAAATGACCACACCCTTTTTTACAAACCCTGCGACGAGCGGTCGACAGCCCGCCGGCCTTGTCGCTATGCTGGCCGCACTCACTTGGCCGACTGCAGAAACGCATCTTCTGTTGTTGCAGCCGAGTCTTTCTGGTATAAAGCAGCGCTCTTTTCTAGGGGCTCGCTCTGTCGCGAAAGCGGATACGGTCGATAAGACCCCCGGAAACACGGCGCCTGGCGCCATAGACTGAGAGATTAAGCGGCCAACCCATGCCGGGTTGGGCATGTGGTTTTAGAGGGCTGAGGCATGTCGAGAGTCTGTCAAGTTACCGGTAAGGGTCCGGTAACTGGGAATAACATTTCCCACGCAAACAACAAAACCCGTCGTCGTTTCCTGCCAAACCTGCAGCACCACCGTTTCTGGGTTGAATCCGAGAAGCGTTTCGTGCGTCTGCGCGTTTCCGCCAAGGGCATGCGTATCATCGACAAGCGCGGCATCGATGCCGTTCTGGTTGACATCCGCCGTGCCGGCGCCAAGGTTTAAGGGAGAGCATCATGCGTGAATTGATCCGTCTGGTATCGAGTGCTGGCACTGGCCACTTCTACACCACCGACAAGAACAAGCGCACCACCCCGGACAAGATCGAGATCAAGAAATACGATCCGGTCGTCCGTAAGCACGTGACCTACAAGGAAGCCAAGATCAAGTAATTGATCGGCAACCTGAAAAAACCCGCCTCCTCACGGAAGCGGGTTTTTTTATGCCTGGGAATTCATCGCGGGGCAAGCCCGCTCCCACGCGAAGCGATCTGGGCTGTTATTTCTGCTCGAACATCACATAGATCTTGCGGCACGGCTCCAGCACTTCCCAGGTGCCTTTGAAGCCAGCCGGGATAACAAACCGATCACCGGCACGCAGGGTCTTGGCGCCCCCGGCCTCATCACGCAGCACCGAAACGCCCTGCACGATCTCGCAGTACTCATGTTCGGTGTAGTTGACGGTCCACTGCCCGACCTCGCCTTCCCAGACGCCCGCAGCGAACTGGCCGCAGGGGCTGGAGTAGTGGTTGTAGACAGCCTGGTCTGGCTCACCCTTGAGGATTTTCTCCGCCGCCGGGCGATAGCGTTCAGCCTCGGTCAGCACTTGGGCAAAGTCGATAATGCCGGTGATAGTCATGGTTCTCCCCTCTTGTTGTTTAATAAAATGCACATCAGTAGGCTTTTGAGCCTTCCGTGTCAAATATATTGATAGTTTACACTGGCTGGTTTAGGGTGACGGGTGCCAGTGTGCGCTTGTCGCCCGGCCAGAATTTCTGACAGCGCCCGTGAGTCTCCAGTGCGGCGTTGCACCTTAACAAGAGGAGGAGTTTCGTATGACCACCCTGACTCGTGCGGACTGGGAACAGCGTGCCCAGCAATTGAAGATCGAAGGCCGCGCCTTCATCAACGGTGAGTACACCGACGCCGCATCCGCTGAAACCTTCGACTGCCTGAGCCCGGTGGACGGACGCTTCCTGGCCAAGGTCGCCAGCTGCGACCTGGCTGACGCCAACCGCGCTGTGGAAAACGCCCGCGCCACCTTTGATTCCGGCGTTTGGTCGCGCCTGGCTCCGGCCAAGCGTAAAGCCAAACTGATCCGCTTCGCCGAGCTGCTGCGTAAGAACGTAGAAGAGCTGGCGCTGCTGGAAACCCTGGACATGGGCAAGCCGATTGGCGACTCCTCGAGCATCGACGTACCAGGCGCGGCGCAAGCCCTGCACTGGAATGCCGAAGCCATCGACAAGGTCTACGATGAAGTCGCGCCAACTCCGCACGACCAACTCGGCCTGGTAACCCGCGAGCCAGTGGGTGTGGTTGGCGCCATCGTGCCGTGGAACTTCCCGCTGCTGATGGCCTGCTGGAAACTCGGCCCGGCGCTGGCCACCGGCAACTCGGTGGTGCTCAAGCCGTCCGAAAAATCGCCACTGACCGCCATCCGTATCGCCCAATTGGCGATTGAAGCCGGCATCCCGGCAGGCGTGCTCAACGTGCTGCCAGGCTACGGCCACACCGTCGGCAAGGCCCTGGCCCTGCATATGGATGTCGACACCCTGGTATTCACCGGTTCGACCAAGATCGCCAAGCAACTGATGATCTACGCTGGCGAATCGAACATGAAGCGCATCTGGCTGGAAGCTGGCGGCAAGAGCCCGAACATCGTCTTCGCCGACGCGCCTGACCTGCAGGCCGCTGCCGAAGCCGCTGCCAGCGCCATCGCCTTCAACCAGGGCGAAGTCTGCACCGCAGGTTCGCGCCTGCTGGTCGAGCGCTCGATCAAGGACAAGTTCCTGCCGCTGGTAGTCGAAGCGCTGAAAGCCTGGAAGCCAGGCAACCCGCTGGATCCGGCGACCACAGTGGGTGCGCTGGTCGATACCCAGCAGATGAACACCGTGCTGTCGTACATCGACGCAGGTCACCAGGACGGCGCCAAGCTGCTGGCCGGTGGCAAGCGTATCCTCGAAGAGACTGGCGGCACCTACGTCGAGCCGACCATCTTCGACGGCGTGACCAATGCCATGAAGATCGCCCAGGAAGAGATCTTTGGCCCGGTGCTGTCGGTGATCACTTTCGACACCGCCGAAGAAGCCGTGGCCATCGCCAACGACACGCCGTATGGCCTGGCCGCAGGTATCTGGACTGCCGACATCTCCAAGGCGCACAAAACTGCACGTGCCGTGCGCGCCGGTAGCGTCTGGGTCAACCAGTACGACGGCGGCGACATGACTGCACCGTTCGGTGGCTTCAAGCAGTCGGGCAACGGCCGTGACAAGTCGCTACATGCGCTGGAGAAGTACACCGAGCTGAAGGCGACCTGGATCAAGCTGTAATACCAGGTAGGCATCGCCGGGCCAGCCCGCTCCCATGCAGCCAGCGTAATGCCCTGGTTGACGTGGTAGCGGGCTGGCCCCGCGATCGATCCAGAACCAGCCGGGCCGGCGCTATGCCGTCCCGGCTGTGTCGTCTCTGCGATTCACAAATTTTGCCTAGGAGGCTGTCATGCGTTGGGGAACCTACTTTGCCGTACTGGCGTCGGTGCTCAGCGTCGGGCTCGCGCTCGGCGTGAGCATGCCGCTGGTATCCCTGCGCCTGGAAGGCTGGGGCTACGGCGGGTTTGCCATCGGCGTGATGGCAGCGATGCCCGCTATTGGTGTGCTGCTCGGTGCCAGCCTGGCCAGCCGCCTGGCCGGTTGGGTCGGCGTGCCTGCGGCCATGCGCCTGTGCCTGTGGGGCGGGGCGCTGTCGATCGGACTGCTAGCGCTGTTGCCCAGCTATCCGCTGTGGCTGGCGTTGCGCTTGCTGATCGGCATGTCGCTGACCGTGGTGTTCATCCTCGGTGAAAGCTGGATCAACCAGTTGGTCGTCGAGCAATGGCGTGGCCGGCTGGTAGCGCTGTATGGCAGCAGCTACGCCTTGAGCCAGCTGGCCGGGCCGCTGGTACTGGGCTTTCTGGGTTCGGATGATGACTTCGGTTTCTGGGCGGCGACCGCCCTGTTGATCGTAGCGCCGCTGGTGCTATTGGGGCGCGGGGGCGCGCCGACCACCGAAGCCTACAGCGTCACCTTCCGGGACCTGTTCGCCTTCTGCCGACGCCTGCCGGTGATCGCCTGGGCCATTGCTCTGTTCGCCGCCTTCGAGGCGATGATCCTGACCTTGCTGCCGGTGTACTGCCTGCAACAGGGGTTCACGGCGGAAGTGGCGCTGTTCATGGTCAGCACTGTGGTGGTGGGGGATGCGGTGTTGCAGCTGCCGATCGGCGCCTTGGCCGACAAGATGTCGCGACAGACGCTGTTCAGTGGTTGTGCGCTGACCTTGCTGGTCTCCAGCCTGGCGATTCCATTGCTGCTGGAAACAGCGCTGATCTGGCCGGTGTGGGTACTGTTCGGCGCCAGTGCCGGGGGCTTGTTCACGCTATCGCTGATTCTGATCGGCGAGCGTTATCGAGATGATGCACTGGTGCGGGCCAATGCTCACGTGGCGCAACTGTGGGGCATCGGTTGCCTGCTCGGGCCGCTGTTGGCGGGGGCGGGGAGCCAGTGGATTAGTGGCCATGCGTTGCCGCTGTTGATGGCGGTCGGGGCTGCTGGGTTGGTGCTATTGACGCGGCGGCGAGGCGCCTTTGAGCCGGCGTCGGTCTGAGCCGATGCTATCGCGGGGCAAGCCCGCTGCCACGCCGAATGTTTAGGTACAGGCAAGCGTGGGAGCGGGCTTGCCCCGCGATTGGCCCTAGAGCATTTTCTCCAGCCCCACGGCTTTGCTGATCCAGGCATTGAACCTGCGCCACATGCCGCCCGGCTCGGTGGTGAGCATGTGCCGTTTACCATTGTCCTCGGTTACCCACACCAACTTGCCAGCCACCAGCGTCGGCTGGTAACTGAGCGCTGGTGCCATGCCCTGCACCGCCAGGTCGCGGGTGTACTCGGCCAGCTCCGGGCTGTCGACCAACACCCCGACCTCGGTATTCCACAGCACTGACCGCGGGTCGAAGTTGAACGAGCCGATAAAGGTCTTGCGCCGATCGAACACGATTGCCTTGCTGTGCAGGCTGGAATCCGAACTGCCATGGAAGTTGATGCCACGACTGGCACTCGGATCACCCGGCTGACGGCGCAGCTCATACAGCTGCACGCCATGCTCCAGCAGGGCGCGGCGGTACGGCGCATAGCCGCCATGCACGGCCGGCACGTCAGTGGCTTCCAGCGAGTTGGTCAGCAATTTGACTGAAATGCCCGCGTCGGCATGGCTGGTCAGGTACAGCAGACCTTCTTCACCGGGGACGAAATAGGCCGACACCAGAATCAGCTCGTGATCGACATTGTTCAGGTCCGGCGCCAGTTGCTGGCTCATCAGCAGCTGCGGATCTGGCTCGTCCTGGGCCAGGACCTTGCTCGGCGCATCCCACAGGGCCTGGCTGTGCGCCCAGATCAGCTCATTGCGCCAGACATCCAGGCGCGGCTGGGACTGGTAAGCCATCAGTCGGTCATACAGCGCCTTGCGCTTGATCCGCGCTTCGGCCAAGGACACTTCCAGGCGATGGCGGCTGGCGCGCAGGTCGTCGGCATCCGGCTCGCGCCAGAGAAAATCGCCGATAGGCCGGCTCAGGGCGCTGTTCCAGTATTGGTCGAAACCGTGCCCAAGCTGCTCGGCCACCGGGCCGACGCCGAGCAGGTCGATGTCAGTGAAATTGAGATTGGGCTCGGCGTCGAAATACTCATCGCCCAGGTTGCGCCCGCCGACGATGGCCATGCTGTTGTCGACCAGGAACAGCTTGTTGTGCATGCGTCGGTGCTGGCGCGACAGATTGAACAGCCGGCCCATGGCGCGGGTGACGCCGGTACTGCGCCCTAGGTGCAGTGGGTTGAAGACGCGGATATGGATGTTCGGGTGGGCGGCGAGGGTGCCCATCAGGGTATCGAGGCCGTCGCTGGTGGTGTCGTCGAGCAGGATGCGCACGCGCACGCCGCGGTCGGCGGCACGCAGCAGTTCGTGGACCAGCGCCCGCGTGCTCAGGCCGTCATGGACGATGTAGTACTGCAGGTCGATGCTGGCCTGGGCGTTGCGAATCAGCTCAGCCCGCGCGCGGAAGGCCTCGTTGCTGTTGGGCAGCAGGCGAAAACCCGAGCGGCCTTCATAAGGTGCCGCCTGGCGCAGCACCGAGCGGCCGAAGGCCGAGTCGTTGGCCGGCAGCGCCTGGCTGACTTCACGCGGGGTTCCGACGCTGGCGCACCCGGCAAGGCCGAGCGCTAGCGCCAGCAAGAGGGGCAGAGCTCGCTGGAGTCTCAAGTAAGGGTCGTCCTGTACAGCAAATGCCTATGAGCTATGGACCATGGAGGGCGGCGCAAAGTTACGCTTGGCTGTGTTCTTCGACCAGTAGACGAAGGGCGGTTTCACCCACCTTGCGCACCGCTGCCTCGATTTGCGGGGTGGGCCGCGCGGCGTAATTCATCCGCAGGCAGTGCCGGTACTTGCCGGAGGCCGAGAAGATACTGCCCACGGCAATCTGCACCCCTTGCTCCAGTAAAGCGCGGTTCAGCCGTAGCGTATCGAAACTTTCCGGCAATTCGACCCACAGCATGAAGCCGCCCTGAGGCCGGCTGGCGCGGGTGCCAGGCGGGAAGTAGCGGGTAACCCAATCGATCATCTGCTCGCGGCCGCGCTGGTACTGGCTGCGCATGCGCCGCACATGCGGGTGATAGTGCCCCGCCTCGATGAAGTCGGCGATGGCCAGCTGTGGTTGGGCTGAGGTGCTGCCGGTGCTGATGTACTTCATGTGCAGCACCCGCTCCAGGTAGCGCCCGGGCGCGACCCAGCCGATGCGCAGGCCTGGCGCCAAGGTCTTGGAGAAGGAACTGCACAACAGCACCCGGCCATCTTCATCGAACGACTTGACCGTGCGTGGGCGCGGGTAGGTGTAGGCCAGGTCGCCATACACATCGTCTTCGAGGATCGCTACATCGTAGCGCTGGGCCAGGGTCAGCAAGGCCTTCTTGCGCGCCTCGGGCATGATGTAGCCCATTGGGTTGTTGCAGCTGGGCGTGATCTGGATGAGCTTGATCGGCCACTGTTCCAGGGCCAGTTCCAACGCCTCCAGGCTGATCCCGGTGATCGGGTCGGTGGGGATCTCCAAGGCCTTCATGCCCAGGCCCTTGAGCGTCTGCATGGCGCCGTGAAAGCTGGGCGAGTCCACCGCGACGATATCGCCGGTTTCACAGACGGCGCGGATGCTGGTCGACAACGCCTCGTGGCAACCGGTGGTCACCACCAAATCGGCAGGGTTCACCCGGCAGCCGGAATCGAGCATCAGCCGGGCGATCTGCTCGCGCAGGGCGAGATTGCCGTGGATGTTGTCGTAATACAGGCCGGGCATGTCCTGCCGCCGGCTAATCTGCGCAAGGCTGCGCAGCAGCGGCTTGAGGGTCGGGCTGTTGACATCGGGCATGCCACGGCCGAGCTGGATCACGTCTGCTTGCGGGGTGCTGCGTACCAGCTCCAGCACCTGTTCCCATTGCGAGATATCCACTGGCCGCTGCGCCGGCCGGCTGATCGCTGGCAGGGCAGGGAGGCTGCGGTGGTCAGTGACGAAATAGCCAGATTTGGGCCGTGGCGCGACCAGGCCGTTGTCTTCGAGCATGCGATAGGCCTGCTGTACGGTGCTCAGGCTCACGCCGTGTTCCAGGCTCAAGGAGCGTACCGATGGCAAGCGTTGGCCAGGACGGTACAGGCCCTGCTCGATGCGGGCGCCGAGTAGCTCGGCGAGGTTCAGGTAAAGTGTCACGGCATACTCCTGCGCTCAGGATGCTGAGCGACCAGTACAGATCGCTGAAAAATACAGCATTCAGCGGTTATTCAGCTAATTCTGTATGGGAATAATAAGCCTGTATTGGGTCTGTATTGTCATGCTCGCGCACGCGCATGCTTTCTCCACGGTATGAGCTGATCAGGAGGAGGCAGCGATGGGTGGCTTGAGCGATGTGCGCTTGCAACTGTTGGGCAAAGAGCTTGAGGAGGGGCAGCTGCAGCGGGTCTACAGTGCCCCGGCTGGGCTAGGGCGACTGGGCTTGATGCTGCATCGCTGGAATACCCGCAAGTCGCTGTTGCAGCTTGATGAGGCGCAGTTGCGAGATGTTGGGTTGACTTGGGATCAGGCGCGCACTGAAGGGCGCAAGCCGTTCTGGAAGGATTGATCAACGGTTGGGATTCTTGGAGCCGCGTTGCGGCCCATCGCAGCCAAGCCAGCGCCTACAGGCAGCACGGTCCCTGTGGGAGCTGGCTTGCCTGCGATGGGCTGCAAAGCAGCCCGAAAATGGCTCTGGCAACAAAGCCCCAGGATCAAACCAATTCTTTCAACCGATGCCAAAGCATCCCCAACGCCAACAATGGTGAACGCAGATGCCTACCCCCCGGGAAGGTCACGTGCGGCACCTGCGCAAACAGATCGAAGCGCCCGCTCTGCTGGCCACTGATCGCCTCACCCAGCAAGCGCCCAGCCAAGTGCGTGGCATTCAGCCCATGCCCGGAGTAGGCCTGGGCGTAATACACATTCTGCTGGCTGGCCAGGCGACCGATCTGCGGCAGGCGGTTGGCGCCGATGCCGATCATCCCGCCCCACTGAAAATCGATTCGAACATCGGCCAGTTGCGGGAACACCTTGAGCATCTTTGGCCGCATATAGGCGGCGATGTCCTTGGGGTCACGCCCGGAATAGTGGCAAGCGCCGCCGAACAACAGACGCTTGTCGGCCGAAAGCCGATAGTAGTCCAGCGCCACCCGCTGATCACACACCGCCATATTCTGCGGCAGCAACGAACGCGCGCGTTCCTCGCCCAGGGGCTCGGTGGCGATGATGTAGCTGCCAGCGGGCAACACTTTGCCCCCTAGCTCGCGGTTCAGATCGTTGTGATAGGCGTTGCAGCACAGCACCAGAGTGTTGGCGCGAACCCGGCCGCGGGCGGTGTGCACATGCACCTGCGGCCCGTAGTCGATGCGGGTCACCGCCGACTGCTCATGCAGCTTCACGCCCAGCTGGCTGGCCACGGTCGCCTCACCCAGCGCCAGGTTGAGCGGATGCAGATGGCCCGAGCCCATGTCGATCAGACCGCCGACATAGCGCTCTGAACCCACCACGGTATGGATCTGTTCAGCCGACACCAGTTTTAGCTCATGGGCATAGCCCAGGCTGCGCAGCTCTTCGGCGTCTTCGGCAAAACCTTGCAGCTCGCCCGGCTTGTTGGCCAGGTCGCAGTAGCCCCAGGTCAGGTCGCAGTCGATCGCGTGGCGTTCGACCCGCTGGCGCACGATGTCCACTGCTTCCAGGCCCATCAGTTTCAGGCTGCGCACGCCTTGCTCGCCGATGACCGGTAGGAACTGCTCGACGCCATGGCCAACGCCGCGGATCAGTTGCCCGCCATTGCGCCCGCTGGCGCCCCAGCCGATCTTGTGTGCTTCGAGAAGGATCACTGAGAGGCCGCGCTCGGCCAGTTCGATGGCGGTGTTCAGGCCCGAGTAGCCGCCGCCGACGATGCACACGTCTGCGCTGTGCTCGCCTTCCAAGGCCGGGTAGTCAGGCTGCGGCGCGCTGCTGGCGGCGTAATAGGAGGCGGCGTGCTGCGCGCTGTGGATCATTGGCTCGGCCCTGGGTGTTTGTGGAGGGATGCGAGGATAAGCTGGGGTGGGTGGTGCGGCAACCGGCGCTATCGCGGGGCAAGCCCGCTCCCACGTGACCACAGGTATAGGCTACGTGGGAGCGGGCTTGCCCCGCGAATGGGCCTATAATTGAGCACATTCTCTTGATTCTAGCGCCGCCATGTCCTGCAATCGCCACAAGATCCACTTCCTGCGCGAGCTCATTCCTTCGTTCGAATGCGAGCCCGGCTGCCACGACTGCTGCGGTCCGGTCACTACTTCAGCAGAAGAAATGGCCCAGCTACCGCGCAAGTCTCAGGCCGAGCAGGACGCCGCCCTCGAGCGCCTGGACTGCGTGCACCTAGGCCCGCAAGGCTGCACTGTCTACGAAGATCGGCCAATGATCTGCCGCCTGTTCGGCACCACCCCGCGCATGGCCTGCCCACGTGGGCGTGGGCCGCAGCAGCCCATCGACCCGCAGGCCGAGCAGTTGGTCCACCAGTTCATCGCCAGTACGCGCCAGGTCCTGGTCTGAGCAGCCTCAATCGGGGATCGGCAGGCACAGGCTCTCTTTGACTTCTTCCATGACGATATAGCTCTTGGACTCGCGCACATGCGGCAGCTTGAGGAGGATGTCGCCCAGCAGCTTGCGGTACGAGGCCATCTCGGAAATCCGTGCCTTCACCAAGTAGTCGAAGTCGCCCGAGACCAAGTGGCATTCGAGTACATGCGGGAGCTTGAGCACGGCGCGACGGAACTCCTCGAAGGTGTCGCCCGACTTGTAGTCCAGGCTGATTTCGACGAACACCAGCAGGCTGCCTTTAAGGTGCTGCGGATTGAGCCGGGCGTTGTAGCCCATGATGATCCCCTCGCGCTCCAGGCGGCGCACGCGCTCGGTGCAAGGGGTCGTGGAAAGCCCTACTTTTTCGCCCAGTTCGGTGAAGGAAATACGCCCGTCACTCTGCAGGATCCGCAGGATGTTGCGGTCGATCTTGTCCAGTTCACGCTTGCTCTGATGCTGGGTTCTCATAGGGGATGCCCCTCCGTGAAAGGCCAATTTGCCAAGAATTGTCGCCAAATATAGGCTTTTATATAGTGAAATGCACTGGCCTGTCCTTCTTATACTGCGCGCATCCATGCCATATCAACAAAAGACTGCGGTGCGCCGCGTGCGAGGGATAAACGATGCGAGTTCTGGTACTTGGTAGCGGTGTAATCGGAACCGCCAGTGCCTACTATCTGGCCCGGCAAGGTTTCGAAGTCACGGTGGTCGACCGCCAGCCAGCGGTGGCCATGGAAACCAGCTTTGCCAACGCCGGCCAGATCTCGCCCGGCTATGCCTCGCCCTGGGCTGCCCCTGGCGTGCCGCTCAAGGCCATCAAGTGGCTGCTCGAACGCCACGCCCCGCTGGCCATCAAGCTGACTGGCGACGTCGATCAGTACCTGTGGATGGCGCAGATGCTGCGCAACTGCACCGCCAGCCGTTATGCGGTGAACAAGGAGCGCATGGTGCGTCTGTCCGAGTACAGCCGTGACTGCCTCGACGAGCTGCGCGCCGAAACCGGCCTGAGCTATGAAAACCGCGCGCTGGGCACCACCCAGTTGTTCCGCACCCAGGCCCAGGTAGACGCCGCCGCTAAAGACATCGCCGTGCTCGAACAATCCGGCGTGCCCTACGAGCTGCTCGACCGCGACGCCATTGCCCGCGTCGAACCGGCCCTGGCCGGGGTCAAGGACATCCTCGCCGGCGCCCTGCGCCTGCCCAACGACCAGACGGGCGACTGCCAGCTGTTCACCACCAAGCTGGCTGAGATGGCGATCAAGCTGGGCGTTGAATTCCGCTTCGGCCAGGACATCCAGCGCCTGGATTTTGCTGGCGACCGGATCAACGGTGTGTGGATCGACGGCAAGCTGGAAACCGCTGACCGCTACGTGCTGGCGCTGGGCAGCTATTCGCCGCAGATGCTCAAGCCGCTGGGCATCAAGGCGCCGGTCTACCCGCTCAAAGGCTATTCGCTGACCGTGCCGATCACCGACCCGGCGATGGCCCCGACCTCGACCATTCTCGACGAAACCTACAAGGTCGCCATCACCCGTTTCGACAACCGTATCCGCGTCGGCGGAATGGCTGAAATCGCCGGTTTTGACCTGTCGCTGAACCCGCGTCGACGCGAAACGCTGGAGATGATCGTCAACGACCTTTATCCTCGCGGCGGTGACCTGAGCCAGGCCAGCTTCTGGACCGGCCTGCGTCCGGCGACTCCGGACGGCACGCCGATCGTCGGTGCCACACCGTTCCGTAACCTGTTCCTCAACACCGGTCACGGCACCTTGGGCTGGACCATGGCCTGCGGCTCCGGCCGTTTGCTGGCCGACCTGATTGCCCGGCGCAAGCCGCAAATCAGTGCCGAAGGCCTCGATATTTCCCGTTACGGCAACAACAAGGAGATCGCCAAGCATGGCAATCCAGCGCCAGCTCACCAATGAGCGAATGAGCCAGATCGTCACCCACAACGGCACCGTTTACCTGGCGGGCCAAGTGGCTGACGACATGAGCGCCGGCATCGAACAGCAGACCCGCGAAACCCTGGCCAGCATCGAGAAGCTGCTGGATCAGGCCGGCACCGACAAGACTCGCCTGCTGTCGGTGACCATCTATCTGAAGGACATCGATGCGCACTTCGCCGGCATGAACGCAGTGTGGGACCAGTGGCTGCCAGAAGGCGTCGCCCCGGCCCGTGCCACGGTCGAAGCCAAGCTGTGCGAGCCAGAAATCCTCGTTGAGCTGTCGGTAGTCGCCGCACTGCCGTAACCCGTTCCCTCACCCCGGCGCGGTGGCACCTACCCCCCGTCTGCCGTGCCGGGGATTTATTCAAACCAGAACTGCCAAAAGGCTGCCGCCATGCGTCCCGCCCGTGCCCTGATCGATCTTCAAGCCCTGCGTCACAACTACCGTCTGGCCCGTGAGTTATCCGGCGCCAAGGCCCTTGCCGTGATCAAGGCCGATGCCTATGGCCACGGCGCGGTACGTTGTGCCCTGGCGCTCGAGGCCGAGGCTGATGGCTTTGCCGTGGCCTGCATCGAGGAAGCCCTGGAGCTGCGTGCGGCGGGCATCAAGGCCCCGGTGCTATTGCTCGAAGGCTTCTTCGAGGCCAGCGAACTGGCCCTGATCAGCGAGCATGAGCTGTGGTGCGTGGTGCACTCGCTGTGGCAGCTGGAAGCGATCGAGCAGACCCCAGTCAGCAAGCCGCTGAAGATCTGGCTCAAGCTCGATACCGGCATGCACCGGGTTGGCGTGCATCCGAAGGATTACCACGACGCTTACCAGCGCCTGCTGGCCAGCGGCAAGGTTGCGCGCATCGTGCTGATGAGCCACTTCGCCCGCGCCGACGAGTTGAACGTCGACGCGACGGCGCAACAGGTGGCGGTATTCGAAGCCGCCCGTCAGGGCCTGAGCGCCGAGTGCAGCCTGCGCAACTCCCCGGCAGTGCTGGGCTGGCCGCACGTGCCAAGCGACTGGGTGCGCCCCGGCATCATGTTGTACGGCGCTACCCCGTTCGAAGTCGCCCAGGCTGAGGCCGCACGCTTGCAGCCGGTGATGACCCTGCAATCGCGGATCATCAGCGTGCGCGAGCTGCCGGCTGGCGAGCCGGTGGGTTATGGCGCCAAGTTCGTCAGCCCGCGCCCGACCCGCGTCGGCGTGGTGGCCATGGGGTATGCCGATGGCTATCCGCGTTTGGCGCCTACCGGTACGCCGGTGATGGTCGCCGGCAAGCTCAGCCAGTTGATCGGTCGAGTGTCGATGGACATGCTCTGCGTCGACCTCACCGACATCCCCGAAGCGACCCTGGGCAGCCCGGTCGAGCTGTGGGGCAAGCAGGTACTGGCCAGCGACGTGGCGATGGCTGCGGGCACCATCCCCTACCAGATCTTCTGCAACCTCAAACGCGTGCCGCTGGACTATATCGGCGAATAAGGCGCTGAAGCGGACAGGCTGGGGTCTCGAGTGTTGTAAATACTGAACGGCATTGCCATGATATCGTTCACATTCGACCCCATCTCGACCGTTTCAGGAGGCTCCAGCTTTGGACGTCGGCGAACGACTGCAAGCCATCCGCAAGCTCAAGGGCCTGTCCCAGCGTGAACTCGCCAAGCGCGCGGGGGTAACCAACAGCACCATCTCGATGATCGAGAAGAACAGCGTGAGCCCGTCGATCAGCTCCCTGCGCAAGGTGCTCAGCGGCATTCCCATGTCCATGGTCGAGTTCTTTTCGGTCGAGCTGGCGTCGGAGAGTCCCACGCAGATCGTCTACAAAGCACACGAGCTGATCGATATCTCCGATGGTGCGGTGACCATGAAGCTGGTCGGCAAGTCGCACCCCAATCGGGCGATTGCCTTCCTCAACGAGGTTTATCCACCGGGTGCTGACACCGGCGAAGAAATGCTGACCCATGATGGCGAAGAGACCGGCATCTTGCTCGAAGGCCGCCTGGAGCTGGTGGTCGGCACCGAGACCTTCCTGCTCGAAGCCGGCGACAGCTACTACTTCGAAAGCACCCGCCCGCACCGTTTTCGCAACCCCTTCAACGAGCCTGCCCGGCTGATCAGCGCTGCCACGCCGTCGAACTTTTGATCCAGCGCAGCGTATTGTTTCGCCAATACCCCTTTCCAGTGTGTGGTCGTTTCACGCCTGTTGGGATCCCGCTATACTTTTCAACGCCCGCAATTCGTGGCTGCGGGCGTGATTAGCCACCATGAGGGTGTACGCGTGAACCAAATCAAGAAGATGCTGGCCGTACCAGCAGCCGTTTTCGCCCTCTGGGCACTCAATGCACACGCAGCGACCAACGATGAACTTGCCAAGCGCCTGGAGCCGGTCGGCCAGGTGTGTGTCCAGGGCCAGGAGTGCAAAGGCATGGAAGTGGCAACCGCTGCCAGCGGCGGTGGAGCGAAGACGCCTGATGAGGTTATCGCCAAGCACTGCAACGCCTGCCATGGCACCGGCCTGCTGAATGCGCCGAAGATTGGCGATACCGCCGCGTGGAAAGAGCGCGCCGATCACCAGGGCGGCTTGGATGGCATCCTGGCCAAGGCGATCACCGGCATCAACGCCATGCCGCCGAAAGGCACCTGCGCCGATTGCTCGGATGAAGAGCTCAAGGCTGCGATCAAGAAGATGTCTGGCCTTTGAGCCTTAACTGAATTTGCACAGCCCGCCGTTTGGCGGGCTTTGTGTTTGCGGGCTTGAATGGGTGCTGTCCTTTTCGCGGGCAAGCCCGCTCCCACAGGGATCATCGCTCACCCTGTGGGAGCGGGCTTGCCCGCGAATAGGCCTATGCAGCAATTGCAGGCTGCCCACGGTCCAACCCCTGAATGCACGGATGTCACAGGAGGCACAGATGGCCCACAGCTGTTCCATCGACCAGGCGGTCGAGCATGTCCTCGCTCACCTGCCGGCGCACATCCACATGGGCCTGCCCCTGGGCCTGGGTAAGCCCAATGCCTTCGTCAATGCGCTCTACGCCAGAATTCGCGGGTTGCCGGAACGCCGCTTGACCATCTACACCGCGCTGACCCTGGGCCGCCCACCGCTGGGCGACGGCCTGCAACGGCGCTTCCTCGAACCCTTCATCGAACGGGTGTTCGCCGACTACCAAGAGCTCGACTACCTCGCCGACCTGCGCAATGACCAACTGCCCGCGAACATCCGCGTCGAGCAGTTCTTCATGCAGCCCGGCAGCCTGCTGCACAGCGCCATGGCCCAGCAGGACTACGTCAGCAGCAACTACAGCCATGCCGCCCGCGACATCAACGCCAAGGGCCTCAACCTGGTGGCGCAGTTGGTGGCCGCAACCCCGGAGCATCCTGATCAGCTGAGCCTGGCCTGCAACCCGGACATCACCCTCGACCTGCTACCCATGATCGCCAAGCGTCGCGCAGCTGGCGAAACCATCCTGATCCTCGGCCAGGTGCACAGCGAGTTGCCCTACATGCCGGGTGCTGCGCAGCTGGGGCGAGAGGCGTTCGACGTGCTGATCGACGAGCCGGAGGAGCGGCGGCTGTTCTCGACCCCCAATATGCCGGTTGTGACCCAGGATCACTGCATCGGTTTATACGCCAGCACCCTAGTGCGTGACGGCGGCACCCTGCAGATCGGCATCGGCGCCATGGGCGACGCCGTGGCTGCAGCCTTGCTGGCGCGTCAGGGCGACAACCAGGGCTACCGCGCCTTGCTCAGCGAGCTGGACGTCGGCCCCTGGCAGTCACTGATCGACAGGGAAGGTGGCCTGGATGCATTCGCCCAAGGCTTGTATGGCTGCAGCGAAATGTTCGTCAACGGCCTCTTGGCGTTGGCCGAAGCTGGCGTGGTGCGCAGGCCTGCCGATGAGCACGGGGTACTGGTGCATGGCGGATTCTTCCTCGGTCCGCGCGCGTTCTACCAGCGCCTGCGCGAGATGCCGCTGGAGCAGCGCAAGCAATACGCCATGACCGCCATCAGCTTCATCAACGAACTGTACGGCCAGGAAGAACTCAAGCGCCGTCAGCGCCGCGATGCTCGCTTCATCAACACGGTGTTCGGCATGACCCTGCTAGGCGCCGGGGTGGCCGATCAGTTGGAAGATGGCCGCGTGCTCAGCGGCGTCGGCGGCCAGTACAACTTCGTTGCCCAGGGCCATGCGCTGGAAGGCGGGCGTTCGATTCTGCTGCTCAGGAGCTGGCGCGAGGCGGGCGGCGAGGTGACCTCGAACCTGTTCTGGACCTATGGCCACTGCACCATTCCCCGTCATCTGCGCGACATCGTGGTGACCGAGTACGGCATTGCGGACCTGCGCGGGCAGACTGACAGCGAGGTGATCGCGCGGTTGCTGGCGATCAGCGATTCACGCTTTCAGGCTGAATTGATGGAGCAGGCCAAGGCGGCGGGCAAGCTGGCCAAGGATTTCGAGTTGGACGAGCGCTTCAGGGACAACACACCTGAGCGGCTTGAGGCGCTGCGTGAACATCATCCGCGGTTGTTCCCGGAGTATCCGCTGGGGAGTGATTTCACCGCCGAAGAGCGGGATTTGCTGCGGGCGCTGAACTGGCTCAAGAGCAAGTTCAAGCTGAGCGAGGTGTTGCAGTTGGGCAAGGCGGCACTGGATGCGCCGGCGCCTGAGGCCTATCCGACGCAGCTGGCGCGGATGGGGCTGGAGCAGCCGCAGGGGCTGAAGGAGGAGCTGTACCAGCGGTTATTGCTGGCCGGATTGCAGGCGACTCGCTGATTTTGGGGCCGCTGCGCGCCCCTTCGCGGGCAAGCCCGCTCCCACAGAGTGCGAGTCGATCACAGGTGATGTGAACAACGCAGAACTTGTGGGAGCGGGCTTGCCCGCGAAGGGGCGCGCAGCGGCCCCAATCAAGCCACCATCAGTCGATGAAGCTGACCACGCCGCCTTCCAGCGATTTCACCCGAGCCAGCGACTCAACGCGATAGCCCTGGCTATCGAGCTCGGCACGCCCACCCTGGAACGACTTCTCGATGACGATGCCCAGACCAGCAACGGTTGCGCCCGCCTGCTTGATGATCGAGATCAGCGCTTGCGATGCCTTGCCGTTGGCCAGGAAGTCGTCGATCACCAGTACCCGGTCGCTGCTGTTGAGGTGACGCGGCGAGATCGCCACGGTGTTCTCGGTCTGTTTGGTGAAGGAATACACCGAGGCGGTCAGCAGGTTCTCGGTCAGGGTCAGCGACTGGTGCTTGCGGGCGAAGATCACCGGCACACCTAGCTTCAGACCCGTCATCACCGCCGGGGCGATGCCCGAGGCTTCGATGGTGACGATCTTGGTCACGCCGCTGTCTGCATACAGACGGGCGAATTCGTCACCGATCAGCTGCATCAGCGCAGGGTCGATCTGGTGGTTGAGAAACGCGTCGACTTTGAGAACCTGGTCGGAAAGCACGATGCCTTCTTCGCGAATCTTCTGCTGCAGTGCTTCCACTGGTGTATTCCTCGATGTAGCAAAAATGGCCACGGCGATGTGCTGTGGCAAAGTTTAAAGGTGATTAGCGCTTGAGCATGGCCCGTATATCGGCCAATGCGTTGTTGCCACGCGCGGCTTTGACTTCCACCGGCGCATCATCCAGGCCTTCCCACGACAGATCGTCCGGCGGCAGTTCGTCGAGGAACCGGCTGGGCGTGCAGTCGATGATTTCGCCGTATTGCTTGCGCTTGGCGGCGAAGGTGAAGGCCAGGGTCTGGCGCGCGCGGGTGATGCCCACGTAAGCCAGGCGCCGCTCCTCTTCGATGGTGTCGGCCTCGATGCTGGAGCGGTGCGGGAGGATCTCTTCTTCCATGCCCATGATGAACACGTAGGGAAATTCCAGGCCCTTGGAGGCGTGCAAGGTCATCATCTGCACGCCTTCGGCGTTCTCTTCTTCTTCCTGCTGGCGCTCGAGCATGTCGCGCAGCACCAGCTTGCCGATGGCGTCTTCGATGGTCATGTCACCCTCTTCGTCTTTCTCGAGGGTGTTCTTCAGCGCATCGATGAGGAACCAGACGTTGCTGATACGAAAATCCGCGGCTTTGTCGCTGGCGGTGTTCTGGCGGATCCAGTTCTCGTAGTCGATGTCGCGGACCATTTCGTGCAGCGCGGCGATCGGGTCGTCCAGTGCCACCTTTTGGCGGACCCCATCGAGCCAATGCTTGAAACGCTGCAAGCGCTCGGTATAGCGCGCGTCGAGGTGCTCGCCCAGGCCCATCTCGTCACTGGCGGCGTACATCGACACGCCCCGCTCGGTGGAGTAGTTGCCGAGCTTTTCCAGGGTGGTCGAGCCGATTTCCCGGCGTGGTACGTTGATTACCCGCAAGTAGGCGTTGTCGTCATCCGGGTTGACCAACAGGCGCAGGTAGGCCATCAGGTCCTTGACCTCCTGGCGACCGAAGAAGCTGTTACCGCCCGACAGGCGATACGGCACCTGGTGGTGCTGCAGCTTCAACTCGATCAGCTTGGCCTGGTAGTTGCCCCGGTAAAGGATGGCGAAGTCGCTGTAGGGGCGGTCGGTGCGCAGGTGCAAGGTGAGAATTTCCATGGCTACCCGCTCGGCCTCGGCTTCTTCGTTCTTGCAGCGGATCACGCGGATCTCGTCGCCGTGGCCCATCTCGCTCCACAGCTGTTTCTCGAACGCATGCGGGTTGTTGGCGATCAGCACGTTGGCGCAGCGCAGGATGCGGCTGGTGGAGCGGTAGTTCTGCTCGAGCATCACCACTTTCAAGGACGGGTAGTCGTCCTTGAGCAGCATCAGGTTCTCTGGACGGGCGCCACGCCAGGCATAGATCGACTGGTCATCGTCGCCCACCACGGTGAACTGGTTGCGCATGCCGATCAGCATCTTCACCAGCAAGTACTGGCTGGCGTTGGTGTCCTGGTATTCGTCGACCAGCAGGTAGCGCACCTTGTTCTGCCAGCGCTCCAGCACTTCTGGGTTTTCCTGGAACAGCTTGACCGGCAGCAGGATCAGGTCGTCGAAGTCCACCGCGTTGAACGCCTTGAGCGTGCGCTGGTAGTGGGTGTAGACGATGGCGGCGGTCTGCTCGCGCGGGTTGCGGGCGTTCTCCAGGGCCTCGGCGGGCATGATCAGGTCGTTTTTCCAGGCACCGATCATGTTCTTGATCTCGTCGATGCCGTCGTCGCCGGAGTATTCCTTTTGCATGATGTCCGACAGCAACGCCTTGATGTCGGTCTCGTCGAAGATCGAGAACCCCGGCTTGTAGCCCAGGTGCTGATGCTCCTTGCGGATGATGTTCAGGCCCAGGTTGTGGAAGGTGCACACCGTCAGCCCACGGCCTTCCCCGGCGCGCAGCAAGGTGCCGACCCGCTCCTTCATCTCGCGCGCGGCCTTGTTGGTAAAGGTCATCGCGACGATGTACTGGGCGCGGATGCCGCAGTTCTGGATCAGGTGGGCAATCTTGCGCGTGATCACGCTGGTCTTGCCGGAGCCTGCACCGGCGAGCACCAAAAGAGGGCCGCCGACGTAGTCACAGGCTTCCTGTTGCCGGGGATTGAGTCGGGACATGCTAGAAACCGGGGGTCGCCAGAAAATAGCCGCGCATTCTAACAGGCAAGTGGTGCTTATGGCGCGACCGTCTGACGCCAGAGTCAGACTTTTGTGGCCTCATCGCGGGTCAAGTCCTCTCTTGCACCGTCAGTGAGATACCGCTGGTGCGGGCTTGTCCCGTGATGAGGACCACGCAAATCGGATTTGCCGCTCAGCCAACTTTCGCGCAGGATGCACGACAAAATACGTCGGACCGCAGGCCATGGAAGGGTATGTATTAAAGTGAAAATCATTTTCAATCATGAGGTAGGATACTTCGCGTTCACCGTACTACCGACCAAGCCCTAAGGAGCCAGCTTGTCCACGCCTGTCGAACCCTTGCGTTTGCTGCTGTTGGCCGATGAGCCGGAATGGGCCGCCTGTTTGCGCGACTGCTTGAAGCCACTGGCGGGCAGCGCGGTACTGCTGACCGCGCCGAACTGGGAGGCCGTCGACAGCCTGTTTGCCCACGACCGCCAGGCTGTGGTGCTGGCCACCCCGGCCTTGCTGCCCAGCCCCGGCCGCTGCGACCTACCGACCATCCTGTTGTTGGAGCATGAGCCTGAGGCACCTCCCGCCGGGGTCAGCGACTGGTTGGTGCAGGCCCAGTTGACCTGCGACACCCTACGCCGCTCGCTGCGCCATGTGCGTGAACGGGGCGTATTGGTGGCCACCTTGCAGCGCCTGGCCGAGCAAGACCCACTGACCGGCATCGCCAACCGCCAGGGCTTCCAGGCCCTGCTGACTACCCGCCTGGCCGAGAACGACGGCCGCGGCGTGGCCCTCGGTCATCTCGATCTGGACAACTTTCGCCACGTCAACGACGCCTTGGGCCACCAGGGCGGCGATCGGCTGATCCTGCAAGTGGTCACCCGTCTCAAGCATCAGCTGGATGCCGGCGACCAGCTGGCCCGCCTGGGTAGCGACGAATTTGCCCTGCTGATCGACACCCGCCGCGATGCCAATCGCGCCGAGTGGATCGCCGAACGCATCGTCGAAGCCCTCGCCGAGCCGTATTGGATCGATGGAGAAAGCCTGCTGGTTGGCTGTAGCCTGGGCCTGGCCCACGCCCGCGCACAAGGGGGCGCCGACCCGCTGATGTGGCACGCGCACATCGCCATGCGCCAGGCCAAGAGCAGCCAGGGCTGCACCTTCCATGTGTTCAACGAGCGGATCAACCGCAACGCCCGCAGCCTTGCCGACCTTGAGGGCGAGCTGCGCCGCGCCTTGCGCCGCGATGAGCTGGAGCTGCATTACCAGCCGCGACTCAATCTTGCCGATGGCCGTATCGTTGGCCTTGAGGCGCTGGTGCGCTGGAATCACCCGGAGCGCGGTTTGCTGGCACCCAGCGAGTTCGTGCCGTTGGCCGAACAGAGCGGGCTGATCGTGCCGTTGGGTTACTGGGTCATCTCGCGTGCCCTGCGTGACATGCAGGCGCTGCGCGAACACGGCCTGCAGCCATTGCACATGGCGGTCAACCTGAGCTTTCGCCAGTTCCAGGACAGCCAGCTGCTGGCGACCCTGAGCCGGCTGATCATCGAGCATGGCGTCGATGCGCGCTGGTTGGAGTTCGAGCTGACCGAAACGGCGGTGATGCGCCGCAATGAGCTGGTGCGCCAGACCATGGATGCGCTGGGCCGGCTGGGCGTGCGCTTCTCGCTGGATGACTTCGGCACCGGGTTCTCTTCGTTCGTCCACCTCAACAGCTTGCCGATCACCCTGCTCAAGGTCGATCGCAGCTTTGTCGGTGGCATGGAAATGCGCGAGGAGAACCGCAAGTTGGTGCACGCGATGATCAACCTGGCGCATAACCTCAACCTGGAGGTCGTGGCCGAAGGGGTCGAGAGTGAGGAGCAGATGGCGTTACTGCGCGGTTTTGGTTGCGATCAGGTGCAAGGGTTCCTGGTCAGCAGGCCGTTGCCGGTGGGGGAGTTGATCGAGTATCTGACACGCACGCCAGCAGCGGGTATCTGCGCTGTCTGATCTGGCCTCATCGCGGGGCAAGCCCGCTCCCACGCAAGCCCGCTCCCACGCAATGCTCCAACACGGGGTGTCGCATGCGTGGGAGCGGGCTTGCCCCGCGATGAGGGCCTCAAGATCAAGCCGAAACCGCCGCCTTACCGCCAATCCCAGCCTTGCGCATCAACCGCTTCATCCGCCACTCGAAACCAAACGTCAGCGCCACCGAAGCACAGGCCAGCCCCAACGCCAGCCCCCACCAGATCCCTACCGCCCCGCCGCCCAGGTTAAAGGCAAACAGCCAGGCCGCCGGCGCCCCTACCAGCCAGTAACAGCACAGGCCAATCAGGAACGTGGTCTTGGCGTCTTTCAGCCCGCGAATCGAACCCATGGCGATGGTCTGCACGCCATCGAACAATTCAAACCAGGCCGCCACCATCACCAGGCTCACCGCCAGCTGGAAGATCCCGGCAAACGCTGGATCATCACGGTTGATAAACAGCCCCACCAGCTCTTGCGGCAACAGCCAGAACAGCGCAGCAAAGCCGAACATCAGCAGTGCGCCAAAGCCGATGCCTACCCGCCCGGCACTGCGTGCGGCAAGCAGATTACCGGCGCCGAAGTACAGCCCTACACGCATGGTCACCGCATAGGACAAACCGGTCGGCACCATGAATGCGGTAGACACGATCTGCAGGGCAATCTGGTGCGCGGCCAGCTCGGTACTGCCCAGCACGCCCATGCACAACGCGGCGAAAGCGAACAAGCCGACCTCGACCATATACGTGCCACCAATCGGCAGGCCCAGGCGCCATAGCTCGCGCAGTGCTGGCAACGACGGCCGCGACAGGCCCTTGCGCAGCGGGTAGGCGGCATAGAACGAGTGCCAGCGGATATACAAGGCCAGGGCGATGGCCATGCCCAGCGAAACCAGGGCGGTCACCATGCCGATGCCCATCAAACCGAGCTTGGGCAGACCGAACATGCCCTCGATCAAGGCATGGTTGAACAGGTAGTTGAGCACCGTGCCGACCAGGCTGATGACCATCACCGGGGTCGAGCGGCCCAGGGCGCTGGTAAAGCCGCGCAGGGCCATGAACGTCAAGTAGCTGGGCAGGGCCAGCGGCAGCAGGGTGAGAAACTGCATGGCGGCATCGACGTTGGCCGGCTGCTGGCCAAACATCAGCAACACCGGCCCCAGGTTCCACAGCACCAGCGCTGCGCCCAACGCCAGGCCCCAGGCCAGCCAGATACCGGCTTGGGCCAGGCGCGTGGCGCCGGCAATGTCGCCTGCGCCCTTGCGAATCGCCACCAGGGTGCCGACTGCGGCGATCACCCCCAGGCAGAAAATCGACACGAACGAATAGCTCGCCGCACCCAGGCCGCCACCGGCGAGGGCCTGCGGGCTGATGCGGGCCATCATCAGGGTGTCGGTGAGCACCATCAGCATGTGCGCCAACTGCGAGGCGATCAGCGGCCCGGCCAGGCGCAGCAAAGCCTTGAGTTCAGTGGTGGGCGCGACATGCATGGGTAGGGTCCTTTTTCCTTGGGGGTGGGGCAAGGCGAGGATTCTGAGGCTTTGGTCAACTTTGCACAAAAGGATAAATGCGATCGTTGGCATGAGTTCTACTCATGCCTGTATGATTTCCAAGATCACTTGCATGCCCCCAGATCATAGGTGCGATATGTCCCGTCAGCTTCCTCCGTTGTATGCGCTGCGCGCATTCGAGGCCGCAGCCAGGCACAGCTCTTTCACCCGTGCGGGCGAAGAGTTGTCGATCACCCAGAGTGCAGTCAGCCGGCATATCCGTACCCTTGAGGAGCACTTCGCCTGTCGCTTGTTCGTGCGCAGCGGCCGTAGCTTACAACTGACCGAGGCTGCGCGGGTGCTGTTGCCGGGGGTGCGCGATGGCTTTGCCGCCTTGGAGCGAGCCTGCGACACCTTGCGCGGCGAAGATGACATTCTGCGCATGAAAGCCCCCTCGACCTTGACCATGCGCTGGTTGCTGGCGCGGCTGAGCCGCTTTCGCCACCTGCAGCCGGGCAACGAAGTGCAACTGACCAGTGCCTGGATGGATGTCGATCATGTGGACTTCAATCAGGAGCCGTTCGATTGCGCGGTGCTGCTCAGTGATGGCGTCTTCCCTGCGGATTGGGAAGTGCGCCGGCTGTTCTCGGAACTGCTGATCCCTGTCGGCGCGCCGGAGCTGCTCAAGGAGGGGCTGTGGGATGAGCGGCGCCTGGCCGGCATTGAGCTGCTTCACCCAACCCCGGACAAACGTGACTGGCGCAGCTGGCTGGCGCGCATGGGGCTGAGCGACAAGGTCTCGCTCAAGGGCGGGCAGGTGTTCGATACCCTGGAGCTGGGGATGATTGCCGCGGCGCGTGGCTACGGCATCTCCATGGGCGATTTGCTGATGGTGGCCGAGGATGTGGCGCAGGGGCGGCTGAGCCTGCCGTGGCCGACGGCGGTGGCAAGCGGCATGGATTACTACCTGGTGTGGCCGCGGACCCGGCCGGGTGGCGAGCGCTTGCGCCGGCTCAGTGGGTTTTTGCAGGAAGAGGCAGCGGCTATGGATCTGCCCGATGTACAGATCCTATCGGCGGGCGCCTAACAAGACGCGAGGGAGCGGGCCCTACTGCGTAGAAAACGTTTGCGAATCTCCCGGTCCGACACTCAAGTATTCGCCCGCGACGCCGATTCAGTGGCACCAGCGTCCCGCTAGAGGATGCGTTTCCCCGTAGATCGAAGTGGGCGGTCAGCGTGATCAGGATGATCCCGGCCTCTTGCCAGGAGCTTCCTCATGTCTGAACCCCGTGCCCGGATTGCCTCGCAACTCGGTATCGCCCTCGCCATCGTGCTGGCGTTGGTCATCACCGGTAGTACCTTGTTCGCCCTGCGTTCGCTGGACAGCGCCAACCTCGCCACCCGCCAGGAACACCTGGCCAGCGAAGCGCGGCTGCTGGCTGACCAGCTCGATACCTTCCACGGTTCGCTCAAGGACAACACCCAGCGCCTGAGCGGCCTGTTCGAGCGCCGCTTCGCTTCTGGCCTGGCGCTGCACGCAGGAGAAACCGTCAGTGTCGCAGGCCAAGCCACCCCGGCCCTGTACCTGGGCGAGCACCTGCTGAACAACGACTTCCGGCAAGTCGACGAATTCCAGCAGATGACTGCTGGTGTCGCGACGCTGTTCGTGCGTAGCGGCGACGACTTCATTCGCATCAGCACCTCGCTGACCAAACAGGACGGCAGCCGCGCCATCGGAACCCAGCTCGACCGCCAGCACCCGGCGTATGCCAAGCTGATGGCCGGGCAGACCTATGTCGGCCGGGCGCTGCTATTCGAACGCAACTACATGACCCGCTACGTGCCAGTGCGCGATGGCGGCGGGCGGGTGATCGCCGTACTGTTCGTCGGCTTCGACTACACCGACGCACAGAACGCCCAGTTGGCCAATCTCAAGCGTTTTCGTATTGGCCACACCGGCTCGCTGGCGCTGCTCGACGAGCAGGGTAAATGGTTGGTCCAGCCGGCCGATGTGCGCGACCCCGATAGCGCTGCACAAGCAGTGAAGGCACTGGCGGCGCAGCCGGGCAGCGGCAGCTTCTGGGCCAGTGGCAAAGAGCAGGTGTTCAGCGTTGCGATGCCGTTTGCCGAAGGCCCATGGACTGTCGTGGCGAGCATGCCTGAAGCAGAAATCCGCGACGTCACCTGGAGTGTCGGCCTGCGGCTGGCCATCGGCAGCCTGCTGGCCATGCTGTTGGCAGTGGCCGCGACGTTGTTCCTGCTGCGACGCAAGCTGCGCCCGCTGGGTGACCTGGTGCGTCAGGCCGAAGCCTTGGGCGCGGGTAACTTGAGTGCGCGCCTGGCCGTCAGCAGTCATGACGAGATCGGCCAGTTGGCGCGCAGCTTCAACCAGATGGGTGATGCGCTGTCGACCATGGTCGAGCACATCCGCAGCGCTTCCGAGCAAGTCAGTGGCCGCGCGCGTTCGCTGGCCGGGTTGTCCTCCGGCGCCTGTGAGGGGATGGAGCAGCAGTCGGGCGAGATCACCAGCATGGCGGGTGCGGTGGAAGAGTTCAGCGCTACCTCGATGAACATCGCCGACAACATGGCTGGCACCGAGCGCATGGCCCGCGACAACGTCCAGCACACCAGGGTGGGGCGCTCGGCGATGGACGAAGCGTCGGCCTCGCTACGCCAGATTGCCGATGCCTTGGGTGGCACTGCCGAGGTGATGGACACCCTCGGTGCGCGCTCGCAGGAAATTGGCGGCATCGTTGGAGTGATCACCGCCATCGCCGAACAGACCAACCTGCTCGCGCTCAACGCCGCCATCGAAGCCGCCCGCGCAGGCGAGCAGGGCCGTGGCTTTGCCGTAGTTGCCGATGAAGTGCGTGGCCTGGCTGCGCGTACTCGCTCGGCGACCGATGAAATTTCCGCGATGATTGGCAGCATTCAGCAGCAGACCGGGCATGCCATCAGCACCCTGGAGCAGGGCAACCGCCTGATGCAGGAAGGCCTGGAGCGTAATGACAAGGTGGCTGACGCCCTGGCGCGTATCGATGAACAGAGCCGCAGCGCGGGCGAACAGTTTGCCGCGATCAGCACCGCGACCCAGGAGCAGAGCAGTACGGCGAACGTACTGAGCCGCAATCTGCAGAGCATCGCCCAGGCCAACAGTGAGCAGCGCGATGTGGCCAATGAGCTGGCCACCACTGCGCGGGAGCTGGAAGGGTTGGCGGCGCAGTTGCGCCAGGAAGTCGATCGGTTTCGGGTGAACTGATCGGCTGCAAGATCTGCACTGACTCGGCGGGCTTCTTCGCGGGCAAGCCCGCTCCCACAGGGTTCCCGCTGTTCCTAAATCAGCGGGGGGCCTGTAATGGCGCCGCCCTTGTGGGAGCGGGCTTGCCCGCGAAGGGCCGCAAAGCGGCCCCTAGCAATCTAAAGCATTACAACGAGCCTAGGCTCAACGCCTGCGCACACGCTTGCAACGAGCGCTGCTCACTCTGCGCATACAGCGCCAATTCATCCTGCACCTGCAACCCCAGCGCCGCTTCGAAGGCCTCGCGGTTGGCATTGCTGCCGTACTCCGCCTGCGCATCGTCGCCCAGGTTGGACTGGAAAATCCCCGCCGCACTCACCGGCAGGAAGTCCTCGTACACCAACGCCTCGAAATGCACATGCCCGGCATCGATCAGCCCTTGCAGATCGCTCGGTCGCTCGGCCAGATCGCGTGCGGCCAAACCCTTGTCGGTGGCGAAATAGCGGAAATACGCCAAGCCCTGCTCACGCATCTGCGTCAGGTCATCGGGGAAGGCTGCAAAGGTCTGCGCCAGCAATGTGCGGTAGCGTTCGGCATTGGCTTCGGCAGGCACGCCGCCCAGCGCCGCGCGGGTGGCATCGAGCAGCTTGTCGTAGAGCTGGCGGCCTTTTGGGGTCAACGCCGCACCGCGCTGTTCGATCTCGCCGAAACGTGCGGTGTGACTGCCCTCGCTGCCGTGTTGATCACTGAACGCAACCTTCTCTTGCAGCGCCTTGAAGCTGGTCTGGCGCAGCAGGATCGGGTGACGGCGGGTGGGCGGGCCTTCGACCAACGCTTTAGGCGGGATGCCTTTGGCCGGCATGCCAACCTGGATCGCATCGATGTCCAGGGTGCGCGGGGTCAGGTGGTTGATGTGCGGGCCTTTGAACGCCACCACATCGGCGATCAGGCGATGCTGGTCGTGCAGTTGCTGGTACTGCTCGGCGGTGACTGTCGCGTCCTGGTGCCAGCGGAAGGTGTGCAGCGCTTCGCTGACGAACGCCTCGGCGTCAGTTGCACTCAAGCCACCATCGCGTTCGCACTGGGCGATCAGCTCCAGTGCACGCGGGGTGAAGATCTGCCGCTTGGCCAAAATGCTCTCGGCCAGGGCGCGCAGTTGCGGGTTGTCGATCAGCTCCAGGCGCAGCAGCGAGGTGAACACCCGGAACGGGCTGACATGCAGCGACTGCTCGTGCACCGCGCGGAATGCAGTGGAGTGCACCGGTACACCCGCCGAGCTTAGGTCGTAGTAGCCGACCGGTTGCATGCCCATGACTGCGAACAGACGGGCAATGGTTGCCAGCTCGGCAGCAGTGCCGACGCGGATGGCGCCATGGCGTTCCTGGTCGAGCCGCTCGATTTCACCGGTCCAGCGCAGGGCCTCGGCGACCTGCGGCTGCTGCTGCATAACCTGCTGGTTGATCTCGCTTACCAGCTCCAGCAGCGTGCCGTAGAGGGGCACTTCCTGTTTGTACATGAGCGACATGGCGGCAGAGAACTGCGCGCGGATGCTGTCTGGGCTGACGAAATCATGGGCGGGCATCGCAAGCTTCCTGGTGGTGAATGGGACCGTTACATGAAAGCGGGGAATGCACATGGGCCACAAGCGAAAAAAAGTAGAGGTGTCATTCCCTTTTCGATCGATGTTAGCTGTGTTGGGGCCGCTGTGCGGCCCTTCGCGGGCAAGCCCGCTCCCACAGGGCTTCGCAGCGCCGCCCAACCGCTGCGATGGGCTCAAAAGCAGCCGCAAAAATCTCCCTACCCCAACTGCTCCCGCGTCCACTCCACCAGAGCCCTGACCTTAGGCACCTCTGCCGCGTGCTCGGCAAACGCCAGGTAATGCGCGCCATGGCTACGCATCGCATGATTCCAGGCAATCACTAGGCTGCCATCGCCCAGCTCCTTTTCCACCAGATAGCGCGGCACTAACGCCACCCCACAGCCTGCCTGCGCAGCACTCAAGGCCATATAGAACGTATCGAAGCGCGGCCCGTGGTAACTGTTATCGGTATGCAGCCCCTGTTCCAGGAACCACTCATGCCATGCTTCTGGCCGCGACGCACTCTGCATCAGCACCAACTCCGCCACCTGCGCCGCATCGGTCAACTCGCGCCCCTGTAGCAGCTCTGGCGCGCACACCGGCACCACCTCTTCACGGAACAGCTCCACGCACGTTGCACCCGGCCAGGTGCCTTGGCCAAAGAAGAACACCACATCGGCAGAGCCTTGCAGCAGCGAGAACGGCTCCATCTCGTTGCGGATATCCAGGTGGATGTTCGGGTGGCGTTTACCGAAACCCTTGAGGTGCGGAATCAACCAGCGCACACCAAAACTCGGCTGAGTGGCTACCTTCAATATCTCGGTCTGCTCGCCATAGGTCAGGATGTAGCGGCTGGACATGTCGACCTGGTTGAGGATCTTGTTCACCTCGGCCAGGTACAGGCTGCCGGCCGGCGTCAGTTGCAGGCGCCGACGAATACGCAGGAACAGGTGATTGCGCAGCATCTCTTCGAGCTGCGCGACTTGCTTGCTGACCGCGCTCTGGGTCAGGTGCAGTTCTTCTGCGGCGCGGGTGAAGCTTAAGTGACGGGCTGCGGCTTCGAAGCACTGCAGGGCCGTCATCGACGGCACCAGACGTTTGGACATAGCAGTCTCTATGGCAAGGGATCATGAGCTGAGGGAATGATATGCGGAATAAAGGTCGTTTGTTGCACCGCTGTGATCGGATTAATACTGATCCACATCACCTTTACCACCCTTCACCCGATGTAGGAGAAGCACAATGGTTGCTGCATTGCTCGAGCGTCTAGGCGTCGCTGCCCAGGCTTACACCCAGGGCGACTACCCTGTTCACACCCCGATCGATGGTAGCCAGATCGCCACGGTGAAGCTGCTCGGCAAGGCCGAGACCACTGCGCGCATCGACCAGGCCCATGCTGCCTTTGAAGCCTGGCGCAGTGTGCCGGCCCCGCGTCGCGGTGAGTTGGTGCGCCTGTTCGGTGAAGTGCTGCGCGAACACAAGGCCGACCTCGGTGAGCTGGTCTCGGTCGAAGCCGGCAAGATCACTCAGGAAGGCCTGGGTGAAGTACAGGAAATGATCGACATCTGCGACTTCGCCGTAGGCCTGTCGCGCCAGCTGTACGGCCTGACCATCGCCTCCGAGCGCCCTGGCCACCACATGCGTGAATCCTGGCACCCGCTGGGCGTGGTCGGCGTGATCAGCGCCTTCAACTTCCCGGTCGCGGTCTGGGCATGGAACACCGCGCTGGCGCTGGTCGCCGGTAACGCCGTGGTGTGGAAACCTTCGGAGAAGACCCCGCTGACCGCCCTGGCGTGCCAGGCGCTGTTCGACAAAGCCCTGAAAGCCTTTGGCGATGCCCCTGAAGGTTTGGCCCAGCTGGTCATTGGCGGCCGCGAAGCCGGCGAAGCACTGGTCGATGACGTGCGTGTCCCACTGGTCAGCGCCACCGGCAGCACCCGCATGGGCCGTGAAGTCGGCCCACGGGTGGCTGCACGTTTTGGCCGCAGCATTCTTGAACTCGGTGGCAACAACGCGATGATCCTCGCGCCGAGCGCCGATCTGGACCTGGCCGTGCGCGGCATCCTGTTCTCCGCTGTCGGCACTGCCGGCCAGCGCTGCACCACCCTGCGCCGGCTGATCGTCCATCGCTCGATCAAGGACGAAGTGGTGGCCCGCGTCAAAGCCGCCTACGGCAAAGTGCGCATCGGTGATCCACGCGAGAACAACCTAGTGGGCCCGCTGATCGACAAGCAGTCGTTCGATGCCATGCAAGGTGCGCTGGCCAAGGCCCGCGACGAGGGCGGCCAGGTGTTTGGCGGTGAGCGTCAGCTGGCCACCGAGTACCCCAATGCCTACTACGTCTCGCCGGCCATCGCCGAGATGCCAGGGCAGAGCGACGTGGTCCGTCACGAAACCTTCGCGCCGATCCTCTACGTGCTGGCCTATGACGATTTCGAAGAGGCGCTGCGCCTGAACAACGAAGTGCCACAAGGCTTGTCCTCGTGCATCTTCACCACCGACATCCGCGAAGCCGAGCGCTTCCAGAGCGCCTCGGGCAGTGACTGCGGTATCGCCAACGTCAACATCGGCACCAGCGGCGCCGAGATTGGCGGCGCATTCGGTGGCGAGAAAGAGACTGGCGGCGGCCGTGAGTCCGGTTCGGATGCCTGGAAAGGCTACATGCGTCGACAGACCAACACCGTCAACTACTCGCGTGAGCTGCCGCTGGCGCAAGGGATTGTGTTCGACTGATGATCGTAGGCGGGGGCCATCGCCCCCGTTCGCGGGACACGTCGCAGCGGCGCACCGCCGCGACTTGACCCGCGATAGGGCCTACGCGGCCCGACCCGCAATAAGAACAATATGCTGGAGCCGGTCATGCCCCAATTGCGTCAAGAATGTTTGTGGGAATTCGTCACCAAGCCTACCGTCGCCAGCCAGGCCCTGGCTGGTGAACACCAGGCCGATGTCTGTGTGATCGGTGGCGGCATCACAGGCCTGTCTGCCGCGATCCATCTGCTCGAACAGGGTAAGTCGGTGATCTTGCTTGAGGCCTGGAAGATCGGCCACGGTGGCTCGGGGCGCAACGTCGGCCTGGTCAACGCTGGCACCTGGATCCGCCCCGATGACGTCGAGGCCACCTTGGGCCACAAGCAGGGGAGCCGCCTGAACAAGGCTTTGGGCGATGCGCCTGGCGAAGTGTTCGCCATGATCGAGCGGCTTGGCCTCGACTGCCAGGCCCAGCACAAAGGCACTCTGCACATGGCGCACAACGCCACCGGCATCGCCGACCTTGAGGCTCGCCACCAGCAATGGACCCGGCGTGGCGCCGATGTCGAGTTGCTGACCGGCGCGCAATGCCAGGAATACTGCGGTACCGACAAGATCTCCGCCGCGCTGCTCGACCGCCGCGCCGGCACCATCAACCCCATGGGCTACACCCAAGGCCTGGCTGGCGCCGTGGCGCGTTTAGGCGGCAAGGTGTTCCAGCAGTCCTCGGTCGAAGGCCTGGAGCGCGAGGGTGATGGCTGGCGGGTGAAGACCGCGCGCGGCTCGGTACGCGCCGACAAGGTGGTAATTTCCACCGGCGCCTACACCGAAGGCGACTGGAGCAATCTCCAGAAGCACTTCTTCCGTGGTTACTACTACCAGGTCGCCTCGACGCCCTTGCAGGGTGCGGCTGCCGACAAGGTGCTGCCGCATGGCCAGGGCTCGTGGGACACCCGCACCGTGCTCAGCAGCATTCGTCGTGACGACCAGGGCCGGCTGCTGCTTGGCAGCCTCGGCCGGGTCGATAACAAGCCAGCCTGGTTCGTGCGCAGTTGGGCCGATCGCATCCAGAGCCACTACTACCCGGAGCTGGGCAAGGTCGAGTGGGAGATGCACTGGACGGGCTGCATCGACTTCACCCCGGACCACCTGATGCGCCTGTTCGAACCGGCCCCAGGGCTGGTGGCGGTGACTGGCTACAACGGCCGTGGCAACACCACCGGAACGGTGATCGGACGGGCGTTTGCCGAGTTCCTGCTCAAAGACGACCCGGACAGTTTGCCGGTGCCGTTCTCGCCGATGAAGGCGGTCAGCGCGCCGTCGTTGCGCACAGCTTTCTACGAGTCGGGTTTCTCGCTGTATCACGCGGGGCAGTGCCTGCGGGTGGTGCTCTAAGTCGAGGTCTGTTGCGTCCCAGTAGCGGGCCGTGGGAGCAGCTCGTGGGAGCGGGCTTGCCCCGCGATGGCGGCAGAACAGGCGCCATCTGGGCAATCCCTGCCGCTATCGCGGGGCAAGCCCGCTCCCACGCCTAATAACCCGTTGGCACACTCAACTGTGCAGCCAACTCAGGAAACCGCCTTTGTTCATCACCGTCTGCTGATGCATCAACAGTGATTCCCGTCTACTAGAGGCTCTCCACAATAGTTAAGTTATGTGCGGTCCCTGTGGGAGCGGGCTTGCCCGCGAAGAGGCCAGTACTGACACACAGTCACTCGTGCAGCCAACTCAGGAAGCCGCCTTTTTTCACCACCGTAGGCTTCTGCATCAACAGTGATTCCCGTCTACTAGAGGCCCACCACAATAGTTAAGTTATGTGCGATTCATGTGGGAGCGGG
>NZ_JBJDNG010000012.1:0-1844 GCF_044900155.1 Pseudomonas sp. NPDC088890 | reverse complement strand
GCAGGCTTCTGCATCAACAGTGATTCCCGTCTACTAGAGGCCCACCACAATAGTTAAGTTATGTGCGATTCATGTGGGAGCGGGCTTGCCCGCGAAGAGGCCAGTACTGACACACAGTCACTTGTGCAGCCAACTCAGGAAGCCACCTTTTTTCACCACCGTAGGCTTCTGCATCAGCAATGACTCCCGGCTCTGCCGCCTGAACCGCTGCAGTTTGGTCAGCGCCGACTGCACCTCGCCGCGCTCGACCAGGCAGCTGCGGACTTGCTCCTTGTCGATGCGGTACAGCACGCAGCCGGTCAGCGTGCGGAACTCCACCGCTGAGTCTTCGTCATCGACCAACCCTTCGATCGCCAGCACCTCACCCGGCCCCATGCGCCCAGCCTCGATCAGCCGTTCGCCATCGCGCACCGAGGCCGAGACCACGCCGCTGCCAATCACCAACACATGCTCGGACCGCTCACCCACGCCCAGGATCACCTGATCGGCCAGGTACTCCATGGCCGTCATGCGCTGGCTCAGCGCATCGCGCTCCTCACTGCTCAACGAGCGGAAGACCCGCACCTCGTCGAGCAACTCGCGCTGACGACTGCGCGGCGCCACGGCCAGGTCGACGTTCCACATCACCCCAGTGGCTTCCAGATGACGGTGAGCGAGGTCGAACAGTTGGTTGCGCACTTCGGTCTTGCGCGCCATATCGGCGATGAACCCGCTGGCTTCGTATTCCACTGACTCAAGCGTCGAGGCTTTCACCGTGACCTTGGGGGCGGGGTTGTCCAATAGCGCCGACGTCCCTTGCAGGGCCTTTTCCAAGGCGTCGAAGACCCGCTTGGGGCGGACTTTGGCCGGCACCACCACACTGATCGACACGCCGTTGCGGTCGGCAGGTCGGCTGTGATTGAGCAACTTGGCCTTGGCTGCCACCGAGTTAGGGATCACCGCCAGGCTGCCGCTGCCGGTGATCATGCGCGTGGCCCGCCAATCGATATCGATCACCTTGCCCTCAGTGCCATCGATCGAGATCGAGTCGCCGATCTGATAGGGCCGGGTGGTGTTCAGCACGATCCCGGAAAACACATCGCTCAGGGTGCTCTGCAACGCCAGGCCGATAACGATGGCCATCACCCCCGAGGTCGCCAGCAGGCCCTTGACCGGCAGTTGCATGACATAGGCCGCTGCCGCCACCACCGCCACCAGAAAGATCAACGCCCCCAGCACATCCTGCAGCAAGCGCCCGCCATGACTGCCGCGCGCCACCAGCAGCAGGCCGAACACCACCGTGACCGTGCGCGCACCGAACAGCCACCAGCCAATCGCCAGTACCGTCGCCATCAAATTGCGCGAGACATCATCGGCCCACGGCGGCGGTTGCAGCGGGCTCATGCCGGCGGCCAGCAATATCCAGCTGAACAGCAGGAAGATCACCAGCCGCGTAGCGATGCGCCAGGGCTGGCGCTGGAGCGGGATCAACTGCCACAGCAGCAGGTCGAGGAAGATCAGGCAGGTGCCGAGCAACAGCGGGTATGACTGGATGAAAGCCAGCATGACGGTCTCGGAGCGGGGGAGGGCTTTGGCTAGTAAAGAGCAGGTGGGGTGGACAAGCAATAGGGGAGCGTACTGGTTATCGGCTGCCGGCTGTGCAGGCCTTATCGCGGAGCAAGCCTGCCCCTATATGGGCTGCGTGGTTCTTGGAGAAGCGGGCTTGTCCCGGGATAAGGGCCGGGCGTGCCCTGCACGATCATCGTTCACAAAACAGAACGCTAAAGGCAAATTTCGCTATCTAGTGCGCCAAAGGTCTTGGTTTTAATCTTTCCCCATCAACGCGAAACACCCAACTCACTGAA
>NZ_JBJDNG010000011.1:99497-137346 GCF_044900155.1 Pseudomonas sp. NPDC088890 | reverse complement strand
CAGGAAGATCTGACCGTCGGTGATCGAGATCACGTTGGTCGGAACGAACGCGGAAACGTCGCCAGCCTGGGTTTCGATGATCGGCAGCGCGGTCAGGGAACCGGTTTTGCCAGTCACAGCACCGTTGGTGAACTTCTCGACGTACTCTTCGGAAACGCGCGATGCACGCTCCAGCAGACGGGAGTGGAGATAGAACACGTCGCCTGGGTACGCTTCACGTCCTGGTGGACGGCGCAGCAGCAGGGAGATCTGACGGTAGGCAACAGCCTGCTTGGACAGGTCATCGTAAACGATCAGCGCGTCTTCACCGCGGTCACGGAAGAACTCGCCCATGGTGCAACCGGCGTATGGCGCCAGGAATTGCAGCGCGGCGGATTCCGAGGCGCTGGCAACCACCACGATGGTGTTTTTCAGTGCGTCGTTTTCTTCCAGCTTGCGAACGATGTTGGCAACGGTGGAACGCTTCTGGCCGACAGCAACATAAACGCAGAAAATACCGGAGTCTTTCTGGTTGATGATGGCGTCGATGGCCATGGCGGTCTTGCCGATCTGACGGTCACCGATGATCAGCTCACGCTGGCCACGGCCGACAGGGATCATGGCGTCGACAGATTTGTAGCCAGTCTGTACAGGCTGGTCTACCGACTTACGCCAGATCACGCCTGGAGCAACTTTCTCGACCGCGTCGGTCTCGGTGTTGCCCAGCGGGCCTTTGCCGTCGATTGGGTTGCCCAGTGCGTCAACGACGCGACCCAGCAGTTCCTTACCAACTGGAACTTCCAGGATGCGGCCGGTGCACTTGGCGCTCATGCCTTCGGCGAGGGTGTCATAGGCACCCAGGATCACTGCACCTACGGAGTCTTGCTCCAGGTTCAGGGCCATGCCGTACACGCCACCCGGAAACTCGATCATTTCGCCGTACATAACGTCGGCCAGACCGTGAATCCGCACGATACCGTCAGAAACGCTGACGACGGTACCTTCGTTGCGGGCTTGAGAGGCTACATCGAGGTTATCGATGCGGCCCTTGATGATTTCACTAATTTCGGAAGGATTGAGTTGCTGCATTGCTCTGCTGCCCCTTCAAACTCAAGATTTCAATGCTTCGGCCAGTTTCGCGATCTTGCCGCGAACCGAGCCATCGATTACCAGGTCGCCTGCGCGGATGAGGACGCCGCCGATCAGGCTGGCATCCTCCGACGCGTGCAGGCGAACTTCCTGGCCGAGCCGTGCACTGAGAACCTTGGCGAGTTTGTCTTGCTGTTCTTGGTTCAACGCAAAAGCACTGGTGACTTCCACGTCCACGGATTTTTCCAGTTCGGCCTTGTACAGCTCGAACAGATCGGCAATCTCCGGCAGGAGCAGGAGACGGCCATTTTCCGCGGCAACATGAATGAAATTCTGTGCCTGTGCATCGAACTTGTCACCGCACACTTCAATGAAAGTGGCGGCCTTTTGTGCGCTCGTCAGTCGCGGGGCCTTGAGCAGGCGCTGCATGGTGTCGTCTTGCGACACAGCAGCAGCCAGGCCGAGCATGGCTGACCAATTGGCCAGTTGCTGATGGGCCTGGGCGTGCTCAAAGGCAGCCTTAGCGTAAGGTCGGGCCAACGTGGTCAGTTCTGCCATGATCGCCCTCGCTTAAATTTCAGCGGCCAGTTTGTTAACCAGCTCCGCATGCGCGTTTTGATCGATTGTGGCGCCAAGGATCTTTTCAGCACCGCCAACAGCCAGGGCACCCAGTTGGGCACGCAGGGCGTCTTTGACGCTGTTCAGTTCCTGTTCGATCTCGGCCTGAGCCTGAGCCTTCACACGGTCAGCTTCGACGCGGGCCTGATCACGGGCTTCCTCGACAAGCTGAGCAGCGCGTTTCTTGGCTTGCTCAATGATTTCGGCTGCCTGTGCTTTAGCTTCACGCAGTTGCTGACCCGCTTTCTCTTGGGCCAGCTCCAGGTCGCGAGCTGCGCGGTTGGCAGCGTCCAAGCCATCAGCAATCTTCTTTTGACGCTCTTGCAGGGCAGTGATGACCGGAGGCCATACGTACTTCATGCAGAAGACGACAAAAATCAGGAAAGCAACGGATTGGCCAATCAGGGTTGCATTAATGTTCACGCCAACACCTCGCTCGGTCTTTGTTCATCACAGCAATCAACTCGTGGGTACGAGTGATTAGCCGGCGATTTGACCAACGAACGGGTTTGCGAAGGTGAAGAACAGAGCAATACCAACACCGATCATGGTTACGGCGTCGAGCAGACCGGCAACGATGAACATTTTGACCTGCAGCATCGGAACCATCTCAGGCTGACGAGCAGCGCCTTCCAGGAACTTGCCGCCCAGCAGGCCGAAACCAATGGCGGTGCCCAGTGCGCCCAGACCGATCAGCAGAGCAACAGCGATAGCGGTAAGACCAACTACAGTTTCCATCTTTCCTCCCGACTTTTACGTCGTATTGGTTAGGTTTTTAGTTTGAAGCGGTAAAACAAATCGTTTGGTACAACTGCCCTTGCGGACTTTTTACAGCCCTCCCCCCAAACGGGCAGGGAAGGCTATCAGACACGCCAGGCGGTCTTAATGGTTATCTTCGTGAGCCATCGACAGGTAGACGATGGTAAGCATCATGAAGATGAAGGCTTGCAGGGTGATGATCAGGATGTGGAACACAGCCCACGCCCATTGCAGCACTACACCCAGGCCGCTGAGCCAGAGCAGGCCGCTGCCGAACATTACCGCGATCAGGATGAACACCAGTTCCCCGGCATACATGTTGCCGAACAGACGCAGTGCCAGCGAGATCGGCTTGGCGATCAGGGTGACGAATTCAAGCAGGAAGTTCACCGGGATCAGCAGGGCTTGAACGAAGATGTTCTTGCTGCCGAACGGGTGCAGGGTCAGCTCGCCGATGAAGCCGCCGATGCCCTTGACCTTGATGCTGTAGAAGATGATCAGCGCGAACACCGAGAAGGCCATGCCCAGGGTGGCGTTCGGGTCGGTGGTGGACACGGCTCGGAACGCAATGTGCGGATCACCCGAGATCTTGGCAGCCAGCACCGGGATCCAGTCGACCGGGATCAAGTCGATGGCGTTCATCAGGAACACCCAGACGAAGATGGTCAGGGCCAGCGGGGCGATGACCGGGCTACGGCCGTGGAACGAGTCCTTGACGCTGCCGTGGACGAAATCGACCATCACCTCGACGAAGTTCTGCAGGCCGCCAGGTTGGCCGGAAGTGGCCTTCTTAGCCGCCATGCGGAAGATGAAGAGGAAGATCAGACCCAGCGCAACCGACCAGCCCAGGGTATCCAGGTGGAAGGCCCAGAAGCCCATTGCCTTGGCTTCTGCAGCCGAATGGGCCAAGCCCCAGCTGCCGTCTGGTAGTTGACCGTAGGTCAGGTTCTGCAAGTGGTGCTGGATATAGCCCGAAGCGGTTTCTGCTGCCATGGTTGCCTCAAACGCCCTTAGGTCTCGAAAGTCTTTTATTCATTAGCAGGGGCGCGAACCAGCTGACCAATTGGGTCAGCACGAAGACGCCGAATACTGCTAACGGCGCCAATGGCTTCACTCCTGCGAAGGTCAGTGCAAACAGCACTGCCGTCAAAATCAATTTGCCTGCCTCGCCTGCGTAGAACGACTTGACGATGGCCTGCGCTGCCCGGGCTCCGCTAAAGCGAAAAGCCTTCCAGGCGAAATACACATTCGGCAGCCAGGCAATCAGCCCTCCACAGAGGCCTGAATATCCACTGACTGCTCCTTTCCACTGCCACAACACCAAAGTTGCCAGCAGGACTACGACACATTGCGTCAGCAGTACTGGAAAAACTGCCCAGCGATGGAAAGGCAGGCGGTTTGGCGTGCGGATTTCCATCGCATCTACTCCTGGAAAGTCGACCATCAAGTCAGCAACGACTTGGCATAATTTGTGCCGACAAAATGCGCGCAGAGTATAGGGGGGGATTAACCCCTATTCAACTATTGGGTAGTGATTTCCGACTGCGCGCTACAACGGGAATTGTTTCAGCGGATGTGAGCAAGCACGCCCTGCAACTCGTCAAGCGAGTTATAGCGAATCACCAACTGACCTTTGCCCTTGTTGCCATGGCGGATCTGCACCGCCGAGCCCAGGCGCTCTGCCAGACGCTGTTCGAGGCGAGCGATATCCGGATCAGGTTTGCTCGGTTCGACCGGATCAGGTTTGCCGCTCAACCACTGGCGCACCAGTGCCTCGGTTTGGCGCACAGTGAGCCCACGTGCGACAACATGACGCGCCCCTTCTTCCTGGCGATCTTCTTCCAGGCCTAGCAAGGCGCGGGCGTGGCCCATCTCCAGGTCACCGTGGGCGAGCATGGTCTTGATCGCCTCTGGCAGCGAGATCAGGCGCAGCAGGTTGGCCACGGTCACCCGCGACTTGCCGACGGCGTCTGCCACTTGCTGCTGGGTCAGTTCGAACTCCTGCTGCAGGCGTTGCAGGGCAATCGCCTCTTCCAGCGGGTTGAGATCCTCACGCTGGATGTTCTCGATCAGCGCCATGGCGATGGCGGCTTCATCGGGTACATCACGGACCATGGCCGGAATGGTGTCCAGGCCCGCCAGTTGAGTGGCGCGCCAGCGGCGTTCGCCGGCGATGATCTCGTAGCGCTGGTCGCCGATCGGCCTAACCACGATCGGCTGCATGACGCCTTGGGTGCGAATCGAGGCAGCCAGTTCTTCCAGCGCCTCCGGGTCCATGTCCCGGCGTGGCTGGTACTTGCCACGCTGGATCAGCTCGACCGGCAGGTGTTGCAGTTCTTTCTGGTCGATCTTGACAGCCTGCTCCTCGAGCGAGCTGACGGAAGGACCACTGAGCAGTGCATCCAACCCACGTCCGAGACCCCGTTTCTTAACGGCCATGCGGATTCCTTAAGTTGTTTGTGCAGTGCGTGATTGACGGCGTTGGCGGCGTACCAGTTCCCCGGCCAGGGCCAGATAGGCCAGTGCGCCACGCGATTGCTTGTCGTAGGCCAGGGCCGGCATGCCAAAGCTTGGCGCCTCGGCCAGGCGAATGTTGCGCGGGATCACCGTATCGTACAGCTGCTCGCCGAAATGCTCTTTGAGCTGCGCCGAAACATCGTTGTTCAGGCTCAGGCGTGGATCGTACATGGTCCGCAGCAGGCCTTCGATCTTCAGCGCCGGATTCAACCGGGCAGCGATGCGCTTGATGTTATCCACAAGGTCGCTGAGACCTTCGAGTGCGTAGTACTCGCACTGCATCGGGATGATCACGCCATCGGAAGCGACCAGGGCGTTGAGGGTGAGCATCGACAGCGACGGTGGGCAGTCGATGAGGATGTAGTCGTAATTCTCGCGGATAGGCGCCAGCGCATTGCGCAGACGGCTCTCCTTGACCTGCATCTCCAGCAGCACCACTTCCGCGGCGGTGAGGTCGCGGTTGGCCGGCAGCAGTTGGAAACCGCCGTGCTCGGAGTAGTGCATCGCCTGGGCCAGGTCGCATTCGCCGATCAGCAGGTCGTAGACCGAATGCTCGAGCTCGTGCTTGTCCACCCCGCTGCCCATGGTCGCGTTGCCCTGCGGATCGAGGTCGATCAGCAGCACACGGCGCTTGGTCGCAGCCAGCGATGCGGCGAGATTGATACAGGTGGTGGTCTTGCCCACACCACCTTTCTGGTTCGCGATTGCGAATACCTTAGCCATTGTTGCGTGTAATCCCAGTCATGCCTTGCGGCGCAGTATCAGCAGATGGCGCTGGCCCTGGCAACCCGGAACGGTCAGGGCCTGCTCGCTTTCCACTGTGAAGTCTGCGGGCAATGCTACCAGTTCGTCGGCAGGATGCAGCCCTTTCATTGCAAGCCAAAGCGTCCGCGTGTCGCCCAGGTGGCGAGTCCAGCCGGTGAAGTTCTCCATGCTGCTGAACGCCCGCGAGATGATCCCGTTGAACGGCTGCGCCGGTTGATACTCTTCGACCCGGCTGTGGATAACCTGCAGGTTGTCCAGTTTCAGCTCCATCTTCACCTGGGTGAGGAAGCGGGTTTTCTTGCCATTGCTGTCGAGCAGCGTCACTTGCTTGTGCGGGTGCAGGATAGCCAAAGGAATCCCCGGCATGCCACCGCCGCTGCCGACATCCAGCCAACGTTGCGTGTCGCTGTGGATAAACGGCATGACGCTGAGGCTGTCGAGCAGATGCCGCGAGACCATTTCGTTCGGGTCGCGCACTGCGGTCAGGTTGTAGGCCTTGTTCCATTTGATCAACAGGGCCAAGTAGCCCAGCAGTTGCTCGTGCTGCTGCAGGCTCAGCTCGACACCGAGCTGGCGCGCGCCTGTGGACAACTCTTCTGCGTGTTGCGGGGTGACCAAGGAACTCAAGCGCTTTGCTCCAATTCGCGGCCTGCGCCGCGTTTTTTCAGATGAATCAGCAACAGGGAAATCGCCGCCGGGGTCACGCCGGGGATGCGCGAAGCCTGGCCGAGGGTCTCCGGGCGGGTCTGGCCGAGTTTGCCCTGGATCTCCTTGGACAGGCCGGAGATCGTCGTGTAGTCGATATCCACAGGCAGGCGGGTGTCTTCGCTGGCGCGCAGACGAGCGATCTCATCCTGTTGACGGTCGATGTACCCGGCGTACTTGGTCTTGATCTCGACCTGCTCAGCCACTTGCGGGTCAAGTGCCTCACCGCCAGTAGCCTCGATCAGGCCGGCATAGTCGATTTCCGGGCGAGCCAGCAGGTTGAGCAGGCTGTATTCGTGGCTCAGCGGCGTGCCGAACTTATCCACAACGGCTTGGCCCATCGGTGTGCCGGGGCGAACCCAGGTCGACTTCAGGCGCTGCTCTTCACGCTCGATGCCTTCGCGCTTGGCGCAGAACGCAGCCCAACGCTGGTCATCGATCAAGCCCAGCTCGCGGCCCTTCTCGGTCAGACGCAGGTCGGCGTTGTCTTCACGCAGGATCAAGCGGTACTCGGCGCGGGACGTGAACATGCGGTACGGCTCCTGGGTACCCAGGGTAATCAAGTCGTCGACCAGTACGCCGATGTACGCCTCGTCGCGACGCGGGCACCAGCTTTCCCGACCCTGCGCACGCAGTGCGGCGTTGGTTCCGGCCAGCAGACCTTGAGCGCCAGCTTCTTCGTAGCCGGTGGTGCCGTTGATCTGGCCGGCGAAGAACAGGCCGCCAATCACTTTGGTTTCGAGGCTGTACTTCAGGTCACGCGGATCGAAGTAGTCGTACTCGATGGCATAGCCCGGGCGCACGATGTGGGCATTTTCCATGCCGCGGATCGAGCGGACCAACTCCAGTTGCACGTCGAAGGGCAGCGAAGTGGAAATGCCGTTGGGGTACAGCTCATGGGTGGTCAGGCCTTCCGGCTCGATGAACACCTGGTGGCTTTCCTTGTCGGCGAAGCGGTGGATCTTGTCTTCGATCGACGGGCAGTAACGCGGGCCGACACCTTCGATAACCCCGGAATACATCGGCGAACGGTCGAGGTTCGAAGCGATGATTTCGTGGGTACGGGCGTTGGTGTGGGTGATCCAGCAGCTGACCTGGCGCGGGTGCATCTGCGCATTGCCCATGAACGACATTACCGGAATCGGCGTATCGCCGGGCTGCTCGGTCATCACCGAGAAGTCCACAGAGCGGCCATCGATACGCGGCGGCGTACCGGTTTTCAGCCGGCCGACGCGCAGCGGCAGTTCCCGCATGCGGTGGGCCAGGGCAATGGCGGGCGGATCACCGGCGCGGCCGCCGGTGTAATTCTGCAAACCAATGTGAATAAGTCCGGCGAGGAAGGTACCAGTGGTCAGTACCACCGAGTCGGCGAAGAACCGCAGACCCATTTGCGTGACCACGCCCTTGACCTGGTCTTGTTCGACGATCAGGTCGTCGCAGGACTGCTGGAATATCCACAGGTTCGGTTGGTTTTCCAGGATTTCCCGGACCACCGCCTTGTAGATGGCGCGGTCAGCCTGGGCCCGGGTTGCACGGACGGCCGGGCCTTTGCGGTTATTCAACACGCGGAACTGAATGCCGCTCTTGTCGGTGGCCAACGCCATGGCGCCGCCGAGCGCATCGATCTCTTTGACCAGATGACTCTTGCCGATCCCACCGATAGCGGGGTTGCAACTCATGTGACCGAGGGTTTCCACGTTATGGGTCAGCAGCAGGGTTTTTACCCCCATGCGTGCAGACGCAAGCGCAGCCTCGGTACCGGCATGGCCGCCGCCGATGACGATCACTTCAAAACGGGAAGGGAAATCCACCACGCACCTCGTGCCTGTTTTTGCGAATAGAGAAGGTAAGCCGACAAGTATAGGGACTTCCTACCCGCTAAAGAAACCTTTTGAGCAATTTTTGACCAGGCTGTGGATGAACGGGGATAACAGAAATTAAAAAGGAAGAAATTAAAAAAGCTTTGTTTTTATGTTTATTCTTACGCACAGCCTTTTCTGTGGATAAAGCTCTACACATCACTATTCATGGTATGTACAGAGAAATTAAACCCTGTGTCTGAGTGGCCATGAGGGCTATGGATAAGCTCATTTAGCCTGTGGATGAAATGCCTATTTACCCACAGGCGGATTTGTCCTCAGCTCTGAAGGGGGTTTATCAACTGAGCTGAAGGTTAGTTTTCCACAGGGCTTAGACGAACGAAAACTCGCCTGTTGATGAAATCAAAGGCGTGGTTCTTCAAAGGAAATTGGAAAAGGGTGGTTGCAGGCTGTGGAGGAGCGTTTATCCACCGACGAAAGCGCAGCCCCCGCCGTTCATCTCGGTGTGTTCTTCGCGGGTGAACCCGCTCCCACAGGTACTACCTTGCTGATCGCCGGCAATTGGAGGGGAGCGGTTGTGGATTATTTGCCGATGCAGAAGCTTGAGAAGATACGACCCAGCAGATCATCGGAACTGAACGCGCCGGTAATCTCTCCCAGCGCCTGCTGAGCTTGACGCAGATCTTCCGCCAGCAGCTCTCCAGCGCCGGCCAGGGTCAGCTGGTCACGACCATGCTCGAGGTGCGCGCTAGCCTGGTTCAAGGCCTCCAGGTGGCGTCTACGGGCGCTGAAGCTGCTCTCTGAGGTCTGTTCATAACCCATGCATGCCTTCAGGTGATCGCGCAGCAGCAGCAAACCGCTGTCATCGCCCTTGGCGCTGAGGGTAATGGTCACATGGCCATCGTCGCATTGTTCTATGGCAACCGCTTCACCGCTCAGGTCGGCCTTGTTACGAATCAAGGTGACTTTGCCAGGATCTGGGCGCTGATCGAGAAACTCTGGCCACAAGGCGAAGGGATCGCTTGCTTCAGGGGCCGTGCTATCCACAACCAGCAACACCCGGTCAGCCTCGCTGATCGCTTTGAGCGCACGTTCCACGCCGATCTTTTCCACATGGTCGTCGGTATCTCGCAGCCCTGCGGTATCGACCACGTGCAACGGCATCCCGTCGATGTGAATATGTTCCCGCAAGATATCCCGGGTGGTGCCGGCGATATCGGTGACGATGGCCGCCTCACGCCCAGCCAGGCGGTTGAGCAGGCTCGACTTGCCCGCATTGGGCCGTCCGGCAATCACTACGTTCATGCCGTCACGCAGCAGCGCGCCCTGGCCAGCTTCCTTCTGCACTGTGGACAACTCGGTGCGCACTGCATCGAGCATCGACAGCACATGGCCGTCGGCGAGAAAGTCGATTTCTTCCTCAGGGAAGTCGATCGCAGCTTCGACGTAGATCCGCAGCGCGATCAGTGCCTCGGTCAGCGAGTGAACGCGCTTGGAGAATTCGCCCTGCAGCGAACGCAAGGCATTGCGTGCGGCCTGGGTCGAGCTGGCCTCGATCAGGTCAGCGATCGCTTCGGCCTGGGCCAGGTCGAGTTTGTCGTTGAGGAATGCACGCTCGCTGAATTCACCAGGACGCGCCAGGCGGCAGCCCAGTTGCAGGCAGCGCTGCAGCAGCATGTCCATCACCACCGGGCCGCCATGACCTTGTAGTTCCAGGACGTCTTCACCGGTAAATGAGTTCGGCCCCGGGAAGAACAGCACGATGCCCTCATCCAGCACCAGCCCGTCCTGATCACGGAACGGCCCATAGTGAGCATGCCGGGGCGTGAGAGTGCGCCCGGTAATAGCTTGCCCGGCCTGGCTCGCCAAAGGGCCAGACAGGCGGACGATGCCGACCCCGCCGCGGCCCTGAGCGGTAGCGATGGCGGCAATGGTTTCACGCACAGTGTTCATGCTCGAAAGCCTCTTACGACAAATTCATCAGACAGATAGCAAAAACGCCCCACGAGGGGGCGTTTTTATTCACAGGCTAGCTTAGCAGCCTGTCAAGCGGCAGCCTTCTTGGCCGCAGCTTCGATGCTACGAGTGATGTACCACTGCTGCGAAATCGACAAGCAGTTGTTCACAACCCAGTACAGCACCAGACCCGCTGGGAACCACAGGAAGAAGAAGGTGAAGATGATTGGCATCATTTTCATCACCTTGGCCTGCATCGGATCCGGCGGAGTCGGGTTCAGGCGCTGCTGGATGAACATGGTCGCGCCCATGATGATCGGCAGGATGAAGAACGGATCCTTGATCGACAGGTCGGTAATCCACAGCAGCCATGGGGCCTGGCGCATTTCTACGCTTTCCAGCAGTACCCAGTACAGGGCCAGGAACACTGGCATCTGCACCAGGATTGGCAAGCAGCCACCCAGCGGATTGATCTTCTCTTTCTTGTACAGCTCCATCATCGCCTGGGACATCTTCTGGCGATCGTCACCGAAGCGTTCCTTCAGCGCGGCCAGTTTTGGCGAAACGGCACGCATGCGCGCCATCGAGCGGTAGCTGGCAGCCGACAGCGGGAAGAACAGGCCCTTGATGAGCATGGTCAGGACGATGATCGACCAGCCCCAGTTACCCAGGATGCTGTGGATATGTTGCAGCAGCCAGAAGATCGGCTGAGCGATGAACCACAGGAAGCCATAGTCGACAGTCAGTTCCAGGCCTGGGGACAACTCCTTGAGCTTGGACTGAATCTTCGGACCTGCGTACAGCATGGCGCTGGTTTCGACTTTACCGCCGGCAGGCACGCTGAGCGCTGGGCCGGTGTAGCCGATGATGTAGTTGCCTTGGCTATCCTTACGGGTCTGGATAACGTTGTTATCCGACTTGGCAGGAATCCAGGCAGTTACGAAGTAGTGCTGCAGCCAGGCAACCCAGCCGCCGGACACATTTTCTTTCAAACTGCCTTTGTCGATGTCTTTCATCGACACTTTCTTGTACGGCTCGGAAGGCGTCCACAGGGCGGCGCCCAGGTAGGTCGCGGTACCGGTAGCCGTGCTCGACGATGGATCGGAGCTGGCATCACGCTTGAGCTGGGCGAACATGTTGCCCGACCAGGCTTGAGCGCTTTGGTTGTCGATCAGGTAGCTGACGGTGAGGTCGTACTCACCGCGCTTGAAGCTGAAGCGCTTGATGTAGTTGACGCCGTTCTCGCTGAACTTCAGGTCAACGACCAACTGCTCCTGGCCATCGGCCAGTTGGAAGCTCTTTTGTTCAGCGGCGTACAGCGGACGACCGGAAGAACGTGCATCCGGGCCATTAACGCCAGTCAGACCACTCTGAGCCAGGTAAACACGCTCACCACCGTTATCGAACAGCTGGAACGGAATGTCCGGATGGTCTTGGCGGCGTGGGTACTTGGGCAGGTTCAGCTGGACGATGTCACCACCGACCGGATCGATAGCCAGTTCAAGGACGTCGGTCTTGACCCGGATCAGGTCCTTGCTGACTGCAACCGGAGCCAGTTCGGCTGGGCTGGATTCAGCATTGGCGCTCGGCACATCGGCGCTGGCGCCGTTGTTATTGCCGGCCGGCACGGTATCGGGCAGGGCCGGGGCAGCGTTGCTGGCAGCAGTATGCTGAGTCGGCAGTGCAGCCTGACCGTAGTCCTGGTTCCACTTGAGGACCAGCACGTAGGCCACGATTGCCAGGGCGACGATCAGGATCGTGCGTTTAATATCCATGATTACTCGGCTATCGAAGAAGTTCGGGAGGAAGGAGCGGGAGGGACGGGATCGAAACCGCCGTCGTTCCACGGATGACAACGCCCCAGGCGACGAACGGCTAGCCACCCACCACGCAACAGGCCATGGTTTTCTATGGCTTCGTAGGCGTAACAGGAGCAGCTGGGGTAGAAACGACAGTGGCTGGCCATCAGTGGACTAATGGCGTAACGGTAAAACTGGATCGGGACGAGGGCCAGTTTACGCATCGTGACTGTCTACCCCTGCAGAATCGGCATTAACCGCTGGAGAGGGCCGATTACGAGCGAGGCGCTTCCAGAGCTTGCCAAAGTGTTGGTGCAATTCTGGGTTTTCTACTTCGCCCAAGCCCTTGCGCGCGACGATCACGATGTCCAATCCAGCAAGACTCTGCTGATTCAGACGAAAGGAATCGCGCATCAAGCGTTTGAGGCGATTGCGTTGAACGGCGAGCTTGACGCTCTTCTTGCCGATCACCAAGCCAAGGCGCGGGTGATCGAGGCCGTTCTCGCGGGCAAGGATTAGCAGGCTTTTACCTGGAACCTTGCCGGTTGGCGAGTCGAAGACCGCTTTGAAATGCCGGGGTGTAAGCAGTCGCTTTTCCCGACTGAAGTCCTGACTCACCACCTGTGCCGAAAAATCAAACGGCCAGACGCTTACGGCCTTTGGCACGACGACGCGACAGAACAGCGCGGCCGTTCTTGGTGGCCATACGGGCACGGAAGCCGTGGGTGCGCGCGCGCTTGATGGTGCTTGGTTGGAAAGTACGTTTCATGGCGTGTTACCTGGGTTCGTCGACTACGGGCCGGAATGGCCCCCGTTTTAAGAGATCGGCGATTCTAGAGAAAGCAAGCCAATAGGTCAATTTCCAACCAACCTTTCCTTATGGATGGCATGGCTTCTACCTAACTTCTACCTGACCTCTAGCTGGCCTTTAGAAGGAGGGATCGACAGGCTTGATCGAATCGCAAAGAGTGGACAACATGAAAAAATAAAAGAGACATATAAAAAGCTTTTCTGAATAACTTATAGATCTTAGGCCAGCCACTATCTGTGGATAACCATCTACAGGCCACGATTTACGTTATGTACAGAGTTTTGAAACCTTGTCCGAAACCGGTGCTCCGGCTGTGCTGGGCATGCGGACAAGCTGTGGATTAAAGGCGCTGTTATCCACAGCAGAGTTATCAACAGGCTTGGGCCCAGGGTTGTGCATAGACCTTAGGTGCGGTTATCCACAGAGCTTATTCACATGCCGGTGAAGGCGTTTCGGCCATCATTTGACTGCTCTGTCATGGTTCAAGTCGCTGTCTCATGTGGATAAGTAACCGCTTGCCCGGTACAATGGCGGTTTGCTTTTGCCTCATCCGGCTTTCAACTCAGGGGATATCCGTGTCAGTGGAACTTTGGCAGCAGTGCGTGGAGCTTCTGCGCGATGAACTGCCTGCCCAGCAATTCAACACCTGGATCCGTCCGCTACAGGTCGAAGCCGAAGGCGACGAGTTGCGCGTGTATGCGCCCAACCGTTTCGTCCTCGATTGGGTCAATGAAAAATACCTGGGTCGTCTGCTCGAGCTGCTGGGCGAACACGGCAATGGCCTGGCGCCGGCGCTTTCCTTATTAATAGGCAGCCGCCGCAGCTCTGCGCCGCGCGCCGCTCCCAATGCTCCGGTCAGTGCTGCGGTCGCCGCCAAAGCTCAGCCCCAGCAGCCAGCGCCTGTACTCAGTCAGAATGAGTCGGTTGCGGTGCAGGCGGTCGAGCCGCTTTTGACCAACGAAGTGGAACAGCCGTCGTCGCGCGACAGTTTCGACTCGATGGGCGATACGCCAGTGGTCCCGAGTGCTACCACGCGCACTGAGCAACGGACCGTGCAGGTAGAAGGTGCGCTCAAGCACACCAGCTACCTCAACAGAACTTTCACCTTCGATACCTTCGTTGAGGGTAAGTCCAACCAATTGGCACGGGCAGCTGCCTGGCAGGTTGCCGATAACCCCAAGCATGGCTACAACCCGCTGTTCCTGTACGGTGGCGTGGGCCTGGGTAAGACTCACTTGATGCATGCTGTGGGTAACCACCTGCTCAAGAAGAATCCGAACGCCAAGGTGGTCTACCTGCATTCGGAGCGCTTCGTTGCCGACATGGTCAAGGCGTTGCAGCTCAATGCGATCAACGAGTTCAAGCGCTTCTATCGTTCGGTGGATGCGTTGCTGATCGATGACATCCAGTTCTTTGCCCGCAAAGAGCGCTCGCAGGAAGAGTTTTTCCACACCTTCAACGCCTTGCTCGAGGGTGGTCAGCAGGTAATTCTTACCAGCGACCGTTATCCAAAAGAGATCGAAGGCCTCGAAGAGCGTCTGAAGTCGCGCTTCGGCTGGGGGCTGACAGTTGCCGTCGAGCCGCCAGAGCTGGAAACCCGCGTAGCGATCCTGATGAAGAAGGCCGATCAGGCCAAGGTGGAACTTCCTCACGATGCGGCGTTCTTTATCGCCCAGCGCATCCGCTCCAACGTGCGTGAGCTGGAAGGCGCGCTCAAGCGTGTCATCGCTCACTCGCACTTCATGGGGCGCGACATCACCATCGAGCTGATCCGTGAGTCGCTCAAGGATCTGCTGGCGCTGCAAGACAAGCTGGTGAGTGTGGATAACATTCAGCGCACCGTGGCCGAGTACTACAAGATCAAGATCTCCGACCTGCTGTCCAAGCGGCGTTCGCGATCGGTAGCTCGCCCACGTCAGGTGGCCATGGCGTTGTCCAAGGAGCTGACCAACCACAGTCTGCCGGAAATCGGCGACATGTTTGGCGGCCGCGACCACACCACCGTGCTGCACGCCTGCCGCAAGATCAATGAATTGAAGGAATCCGACGCGGACATCCGCGAGGACTACAAGAACCTGCTGCGCACGCTGACGACCTGATGGCCGTCGGCGCAGCTATTTGAAGGCAAGGGACTAGACCATGCATTTCACCATTCAACGCGAAGCCCTGTTGAAACCCCTGCAACTGGTCGCAGGTGTCGTCGAGCGCCGCCAGACCTTGCCGGTCCTGTCCAACGTCCTGCTGGTCGTGCAAGGCCAGCAGCTGTCGTTGACCGGTACCGACCTGGAAGTCGAGCTGGTTGGCCGCGTACAACTGGAAGAGCCGGCTGAGCCGGGCGAAATCACTGTCCCGGCGCGTAAGCTGATGGACATCTGCAAAAGCCTGCCGAGCGATGTCCTGATCGACATCAAAGTGGACGAGCAAAAGCTACTGGTCAAAGCTGGCCGTAGCCGCTTCACCCTCTCTACCTTGCCGGCCAATGACTTCCCGACTGTGGAAGAAGGTCCAGGCTCGCTGACCTGCAACCTGGAACAAAGCAAGCTGCGCCGTTTGATCGAGCGCACTAGCTTCGCCATGGCCCAGCAGGATGTACGCTACTACCTCAACGGCATGCTGCTGGAAGTGTCGACCGACACCCTGCGTGCGGTTGCTACCGACGGTCACCGCTTGGCCATGTGTTCCATGCAAGCTGCGATCGGCCAGGCGGAGCGCCACCAGGTCATCGTTCCACGCAAAGGTATTCTTGAGCTGGCGCGTCTGCTCACGGATCCAGAAGGCATGGTCAGCATCGTTCTGGGCCAGCATCACATTCGTGCGACCACTGGCGAATTCACCTTCACTTCGAAACTGGTCGACGGTAAGTTCCCTGACTACGAGCGCGTTCTGCCCAAGGGTGGCGACAAGCTGGTTCTCGGTGATCGTCAGGCCCTGCGTGAAGCGTTCAGCCGGACCGCGATCCTGTCCAACGAGAAATACCGCGGTATTCGTCTGCAGCTGGCCGCTGGCCAGTTGAAGATTCAAGCCAACAACCCAGAGCAGGAAGAAGCCGAAGAAGAGATCAGCGTCGACTACAACGGTAGCTCGCTGGAAATCGGCTTCAACGTTAGCTATCTGCTGGATGTGCTGGGCGTCATGACTACGGAGCAAGTTCGTCTGATTCTGTCCGATTCCAACAGCAGCGCCCTGCTGCAGGAAGCCGGCAACGACGACTCGTCTTACGTTGTCATGCCGATGCGTCTGTAATCTGTAGCAGATAATGTCCCTAAGACGCATCATGGTCACTGCGGTGCGCAACCTGCACCCAGTGACCCTCTCTCCCTCTCCCCGCATCAATATCCTTTACGGCGCCAACGGCAGCGGCAAAACCAGTGTTCTGGAAGCCGTCTACCTATTGGGCCTGGCTCGCTCCTTCCGCAGTACTCGACTGAACCCTGTTATCCAATACGAGCAGCCAACCTGCACCGTGTTTGGCGAGGTTCAGTTGGCCGAAGGTGGAACCAGCAACCTAGGTGTTTCGCGCGAGCGACAGGGGGAGTTCACCATCCGCATTGACGGGCAGAATGCCCGCAGTGCTGCTCAATTGGCAGAGCTACTGCCGTTGCAGTTGATTAACCCAGACAGCTTCCGCTTGCTCGAAGGTGCACCGAAAATTCGTCGACAGTTCCTCGATTGGGGTGTGTTCCACGTGGAACCACGCTTCATGGCAGCCTGGCAACGTCTGCAGAAGGCACTGCGACAGCGGAACTCATGGTTGCGGCATGGTACACTTGACGCTGCTTCGCAAGCCGCCTGGGACCGGGAATTGTGCCTGGCCAGCGCGGAGATAGATGAATACCGTCGCAACTATATCAAGGCCTTGAAGCCCGTCTTCGAGCGAACCCTGAGCGAACTGGTCGAGCTGGATGGATTGACCCTGAGCTATTACCGCGGCTGGGACAAGGACCGGGAACTCAACGAAGTACTCGCCTCTTCTCTTCACCGTGACCAGCAAATGGGCCATACCCAGGCCGGTCCTCAGCGTGCTGATTTACGTCTTCGTATTGGCGCAAACAACGCTGCGGATATCCTGTCCCGTGGGCAGCAAAAACTTGTGGTGTGTGCGTTGCGCATCGCCCAAGGCCACTTGGTCAGCCAAGCCCGTCGCGGTCTCTGTATCTATCTCGTGGATGACTTGCCGTCCGAACTGGACGAGCAGCACCGCCGCGCATTATGCCGCTTGCTTGAAGAATTACGCTGCCAGGTTTTCATCACCTGTGTAGATCACGAATTACTGAGGGAAGGCTGGCAGACGGAAACGCCAGTTGCTTTGTTCCACGTGGAACAAGGCCGTATCACCCAGACCCACGACCATCGGGAGTGAAGGCATGAGCGAAAATCAAACGTACGATTCCTCCAGCATTAAAGTGCTGAAAGGGCTGGATGCCGTACGCAAACGTCCCGGGATGTACATTGGCGACACCGATGATGGTAGCGGCCTGCACCACATGGTCTTCGAAGTGGTCGACAACTCGATCGACGAAGCCCTCGCCGGTCACTGCGATGACATTACCGTCATCATCCACCCAGACGAATCCATCAGTGTCCGCGACAACGGTCGCGGCATTCCGGTCGACGTGCACAAAGAAGAAGGTGTATCGGCGGCTGAGGTCATCATGACCGTCCTGCACGCAGGCGGTAAGTTCGATGACAACTCCTATAAAGTTTCTGGCGGTCTGCACGGGGTTGGTGTTTCCGTGGTTAACGCCCTCTCCGAGCAGCTGATCCTTACTGTTCGTCGCAGCGGCAAGATCTGGGAGCAGACCTACGTGCATGGTGTGCCTCAGGCACCTATGGCTGTAGTCGGTGAAAGTGAAACCACCGGTACCCACATCCACTTCAAGCCGTCGGCTGAAACCTTCAAGAACATCCACTTCAGCTGGGACATCCTCGCCAAGCGTATCCGCGAGCTGTCCTTCCTGAACTCCGGTGTTGGCATCCTGCTCAAGGATGAACGCAGCGGTAAAGAAGAGTTCTTCAAATACGAAGGTGGTCTGCGCGCGTTCGTTGAATACCTCAACACCAACAAGACCCCGGTGAACACGCAGGTCTTCCACTTCAATGTCCAGCGTGACGATGGTGTCGGTGTCGAAGTCGCCCTGCAGTGGAACGACAGCTTCAACGAAAACCTGCTGTGCTTCACCAACAACATTCCGCAGCGCGATGGTGGTACTCACCTGGTGGGCTTCCGCTCTTCGCTTACCCGCAGCCTGAACGCTTACATCGAGCAAGAAGGCCTGGCCAAGAAAAACAAGGTCGCGACCACCGGTGACGATGCCCGTGAAGGTCTGACTGCGATCATCTCGGTCAAGGTGCCGGATCCGAAGTTCAGCTCGCAGACCAAGGATAAGTTGGTTTCCTCGGAGGTGAAGACCGCCGTGGAACAAGAGATGAACAAGTACTTCGCCGACTTCCTGTTGGAAAACCCCAACGAAGCCAAGGCGGTGGTTGGCAAGATGATCGACGCTGCCCGCGCGCGTGAAGCAGCGCGCAAGGCACGCGAGATGACTCGCCGCAAAGGCGCATTGGATATCGCTGGCCTGCCGGGCAAATTGGCGGACTGCCAAGAGAAGGACCCTGCCCTCTCTGAACTGTACCTGGTGGAGGGTGACTCCGCAGGTGGTTCGGCCAAGCAAGGTCGTAACCGTCGCACCCAGGCGATCCTGCCGCTCAAGGGTAAGATCCTTAACGTCGAGAAAGCACGCTTCGACAAGATGATCTCGTCCCAGGAGGTCGGTACGCTGATCACCGCACTGGGCTGCGGCATTGGCCGCGAAGAGTACAACATTGACAAGCTGCGCTATCACAACATCATCATCATGACCGATGCTGACGTTGACGGTTCGCACATCCGTACCCTGCTGCTGACCTTCTTCTTCCGTCAGTTGCCGGAGCTGGTCGAGCGCGGCTACATCTATATCGCTCAGCCGCCGCTGTACAAGGTCAAGAAGGGCAAGCAAGAGCAGTACATCAAAGACGACGACGCCATGGAAGAGTACATGACGCAGTCGGCCCTGGATGACGCCAGCCTGCACTTGGACGAATCGGCACCTGCGGTTTCTGGCGTACAGCTGGAAAGCCTGGTGAACGATTTCCGCGGTGTGATGAAAACCCTTAAGCGTCTGTCGCGCCTGTACCCACAAGAGCTGACCGAGCACTTCATCTACCTGGATGAAGTCACCCTTGAGCAGTTGGGCGATCACGCGCACATGGAAAACTGGTTGGCCAAGTTCCAGGCACGTCTGAACAACAGCCAGAAGTCTGGCCTGGCCTACAAAGCCAGCCTGCGTGAAGACAAAGAGCGCAATGTCTGGCTGCCGGAGGTGGAGATCACTTCGCACGGTCTGGCCAGCTACATCACCTTCAACCGCGACTTCTTCGGCAGCAACGACTACCGCACCGTGGTCAACCTGGGTGGCAAGCTCAGCACCCTGCTCGGCGAAGGTGCGTATGTGCAGCGTGGCGAACGTCGCAAGGCGGTCACCGAGTTCAAGGAAGCCTTGGACTGGCTGATGAACGAAACCGCCAAGCGTCACACCATCCAGCGATACAAAGGTCTGGGTGAGATGAACCCGGAGCAGCTGTGGGAAACCACCATGGACCCAACCGTGCGCCGCATGCTCAAGGTGACTATCGAAGACGCGATCGCTGCCGATCAGATCTTCAACACCCTGATGGGTGATGCGGTGGAACCACGCCGCGACTTCATCGAAAGCAATGCCCTGTCGGTGTCCAACCTGGACTTCTGATCAGGTGTAGTTTCACCGACAAGCTGCATGAAAAAGCCCGCGTAAGCGGGCTTTTTCATGAGTGCCAGAGCCATCTGAGCGACAAGTATTGAACTGTCCAATTCAGCGCCCAGCCGCTTCATCCTTAATTTCGCTCCAACTGCTGTCGGGGTCGAAACGCGTTATCGCAGCCGCGCGCTTGGCACTGTCACGGCCGAGGTCTTTCTCGAACAATTCACCGTCGTAGCTGATCATAAAACTCATGACGCCAGTGTCCGCGTAGTTCGCCGGCCAGGCGATCACGGCAAAGCCGCGGGTCATGTGATCGCCGATCTTGTAGTCATAGGCGCCACCTGGTGCCGAAGGGCCTTGGGCGGTGAGAATCCGATAGTGATAGCCATGCCAGTCATCACGCTTGGCGGCATCACCGAATAGCGGCCCGAGTGGACTTTCTTCGACGCCGTCCACTTCCGGCCAGTACAGCCCGTCGAACGCCCCGTCGCTACTCATGAACTTCTGTGCGTACTCGAGCACCCCATCGCCATTGCGATCAATTTCGGCGTAGTCCATCTGCGCATCGTGATAGGCACGGGCTGCTTGAATGGTCGCCAATTCGTTGCGGCCGATGCGGCGCTGGCGGATTTCCTCGGCGCCCGCTTTGGTGTCGAAAGCCCAACCGCCAGCACTGTGTCTGATGGGGATTGGGAAAATCCAGGGTGTGTTGCCGACCACCAGATGTGCACGCTTCTGGCTATCGGACTGAACCTGGTGGGATTCGTTGTAGAGCGAGAGAAAGGCATCCACATCTTTACGATCGACGTCCTTGGTCGGGATATAAGTGTTCCAGTCATCGCCAAGCAAGTTTGCCAACTGTTGGCTATCGGCCTTTTCACTACCCAGGGCCTGCACCAACGCTTCGCCTGCCGCCTCCGCGCTTGGGAAATATTTCTGAGCGTAGCTGCTGGACGTCCAGCAAAGGAGCAGCACCAGCGCAATCCGACTAGCCGTTTTCATGACTGACTCTCCTCTCAGCGGCGACGGCCGCCACCGCTGGATTGCATGCGCACGGGTCGTTGCAGCTGATGGCCGGCGGGCGCAGCACTGGGGCGGCTGGCGCTACGTTGACTGATCTGTCCACGGTTGCTTGCCATGCGTGCCTGTGAAGGGTTGCGCACATCGGCCAAGGCGTTGTTGCGCGGCGCCTGGGCGCGAGCATGTTGCTGGCGGACTTGCTGGCGTGCTTGTTGATTACGCTCCGACGGCTGAGGCTGGCGAGTTTTCAAAGGTGCCTGCGCGCCAGGCTTGTGCTGGCGGTCGGCGACCTGTGCGCGCTCGCGAGCGCTAGCGGGCTGGTTGATGCCATGTTTTTCCAGGCTTTGTTGAGCGCGCTCACGCTCTGCACTCTGCGCCCTTTGGCGGGCTTCGAGGTTGCTGGTTGCCGGTGCTTCGATGCCACGCTGGGCGAGACTTTCTCGGGCGCGCGCGCGATCTTCGAGACGCGCCGGGGTGTCACCACGATAGGCTGTACGCTCTGCGCTGCCGGGCAAGCGCCGGTCGAACTGGGCTCGACTGGCTTGATCGCGGTAGGGAACGCCGTCGCGATAGGTAGGATTATGGCGCCAGCTGTTCTGGTTGGCTTCGAGCCTGCGGTTGATGTTGTTTATGTTGTTGTAGCGATTGACGTTGATATCAACGTCATGATCGTCCCAGTCGCAATCCCCCCACAGAGAATTGACGATGGCTACGCCTGCACCGAAAGCCAGGCCGGTCGCCAATGCCGTACCAATGGCATACCCCGGCGGTGGCGGATAGTACGCCGGTGGGTAGGACGCAGAGGACCAATTACCGTACACCACAGAGGGGTTGTAGCTTGGGACGTATACGACCTGGGGGTTGGTCGGCTGGATAATAATGGTTTGTGCCGACGCGGCACCTTGCCCCGCCGTCGTGGCGCCTGCTTGAGCGTTTGAGGGTTGCACGATAACACTCTGCTTATCGTTCGACTCCAGGTGGCCAGCAGCCTTGGCCTTAGCGCGCAGGCGCTGTACCGAATTCATCACCGCGTCGGGCTGGGCGAGAAAGGCATCGCCAACTCGCTGCACCCAGACTGGGTCCTGGCCAAGTGTGGCTAGCACCTGCGGGAAAGCCACCAACGATTGCACGCTGGGGTCCCAAGGTTGCTCGGCGACCTGCTGGACGGCGGCATCGCCACTGACGTTCGGATGCGCCTTGGACCAGGCAAGCGCGTCGGCGACATTGCCGGGATAGGTGGTTGCCATCAGCACCTGAGCCAGTAAAGCATCCGGGTACAGGGCCAACGGTGCAAGCATCTGATCAAGCTGTTCGGTGTTGAACACCTGCTCGCTGGGCGCGGCCGCAGTGGCAGGTACAGCTGCAGGTACAGCTGCAGATACCGGCGCCGGGGCCGTTGCCTTAGGTGGCGCATCTTCTTCGGAACAGCCCAAGAGCGCGAGCATGGTGATGGTGAGCAGGATCGCCCTGTGAAGGCAGGCAGACATGACGATGCTCCTGTAGCTGAGGGACAGAGCGGAGCGTCAGGAGCCCAACGGGTTACCGAGTCGGCAATCGACGCATGGAAGGCTCAGAGCAGTATCAGCGTAGAAGAAAATTGCTCTGCCGGCGGTTCGGCGCCCGACAAGCCCGCTCCTACAAGGTGCGCTGAACCCGCTTACAGACCCAGCTCACGCAAGCGCCGATAAAGCGTCCGCTCGCTCAACCCCAGATGTCGGGCCAACTCAATCCGCGACCCTTGGAATTGCTCAAGCGCCAGCGCCAGCTCGCCCAGCTCGTTGCGGCTGCGGCGTAGCGTAGCTACGTTCTGAATGGGGCCAATGTCGTGTGGTAAATGTTCAGGCCGAATCAAGCCGTCGTCGGCAAACAAGCGTGCTCGTTCGAGAATATTGCGCAGCTCGCGAATGTTGCCAGGGAACGGATGCAAGCTGAGCCGTTGTTGCGCTTCTGCGGTGAGCGTGGCGGATTGCGCGCCAGCCATGCGCTTCAACAAACTCTCGGCCAGCATGGGCAGATCCTCTACCCGTTCGCGCAGGGCAGGCAGCCGGATTGGAAAACCGCTGATGCGGTAGTACAAGTCTTCACGAAAGGTGCCCGCAGCGACCATTTCCTTGAGTGGTTTGTGGGTGGCAGAGACCAGGCGAAAATCCGAGTGCACCGTACGCAGACTGCCGACTGGGCGGAAACTGCCAGACTCGATCAGGCGCAGCAGCTTCACCTGCATGGCCAATGGAACCTCACCAATTTCATCGAGGAACAACGTGCCGCCATGCGCCGCTTCGGCCAAACCGATCTTGCGCTGGGTAGCACCGGTGAAGGCGCCTTTTTCGTAGCCGAACAATTCACTCTCGAACAGGCTCTCGGTAAGACCCGTGCAGTCGACCACAACCAACGGCCCATTGGCGCGCAGGCTACCCAAGTGCAGGGCGCGAGCGAAAAGCTCTTTACCGGTACCAGACTCACCCTGAAGCAATACCGGGATCTGCGCCGGCGCTGCTCTTTGCAAGCTGGCCAGGGCGGCCTTGAACGCCGGAGCACGGCCTACCAGGCCTTGCTGTTGCGGCTGGGCGGAGGCGAGCGTCACGGTGTTCAGACGCTCGACGAAGGCGACCACCCTGCCCTGTTCATCCAGGATCGGCCGTAACTCGACGTCCACATGCTCAGGCCCACGGGGAGTGTGATGGATGTGCAGGACCCGCTCCGGCACCTTGCTGTCCCATGCCTTGCGCATCGGACAATGTTCGCCGGCCTGGTCGCAGGGGACGGCGTAGTGGTGGGATACCCGGTGGCACTTCTCCCCCAGCGGCGCGTTGTCGTTGCTGCCGAACTGGCGGCGGTAGGCGGCATTGGCGGCGAGGATGTTGTAGTCGGTATCGAGCACGATGGACGGATGGACGTCGTGTTCCAGATACGACACTAGCGCAAGGATCGCGGGTTGGTTGGCAGAAGCTGAAAACGCGGGCATGACCAGGACCGGAGGAGAGTACATCGCGGAGGGTAGCAAGGACTGCCAATCACTGCCATTAGCTGCCAGTCGACTGCCAGGTCTGTCATTGGCAGTAAAGAGTACCCAGATAGGAACAGGCTGCGCAGCGTGTCCTTCGCGGTAAACCGGCTGGCTAAAACCCTGATGCGTAGGGCTTGAACAGTCACTCTATGCTTGATAGCAAGGCACACGTGGTTTCGGACCAATGCCCTGGCATGCATCTTGATAAAGCACCGTTTACTGCCTACGCCTCTAACAAGGCGCGGCGGATAAATCTGGAGAGTGCAATGATCATCGGCAGTAACATCTATGTGGAAGCCTTGTTCGACGAGGCCACCTCGACCATCAGTTACCTGGTCATGGATCGCCAGACCCAGGAGTGCGCGTTGATTGACAGCGTGCTCGACTATGACCCCAAGTCCGGGCGTACCAACACTGCTTCGGCGGACAAACTGATTGGCAGGGTCCAGGCGCTGGATGCCAAGGTGCACTGGATTCTTGAAACCCATGTGCATGCCGACCACCTTTCTGCGGCGGCCTACCTCAAGGAAAAGCTCGGTGGCCATATCGCCATCGGTGCACGTATCACTCAGGTACAGAAGACCTTCGGCGCCCTGTTCAATGCCGAGCCTGGCTTTGCCCGCGATGGCAGCCAGTTCGATGTATTGCTCGAAGATGAACAAGTGTTTCTGATCGGCACGCTGCGCGCGCGCGCCCTGCATACCCCAGGGCATACCCCGGCGTGCATGAGCTACGTGGTCGAGGATGCTGGCCAGATTGCGGTGTTCGTTGGCGACACCTTGTTCATGCCCGACTACGGCACAGCCCGCTGCGACTTCCCAGGCGCCGATGCCCGCACGTTGTATCGCTCGATCCGCCGTTTGCTGGCCTTCCCCGATCAGACCCAGCTGTTCATGTGCCATGACTACCTGCCCAATGGCCGCGCACTGCGTTATGTCACCACCGTGGCCGAGCAGCGCGCCAATAATATCCACATTCATCAGGGCATCAGCGAGGACGAATTCGTGGCCATGCGCGAAGCGCGTGACGCGACGTTGGACATGCCGGTGCTGATCCTGCCCTCGGTACAGATCAACATGCGCAGCGGCCAGTTGCCTGAGCCGGAAGATAACGGCGTGCGCTACCTGAAGATCCCCCTCAACAAACTGTGAGCCCGCTATCGCGGGGCCCGCTTCCACGCAGAGACACAGAGCTAACGTGGGAACAGGCTTGCCCCGCGATAGAAAAAGAGCAGCTACCTCGATCAACAAGGAACATTTAAATGCCTGCGTCGCCGTCCACTTCCGCCAGTCCGCGCACCGATCACCACAAGGTGGTGATCATCGGTGCCGGGGCTTCGGGTATCGCCACCGCTTCGAGCCTGATCAGCCGTGATCCTTCGCTGGACATCGCCCTGATCGATCCTGCCGAGGTGCATTACTACCAACCAGGCTGGACCATGGTCGGCGCCGGTGTGTTCAACGCACCCAGCACCGCTCGCACCATGGCCTCGACCATTCCGCGTGGGGTGCGCTGGATCAAGGCCAGCGTGCAGGGTTTCGATCCGGTCGCGCAACTGGTGATGCTCGAGGATGGTCGCGCGGTCAGTTACGAACAGCTGGTGGTATGCCCCGGCCTCAAGCTCGATTGGAACGCCATCGAAGGCCTGAGTGAGACCCTGGGGCGTAACGGCGTCACCTCCAACTACCGCTATGACCTGGCGCCCTATACCTGGGAGCTGGTGAAAAACCTCAAGCAAGGTCGCGCGCTGTTCACCCAGCCACCGATGCCGATCAAGTGCGCTGGCGCGCCACAGAAGGCGTTGTACCTGTCCTGTGATCACTGGTTGCGTCACGGCCATCTTGGCGCGATCAAAGCGAGCTTCTTCAATGCCGGCGCGGTGCTGTTCGGGGTAGCGGACTACGTACCGGCACTGATGAGCTACATCGACAAGTACAGTGTCGACCTCAACTACGCCCAGCGGCTGGTCGCCGTGGACGGCCCCGGCAAGCGCGCTACGTTCGTGCGCAGCTTGCCCGATGGCAGCACGCAGACACAGGTCGAACCCTTCGACCTGTTGCATGTGGTGCCGCCGCAAGTTGCCCCTGACTTCATCCGGAACAGTCCGCTGGCCGATGCGGGTGGCTGGGTCGATGTCGATCCGCACACCCTGCGCCATCGTCAATTCGCCAACATCCATGGTCTGGGCGATGTGATCAACACCAGCAACGCCAAGACCGCCGCCGCAGCGCGCAAGCAGGCGCCGGTGGTGGCGAACAATGTTTTGGTGGCGCTCGGCAGGCTGCCTGCCCTCGCCCACTATGACGGCTATGGCTCATGCCCTCTGACCGTGGAGCGCGGCAAGATCGTCCTCGCTGAGTTCACCTATGGTGGTAAGGTCGCGCCGAGTTTTCCGCGCTGGTTGCTCGATGGTCGCCAGCCAACCCGATTGGCCTGGCTGCTCAAGGCACGGATCCTGCCGCCGCTGTACTGGCGTGGCATGCTCAAGGGACGGGAGTGGCTGGCCAAGCCGCAGCCGAGGGTGATCGAGGGGCAGCAGTGATCGAGCATCAACTGCTCGGCACGCTGCTGGGCACAATCATTGGCGCAGTGCTGGCGCTGACCGGCGCTGGCGGCGGCATCCTGGCGGTGCCGCTGCTGGTGTTCGGCCTGGGCCTGACGATGGTCGAGGCGGCCCCGGTCGGGTTGCTGGCGGTGGGCCTGGCGGCGGCGGTCGGGGCGGTGTTGGGTTTACGCCAGGGCTTGGTGCGCTATCGGGCGGCGCTGTTCATTGCCGTGATCGGCATCGTCGCTGCGCCGTTCGGCTTGATGCTCGCCCACAGTCTGCCCAACACGCCATTGGCGCTGGTGTTCGCTGCGGTGCTGGTTTACGCCTGCCTGCGCATCGGGCGCAAGGCAGCGCGCGAACTGCGCGGTCAGTCGCCATGCGGGGAACGGCAGATCATGCCCTGCGTGCTCAATCCGTTGCAGGGCCGACTGCGCTGGACCCTACCCTGCGCGCGTGCCCTGGCCTTCACCGGGGCGATGTCTGGATTGCTTTCAGGGTTACTGGGCGTCGGCGGTGGGTTCGTCATCATCCCTGCGTTGAACCGCTACACCAATCTGGACATGAAGAGTATCGTCGCCACCTCCCTGGCGGTGATTGCCCTGGTCTCCACCGGCAGTGTGGTCAGCGCCAGCGTTGCCGGCGTCATGCACTGGCAGGTCGGTGCCCCGTTCGCAGTGGGCGCGGTATTTGGCCTGCTGCTGGCGCGGCCTTTGGCCGCCAAGCTTGCCGGGCCACGCCTGCAACAGTTGTTCGCCATCGTCGGCATTGGCGCTGCACTGCTGCTGGCGGGCAAGGCGCTACTCGGCTAGCAGGTCTGCCTGCTCGGCCGCACACAGGGCGAGCAGGTAATCCCAGACCACCCGCAGGCGTACTGATTTGTGCAGCTCGCGCCGGGTGCAGATCCAGTAGCTGCGCTGGATCGTCTCACTCGGCAGCACGCGCACCAGCGTCGGGTCATGCCGGGCCATGAAATTGGGCAGCACGGCGATACCCAGGCCGGCACGCGCTGCGTGTTGCTGGGCGATCACGCTGGTGCTGCGGAACACCACATTCGGTGCCCGGCAAAAGCTGTTGAGAAACAGCAGCTCCTGGCTGAACAGCAGGTCGTCTACGTAGCCAATCCAGCTGTGCCGCGCCAGGTCCTCGCGGGTCTGCAGCGGTGGGGAGCGGTCGAGATACTCGCGACTGGCGTAGAGCGCCAGGCGGTAGTCGGTGAGTTTGCGGGTGATCAACAAATCGGCGTTGGGCCGTTCCAGGTGGATGCTGATCTCCGCTTCGCGGTTAAGGATGCTGACAAAGCGCGGCACCGCTACCAGCTCTACCTCCAACCCCGGATAGCGCTCGAACAGATCGCTCATGCGCGGGGTGAAGAACATGATGCCAATGCCTTCGGTGACCCCTAGGCGAATCTTGCCCAGCGGCGTAATCGCCTGGGTGATTTCCTCCTGCGCCAGCAGCGCGACATTTTCCATCGCCTCGGCATGCTTGAGCAGGGCCTGTCCGGAAGGCGTCAGTTCATAGCCTTGGGCATGCTGGACGAACAGTGCCGTACCCAAGCTTTTTTCGATGTTCTCGATATGCCGGGCGACGGTGCTGTGGGTGGTATTGAGCCGCTTGGCAGCGCTGAGCAGGCGACCGCTGCGCTGCAACTCGAGGAAAAACCGCAGATCATTCCAGTCGAACATGCTGATCCTTGTGCGTGATGGCGAGGGTTCTGAGCGCGGCCGTCGAGGCACTACGCAGGAGGATGCGGGGCTCGTATGGCTCGTGGGACTTGTAGATCTCGTGGGACTCGTAGATCTCGTTGGACTCGTAGATCTCGTGGGAGCGGGCTTGCCCCGCGATAGCGATGGTGGCAGCACTACTGCTGTCGCGGGGCAAGCCCGCTCCCACGTGCATCCTTCACATATCGCTCCTAGGTGCCTCGCATACGCCCCACCCGCCCCACACTACGGACTCTCGTGGCTACCTGGGCTGTGCTAAAACGCACAGCCGTTGCGCAAAATCTCGTGTTTCCTCTGCGAAATTACTCACTAAGATGAAGGGCGACAAGAATAATAATCAGGCGCGAGGTTACACATGCCATCAGCCGATTCTGTCTACGACTACGTGGTCGTAGGCGCCGGTCCCGCCGGTTGCCTGCTGGCCAATCGTTTGTCCGCCGACCCTAGCTGCCGGGTGCTGTTACTCGAAGCGGGCGGGCGCGACAACTATCCGTGGATTCACGTCCCGGTCGGTTACCTCTATTGCATCGGCAATCCGCGCACCGACTGGTGCTTCAAAACCGAAGCGCAAGCCGGCCTGGACGGTCGCAGCCTGGGTTATCCACGGGGCAAAGTGCTGGGTGGCTGTTCATCGATCAACGGCATGATCTACATGCGCGGCCAGGCGGCGGACTACGACCGCTGGGCTGAGCAAGGCAATGCCGGCTGGGCCTGGAGCGATGTGCTGCCGCTGTTCAAGGCCAGCGAGAATCACTTTGCCGGCAGCAGCGACAGCCACGGCGCCGAGGGCGAATGGCGGGTCGAGCAACAACGCTACAGCTGGCCGATTCTCGATGCCTTCCGCGACGCCGCCGAGCAAAGCGGGATCGCCAAGGTCGATGACTTCAACACCGGTGACAACCAAGGCTGTGGATACTTTCAGGTCAACCAGCGCAGCGGCGTACGCTGGAATGCGGCCAAGGCCTTTTTGCGGCCGATCCTCAAACGCCCCAATGTCACCATCCTGACCGATGTCCAGGTGGATCAGGTGCTGCTCGACAACACTCGTGCGACGGCGGTCAAGGCCCAGTGGCAAGGCGCCTGGCATGAGTTCAAGGCGCGCCGGGAAATCATCCTCTGCGCAGGTTCTGTCGGCTCGCCTGGGATTCTCCAGCGCTCTGGAATCGGTCCACGCAAGCTTCTCGAAGGGTTGGGCATCGGCGTTCGGCATGACATGCCCGGTGTGGGCGGCAACCTGCAAGATCACCTCCAACTGCGCCTGATCTATCAAATCCGCAACACCCGCACCCTCAATCAGATGGCCAACAGCCTGTGGGGCAAGATGGGCATGGGCCTGCGTTATCTGTATGACCGCAGCGGCCCCTTGGCAATGGCTCCAAGTCAGCTGGGTGCGTTCGTACGCTCCAGCCCTGATCAGGCCACCGCCAATTTGCAGTACCACGTCCAGCCGCTATCGCTTGAACGCTTTGGCGAGCCGCTGCACCGCTTCCCTGCTTTTACCGCATCGGTTTGCAACCTGCGCCCGGCCAGCCGTGGACGCATCGATATCCGCTCTGCGGACATGAACGCCGCCCCACTGATCGATCCCAATTACCTCAGCGATCCGCACGACCTGCGCGTCGCCGCCGACGCTATCCGCCTGACCCGGCGTATCGTCCAGGCCCCCGCCCTGGCAGCGTTCGAACCCCAGGAATATCTGCCAGGCCCCGCCCTGCAGAGCGAGCAACAACTGCACGAAGCGGCCAGCAAGATCGGCACCACGATCTTCCACCCGGTGGGCACCTGCCGCATGGGTAATGGGCCGCTGGACGTTGTGGATAACCAGCTGCGCGTGCATGGCATTCCTGGTTTGCGCGTGGCTGATGCGTCGATCATGCCGCAGATCGTTTCCGGTAATACCTGTTCACCCACACTGATGATCGCCGAGAAGGCGGCACAACTGATCCTCAAGGGGGCTGCTACCCAGACCAACCTCAGCGACGCAAGCGCGATACCGACGCCCTGACCAGGCGCGTGCAACAACCGGCGGCTTGTGGTCAGGGGCTGCCGACAGTGGAACAACAAGAATAATCACTGTGGCCTGTAGGCCGAGGACAGCAACGATGTCGGATTACATCCAAGAGCAGGGTGCAGCGGCGAGCAGCTCCAGTCGTCGCGAGGAACGAAAGATCATTTTCGCGTCATCCCTCGGGACCGTTTTCGAGTGGTATGACTTTTTTCTTTATGGCGCGTTGGCGGCGGTCATCAGCAAGCAGTTCTTCGCTGGGGTCAACGACACCACCGCGTTCATTTTTGCCCTGATGGCGTTCGCCGCAGGCTTCCTGGTGCGGCCATTCGGGGCGTTGGTATTCGGCCGCTTGGGCGACATGATCGGGCGTAAATACACCTTCCTGATCACCATCGTGCTGATGGGCTTGTCCACCTTCGCCGTGGGCTTGCTGCCGACCTACGCCAGCATTGGCATTGCCGCGCCGATCATCCTGGTGATCTTGCGCATGCTCCAAGGCCTGGCGCTGGGCGGTGAGTATGGCGGTGCAGCCACGTATGTCGCCGAGCATGCCCCACCTGGCAAGCGCGGTTTCCACACAGGCTTCATCCAATCTACCGCGACCCTGGGCCTGCTGCTGTCACTGCTGGTGGTGCTCGGCAGCCGCTACATCAGCGGCGATCAGTTCGAAACCTGGGGCTGGCGCCTGCCGTTCCTGCTGTCGATCGTGCTGCTGGGCATCTCCACCTGGATCCGCATGAGCATGCACGAGTCGCCAGCGTTCGTGAAAATGAAGGCCCAAGGCAAGGTGAGTAAATCGCCGATTCGTGAGTCGTTCACCAATTGGCCGAACCTCAAAGTGGTGCTGACTGCCCTGTTCAGTATCAACGCCGGGCAAGCGGTGACCTTCTACACCGCGCAGTTCTATGTGCTGTTCTTCATGACCCAGATGCTCAAGATGGACCCGGCCCAGGCGAACACCCTGCTGATCATCAGCGTGGTGATCGGCGCGCCGTTCTTCGTGTTCTTTGGCTGGCTGTCGGATCGGGTCGGACGCAAGCCGATCCTGATGCTCGGCCTGCTGCTGGCCACAGTGCTGTACTTCCCGATGTTCAAAGCCCTGAGCCATTACGCCAACCCGCAGATCGACGCTGCCAGCCGTCAGGCACCGATCGTGGTGACGGCTGATCCGAACAGCTGCACCTTCCAGTTCGATCCAGTAGGCAAGGCGCGTTTCGACAGTCCGTGCGACAAGGTCAAGACCTTCCTGGTCAAGCAGGGTCTGCCGTACAGCTCGGCTGCAGGGGCGAGCAGTGAAGTGGTGGTGAGCATTGGCCAGACCACCATCAATGGCTTCGACGAAGCGGCCATGCGTGCGGCCATCGAGCAGGCGGGCTATCCGGCCAAGGCCGATCCGTCGCAGGTCAACGAGTTCATGGTGGTGGTGCTGATCGTTGCGATGATCCTGATTGCCACCATGACCTATGGGCCGCTGGCGGCGGTGATGGTCGAGCTGTTCCCGACGCGGATCCGCTATACCTCGATGTCACTGCCCTACCACATCGGTAATGGCTGGTTCGGCGGGTTCCTGCCGACGGTGTCGTTCGCCTTGGTGGTGTACACCGGGGATATCTTCTACGGGCTGTGGTATCCGGTATTGATCACCGGGATCAGCTTGGTGGTGGGGATCTTCTGCCTGAAAGAGACCAAGGATGTGGATATCGACAAGGTTTGACCGGTAGAGCCAGACGCCTCTATAGCAGGCACAAAAAAACCGGCGTAAAAGCCGGTTTTTTTATCGCTCAAAAAAACTTATGCACGATTTTCAGAAAAACGTCATACAGGGAAATAAATAGCTAATTCAACAACTTAGATCATATCTCTGAGCGTTAATCCAAAAGTTGCTCACAAGTTATCCACAGAGCGTCAGGCAGTGCGCTGCTCGGTGTTTTCTGCCGCTGGCGGCAAAGAACCCAAGGCCCGCTGGGTCGCCTCGTTCCACGCTTCGGCGCGATTATTGAGGTCGGCAATCGCCCGCGGCCCGCTACCTTCGGCATACATCGGCTGACCAATCACCACCTCGATCACCCCTGCCCGCTTACCCCAGCCGGATTTTGGCCAGAATTTGCCAGCGTTGTGGGCAATCGGCAGCACCGGCAGGCCGGCATTGACTGCCAGCGCAGTGCCGCCACGGGAGAACTTGCCAATCTGGCCATGGGGCACGCGGGTGCCCTCCGGGAAGATCAGCACCCAAACGCCTTGCTTGAGCAGCTCGTCGCCCTTTTTGGCGACATGACGCAAAGCTTCTTTCGGGTTGTCGCGATCAATTGCGATCGGCCGCAGCATGGCCATCGCCCAGCCAAAGAACGGCACATACAACAGCTCACGCTTGAGCACCTGGCTCAGCGGCTGGAAGTAGGCAGAGAGGAAGAACGTCTCCCAGGTGCTCTGGTGGTTGGAGAGGATCACGCACGGCGTATCCGGCACGTTCTCGGCGCCGGTGATTTTGTAGCGGATACCGAGGATCACCCGCGCCAGCAGCACGGCGAACCGGCACCAGTAGACGTTGATGAAGCGATAGCGTTGGCGAAACGGCAGAAACGGCGCAACGAAGAAGCTCAGGGTGCACCACAGCAACGAGCTGGTGCCCAGCAGCAGGTAAAAAAGAAAGATTCTGATCGCCTGCAGGATCGACATAGTGGCAAGTACCGTTGCGGGCATGCCCGCCTAATGAAAAAGTGCGCCAGCGTGGCGCACCCTCTTAAATAAGTGCTCTGGCCACAGCGGCCAGATCGTCAAAAATCAGGGTGTTTTGCGGGACGCCTTTACTCAGGGTCTTCTCACCCTTGCCGGTTTTCACCAGCACTGGTTGTGCTCCGACGGCCAGGGCGGCCTCCAGGTCACCTTTGCTGTCTCCGACAAACCAGATGCCGCTCAGGTCTGCCTGATAATGCTCGGCGATTGCCCGCAACATGCCAGGCTTGGGTTTGCGGCAGTCGCAGCCCTCGTCCGGGCCATGCGGGCAATAGACGATATGACCGACTTCACCACCCTGCTCGGCCACCAGCTCGCGCAGGCGCGCATGCATGGCCTCGAGGGTTTGCAGCGGATAATAGCCACGGGCAATGCCGGACTGGTTGGTGGCGACCGCCACCGTCCAGCCGGCCTTGCTCAACTGCGCGATGGCCTCGATCGAGCCGGGAATGGGGATCCACTCCTGCAATGACTTGATGTAGGCGTCGGAGTCGAAGTTGATCACCCCGTCACGATCGAGAATCAGCAGTTTCAAGGCTTACCCCAGCAGCGAAATGTCGGCCACGCCCAGGAACAGACCGCGCAGGCGGCTGAGCAGGGCATAACGGTTGGCGCGCACCTTGGCGTCTTCGGCGTTGACCATCACCGCCTCGAAGAAGGCGTCGACCGGATCACGCAGGGCCGCCAGGCGAGCCAGCGACTCGCTGTACTGACGCGCAGCTGCCATCGGTTGCACGGCCTGGTCGGCCTGCTGGATGGCCGAGTACAGGGAGAACTCATTGGCATTGTCGAAGTACTTCGGCTCGACCTGTTCGGCGATAGCGCCTTCGGCTTTGCTCAGCAGGTTCGACACACGCTTGTTCACCGCCGCCAGGGCTTCGGCTTCCGGCAGCTTGCGGAAGGCCTGCACGGCCTGTACGCGCTGGTCGAAGTCCAGGGCAGAGCCCGGCTTCAGGGCACGCACCGACAGGTAGGTGCCCACGTCGATGCCTTCGTCTTCATAACGCGCACGCAGGCGGTCGAAGATGAACTCCAGCACTTGCTCGGACAGCCCAGCAGCCTTGACCTTGCTGCCGAACTGGGTGACGGCGAAGCTCACGGCGTCGGTCAGGTCCAGGTCCAGCTGCTTCTCGATCAGGATGCGCAACACGCCCAGGGCGGCGCGACGCAGGGCGTACGGGTCTTTGCTACCGGTTGGCAGCATGCCGATGCCGAAGATGCCGACCAGGGTGTCGAGCTTGTCGGCGATCGCCACGGCAGCGCCAGTCAGGGTCTGTGGCAGTTCAGCGCCAGCACCGCGCGGCATGTACTGCTCGTTCAGGGCCTGGGCAACGTCTTCTGGCTCGCCATCGTTGACGGCGTAGTAGTAGCCCGCGATGCCCTGCATTTCAGGGAATTCGCCAACCATTTCGGTGGCCAGGTCGCACTTGGACAGCAGGCCAGCACGCGCGGCACGCTGGGCGTCGCCGCCAATGCGCGGGGCAATGAAAGCTGCCAGTTTCGAGACGCGCTCGGCTTTGTCGTAGACGCTGCCCAGCTGAGCCTGGAACACCACGTTCTTCAGGCGCTCGTTGAAGGTTGCCAGCGGCTGCTTCTTGTCTTGCTTGAAGAAGAACTCGGCGTCGGTCAGGCGCGGACGCACGACCTTCTCGTTGCCCTGGACGATCTGCTTCGGATCGCGGCTCTCGACGTTGGCCACGGTGATGAAGCGCGGCAACAGCTTGCCTTCGCTGTCGAGCAGGCAGAAATACTTCTGGTTGTCCTGCATGGTGGTGATCAGCGCTTCTTGCGGCACTTCGAGGAAACGCTCCTCGAACGAGCACACCAGCGGCACAGGCCACTCGACCAGCGCGGTCACTTCATCGAGCAGCGCTGGCGGCACGATGGCCGTGCCTTCCTGCTGCATGGCAAGTTCCGCGGTGCGCTTGGCGATCAGCTCGCGGCGCTCGGCGAAGTCGGCCAGCACGTAGGCCTTGCGCAGGTCTTCGACGTAGTTGGCCGGGGTGGTGATGACCACGTTTTCCGGGTGGTGGAAACGGTGGCCACGCGACTCGCGCCCAGCCTGTTGCTTGAGGATGGTGCAGTCGACGACCTGGTCACCGAGCAGCATGACCAGCCACTGGGTTGGACGCACGAACTCTTCACGGCTGGCCGCCCAGCGCATGCGCTTAGGAATCGGCAGGTCGTTGAGCGAATCTTCGACGATGGTCGGCAGCAGGCTGGTGGTGGCCTTGCCCGGGATGTGTTGGGAGAAGCGCAGCTTGGCGCCGCTCTGGTCGATCTCGGACAGATCGACGCCACATTTCTTGGCAAAGCCCAGTGCCGCCTGGGTCGGTTTGCCTTCAGCATCGAACGCTGCCTGCACGGGCGGGCCGTCGACGTTGATGCTGCGGTCTGGCTGCTGCACGTCGAGCTGACGGATCAGCACGGCCAGACGGCGCGGCGCGGCATAGACCTGCTTGGCGGTGTAGTTCAGGCCAGCGGCCTGCAGGCCTTTCTCGATCCCTGCCAGGAAGGCGTCGCCGAGGCTGGCGAGGGCCTTGGGTGGCAGCTCTTCGGTGCCCAATTCAACCAGGAAATCTTGAGCACTCATTGTGCAGCCTCCAGCTTAGCCAACACTTCATCACGCAGTTCAGGGGTCGCCATCGGGAAGCCCAGGCGTGCGCGAGCTTGCAGATAGCTTTGTGCCACGTCCCGGGCCAGGGTACGCACACGCAGGATGTAGCGCTGACGCTCGGTCACCGAGATGGCGCGGCGGGCGTCGAGCAGGTTGAAGGTGTGCGAAGCCTTCAGGACCATTTCATAGGTCGGCAGCGGCAGGTCGAGCTTGATCAGACGGTTCGCTTCGCTTTCGTAGAAGTCGAACAGCTCGAACAGTTTCTCGACGTTGGCGTGCTCGAAGTTGTAGGTCGACTGCTCCACTTCGTTCTGGTGGAACACATCGCCATACGTCACGGTGCCGAACGGGCCATCGGCCCAGATCAGGTCGTAGACCGAGTCGACGCCCTGGATGTACATGGCCAGACGCTCCAGGCCATAGGTGATTTCACCGGTGACCGGGTAGCACTCGATGCCACCGACTTGTTGGAAGTAGGTGAACTGGGTCACTTCCATGCCGTTGAGCCAGATTTCCCAGCCCAGACCCCAGGCACCGAGGGTCGGCGACTCCCAGTTGTCTTCGACGAAGCGAATGTCGTGGACCAGCGGGTCCAGGCCGATCGCTTTCAGCGAGCCGAGGTACAGCTCCTGGAAGTTGGCCGGGTTGGGCTTGAGGACCACCTGGAACTGGTAGTAGTGCTGCAGGCGGTTAGGGTTCTCGCCATACCGTCCGTCGGCTGGACGACGGCTAGGCTGCACGTAGGCGGCGTTCCAGGTCTCTGGGCCGACGGCGCGCAGGAAAGTAGCGGTGTGGAAAGTGCCGGCGCCTACTTCCATATCGTAGGGCTGAAGTACCACACAACCTTGCTCCGCCCAGTATTGCTGCAGGGCGAGGATGAGGTCTTGGAAGGTACGCACGGCTGGCGTAGGCTGGCTCACGAAATTCACCTGTATCTGGGGATGCGGATGTAAAGAGCGGGAGTATAACCTGATTCGCCTCGCCCTCTACTCATTGGAGCCTTATGCCACGCTGCTTTTGGTGTACCGACGATCCGTTGTACCAGGCCTATCACGACCAGGAATGGGGAACGCCGCAGCGCGACCCGGCGTTGCTGTTCGAGATGCTTTTGCTCGAAGGGTTCCAGGCGGGGCTGTCATGGATCACCGTGCTGCGCAAACGCGAGCGCTATCGCCAGGTGATGTATGGCTTCGACCCGGTGCAGTTGGCGCAAATGAGCGATGAGCGCATCGAGGAGTTGATGCTCGATGCCGGGATCATCCGCAACCGCCTCAAACTCAACGCCGCCCGGCGCAATGCCAAGGCCTGGCTGGCTGTGGATAACCCTGCGCAGTGGCTCTGGTCGTTCGTGGGTGGCGAGCCGAAGATCAACCACTTCAAGGGCCGCAGCGACGTCCCGGCAGTCACCGACGAAGCCAAGGCGATGAGCAAGGCGTTGCAAAAAGCCGGCTTCACGTTTGTCGGCCCGACCATCTGCTACGCCTTCATGCAAGCCACCGGCATGGTCATGGATCACACCACCGACTGCGATCGCTACGCCGCGTTGCTGCGCTGAGGGGTTACAATGCGCGCCTTGCAGAAATAAGGAATAGGGCTGTGGAAAAATTCAAAGGCGCCCTGATGGTCGGGGTGCTGCGACTGTTCGCCAAACTGCCCTGGGGGGCAGTGCAGCGAGTTGGCGCGGGTATCGGCTGGCTCATGTGGAAGATCCCAAACGGTTCGCGCAACGTGGTGCGGATCAACCTGGCCAAGTGCTTTCCGGAAATGGATTCTGGCGAGCGCGAGCAGCTGGTGGGCCGCGCCCTGCGTGACATTGGCAAATCGTTCGTCGAAAGCGCCTGCGCCTGGATCTGGCCGCCACAGCGCTCGCTCGAGCTGGTCAAGGAAGTGCACGGCCTGGAAGTGCTGGAGCAGGCCCTGGCCTCGGGCAAGGGCGTGGTCGGTATCACCAGCCACCTGGGCAACTGGGAGGTGTTGAACCACTTCTATTGCAGCCAGTGCAAACCGATCATTTTCTACCGCCCGCCCAAGCTCAAGGCGGTGGATGACTTGCTGCGCGAACAGCGCGTGCAGATGGGTAACCGCGTGGCGCCGTCGACCAAGGAAGGCATCCTTAGCGTGATCAAGGAAGTGCGCCGTGGTGGCCAGGTGGGGATCCCCGCTGACCCGGAGCCGGCTGAGTCGGCGGGGGTGTTCGTACCGTTCCTGGGTACGCAGGCGCTGACCAGCAAGTTCGTGCCGAACATGCTCGCCGGTGGCAAGGCGGTGGGCGTGTTCCTGCATGCCCTGCGGCTGCCGGATGGCTCGGGGTTCCGGGTGATTCTGGAGGCGGCGCCGCAAGAGATGTACAGCGACGATGTGACCGTATCGGCGGCGGCCATGAGCAAGGTGGTCGAGCGTTATGTGCGTGAGTATCCGAGCCAGTACATGTGGAGCATGAAACGCTTCAAGAAGCGCCCGGCGGGTGAAGCGCGCTGGTATTGAGTTATCCACTGCCCTGCTTGCAGGCTGAATACAGGTCTGTCTGTTTTAGCAGGGCCCCTGTGGGAGCGGGCTTGCCCGCGAAGCAGGCACTGCGGTGGATGGCACCGGCTTCGC
>NZ_JBJDNG010000011.1:0-99400 GCF_044900155.1 Pseudomonas sp. NPDC088890 | reverse complement strand
AAGCCCGCTCCCACAGGGACAGCGTCAAGGCGAAGCTTTGTTGAGCTTCGTCAGGAAACGGTCATCTGTTTTTCAGGGGCTGCGCCGCCGTCAAGTCACGGGGAGCAGCGCCGGAAGAGATATCCAGCGACGATGTCCGGCGGGTGAAGCGCGCTGGTATTGAGTTATCCACTGCCTTGCTAGCAGGCTGAATACAGGTCTGTCTGTTTTAGCAGGGCCCCTGTGGGAGCGGGCTTGCCCGCGAAGCAGGCACTGCGGTGGATGGCACCGGCTTCGCCGGTGTTCGCGGGCAAGCCCGCTCCCACAGGGACAGCGTCAAGGCGAAGCTTTGTTGAGCTTCGTCAGGAAACGGTCATCTGTTTTTCAGGGGCTGCGCCGCCGTCAAGTCACGGGGAGCAGCGGCGATATCCAGCGACGATGTCCGGCGGGTGAAGCGCGCTGGTATTGAGTTATCCACCGCCCTGCTAGCAGGCTGAATACAGGTCTGTCTGTTTTAGCAGGGCCCCTGTGGGAGCGGGCTTGCCCGCGAAGCAGGCACTGCGGTGGATGGCACCGGCTTCGCCGGTGTTCGCGGGCAAGCCCGCTCCCACAGCGACAGCGTCAAGGCGATGTTTTGTTTAGCTTCTTCAGAAAAACGGTCATCTCTTTCTCGGCCTGCTTGTCGCCATGCGCCTGCGCCGCGGCAATGCCCTCCTCCCAGGCCTTGCGCGCCGCCTCCAGGTTGCCGTCCAGCTGATACGCCTTACCTAAAAGCTTCCAAGCCGCCGAATACTTAGGATCCTGCTCGACACACCGCGCCAGGTGCACCGCCGCCTCAGCGCCGTTGCCTTCATCCAGCCAAGCCTTGCCCAGACCGAAGCGCAACAGCGCGTTATCCACACCCTTGGCGAGCATTTTTTCCAGCGATTCGCGCATGCCGTTTCTCCTTAGAAGAAGCTCAAGCCCACGTGGAACAGCTTCTCCACGTCACGGATATGCTTTTTATCCACAACGAACAGAATCACATGGTCACCGGCCTCGATCACCGTGTCGTCGTGGGCAATCAGCACTTGCTCGTCGCGAATGATCGCGCCGATGGTGGTGCCGGGCGGCAGGGCGATGTCTTCGATGGCCTTGCCAATCACCTTGCTCGACTTCGAATCGCCATGCGCCACCGCTTCGATGGCTTCCGCCGCGCCCCGACGCAGCGAGTGCACGCTGACGATATCGCCGCGGCGCACGTGCGCCAGCAAGGTGCCGATGGTCGCCAGCTGCGGGCTGATGGCGATATCGATATCGCCGCCCTGGACCAGGTCGACATAGGCCGGATTGTTGATAAGTGTCATGACCTTGCTCGCACCCAGGCGCTTGGCCAGCAGCGAGGACATGATGTTGGCCTCGTCGTCGTTGGTCAGGGCCAGGAAGATATCGGCGTCGGCGATGTTCTCTTCAAGCATCAGGTCCTTGTCCGAAGCGCTGCCCTGCAACACCACAGTGCTTTCCAGGGTGTCGGACAGATAGCGGCAACGCGCCGGGCTCATCTCGATGATCTTGACCTGATAGCGGCTCTCGATGGCCTCGGCCAGGCGCTCGCCGATCTGCCCGCCACCGGCGATGACCACACGCTTATTGGTTTCGTCGATGCGCCGCAGCTCGCCCATCACCGCCCGGATGTGGGCCTTGGCGGCGATGAAGAACACTTCGTCGTCAGCTTCGATCACGGTATCGCCATGCGGCTTGATCGGCCGGTCGCGACGGAAGATCGCCGCCACCCGGGTGTCGACGTTGGGCATGTGCGCGCGGATCTGGCGCAGCTGCTGGCCGACCAGGGGGCCGCCATAGTAGGCCTTGACCGCCACCAGCTGCGCCTTGCCTTCGGCGAAGTCGATCACCTGCAGCGCGCCCGGGTGCTCGATCAGGCGCTTGATGTAGTTGGTCACCACTTGCTCTGGGCTGATCAGCACGTCGACCGGAATGTGGTCGTTGTGGAACAGCTCTTCGCGGGTGAGGTAGGCCGACTCACGCACCCGGGCGATCTTGGTCGGGGTATGGAACAGCGAATAGGCGACCTGGCAGGCGACCATGTTGGTCTCGTCGCTGTTGGTGACCGCGACCAACATGTCGGCGTCATCGGCGCCGGCCTGGCGCAGGACCGTTGGCAACGAGCCACGGCCTTGTACGGTACGGATATCGAGGCGATCGCCGAGGTCGCGCAGGCGTTCGCCGTCGGTGTCGACCACCGTGATGTCGTTGGCTTCGCTGGCCAAGTGTTCCGCCAGCGTGCCGCCTACCTGGCCTGCGCCGAGGATGATGATCTTCATCCGCTACTCCTAACCTTTATTTTTATCCGCGCGAAGCGGCAATCTTGATCAGCTTGGCATAGTAGAAGCCGTCGTGGCCGCCTTCCTGGGCCAACAGCTGGCGACCATGCGCCTGGCGCAGGCCGGCGGTGGTGGCCAGGTCCAGCTCGCGAGCCCCAGGGGTGCGGGCCAGGAAGGCATCGATCACTTCGGTGTTTTCCGTCGGCAGGCTCGAGCAAGTGGCGTAGAGCAGCATGCCGCCGACTTCCAGGGTCGGCCACAGGGCATCGAGCAACTCGCCTTGCAGGCTGGCCAGGGCCGGGATGTCGTCGGCTTGGCGAGTCAGCTTGATGTCGGGGTGACGGCGGATCACGCCAGTGGCCGAGCATGGGGCGTCGAGCAAGATCCGTTGGAACTGCTTGCCGTCCCACCAGGCGGCGGTTTCGCGAGCGTCACAGGCGATCAGCTTGGCGTCCAGCTGCAAACGGTCGAGGTTCTCGCGTACACGGGTCAGGCGCTTGGCTTCCAGGTCGATGGCGACCACTTCGCTCAGGCCCTGTTCGGCTTCGAGCAGGTGGCAGGTCTTGCCGCCCGGCGCGCAGCAGGCGTCGAGCACGCGCTGGCCGGGCGCCAGATCGAGCAGATCGGCAGCCAGTTGCGCGGCCTCGTCCTGAACGCTGACCCAACCGTCGGCAAAGCCCGGCAGGCCGCGCACGTCGCAGGCGGCTTCGAGCACGATGCCGTCACGGCTGTATTGGCAAGCGCTGGCAGTGATGCCCGCTTCAGCCAGCAACGCCAGGTAGGCATCGCGGCTGTGATGACGGCGGTTGACCCGCAGGATCATCGGCGGGTGGGCGTTGTTGGCCGCGCAAATCGCTTCCCACTGCTCGGGCCAGAAGGCCTTGAGCGACTTCTGCAGCCAGCGCGGATGGGCAGTGCGCACCACCGGATCGCGCTCCATGCCGGCGAGGATCTCTTCCCCTTCCCGCTGGGCGCGGCGCAGCACGGCATTGAGCAGGGCCTTGGCCCAGGGTTTTTTCAGCTTGTCGGCGCAGCCCACGGTCTCGCCAATGGCGGCATGGGCCGGAATGCGCGTGTAGAACAGCTGGTACAGGCCGACCAGCAACAACGCCTGCACATCGCAGTCGGCGGCTTTGAAAGGCTTCTGCAAGAGCTTCTCGGCCAACAGCTCCAGGCGTGGCTGCCAACGGGCGGTGCCGAATGCGAGGTCCTGGGTCAGGCCACGGTCGCGCTCGTCGACCTTGTCCAGTTGAGCTGGCAGCGAGCTGTTCAGCGAAGCCTTGCCGCTGAGCACGGCAGCCAGGGCGCGGGCGGCAGCCAGACGTGGGTTCATTGGCCGAGCACCTTACCGCTGGCGAATTTCTCGCGACGGCTGTTGAACAGGTCGCTGAAATTCAGCGCCTTGCCACCTGGCAGTTGCAGGCGGGTCAGGCTCAGTGCCTGGTCACCGCAGGCGACCACCAGGCCGTCTTTGCTGGCGCTGAGGATCTCGCCAGGTGCGCCCTTGCCTGTGGACAAATTGGCGGCCAGTACCTTGACGCTCTCGCCATCGAGGGTGCTGTGGCACACCGGCCAAGGGTTGAAGGCGCGCACCAGGCGCTCCAGTTCCACCGCCGGGCGGTTCCAGTCGATGCGTGCTTCGTCTTTGTTCAGCTTGTGCGCATAGGTGGCCAGGGCATCGTCCTGCACTTCACCTTGCAGGCTGCCATCGGCCAGGCCGGCGATGGCCTGGACCACGGCTGGCGGGCCCATCTCGGCGAGGCGATCGTGCAGGCTGCCGCCGGTATCGTCGGCGCTGATCGGGGTGACCACCTTGAGCAGCATCGGCCCGGTATCCAGGCCTGCTTCCATGCGCATCACGGTGACGCCGCTCTGGGCATCGCCGGCTTCCACGGCGCGTTGGATCGGCGCCGCACCGCGCCAGCGTGGCAGCAGCGAGGCATGGCTGTTGATGCAGCCCAGGCGCGGGATGTCGAGCACCGCCTGCGGCAGGATCAGGCCGTAGGCAACCACCACCATCAGGTCGGGCTTGAGCGCGGCCAGCTCCGCCTGAGCCTCGGCATTGCGCAAGGTTGGCGGCTGCAACACCGGAATGTCATGGGCCACGGCCAATTGCTTGACCGGGCTCGGCATGAGCTTCTGCCCACGGCCCGCCGGGCGATCCGGCTGGGTGTACACCGCCACCACTTGGTAGGGGCTGTCGAGCAGGGCTTTGAGGTGTTCGGCGGCAAACTCTGGGGTGCCTGCGAAGACGATGCGCATGGAGTTCTCGCTTTAGAAAAGAAAAAGGCTTGCCGGAGCAAGCCTTCTGCAAGGTGGGAATCAGGCTTGCTGGCGGTGCTGCTTTTCCAGCTTCTTCTTGATCCGGTCACGTTTGAGCTGCGACAGGTAGTCGACGAACAGCTTGCCGTTGAGGTGGTCCAGCTCGTGCTGGATGCACACCGCCAGCAGGCCCTCGGCCTCCAGCTCGTACGGTTTGCCATCACGATCCTGGGCCTTGACCCGGACCCGCAACGGGCGGTCGACGTTCTCGTAGAAGCCCGGCACCGACAGGCAGCCTTCCTGGTACTGGCCCATGTCGTGGGTCAGCTCTTCGACCTCGGGGTTGATGAACACCCGTGGCTCGCTGCGATCTTCGCTCAGGTCCATCACCACCAGGCGCAGGTGTACGTTGACCTGGGTTGCGGCCAGGCCGATGCCAGGGGCTTCGTACATGGTTTCAAACATGTCGTCGATCAGCTGGCGCAGGGCGTCGTCGAACTCCGTCACCGGTTTGGCGATGGTGCGCAGGCGCGGGTCAGGGAATTCGAGAATGTTCAAAATGGCCATAGGGGTCAGGCAGTCACTGTGCGGTCGGTTGAAAATTGAGCACACATAATAAAGGGAAACGGGGGATTCAGCACCTGGCAAAGCTCGTCTAGGGTTTCAAAGGACGCCTTATAGCCCATTCGACTGACAGGTTGTCAAAGTATTATCAACACAGTTATCCACAGGTTGTGCTAGGTGGATGACCCTCTGTCGATCAAGGATGATCTGCCATGCCTGAACACCATTCGTCTGCTTGTCCGCCTGCCGAGCTGGAGGCGCGTTTGCGTCTGCATCGGCTCCCCGAGGTGGGCCTGCGGCGCTTCCAAACGCTGATCGAAGCCTTCGGCAGTGCCTCTTCGGCACTCAGTGCGCCGGCCACCGCGTGGCGTACGTTGGGCATTCCCGCAGCCGCCTGCGAAGCGCGCCGCAGCCCAGAGGTGCGCGATGGCGCAAGTGCCGCAATGGCCTGGCTAGAGCGGCCTGGCCAGCATTTACTGATGTGGGACCAGCCGGGTTATCCACCGCTGCTGGGCGAAATCGATGATGCCCCGCCGCTGCTTTTTGTCGCCGGTAACCCAGCCCTGCTCGAGCGCCCGCAGCTGGCGATCGTTGGCAGTCGCAGGGCGACACCGCCTGCGCTGGATAACGCGGCGATGTTCTCGCGCTACCTGGCCAAAGCCGGATTTACCATCACCAGCGGCTTGGCGGTGGGCGCCGACGGTGCCGCTCATCGGGCCGCATTGGAGGCGGGCGGGAGCACGATTGGGGTGCTGGGCACGGGCTTGGAAAAACTTTATCCACAGCGTCACCAGTCGCTCGCCCAGGCGATGATCGAGCGTGGTAGCGCGGTGGTTTCCGAGTTCCCCCTGGACGCCGGCCCGTTGCCTGCCAACTTCCCTCGCCGCAACCGGATCATCAGCGGCCTGTCGTTGGGCGTGCTGGTGGTTGAGGCGAGCCTGGCCAGTGGCTCGTTGATCAGCGCGCGGCTGGCAGCTGAGCAAGGCCGTGAGGTGTACGCGCTGCCTGGCTCCATCCACCACCCTGGCGCCAAGGGTTGTCACCAACTGATTCGCGACGGCGCCTTGTTGGTAGAGAGCGTGGAACAGATCCTCGACAGTCTGCGCGGTTGGCAGAACCTGCCTCCTGCGCCTGTGGATAAGCCTGCCCATCCCCTGCTCGCCTTGTTGCATGCCCAACCGCAGACCAGCGAGGGCCTGGCGCGCAGCAGCGGCCAGCCCATGGCGCAGGTGTTGGCCAGCCTCACCGAGCTTGAGCTTGAAGGGCGGGTCAGCAATGAAGCTGGGCGTTGGTTTGCGCGGTCCGGCTAAGTAAACTGCAGATCAGCTTTATATGCGGAGAGACAGCAATGGTGAGCAGTTGGCGTGTGCAACAAGCCGCACGGGAGATTCGGGCGGGCGCGGTGATTGCCTATCCGACGGAAGCGGTCTGGGGCCTGGGCTGCGACCCGTGGAACGAAGACGCGGTGTATCGCCTGCTGGCGCTCAAGTCGCGGCCTGTGGATAAAGGCCTGATTCTGGTTGCCGACAACATTCACCAGTTCGACTTCCTGTTCGAGGACTTCCCCGAAGACTGGATCGAGCGCATGAGCAGCACCTGGCCCGGGCCTAATACCTGGCTGGTGCCGCATCAAGGCTTGTTGCCCGAGTGGGTGACCGGGCAGCACGATACGGTGGCGTTGCGGGTCAGCGATCATCCGCTGGTGCGCGAGTTGTGTGCGCTGGTCGGGCCGTTGATCTCGACGTCGGCCAACCCTGGGGGGCGGCCAGCGGCCAAGAGCCGGTTGCGCGTCGAGCAGTATTTCCGCGGCCAGCTGGACTTGGTGCTGGGCGGGGCGCTGGGGGGGCGGAAGAATCCGAGTGTGATTCGTGATCTGGCCACCGGTGAAGTGGTTCGGGCGGGCTGATGGCTCGCTTATAGAACTGGATCTTGCCTGCACCACTTGACCCTGTGGGAGCGGGCTTGCCCGCGAAGAGGCCGGTGGCAGCCCGTAGTGGTGGATGGCGAGGGCTTCGCCCTCGTTCGCGGGCAAGCCCGCTCCCACAGGGGGCTTCGTCGCTATCCGGTGCGGTGCTGACAATTCTGATTTTGTCCTCAAGGCTGTCCGAAGCGGATTTAGGGAAATATCCTACGCACGCTGTCGAACGCCGTTACCTTCTCAGTGGGAACTCGTACCTCTAGGCTTCATTTCGTCGCTGAATAACTCGGCGATGGGGTGTGGTAACCCCATTGGAATAGGTATCAGAGTCGTCTATGGCGGCTGTGCGCGGGAGGCTTTCGAGCCTGCCGGGTCTGGTACCTCTCCGGTTTACCACCCCGCGTGCAGCTGCCACCCATTCGTGTGGTAACGAATGATGTGCCAGCTTCAATTATTGAGGTTGCCATGACTAGAAAGCTCGTACCGGATCCGCCACTTCCTACAACTACCGCTCACCCCTTCGGCCGCTGCGATGCCGGCCACCCGCCGCTGTATTCGGTAAACCCCAACATCCCCATCGAAGACGCCTTGGTCCACGTAGCCCTGCACCTGCGCTGTGCCTACGAAACAGGCATGCAGGCCATTGATCATCTGCGCGAAGAAGGCCGCGGCATGTTCTGGGCGAACCTGCATGCGGTCGAGGCGGCTGAGGGGGTGGTTGAAGCGTTGCTCGACAGCTTCGAGTCCGGGACATTGAGCAAGCGATTGGCGGTCTGAGTTGACGCTATCGCGGGGCAAGCCCGCTCCCACGTGGACCATGAGTACCGCGAAAATCTTCGGGGTCACACTTATAACGTGGGAGCGGGCTTGCCCCGCGATTGGGCCGCTAAGCGGCCCCACTGGCTTCAGGGCAGAAGCACCGTCGAACCCACCGTGCGCCGCGCCGACAACTCAGCCTGCGCCTTGGCCGCTTCACTCAGCGGATAACGCTGCTGGATATCCACGGTCAGCTTGCCACTGGCAATCATCGCGAACAGGTCATCGGCCATGGCCTGGGTGTTCTCGGCATTGTTGGCATAGCTAGCCAACGTCGGGCGGGTCACATACAGCGAACCCTTCTGCGACAGGATTCCCAGGTTCACCCCACTGACCGCGCCCGAGGCATTACCAAAGCTCACCATCAGGCCGCGCGGTTGCAGGCAATCCAGCGAGGTCAGCCAGGTATCGGCGCCAACCCCGTCGTACACCACTGGCACTTTCTTGCCGTCAGTCAGCTCCAGGACGCGCTTGGCGACGTCTTCGCGGCTGTAGTCGATCGTCTCCCAGGCGCCCAGCGCCTTGGCCCGTTCGGCCTTCTCGGCCGAGCTGACGGTGCCAATCAGCTTGGCTCCCAGAGCTGCCGCCCACTGGCACGCCAGCGAACCGACCCCACCGGCAGCGGCGTGGAACAGAATCACATCGCCCGGCTGTACGGCATAGGTCTGCTTGAGCAGGTACTGCACGGTCAGGCCCTTGAGCATCACCGCAGCGGCCTGCTCGAAGCTGATGCTGTCGGGTAGCTTGACCAGATTCGCTGCTGGCAGGGTGTGCACATCGCTATAGGCACCCAGCGGGCCGCCGGCATAGGCCACGCGGTCGCCGACCTTCAGGCGGGTGACGCCCTCGCCCACGGCATCGACCACGCCGGCGCCTTCGGTGCCCAGGCCCGAGGGCAGCGACGGTGGTGCATACAGGCCACTGCGAAAATAGGTGTCGATGAAGTTCAGGCCGACGGCCTGGTTACGTACACGCACTTGCTGTGGGCCGGGTGGGGCCGGGTCGAACTCGACCAGTTGCAGGACTTCTGGGCCGCCATGCTGGCTGAACTGGATACGCTGGGCCATCTCGCACTCCTGTTGTCGGGATTGAAGCAGGCCTTCTATCGGACGCCTTTGCTTGATCGCCGTCAACTGCGGCGGGCCAGTTGCCGGTGGTATGCTACGCGGCGAATTCTTCCCCTGCCCCTCCCAGGTGACCCGATGACCAGCCGCACCGAGGCCGTGAAGGCCTATCTGCTCGACCTGCAAGACCGCATCTGCTCTGCCCTTGAAACCGAAGACGGCGGCGCCCGCTTCGTCGAGGACGCCTGGGTGCGCGAAGCCGGTGGTGGCGGGCGCACGCGGGTGATCGGTGAGGGCAAGGTGATCGAAAAAGGGGGAGTCAATTTCTCCCACGTATTCGGTACAGGCCTGCCGCCTTCGGCCAGCGCTCACCGGCCGGAGCTGGCCGGACGCGGCTTCGAGGCGCTGGGCGTGTCGCTGGTGATCCACCCGCACAACCCGCATGTCCCTACTTCGCACGCCAATGTGCGCTTTTTCATCGCCGAGAAAGAAGGCGAGGAAGCGGTCTGGTGGTTCGGCGGTGGCTTCGACCTGACGCCCTACTATGGCAACGAGGAAGACTGCGTGCATTGGCACCGCGTCGCCGAGCAGGCCTGCGCGCCGTTTGGCGCTGATGTCTACCCGCGCTACAAGGCCTGGTGCGACCGCTACTTCCACCTCAAGCACCGCGGCGAGCCGCGTGGTATTGGTGGGTTGTTCTTCGATGACTTGAACGAGTGGGACTTCGACACCTGCTTTGCCTTCATCCGCGCCATCGGCGATGCCTATGTTCAGGCCTACCTGCCAATCGTCCAGCGCCGCAAGGACACGCCCTATACCGCTGAGCAGCGCGAGTTCCAGGAATACCGCCGCGGGCGCTATGTTGAGTTCAACCTGGTCTATGACCGCGGCACCCTGTTCGGCCTGCAGTCGGGTGGCCGTACCGAGTCGATCCTCATGTCGCTGCCGCCGCAAGTGCGTTGGGGCTACGATTGGAAGGCCGCGCCGGGCAGCGAAGAAGCGCGCCTGACCGAGTACTTCCTGCAGGATCGCGACTGGCTCGGCCAGTGAGCCCTGTGGATAACCGAGGAGCCCTCATGGACCAGTACGTCGTTTTCGGCAACCCGATCGGCCACAGCAAGTCGCCGTTGATCCATCGCCTGTTCGCCGACCAGACCGGCCAGGACATCGAGTACAACACGCTGCTGGCGCCACTGGATGACTTCAGCGACTGCGCCCGGGGCTTCTTCAAGCAGGGCAGCGGCGCCAACGTCACGGTACCCTTCAAGGAAGAGGCCTATCGTCTGTGCGACAGCCTGACCCCACGAGCCCAGCGCGCTGGCGCGGTGAATACGCTGAGCAAGCTGGCCGATGGCACGCTGCAAGGCGATAACACCGACGGAGCGGGCCTGGTGCGTGACCTGACAGTGAATGCTGGGGTCGAGCTGACGGGCAAGCGCATCCTCATCCTCGGTGCCGGCGGCGCCGTGCGTGGGGTGTTGGAGCCGCTTCTGGCGCATAACCCGCAGTCGGTGGTGATCGCAAACCGCACGGTGGAAAAGGCTGAACAGCTGGCGCAGGAGTTCGATGAACTTGGGCCCGTGGTCGCCAGTGGTTTTGCCTGGTTGCAGGAGCCGGTCGACCTGATCATCAATGCAACTTCGGCGAGCCTGGCGGGTGAGATGCCAGCGATTGCCGAGAGCTTGGTAGAGGCCGGGCGCACGGTGTGCTACGACATGATGTATGGCAAGGAGCCAACCCCGTTTTGCCAATGGGCCAGCCGGTTAGGCGCCGCGCAGGTGCTGGATGGGTTGGGGATGCTGGCGGAGCAGGCAGCTGAGGCGTTCTTCATCTGGCGTGGGGTTCGTCCCGAGACCGGGCCGGTGCTCGACGAGCTGCGTCGGCAGTTGGCGCGCGGCTGAATTTGAGATTTTGGGGCCACTTTGCGGCCCTTCGCGGGGCAAGCCCGCTCCCACGTGGGTTCACGTTGTCCCTGTGGGAGCGGGCTTGCCCGGCGATGTGGGTCTCACTGTTCAAAGCGGATCGGACACAACTCAGCCCCTTCCAGCTTCTGCAACTCTTCAATCACCTGCGGGCGCGCCCTTTGCAGGGTCAGGCTGCCGCCATTGCGGCCTAATCTCCGCGCCTCGCGGTGCAGCATGTCGACCCCTGAGTAATCGATGAAGTTGACCTGCCGCGCATCGATCACCACGTGCGGCCCCTGGCAGCGCTGCAAACGCACCTGCAGGTAATGCGCGGCACCAAAGAAGATCGATCCGCCCACCCGCAGCACATCCGCCTGCCCTTCTCGACTCTGCTGCACCCGTGGCCGCGAGGTGCGCTTGAGGTAGAAGAACAGCGACGCCAGCACCCCTGCATAGATCGCTGTCTGCAATTCAAGGAGCAGCGTGGCGGCAGCCGTCAGCGCCATCACCAGGAACTCGGCGCGGCTGACCCGGAACAACGCACGAATGCCGCGATGATCCACCAAGCCCCAGCAGATCAACAAAATGCTCCCGGCCATGGCCGGAATCGGCAAATGCGCGATCAGCCCGGCGCCGGTCACTGCGAACAGCGCCACCCACAGTGCCGAGAACACCCCGGCCAAGGGCGAGCGGGCGCCGGCCTCGTAGCTCAGGCCGGAACGGGTGAAAGACCCGGACGACAGGTAGCCGGAGAACAACGCCCCGACCATGTTCGACAGGCCTTGGGCGCGGATCTCTTGGTTGGCGTCGATCAGTTGTTCGGAGCGCGCCGACAGCGAGCGGGCGATGGATAGGCTGGTCACCAGGCCGAGCATGCCGATCGCCACGGCGCTGGGGAGCAGGCGCAGGATTAGTTCCAGGTCGAGCAGTGGCAGCGGGCTCAGCGGCGGCAGTTGGCCAATGAACGCCGGCACCCGTGGCACGTGGCCGAACATGCTCGGCATCAGCCAAGCAACCAGGCTGACCACGATCAGACTTATCAACAGGCCGGGCCAGCGCGGGCGCAACAGCTTGATCACGATGCCGATCAACAATGTGGCCAGGCCCAGGCCCAGCGATGGCAGGTCGACGTCCCCGGCATGGGCGAGCAGATCCTGGAGGGTTTTTAGCGCTGTAGCCTGGCTGGGCAGGTCCATGCCCAGCAAGTTTGGCAGTTGGCCCAGGGCGATGACGATAGCCGCGCCGAGGGTGAAGCCGAGGACCACCGAATGCGAGACGAAGTTGACCAGCGCACCGAAGCGCAGCAGTCCGAGTAATAGCTGAAAGGCGCCGCCCAGGAAGGTCAGCAGCAGGATCAGGGTGACGTAGTCGGCGCTGCCGCTGACGGCCAGGGGGCTGATGCTGGTGTAGAGGACGATCGAGATTGCCGCGGTGGGGCCGCAGATCAGGTGCCAGGATGAGCCCCACAGGCAGGCGATCAGCACCGGCACGATGGCCGCGTACAAGCCGTATTCGGCGGGCAGGCCGGCGATCAGGGCGTAGGCGATCGATTGCGGCAGGGCCAGGATCGCGCCGCTGAGGCCGACCAGCAGGTCCTGGCGCAGGCTACGGCGCGATTGCCGGGGGAGCCAGGCGAGGAACGGCAGCAGGTGGGTCAGGCGGGGCATGGCGATCTATCCAAGGTTTGCAGTGTTTGAGCGGGCGCTATCGCGGGGCAAGCCCGCTCCCACGAATTACCCCTAGGTAAAAGGATGTTGCGTGGGAGCGGGCTTGCCCCGCGATTAAAGCGCCACTATAGCTTGGCTTGAACCGCCGTCAGCGCATCACCACCCTCTTTTGCCGTCACCCCAGCCAACCAACCCTGCAGCCGCTCGGGATGCGCCTTCAGCCAGTCCTTGGCCGCCACATCGAAGCTCACTTTGTTATCCACAACCTGCGCCATGATGCTGTTCTCCATGTCCAGATCGAAGCTCAGGTTCGCCAGCAGCTTCGCCGCATTGGGGCAGGCTTGTGGATAACCCTTGCGCACCAGCGTGTACACCTCGCCTTTACTGCCAAACCACTGCTCGCCGCCGGTGAGGTAATGCATCTTAAACTTCACATTCATCGGATGCGGGGTCCAGCCGAGGAAGGTGATGAACTGGTGCTTCTTCACTGCCCGCTCAACCTGGGTGAGCATTGCCTGTTCACTGGACTCGACCAGTTTCCATTTGCCCAGGTCGAACTGGTTTTTTTCGATGATCTCTTTGAGCGACAGGTTAGCCGGTGCCCCAGAGCCGATCCCATACACCTTGTTGTCGAACTGAGCGGCATGTTTTTGCAGGTCGGCGAAGTCCTTGACCCCGGCATCCCACACGTAATCAGGTACCGCCAGGGTGAACTCGGTGCCTTGCAGGTTGCGGCTGAGTTTCTGCACATCGCCGTTGGCGATGAACTTGTCATGAAAGCCTTGGTGCGCGGGCATCCAGTTGCCGAGGAAGGCATCGACCTTGCCGTCCTTGAGGCCGCCATAGATGATCGGCACCGCCAGGCTGTCGATCTTCACCTGGTAACCCAGGCTTTCCAGGAGCAAGCGGGCGACGGCGTTGGTCGAGGCGATATCGCTCCAGCCAGGGTCGGCCAGTTTGACCGTGCTGCACTGTGCGTCGCTGTCGGCGTTGGCGGTGACCGCGCCCAGGCTCAGGGCCAGGCTGATCATGGCGGTGGAGAATGTGTTCATGGCGGCCTCTTTACTCAATCGATAGGTGCGGGCTGTGGATAACGTGCCTTGCGCTCGAGGTCGTCGAGATCGATATGATTGCGCATGTACTGTTGGCTGGCGTCGACCATCGGTTGATGGTCCCAGCTGTTCAGCTTGCCGATGGCCAACGCTTGCGCCACCAAGCGGCGGCGGCGCTGGCTGGCCAGCACCTGCTGGCGCAGGCTGGGGATATCCCAGCGTTGGCGGGCCTGATCGACAAATGCCTGCAGCAGCGCCTGGTGTTCCGGGCTGCTGGTGAGGTTCTCCCGCTCGTGCGGGTCGCGGCTCAGGTCATAGAGTAAACAGGGGTCGTCTTCGCTGTACACGAACTTGTACGGGCCGCGGCGAATCATCATCAGTGGGCCGATCGTGCCTTCGGCCATGTACTCACCGATCACTTCGTCATGGCCGCCCTGCCCTTGCAGATGGCCCAGCAGCGAGCGGCCGTCCAGGTGCAGATCGGCCTGCACCTGGCCACCGGCCAGTTCGACCAGGGTCGGCAACAGGTCACAGGTAGACACCGCGGCGCTGACCCGTCCGGCAGCGAACCGCTTGGGTGCATGTACCAGCAGGGGGACGCGCGCCGACATCTCGAACCAGTGCATCTTGTACCAAAGGCCACGCTCGCCAAGCATGTCGCCATGATCGCCGGAGAACACGATCAGGGTGTCATCGCTCAGCCCGCATTCTTCCAGGGTTTGCAGCAGCTTGCCGATGTTGTCGTCGATGTAGCTGCAAGCACCGAAGTAGGCACGGCGGGCGTCGCGGATCTTATCCACAGGCAGCGGTTTGTCCCACAGGTCGTAGACCTTGAGCAGACGTTGCGAATGCGGGTCGTGTTCGTGCTGCGCCAGCACCTCGCCCGGCATCGGGATATCCACAGCCTGGTACAGATCCCAATAGTGCTGGGGAATGGTGTACGGATCGTGCGGGTGGGTCATCGACACGGTCAGGCAGAACGGCTTGTCGTCGCCTGCACGGACATGGTCATAGAGGTATTGGCGGGCCTTGAACACCACCTCTTCATCGAAATCCAACTGGTTGGTGCGCACGCACGGCCCGGCTTGCAGCACCGAAGACATGTTGTGGTACCAGCTGGGGCGCTGCTCGGGTGCGTCCCAGTTCACTGCCCAGCCGTAGTCGGCCGGGTAGATGTCGCTGGTCAGGCGTTCTTCGTAGCCATGCAACTGGTCCGGCCCACAGAAGTGCATCTTGCCTGACAGCGCCGTGCGGTAGCCGAGGTGGCGCAGGTAGTGGGCGTAGGTAGGCACGTCGGCAGGGAAATCGGCCGCGTTGTCGTAGGCGCCAATACGACTGGGCAGCTGGCCGCTGACCAAGGTGAAGCGCGAGGGCGCACACAGTGGGCTGTTGCAGTAGGCGGCGTCGAATACCACCGCCTGCTCTGCCAGGCGGCTGAGGTTCGGCATCTTGATCGGCGAAGGGGCGTAGATCGGCAGCATGGGCGCGGCCATCTGGTCGGCCATGATGAACAGGATATGGGGTCGTTTCATGGTGGCTTCCATCGTCGAGAGTTATGCGAGCGGCTTGCGATCGAGGATGCGACTGTGGATAACATGGGTAAAGCCCATGGCGGGCAATGACTGGGATTAGCTGAGCTTATGTTTGAGCACCTTGCCGAGTTGTCGCTGGATACCTTGCGGGTGTTCGAGGCCGCTGCCCGTTTGCGCAGCTTTACTGCGGCGGCGCTGGAGCTGGGGACAACCCAGCCGGCGGTGAGCCAGCAGGTCAAGCGCCTGGAGGCGCAGCTAGGCGCGCGGCTGTTCGACCGGATCTACCGGGGCATTACCCTGACTGAAGCGGGGCAGCTTCTGTTCGAGCAGGTGCATCAAGGTTTGCAGGCGATGGATGAAGGTGTGACCCAGGCCAGCGGCCACAGCCAGCGTGAAGTGCTGCAGGTGGCGACGGACTTTGCCTTCGCTGCTTTTTGGCTGATGCCACGTTTGCAGCGTTTTCATGAAGCTTATCCACAGGTGGATGTGAGCCTGGTGACCGGCGAGCGCAGCCAGGGCATGTTGCGCCCGGATATCGATGTGGCTGTGTTGTTTGGAGATGGGCGCTTTCATCAGGGCGAAAGTCGCTGGCTGTTCAATGAAGAGGTTTTTCCGGTTTGCAGCCCAAGGCTGATTCATGGCAAACCCTTGTCATCCGTGGCTTTGCAACGATTGCCATTGCTGCATTTGCGCGGTGAGCAGGCCAGCCGCTGGTTTGATTGGGCGGGGGTATTTCGCGGCTTGGGTTTGTCCAGCCCACCGCCGGCTGGGCAGCTGCGCTTCGACAATTACACCTTGCTGATCCAGGCGGCGATTGCTGGGCAGGGGCTGGCAATTGGTTGGGCGCATCTGGTCGATGGGCTGGTGGAACAGGGCTTGCTGTGTCGGCCATTGCTGGGCAGTTTGCGCTCGGAGCGTGGCTATTACGTGGTGCTGCCACCGCGTAAGCGGCGTGGGGCGTTGATCGAGCGGTTTGTCGATTGGTTGGAAAGTGAGCGTCGCATTTGAGGTTTTTTGGGGCTGCTGCGCAGCCCTTCGCGGGCAAGCCCGCTCCCACAAAAAGCAACGCCAGCCCTGTAGGAGCTGGCTCGCCTGCGATGGCCCGCAAAGCGGGCCCAGCAGTTACTGCACGAAGTTCACATGCTCGCCCCGATGCAGATCCAGCTCCAGGCAATCGACCATCCCCGCCGCGACCCCGGCCAACCGCCGCAAAGGCGCAGCCAGCCCCGGTTCCAGCGTTCCATCGGCGCTGCGAAAATGCTCGATGCCCAGCCCTGGCGCGTCTTGCGGTGCATTGATCAACGTCCAATGCAGTCCACTGCGTTGCAGCACATCGACGATCTGATTGGCCTCGTCGACCTGCTGCCCCGGCGTATCCAGCACAGCAAAATCGCCCACCAGCAACAGCCGGCGTATAGTCGTGCGCTCAAGCCCAGCCACCAGTGCCTGGCTCATCTGCCGCTGCGCCAGCCAATCGCCGGGTGCCAGCGCCGAGAGCAAGACGATCACCGCGGACCCTCCAGCCACGCTTTGTTGCGCCTGGTCAGCACTGCCCAGCCCGCCTATCTTGAAGTGCAGGCCTGGGCGCGGCGCCTGGCGGTTGAGGTCGTCGACCACTGCGGTAACCTCGTGCTGGCGCGACAGCAACTCGACCGCCAGTGCACTGCCAAGGCTGCTCTGGATCCCGAACAGGACCAGTTTGAAGACTGGGGTTTCGGCATTTTTCACCTGATCGCTCCCTGTGCCGGTGGGGGTGATCGTTGGACCGCATTCAGGAGTTATCGTGCAAAGGATCAAGGGCTATCACGCCCATATTTACTACGATGCGCAGACCATGGAGCAGGCCCGGGCGCTGTGCGAGGAGGCTGCGCGGCTGTTTGGGGTGAGCATGGGGCGTATGCACCAGAAGCCGGTCGGGCCGCATCCGGACTGGAGCTGCCAGCTGGCCTTCGAGCCGGAACTGGTGGGGGTGGTGCTGCCGTGGCTGGCGCTGTATCGCAAGGGACTGGTGGTGTTTCTGCATCCACTGACGGGGGATGAGTTGGCCGATCATCGCGATCATGCGATCTGGATGGGAGCGGTCAGGCCGCTGGATCTGTCCATCTTCGAAGATTAATCGTGGCCTTTTCGCCGGCAAGCGCGCCGCCACAGCGATAGCGCTAATCGTCACAGCTGCGCATTCTCTGTGGGAGCGGGCTTGCCCGCGAACGAGGGCGAAGCCCTCGCAAGGCAGGCGACTCAGTTACGCGCCGAGCGCACCCCTTCAGCCAGCGCCGAGCACAGGCTCAACACATCGCTAACGGCCTGATCGGCATCTTTGGCCTGGGCAATTTTGTCGACCAGCGCCGACCCTACCACCACCCCTTCCGCCAGGCGGGCGATCGCAGCCGCTTGTTCTGGAGTACGGATACCAAAACCAACGCTGACCGGCAGATCGGTATGCCGACGCAGACGCGCGATAGCCTCGCTGACGTGCTCGGTAGTCGCGGAACCTGCGCCGGTCACACCCGCTACCGAGACGTAGTAGACGAACCCGGAGCTACGCTCGAGCACGCGCGGCAGGCGCGCATCGTCGGTGGTCGGCGTGGTCAGGCGGATGAAGTCGATGCCCGCCGCCTGGGCCGGGGTGGCCAGCTCGGCATCGTGCTCTGGCGGCAGGTCGACGATGATCAGGCCATCGACGCCGGCTTTTTTCGCTTGGGCGACGAATTGCTCCACGCCGAAACGGTGGATCGGGTTGTAGTAGCCCATCAGCACGATCGGCGTGGTCTGGTTGCCGACGCGGAACTCGCGGACCATCTGCAGGGTTTTCGCCAGGGTCTGACCGGCTTCCAGGGCACGCAGGGTGGCGAGCTGGATGGCCACGCCATCGGCCATGGGATCGGTGAACGGCATGCCCAGCTCGATCACGTCGGCGCCAGCGCCAGGCAGGCCCTTGAGGATCGCCAGCGAGGCGTCGTAGCCGGGGTCGCCAGCGGTGATGAAGGTGACCAGCGCCGAGCGGCCTTCGGCCTTCAGGTCGGCGAAGCGTTGTTCAAGACGGCTCATGCCTGTTTCTCCTGGGCGGCCATGTGGTTCATCACGGTTTGCATGTCTTTGTCGCCACGGCCGGACAAGCACACGACCATCAGATGGTCCTTGGGCAGGGTCGGCGCGCGCTTGATCGCTTCGGCCAGGGCGTGGGAGCTCTCCAGGGCCGGGATGATGCCTTCCAGGCGGCAGGTGGCGTGGAAGGCATCGAGGGCTTCGTCGTCGGTGATGCTGACGTACTCGACCCGTTTCACTTCATGCAGGTAGGCGTGCTCCGGGCCGATGCCTGGGTAGTCCAGGCCTGCCGAGATCGAGTGGGCGTCGGTGATCTGGCCATCGGCGTCCTGCAGCAGGTAGGTGCGGTTGCCGTGCAGCACGCCGGGTACGCCGCCGTTGAGGCTGGCGGCGTGTTTGTCGGTGTCGACGCCGTGGCCACCGGCTTCAACGCCGATGATCTGTACGCTGGCGTCATCGAGGAAGTCGTGGAACAGGCCCATGGCGTTGGAGCCGCCGCCTACGCAGGCAATCAGGCTGTCGGGCAGACGACCTTCTTTTTCTTGCAGCTGGGCACGGGTTTCCTTGCCGATGATCGACTGGAAGTCGCGGACCATCGCTGGGTATGGGTGCGGGCCGGCAACGGTGCCGATCAGGTAGAAGGTGTCGTCGACGTTGGTCACCCAGTCGCGCAGCGCTTCGTTCATGGCGTCCTTGAGGGTACCGGTGCCGGCGGTGACCGGAACGATTTCGGCGCCGAGCAGCTTCATGCGGAACACGTTGGCTTGCTGGCGCTCGATGTCGGTGGCGCCCATGTAGATCACGCACGGCAGGCCGAAGCGTGCGGCGACGGTGGCGGTGGCCACGCCGTGCATGCCAGCGCCGGTTTCAGCGATCAGGCGTTTCTTGCCCATGCGCTTGGCCAGCAGCACTTGGCCGATGCAGTTGTTCACCTTGTGCGCGCCGGTGTGGTTGAGCTCTTCACGCTTGAAGAAGATCTTCGCGCCGCCGCAGTGCTCGGTCAGGCGCTCGGCGAAGTACAGGGGATTGGGGCGTCCGATGTAGTCGCGCTGGAAGTAGGCCAGCTCTTCGAGAAACTTCGGGTCGGCCTTGGCCGCTTCGTACTCGCGGGCCAGGTCCAGCACCAGCGGCATCAGGGTTTCTGCCACGTAGCGGCCACCGAACGAGCCGAACAGGCCGTTGGCGTCGGGGCCGGCGCGGAATTGGGTCTGGGTCATGGGGCGCTCCAGGGCGTTATGAATGAGTGATGGGCTTTACTCTAACCACGACAGGCTCGGCTGAAAACCGATAAGATTGCTACAACATGTCAGGAAATCTCACACGTCCCATGCGCCAGGATCTGCCTCCTCTCAATGCCTTGCGGGCCTTTGAAGCAACCGCCCGGCTCAACAGCGTCAGTCAGGCCGCCGAAGTGCTGCACGTGACTCATGGGGCCGTGAGTCGGCAGATCAAGGTGCTCGAGGAGCATCTAGGGGTGGCGCTTTTCGTCAAGGACGGGCGTGGCGTCAAACTCACAGATGCCGGCGTGCGCCTGCGCGATGCCAGCGTTGATGCGTTTGACCGGCTGCGTGGGGTTTGCGCCGAATTGAGCCGAGATGTCAGTGAGGCGCCGTTCGTCCTTGGCTGCTCGGGCAGCCTGCTGGCGCGCTGGTTCATCCCCCGCCTGGGTCGGCTCAAGGCAGATTTGCCGGAGTTGCGTTTGCACTTGTCGGCGGGTGAAGGCGACCTTGACCCGCGCCGTCCCGGGCTGGATGCCTTGCTGGTGTATGCCGAGCCGCCGTGGCCGGCAGATATGCAGGTGCATGTACTGGCCGAGGAGCGTATTGGACCGGTGCTCAGCCCGCACTTCGCAGGCTCCGAGCGTTTACGTAATGCGCCCGCGCAGGCGTTGCTCGGCGAGGCCTTGCTGCATACCACCTCGCGTCCGCAGGCGTGGCCGGCATGGGCGATGCAGCACGGTCTGGACGCTGGCGCGTTGCATTTCGGCCAGACCTTCGAGCATTTGTATTACTTGTTGGAGGCGGCAGTTGCAGGCTTGGGCGTGGCCATCGCGCCGCAACCGCTGGTGGCGGACGACCTGCGCGCCGGGCGTTTGATCGCCCCGTGGGGCTTCTCGCCCACCCAGGCTGCCTTGGCGCTGTGGGTGCCGCGGCGCGCCGCAGATGGGCGCGCCGAGCAGTTGGCGCAATGGCTGCGCCGTGAGTTGGACCAGCAGGCGGTTTAGTTGCGCTTGGTCAACAGGTAGGCGGCCAGCAGGCCCAGGGCGCCGACGGCAACGCCAGCGGCGGTCCAAGGGTGTTCCTGGGCATAGTCACGGGTAGCGATACCGGTCTGGCGCGTGCGCGTCTTGACCTCGTCATAAGCGTCGCTGAGCACGCTGCGCGAGTGCTTGAGTGCATTTTCCGCATTGCCGCGGATCGCCTTGATGGTCTTGTGCGATTCCTCGGATGCGTCGTGCTTGAGGGTCTCCAGGGTCTTGAGCAGGCTCTCGATCTCGGCTTCCATGTTTTCCAATGAGGTTTTACGCAGGGCGTTGCGGGCCATGTTGACTCTCCTTCGCAGTGGATTGGCTGTTAGGGTTGCGACTGCGCGGGGTGGCGAAAGTGCGATCGAACTTTCACAGGTGGCGATGGCTCGCAGGTAAACCAGGCCTGCGCTGCTAGGCTCAATCCGATACTTCACTCAAGGAGAGCGCTCATGTCCGATCATCACACCTACAAGAAGATCGAACTGGTCGGGTCGTCGCCCACCAGCATCGAAGACGCGATCAACAATGCCATTGCCGAAGCGGGCAAGAGCATCAAGCATCTGGAATGGTTCGAGGTAGTGGATACCCGTGGGCACATTCGCGATGGCAAGGCCGCGCATTTTCAGGTGACCCTGAAAGTCGGTTTCCGCATCGCTAATAGCTGAAACAGTGCCGGGCTAGCGTGTTCCGGCGCGATGGGGTAATACAGATACAGGGCGCCCAGCCGGCGCCCTTTTCGACTTTGATCTGAACAAGGAAAGCGATCGATGAAGAATCTGCTATTAGCGATGGGTTTGCTGGCGGTGGCAGGTGGCGCGATGGCGGCGGGTAAGCCGTGCGAGGAGCTCAAGGCGGAGATTGCGGCGAAGTTGGATGCCAAAGGGGTTACTGGCTACACGCTGGAGATCGTCGACAAGGGTGAGCCGGCGGGCAAGGTGGTTGGGAGCTGTGAAGGTGGGACCAAGGAAATTGTCTACCGCCGGGGTTGAGGCCATCGCGGGGCAAGCCCGCTCCCACGGCAAATTGAGCTGCGCCCCAGATGTTGGACACCCATCCATCATCTGGGGCGCAGCTCAAATCACTGGCGTGGGAGCGGGCTTGCCCCGCGATGGGTCTCACTCAGTCTTCAAGGCCTGAGCCAGCAGCTCATAAGACCTGACTCGGTCGACATGTTCATACAGATCACAGGTAAAGATCAGCTCATCCGCCCCGGTCTGCTCCAGCAGCACCTCGACCTGGGCCCGCACCTTCTGCGGGCTACCTATCATCGCCAGCCCCAGGAAGCTCATGACCGATTCGCGCTCATGCGGCAGCCACAACCCATCCATGCTCTCGACCGGTGGCCGCTGCATCAGGCTCTGGCCACGCATCAGGGCAAGAATGCGTTGATACACCGAGGTGGCGAGGTATTGAGCGTGTTCGTCCGTCTCGGCCACCACCATCGGCACGCCGAGCATCACGTAGGGCTTGTCGAGCACCGTCGAGGGCTTGAAGTGATCGCGGTAAATCCGAATCGCTTCATGCATCAGGCGTGGCGCGAAATGTGAGGCGAACGCGTAGGGTAAACCACGCATCCCCGCCAATTGTGCGCTGAACAGGCTAGAGCCCAAGAGCCAGATCGGTACTTCGGTGTCATGCCCTGGCACGGCAATTACACGCTGGTCCGGCGTGCGTGGACCCAGATAACGCACCAGCTCCTCGACGTCATCTGGGAAATCATCAGCGCTGCCTGAGCGCTCACGGCGCAGCGCGCGGGCTGTCATCTGGTCGGAACCGGGGGCGCGGCCCAGGCCCAGGTCGATGCGGCCCGGATACAGGCTGGCCAGGGTGCCGAACTGTTCAGCGATGACCAGCGGCGCATGGTTGGGCAGCATCACCCCGCCTGCGCCCAGACGAATGGTCGAAGTGCCGCCGGCCAAATAGCCGATCAGCACCGACGTCGCAGAGCTGGCGATACCGTCCATGTTGTGGTGTTCGGCCACCCAGAAGCGGTTGTAGCCGAAACGCTCGACGTTGCGCGCCAGGTCCAGCGAGTTGCGCAGCGACTGGGCGGGGCCGGCATCAGCGCGCACCGGCACCAGGTCGAGGGTGGATATCTTCAGGTCACGCAGGTGCGTCATTGGAGCCTCCGCAGAAGTGGTTGGCCAAGTGCCTTTTAGACTCTGTATGGGCAGATTCGACGGATTCAATGCAAGGCCTGCGATTGTTCTGAACTTGCCGTAGGCACAATCCTCTCAACCTTAGGCACACGAACCCATGTCCAGGAGGCAACAATGAAGAAGACAGCATCGGCGGTTTGGCAAGGTGGTCTCAAGGATGGCAATGGCCTGCTGTCTACCGAGAGCGGCGCCCTCAAGCAAAACCCGTATGGCTTCAATACCCGCTTCGAAGGGACTCCGGGCACTAATCCGGAAGAGCTGATTGGCGCGGCCCATGCCGGCTGCTTTTCGATGGCGCTGTCGATGATGCTCGGTGAGGCGGGGCTGACCCCGGAGCGGATCGATACCATCGCTGAGGTGACCTTGGACAAGCAGCCAGACGGCTTCGCTATCACGGCTGTGCACCTGATTCTCAAGGCTAAGGTGCCCGGCGCCAACGACGCGCAGTTCCAGCAAATCGCCAACAAGGCCAAGGCCGGTTGCCCGGTATCCAAGGTACTCAACGCGCAGATCAGCCTGGACGCCACCTTGGTGCCGTAGGCGGCGCAACGGCGGACGTTTGCTGTAGTCTAAAGGGCGTTGGCAGTTTGCCTGCCCTTTCAGGAGCCGTTCCATGATCCGCGTTGCAATCGCCGTGCTGGCTTCCCTGCTCGCAACGTCCGCGTTGGCGGCTGTCAAGCCGTGTGAGGAACTCAAGGCTGAGATCGAAGCGAAGATTCAAGCGCGAGGGGTAGCCTCATACACGCTGGAGATCGTCCCTAATAGCGAGGTCAAGGATCAGAACATGGTCGTTGGCAGCTGTGATGCTGGGACCAAAAAGATCATTTATCAGAAGAATGATCAGTAGCGTCTAAGCCAAGGGCCGCGTGGCGGCCCTTGGTGAGTAGGCTTTTCGTTCCAGCGGACTGCCTGAAAAGCGCTAGGGAATACAGAAGATGTCGCTAGGCTCATCGACCAACACCTTGCGGCTGTTGTCGTACAGGTACACCTGCGGCTGCATGGCTGGCGCCCGGGCTTCCAGGCGATAACGCTGGCCAGCCTCGAAATTGTCGAAGCGCACGGTCAGGTAGCAGGTGCGTTCGGTGGGGTCGGTGGTAAACAGCCCGCTGGTCACTTCGTAGTCAAAGCGCACGACCAACTCGTGTTTGCCAGGGGTGACCTGGAAGTAGCGCCCATCGTTGAGTCGCTTGCCATCCAGGCGATCGGCCATGATCACTCGACCTGGCGTGATGGTGTACAGGTCGATCCAGGCTTGCTTGGGGTCGGCGGGGGGCAAGGGGCTGGCGCAAGCCCCCAGTGCACTGAGGGCGATCAGCATCATGGGCTGGCGCATGGTGAAACTCCCACTTGCACGTTCACAAGGCACAAGCATAGCGCCAATCAGCACGTTCAGGTGCGTTGGCAGCCTGCCGGTTCGCCCTGTCCCACCAGTTTTTGCTGCTGGTCATACAGCTTGATCCACGGACGGAAGCCAATGCTGCCCGCTTGCAGGCGATAGCGCTGGCCAGCGTTGAAGTCCTTGAAGCTGACATTGAGCTGGCAATCGCGCCACAGCGGCTCGGCGACGGGGCCGATATTGCTCGGGGCGACAGGAAACTGGTAGCGCACGGTCAGCTCATGGTTGCCAGGGGCGACTTCGAAATAGCGGTTATCGGCCCAGTCGCGCTCATCCACCTGCACGGCGTGCAATGAGGTGTCATCGTGCGGGGCCAGGTCGATCCAGGCCTGGTTCGGGTCGGGATCTGGCAGGGTGGAGCAACCTGACAACAGCAGCAATGTGCCGATGGCTAACTGTGAACGCATGGCGATACTCCCCCTTGGCGAGATAATCTTTGACTTGCACCGGCCTTGAGCGAGATAGACAGCTGCAATGTTTCGAATTTTTCTTTTCCAGCGCTCAGGCCCTGGGGCACTCGACCGCGTTTTAACCGCTTTTGTTCCCGTAGTTGCCGCGCTTCTGCTCAGCGGTTGCAGCAGTGTCAGCTATTACAGCCAGCTGGCCGAGGGCCAATGGCAGTTGTTGCGCGCCCGTCAACCGGTGGAGCGCTTGCTTGCGGATCCGGCGACTGAGCCGACGCTGCGCCAGCGCCTGTTGCACGCCGAGCAGGCGCGGGTATTTGCCAGTGAACAGTTGAAACTGCCCGATAACCGCAGTTACCGGGTCTACGCCGATCTGGGCCGGCCCTATGTGGTGTGGAACGTGTTCGCCACGCCGGAGCTATCGCTGCAACCGGTCACTCATTGCTTCCCCATCGCCGGTTGCGTGGCTTATCGCGGCTACTACCGCCAAGGTGCCGCACGCGGCGCGGCGGCGCTGATGCGCCAGCAAGGCATGGATGTCTACGTGGGCGGGGTGGAGGCCTACTCGACGTTGGGCTGGTTCGACGACCCGTTGCTGTCGTCGATGGTCGGCTGGGGTGATGAGCGACTGGCCTCGCTGATCTTCCATGAGCTGGCACACCAGCGCTTCTATGTGCAGGACGACACTGAATTCAACGAGTCATTCGCCACCTTTGTCGAGCAGCAGGGAACGCGGCAATGGCGCGCCAGCCGTGGGCTTCCAGCGGTTGCAGAGGGCGCTGGGCGCCAGCGGGAGCAGTTTATCGGGCTGGTGCTCGCCAGCCGTGAGCGCTTGCAGGAGATTTATGCCGGGCCGTTGAACGATGCAGGCAAACGGGCGGCGAAGCAGGCTGAATTCGAGCGCCTGCGCCGCGAGTATCGGCAGTTGCGCGATGGCGCTTGGGCGGGGGATGGGCGTTATGACGCGTGGATGTATGCGCCGATGAACAATGCCAAGTTGCTGCCGTTTGGGTTGTATGACCAGTGGGTGCCAGCGTTTGCGGCGTTGTTTGCCGAAGGGGGCGGGGATTGGGCGCGGTTTTATCAGCGGGTTGAGCAATTGGGGCGGCTGCCGGTGGATCAGCGCAAGGCAGCGCTGGCGGCGCTCATCGCGGGGCAAGCCGGCTCCCACGCCATAGCTCTCACGCCATAGATGCGTTCGAAGGCCTGCGTGGGAACGGGCTTGCCCGGCGATGAGGGCGGACGGCTCAGCCGTTGATGAAGGCCTGATGCAACTCAGCCAGCGTCTCAAAGTGGAACGCCGGTTGCTCAGCCACCAACTCCTCGCGACTGCCAAACCCATAGCCCACTGCCACCGCCTGCAAGCCATTGCTGCGCGCGCCGATCAGGTCATGTTTGCGATCGCCGATCATCAGAGTCTGCGCCGGGTCCAGACCTTCCTGCTCCAGCAGGTGGCCAATCAACTCGACCTTGTTGGTGCGGGTGCCATCCAGCTCACTGCCGTAGATCACCTTGAAGTGATGGGCGAAGTCGAAATGCCGGGCGATCTCGCGGGCGAATTGCCACGGCTTGGAGGTCGCGACATACAAGGTCCGGCCCTGGCCGTTGAGCGCTTGGAGCAACGCCGGCACGCCGTCGAACACCAGGTTTTCGTATAGACCGGTGACTTTGAAACGTTCCCGGTAGAAATTCACCGCCTCCCAGGCCTTGGCCTCATCGAAGCGATAGAACTGCATGAACGCCTGCAACAGCGGCGGGCCGATGAAGTGTTCCAGGCGGGTCAGGTCGGGTTCGTCGATGCCCAGCTTGGCGAGCGCGTACTGGATCGAGCGGGTGATGCCCAGGCGTGGGTCGGTCAGGGTGCCGTCGAGGTCGAAGAGGATGTTCTGCTGGTGCATGCGGTGCGGTCCACTGGGGTTGTCTTGAGGGCCTCATCGCGGGGCAAGCTCGCTCCCACGATAGCCCAGTAGGTTGCTAAAACTTGTAGGGCTGTGGAACTCTCGTGGGAGCGGGCTTGCCCCGCGATAGCGTCATTCGGGTTGGTCGTAGCCTTCGGCCAGATGCTGGTCCTTGAGCTTGACGTAATTGCTGGCACTGTACGGGAAAAACGCCCGCTCTTTGTCAGTCAGCGCCCGCGCCTGCTTCACCGGGCTACCCACATACAAGTAACCACTCTCCAGGCGCTTGCCGGGCGGCACCAGGCTGCCGGCACCGATGATCACCTCATCCTCGACCACCGCGCCATCCATGATGGTGCTGCCCATGCCAACCAGAATCCGGCTACCCAGGGTACAGCCATGCAGCATGACCTTGTGACCGATGGTCACCTCGTCACCTATGATCAGTGGAAAGCCATCGGGGTTGAACGGCCCGGCATGGGTGATGTGCAGCACGCTGCCATCCTGCACGCTGGTGCGCGCGCCAATGCGGATGCGGTGCATGTCACCGCGGATCACCGTCAGTGGCCAGACCGAGCTGTCTTCACCGATCTCCACATCCCCCAGCACCACCGCCGAACGGTCGATAAAAGCGCGTGGTCCAACTTTCGGAGTGTGTTGCTGGAAGTTTCGAATGGCCATGATAGCGCCTCTCTTGATTGCCAATAGGCGGGCTGCCTGCTGCGGACGGCGTCGATTGTAATTAAGATGGTCCCGTGTTTCTCCTGCCAAGGTATCTAAACCGTGAGTGCGAACAACCCACTTCTGCAGTCCTACGATCTGCCGCCCTTCTCGGCGATCCGTGCCGAACATGTGCTGCCGGCGATCGAACAGATCCTGGCCGACAACCGCCAAGCCATCGCCAAGATCCTCGCCGAGCAAGGCAAAGCCCCGACCTGGGCGGGCCTGGTGCTGGCGATGGACGAACTCAACGACCGCCTCGGCGCTGCCTGGAGCCCGGTCAGCCACCTCAATGCGGTGTGCAACAGCCAAGAGCTGCGCGAGGCTTATGAGTCCTGCCTGCCTGCGTTGAGCGCCTATTCCACCGAGCTTGGCCAGAACCGCGCGCTGTTCGAGGCCTACCATGCCCTGGCCAACAGCCCGGAAGCGGCAGGTTTCGACGTGGCGCAAAAAACCATTCTCGAACACGCTCTGCGCGACTTCCGCCTGTCGGGTATCGACCTGCCGGCAGACCAGCAGCAGCGCTATGCCCAAGTGCAGAGCAAGCTCAGCGAACTGGGCAGCCGTTTCTCCAACCAATTGCTCGATGCCACCCAGGCCTGGACCAAGCACGTTACCGATGAAACCGCACTGGCCGGCCTGACGGAGTCGGCCAAGGCACAGATGGCCGCCGCTGCCCAGGCCAAGGGCCTCGACGGCTGGCTGATTACCCTCGAATTCCCCAGCTACTACGCGGTAATGACCTACGCCAGCGACCGCGCCCTGCGCGAAGAGCTGTACGCCGCCTACTGCACTCGCGCCTCGGATCAAGGCCCGAACGCTGGCCAGTTCGACAACGGTCCGGTAATGGGCGAGATCCTCGACCTGCGCCAAGAGCTGGCCCAACTGCTGGGTTACGCCAATTACGCCGAATTGAGCCTGGCGACCAAGATGGCCGAATCCAGCGACCAGGTATTGAGCTTCCTGCGTGACCTGGCCAAGCGCAGCAAGCCATTTGCCGCCCAGGACCTGGCCCAGCTCAAGGCCTACGCTGCCGAGCAGGGCTGCCCGGAGCTGGCCAGCTGGGATGCTGGCTACTTTGGCGAGAAGCTGCGTGAGCAGCGCTACAGCGTCTCGCAGGAAACCCTGCGCGCCTACTTCCCGATCGACAAGGTGCTGTCTGGCCTGTTCACCATCGTCCAGCGCCTGTACGGCATCGAAATTGCCGAACTCAAGGGCTTCGATGCCTGGCACCCTGACGTGCGTCTGTTCGAGATCAAAGAAAACGGCCAGCACGTCGGCCGCTTCTTCTTCGACCTGTATGCCCGTGCCAACAAGCGCGGCGGCGCCTGGATGGACGGCGCCCGCGACCGTCGTCGTACCGAGGCGGGTACTCTGCAGAGCCCAGTGGCCAACCTGGTATGCAACTTCACCCCGGCCGCCCCTGGCAAGCCTGCGCTGCTGACCCACGATGAAGTCACCACCCTGTTCCACGAGTTCGGCCACGGCCTGCACCACCTGCTGACCCGCATCGAGCACGCGGGTGTGTCGGGTATCAATGGTGTGGCCTGGGACGCGGTCGAGCTACCGAGCCAGTTCATGGAAAACTGGTGCTGGGAGCCGGAAGGGCTGGCGCTGATTTCCGGCCACTACGAGAGCGGCGAGCCACTGCCTCAGGACCTGCTGGACAAAATGCTGGCGGCGAAGAACTTCCAGTCCGGCATGATGATGGTGCGCCAGCTGGAGTTCTCGCTGTTCGACTTCGAGCTGCACGCCAGCCATGGCGATGGCCGCAGCGTGCTGCAAGTGCTCGAAGGCGTACGAGACGAGGTGTCGGTCATGCGTCCGCCGGCCTACAACCGCTTCCCCAACAGCTTCGCGCACATCTTTGCTGGTGGTTATGCGGCGGGCTACTACAGCTACAAGTGGGCCGAAGTGCTGTCGGCCGATGCCTTCTCGCGCTTCGAGGAAGAAGGCGTGCTCAACGCCGAGACCGGCCGCGCCTTCCGTGAGGCGATCCTGGCCCGTGGCGGTTCGCGTGAGCCTATGGTGCTGTTCGTCGACTTCCGCGGCCGTGAGCCTTCCATCGATGCCTTGCTGCGCCATTGTGGCCTGAGCGAGGACGCGGCGGCATGAGTGAGGTGTCTGTGATCAAGACCAAGAAGCGCTTCATCGCCGGGGCTGTCTGCCCGGCGTGCAGCGAGCCGGACCGGTTGATGATGTGGAACGAGGATGGCGTACCGCACCGCGAGTGCGTCGCCTGTGGCTTTACCGACACCCTCAATGAGCAGGGTTTGTCGGTGCCCAAAGAGCTGGGCACCCGGGTCAACCAGCAGGCGGTCAAAGCCGAGCCGGTCAAGGTGCAGACTGTGCAGTTCTTCCCCAATCCGAAGCTGAAGAAGCCTGCGGAGTAACTTGACCCACCGCCCAGGCATCTGCCTGGGCGGTGCGGTGTTAGCTATTTAGCACCTGTATTGCCGGTGGGTAGCCCACATTCGGACCTTTCTCCCAAGGTCCGAGGATGTCCCATGCCTAACCCAAACCCCTTGCTGCGTGGCGATCGGTTGATCGCCTACGACCAGGTCACCCTGGAACACCTGAAGTCGGCTGTAGAGCATGCCCTGGCAAGTACCGATGAAGCGCTGCTTGAGCAGATCATCGAACGCCAGCAACAGCTGCCGACCTGGGATGACCTGGTGCTGGCCGTGGATCAATTGGAGGCACGCCTGCAGGGCGCTGCGTATAGCGTCATGCCTCTGCACACTCGTGGCCCTGATTGGTCTGATTTGGTGATTGAGCTGTTGGGCAAAGTGGACAGTTGGTTCAAGCAAAAGGACAGAAACCTGCGTTTGTACCAGCTGTATCAGCGCTTGGCTGAGAGCGAAATTGGCCGTGGCCTCTCTGCGGACAAGCAGCTGACCCTGCAGAAGCGTTTGCGCGAATTTCGTCTGGCAGGCGTACTGTTGGATGAGTCGGCACGGCAACGATTGGGTGAGCTAGACACGACGATTGCTCGTCTACAGCGTGAATTTGGCGACAATCTGGATCGCTCGGTCAGCGATCGAAAAATACATGTCCAAGATCAGCAGCGTCTGCGCGGCCTGCCTGCGCGCAACCTTGCAGAACTGGCCGCTCATGCCCACGCCGCAGGCCTTCAAGGCTGGTTGGTGCCCTGTGAAGATCAGCCCTGCAAGGCGGTCCTCAAGTACGCCCAGGATCGCTTGCTACGCGAGCAGGTGTATCGGGCCTACCACACCCGCGGCGCGCACGATGACCCCGCGCTCGATAACGGCCCAGTGCTACAGGCGTTGGCCCAGGTCAGGCAGGAACGCGCTGAGTTGCTTGGCTTTACAGATGCCGTGGCGCTCAGCCTGGAGGAGAAAAACCTGGGGGCCTGGAGTGAAGTACAAGGTTTTCTCCAGGACCTGCAAGCAAGGGTCACCCCCGTGGTACAGGGGCACTGGCGCACATTGCTGGAACAGGCCAAGGAGCAAGGCCTTGATCAGCTCAAACCTTGGGATGTCGCCAACCTGCAGCACTCGCTGCAAGACCGGCTAACGGCACTTGATGAAGAACAGGTACGCGCGTTTTTCCCCTATGACAAGGTTATCGCGGCGCTTGTAGAGCTGACTCGAGAGCTGTTCGGTATCGCCTTGGTACCGGTGACCTCGGTGCAGGCTTGGCATCCTGAGGTGCTGACTTTCGAGTTGGTTGAACATCACGCAACCATCGGCCACCTCTATGTGGATGGCGTTGCCCGGGAGGGCAAGGAGCCTGGAAGTGTCTACACCAGCTATGCCTTCAATCGCCGGGTCGATACCGAGGGTGTCTACCACGGGCCTATGGCAATGATCTTCTGTGATGTGCCCGAGGCCGTCGACGGCGCCCCGCCACTGCTGGACCACTTGGCATTGCGCAAACTGTTCCATGAATTCGGCCATGCCCTGCAGCATCTTTTGCTGCGAACCCGCAATCATTTGCTGTCCGATACCCGCCGGTTGGGCAGGGTAGGTAATGAGGTGTGCAGCAAGTTGCTCGAGCGTTGGGTCTGGTCGGCAGAGTTTCTGGCCAGCATTTCAGCGGATTACCAGACCGGGGGGAGACTGACCGTTTCGACGCTGCAACCTGTGCTCAAGCGCTTGCAGCGTGATGCTGTTGGTGAAGTTGCCAGGGGGTTGGCGCTGTCCCTGTTGGACCTGGATCTGCATCGCAATGTGAAGGACGGTCGAGCCCTACAGGTGCGTGTAGAGGACAGTTACCGCCAGGTATTCGGCAGGCCACTGGCCGAATTCGAGCGGCCAGCCCAGGCGTTCGAGCATCTGGTGGGTGGCTACGATGGGAGCTATTTTGCCTATCTGTGGTCGGATGCCCACGCCGTCGATCTATTTACCTGCTTCGAGCAAGTGGGCTTGCGCGACGGGGCAACGGGGCATGCGTTGCGCGAGAAATTCATTGCTCATGGAATATCGCGAAGCCTGGCGATGAGCGTTGCAGACTTCCTGGGTCGCCCATTGAACCTTGATGCCTACTTGCGCTGGAATGGGTTGGAGGCCGCGCCAGAATAATGCCCAACGGTGCTGGAGCAAATGCATGTACTCGGATACTGTATATAAAAACAGTATCAGGGCACAGCCATGCACACTCCAGCACCGGTTCGAGGTCGTGGTACGACCCACAACCCCGACAACCGCTTTGCCGCTAACCGTTCGGTGGCCGAGGACGATGGCTGGTACCAGGAAGTCCCGCCTACCCAAGGCACAGAGGTGCGGATCGAGACGGCCAAGACCATCATCACCCGCAACACCTCGCCCGACCTGCCCTTCGACCGTTCGATCAACCCTTATCGCGGCTGCGAGCATGGCTGCATCTACTGTTATGCCCGCCCCAGCCACGCCTATTGGGACCTGTCGCCAGGCCTGGACTTTGAAACCAAGCTGATCGCCAAGACCAACGCTGCCGAAGTGCTCGAGCAACAACTGAGCAAGCCTGGCTACATCTGCGCGCCGATCAATCTGGGCTCCAATACCGATCCCTACCAGCCCATCGAGCGTGAACAGCAGCTCACCCGACGCCTGCTGCAAGTGCTGTTGCGCTATCGCCATCCGGTGACCATCGTCACCAAGGGTTCGCTGATCCTGCGCGATCTCGACGTGCTTGCCGAGCTGGCGAGCCAGCGCCTGGCGCGGGTGATGATCAGCCTGACTACGCTGGACGATGAGCTCAAGCGTGTACTCGAGCCTCGGGCGGCCGCGCCAAAGGCGCGTTTGCGGGCGATTAAGGTGTTGCGCGAGGCAGGTGTGCCCGTGGGCGTGCTGTGCTCGCCGATGATTCCGATGATCAACGACAGTGAGCTTGAGCATCTGCTGGAGGCGGCCAAGGAGGCTGGCGCGCAAAGCGCGGCCTACATGATGCTGCGTCTGCCATTGGAGGTGGCGCCGTTGTTCGAGCAGTGGCTTCAGGATCACTACCCGCAGCGGGCGGCGCATGTACTGAGCTTGATTCGCCAAAGCCGAGGCGGCGAGTTGTATGACAGCCGTTTTGGTTCGCGAATGCGGGGTGAAGGCGTGTTTGCCGAGTTGCTGGCGCAGCGGTTTGCCCGGGCAATGCGTCGGTTGCAGTTCGAAGGGCGGGAGGCACAGGTGTTGGACTGCTCGGCATTTTGTCCACCGGGTGGGCAGATGGCGTTGTTCTGAACCTTTGAGCCTTGATCATACTGGCCTCTTCGCGGGCAAGCCCGCTCCCACAGGGACAGCGCCGTTCTGATGATCAACGCTACCCCTGTGGGAGCGGGCTTGCCCGCGAAGAAGTCACCGCCGAAACAACAAGTACAACTAATACTTCACACTATTTTTACTAATGGGTCTTGGCGTTTGATGTTTTTTTGCTATTATCAAAGTCCCGCCTCATGAAGCTGGAACGCCCGTTCTAGAGCCTTCAAATTCAGTTTCAATTAAGTTTTCTCCCGTAGCGTATGAAATCAGTCCACACCGACTGTGATTAATGGCCCCTGCGCGTCATCTAATTCCACGCATAGCCATGATCTTTAACCGGTAAAATGGAACTTACCTACACACCGTCAAGAGGATGAATCATGCCCATCAAGGACCCATCCAAGGCCACTCCGGCTGATGCTCCCGCCGAGAGCGCCGATGCCGCCCTCAAGCATATCGTCGACGGCTTCCTGCGCTTCCACCATGACGTGTTTCCGGAGCAGCAGGAGCTGTTCAAGAAGCTCGCCACCGCGCAGAAGCCGCGCGCCATGTTCATCACTTGCGCCGATTCGCGCATCGTCCCTGAGCTGATCACCCAGAGCTCGCCTGGCGATCTGTTCGTGACTCGTAACGTCGGTAACGTTGTGCCGCCGTACGGCCAGATGAACGGCGGCGTGTCCACCGCCATCGAATACGCCGTATTGGCCTTGGGCGTGCACCACATCATCGTATGTGGCCACTCTGACTGCGGCGCCATGCGTGCGGTACTCAACCCCAATTCGTTGGAAAAGATGCCAACGGTCAAAGCCTGGCTGCGCCATGCTGAGGTCGCGCGCACGGTGGTCGAGGACAACTGCTCGTGTGGCAGTGAGCACGAGACCATGCAAGTGGTCACCAAAGAGAACGTCATCGCCCAGCTGCATCACTTGCGCACTCACCCCTCTGTGGCCTCGCGCCTGGCTGCCGGTCAGCTGTATATCCATGGTTGGATCTACGACATCGAGACCAGCAAGATCGAAGCCTATGATGCCGCCAGCGACCGCTTCCTGCCGCTGACCGCAGGCGAGCCGATCCCTAGCGCCACCCCGAGAGGCCGCTACTAAGCGACCCTGACACCTTAAGACCTTGATAGCCGGCTACACCCCTAGGGGTGTGGTGCGGCCTTCGGCTGCCTTGAATTTCCCTGACTGCCTTGCCGGCATAGCTGCTGGCGGCCCGCGCCTGGGCGCGAGTCAGGGGTCCCACGTGCCCACGGCCAGCGGAATGGCCGTGTGATAGAGAAAGGAGAAGTAGGGTGAACAAGACACAGATCAAAGCGGCCCTGCCGCGTGAGTTGCTGGCGTCGGTAGTGGTCTTTCTGGTGGCCCTGCCCTTGTGCATGGGCATCGCGATTGCCTCGGGCATGCCGCCGGCCAAGGGCCTGATCACCGGCATCATCGGTGGCATCGTGGTGGGCTTTATCGCAGGCTCGCCGCTACAAGTCAGCGGCCCTGCCGCAGGCTTGGCAGTACTGGTATTCGAGCTGGTGCGCCAGCATGGCATGGCCATGCTCGGGCCGATCCTGCTGTTGGCCGGTCTGCTGCAACTGCTGGCCGGGCGTTTTCGCCTGGGTTGCTGGTTCCGGGTCACCGCGCCTGCGGTGGTGTACGGCATGCTCGCCGGTATTGGTGTGCTGATCGTGCTGTCTCAGGTGCATGTGATGTTCGACACCGCACCGCAGCCTTCGGGGCTGCAAAACCTGCTGGAATTCCCTGCGACGTTAATGGCGGCGATGCCGCTGGAAAACGCGGGCAGTGGCTGGCAGGCGGGCGCATTAGGGCTGGGCACCATCGCCATGATGTGGGCCTGGGAGCGCTGGCGCCCGCAGCGTCTGCGTTTCGTTCCCGGTGCGCTGTTGGGCGTGGCGACGATGACGATGATCAGCATGTGGTTGGCGTTGCCAGTCAATCGCGTGGTGGTGCCGGCGGATTTGTCCGAGGCGATCGACTGGCTACGGCCTGATGACTTGCTGAAACTGGCCGATCCGACCTTGCTGGTAGCCGCTTTTGCCCTGGCCTTCATCGCCAGTGCCGAAACCCTGCTGTCGGCTGCAGCGGTAGACCGCATGCACAGTGGCCAACGTTCGGACTTCGACAAGGAACTGTCGGCCCAGGGTATCGGCAACATGCTCTGCGGCATCCTTGGCGCACTGCCGATGACCGGGGTGATCGTGCGCAGCTCGGCCAACGTCCAGGCCGGTGCACAGACCCGCGCCTCGGCGATCCTGCATGGCCTCTGGCTGCTGGCGTTCGTGGTGGTGCTGAGCAGCGTGCTGCAACAGATTCCGGTGGCGAGCCTGGCCGGTGTGTTGGTTTACACCGGGGTCAAACTGGTCGATTTCAAGGCCTTTCGCGGGCTTGGCCGTTATGGGCGGATGCCGATGTTCACCTACGCGGCGACCGCGTTGGCGATTATCTTCACTGACCTGCTGACCGGGGTGCTGTTGGGCTTTGCCCTGACCCTGTTGAAGCTGGCGTTCAAAGCTGCACGGCTGAAGATCAATCTGGTCACGCTGGACAAGCCTGGGCATATGGAGCTGCGTTTGAGCGGCGCGGCCACCTTCCTCAAGGTGCCGGCGCTGACCCAGGTACTCGAAGCGGTACCGGCCGGGACGACCTTGCATGTGCCGTTGGGTAATCTCAGCTATATCGACCACTCGTGCCTGGAATTGCTCGAGGACTGGGGACGCAGTAATGCCGCCAAGGGATCGAGGTTGAAGATCGAGCAGCGGCGGTTGAAGCGCAGGATCGAGGGCAGGATTCGGACTACGGCTGGCGTGGGGGTTTAATACCCGGAAAACGCCATCGCGGGGCAAGCCCGCTCCCACGCAGCCTGCGTAATGCCTGGCGTGGGAGCGGGCTTGCCCCGCGATGGCGTTATATCAAGACACTTCAGGCCGGCTGTCCTAGCTCGACACCGAGTTGGCGCGACAGGCACGGCCAACGCTTCCACGCTTCGCCCGTCTCAGGGCTGCTCAGCTTGGCCCGATAGGCTTCCACCGATTCCAGGGCAAAACTCTCATCATTCAACATCTCATCCACCGAATGATGCACCACCTCATCCAGCTGATTGGCAAACGTCTCGCCAATCAGCTGATGGGCAATCACGTTGGCCACGGTGGTATCCACCGGAATCAACGGCTGCTGGAAGTGGCGGATGTACAGGTCATTGACCTCCTCTACCAAACGATGAGCCAAGTACGCCTCATCCAGCAGGCAATCCAGGCCAACATGCCCGGCCATCACACTCGGTGGCTGCAGGAAGTAGGCCTCGGCGATCTTCAACACCGGTTTGATCTGCGATTCGATTCCGGCCTCACGCGCCACCTCATGGGCAGCCTCCAGCAGTTGCGGAACCTCATCGATGTAGGCGCCGACGAAGCGCGCCATGGTGCCCTGGGCATCCTGCTCGGGGAGTTGGATCGAAGGATGCAGGTGAGGCAGCTGCGCCTCGAGTCGTTGTTTCAGTTGGCCGGTCAGGCTCTCATGTTGATGGGCTTGTTTGATCTGCTCGCGTACAGCAGCGATGTTCATGACAACTCCAGGGACAAGGGATGACAAACGGAAGACATATTTTACGGAAGACTCTAAGTTAGCTCGGTATACGGAATGCCTAAGACGCATTTGTTATAAAACAGGCAAACGTGTGCGCGCTGCGATATATCACGGTGCCACTATTGTGCCAGAGCCCAGCATTCATGCGGCTTTCAAGTGTTTTTGTCGATTCGTGACGATCATTTCATAGGCTGCATTGCGCGCCATTGGTCGCTGTCTATACTCGGGTTGAACGTGATTCGTTGATGAGGCCCGCCTGCAGTTTGCAGAGGAGCTCGGTCGTCGAAGTAGGCTGTCTTGACTGCCGCCCCCCCTTGCCCAAGGTCTACGCCTCCGGGACTACAAGAACGATAAGGGGAACCCGCAATGATGCGACATCCACATGTCTGGATGGGCCTTCTGTTGTGGTCGGTTTTCGGTCAGGCGCACGGCGCATGGACCGTCAACATGGCACCGGGGGCTACGGAAGTCTCCCACGCTGTGTTCGACCTACACATGACCATCTTCTGGATCTGCGTGGTCATCGGTATCGTGGTATTCGGCGCGATGTTCTGGTCGATGGTCATCCACCGCCGCTCCACCGGCCAGCAGCCGGCGCATTTCCACGAGCACACCTGGGTAGAAATTCTCTGGACCGTGGTCCCCTTCCTGATTCTGGTCGTGATGGCCATCCCGGCCACCAAGACCCTGATCGACATCTATGACGCCAGCGAGTCGGACATCGACATCCAGGTCACCGGCTACCAGTGGAAATGGCACTACAAATACCTCGGTCAGGACGTCGAGTTCTTCAGCAACCTGGCCACCCCCGCCGAGCAAATCCAGAACAAGGCCCCCAAAGACGAGCATTACCTGCTCGAAGTCGATCAGCCGCTGGTACTGCCGGTGGGCGCCAAGGTGCGCTTCCTGGTCACTGCCGCCGATGTCATCCACTCCTGGTGGGTGCCGGCTTTCGCGGTCAAGCGTGACGCCATCCCTGGTTTCGTCAACGAGGCCTGGACCCGGATCGAGAAGCCCGGCATCTATCGCGGCCAGTGCACCGAGTTGTGCGGCAAAGACCACGGGTTCATGCCGGTGGTGGTCGAGGTCAAGTCCAAGGCCGACTACGACACCTGGCTTGGCGAGCGCAAGGCTGAAGCGGCCAAGCTCAAGGAGCTGACCAGCAAGGAATGGACGCTTGAAGAGCTGGTCGAGCGTGGCGACAAGGTCTACCACACCACTTGCGTGGCCTGTCACCAGGCCGAGGGCCAGGGCTTGCCGCCGATGTTCCCGGCGCTCAAGGGATCGAAGATCGCCACCGGGCCGAAGGATGCGCACCTGGGGATTGTCTTCCACGGCAAGCCGGGGACCGCCATGGCGGCCTTCGGCAAGCAGCTTTCGGAAGTCGATATCGCCGCCGTGGTGACCTACGAGCGCAACGCCTGGGGCAACAACAAGGGCGACATGGTCACGCCGAAGGATGTACTGGCGCTCAAGCAGGCAGAAGGCCAATGAACCGCTATCCCCGCCGCAGCCAGTGGATTGCAGGAGACAGGACATGAGTGCAGTGATCGACGACCACGCCCACGGCCATGAGCACGCCCACGGTCCGGCCAAGGGCCTGATGCGCTGGGTGCTGACCACCAACCACAAGGACATCGGCACGATGTACCTGTGGTTCAGCTTCATCATGTTCCTGCTTGGCGGCTCGTTCGCCATGGTGATCCGCGCCGAGCTGTTCCAGCCGGGCTTGCAGATCGTGGAGCCAGCGTTCTTCAACCAGATGACCACCATGCATGGCCTGATCATGGTGTTCGGTGCGGTGATGCCGGCCTTCGTCGGCTTGGCCAACTGGATGATCCCGCTAATGATCGGCGCCCCCGACATGGCCCTGCCGCGGATGAACAACTTCAGCTTCTGGCTGTTGCCGGCGGCCTTCCTGCTGCTGGTCTCGACCCTGTTCAGCCCTGGCGGCGGGCCGAACTTCGGCTGGACGTTCTACGCGCCGTTGTCCACCACTTACGCGCCAGCCAGCGTGACCTTCTTCATCTTCGCCATTCACCTGATGGGGGTCAGTTCGATCATGGGCGCGATCAACGTGATCGCCACCATCCTCAACCTGCGTGCGCCCGGCATGACCTTGATGAAAATGCCGCTGTTCGTCTGGACCTGGCTGATCACCGCGTTCCTGCTGATCGCGGTAATGCCGGTGCTGGCGGGCGTGGTGACCATGATGCTGATGGACATCCACTTCGGCACCAGCTTCTTCAGCGCTGCCGGCGGCGGTGATCCGGTGTTGTTCCAGCATGTGTTCTGGTTCTTTGGCCATCCCGAGGTGTACATCATGATCCTGCCGGCATTCGGCGCGGTCAGCTCGATCATCCCAGCGTTCTCGCGCAAGCCGCTGTTCGGTTACACCTCGATGGTCTACGCCACTGGGGCGATCGCCTTCCTGTCGTTCATCGTCTGGGCCCACCATATGTTCGTGGTCGGCATCCCGGTGGTCGGTGAGTTGTTCTTCATGTACGCCACCATGCTCATCGCCGTGCCCACCGGGGTGAAGGTGTTCAACTGGGTCAGCACCATGTGGGAGGGCGCGCTGACCTTCGAGACACCGATGCTGTTTGCCATCGCCTTCGTCATTCTGTTCACCATTGGTGGTTTCTCCGGGCTGATGCTGGCGATTGCCCCGGCGGACTTCCAGTACCACGACACCTACTTCGTGGTCGCGCATTTCCACTACGTGCTGGTGCCGGGGGCGATCTTTGGCATCTTCGCCTCGGCCTACTACTGGCTGCCGAAATGGACCGGCCACATGTACGACGAAACCCTCGGCAAGCTGCATTTCTGGCTGTCGTTCGTCGGTATGAACCTGGCCTTCTTCCCCATGCACTTCGTCGGTCTGGCCGGCATGCCGCGGCGGATTCCCGACTACAACCTGCAATTTGCCGACTTCAACATGGTCTCGTCGGTTGGCGCATTCATGTTTGGCGCCACGCAGATCTTCTTCCTGTTCATCGTCATCAAGTGCATTCGTGGCGGCGCCCCGGCACCGGCCAAGCCATGGGACGGTGCCGAGGGGCTGGAGTGGTCGGTGCCATCGCCGGCGCCGTACCACACCTTCCAGACCCCACCGCAAGTGAAGTAGGAGCGCCTCGATGAACAGCCTGCCGCTCAAGCGCCTGGTGCGACGCCTGCTGCTGCTGACGGTGGTGATGTTCGCCTTCGGCTTTGCCCTGGTGCCAATCTATGACGTGATGTGCAAGGCGTTCGGCATCAATGGCAAGACTGGCGGGCAGTACGCGGGCAGCCAGGTCAGCGACCCCTCGCGCACGGTGCGCGTGCAGTTCATGTCGACCAATGCCAGCGACATGGTCTGGGATTTCTACTCCACCGCTGACCAGATCGAGGTCAACCCGGGGGCGGTGAACCAGATGGTCTTCGTTGCCCACAACCCGACCGACAAACCCATGAGCGCCCAGGCCATCCCCAGCATCACCCCGGCCGAGGCGGCAGCGTATTTCCACAAGACCGAGTGCTTCTGCTTTACCCAGCAGGTGCTGCAGCCCGGTGAACGCATCGAGATGCCGGTGCGCTTCATTGTTGACCGCGACCTGCCGGGCAACGTGAAGCACCTGACACTGGCCTACACCTTGTTCGACATCACCGCTCGCCACCCGCCGGTTGCGCATGTCGCCGCCGAGGACGTCCAGCGCGCCCGCTGAGGGAAGGAGAACAGCAATGGCAAGTCATGATCACTACTACGTCCCGGCGCAGAGCAAATGGCCGATCATCGCCACGGTCGGCATGTTCATCACCGTGTTCGGCCTGGGAACCTGGTTCAATGATATGAAGGCTGGCCACCCGGATTCCCTCGGGCCGCTGATCTTCTTCGTTGGTGCCTTGTGCCTGGCTTACATGCTGTTCGGTTGGTTTGGCGCGGTGATCAAGGAGAGCAAGGCGGGGTTGTACAGCCCGCAGATGGACCGTTCGTTCCGTTGGGGCATGAGCTGGTTCATCTTCAGCGAGGTGATGTTTTTCCTGGCCTTCTTTGGCGCGCTGTTCTACGTGCGGGTGCTGGCCGGGCCATGGTTGGGCGGCGAGGGTGACAAGGGCGTGGCGCACATGCTCTGGCCGAGCTTCGAGTTTGCCTGGCCGCTGCTGCATACGCCGGACCCGAAACTATTCCCGCCGCCCAAGGACATCATCGACCCCTGGCACCTGCCATTGATCAACACCATCTTGCTGGTCAGCTCCAGCGTGACCATCACCATTGCCCACCATGCGTTGCGCAAGGATCACCGTGGCCCGCTGAAACTGTGGCTGGGGCTGACCATTGTCTTGGGGCTGTCGTTTTTGGCGTTGCAGGCCTATGAGTATTACGAGGCCTACACCCATCTGGGCCTGACCCTGGGGTCGGGGATCTACGGGGCGACGTTCTTCATGCTTACCGGTTTCCACGGCGCGCATGTGACCTTGGGTACCTTGATCTTGATCGTGATGTTCTGTCGGGTGTTGCGCGGGCACTTCAATGCCGACAAGCACTTTGGTTTTGAGGCGGCCAGTTGGTATTGGCACTTCGTCGATGTGGTTTGGGTGGGGCTGTTTATTTTTGTCTATGTGCTTTGAGTTTGGCTGGGGGTTTGGGGGCTGCCTTGCAGCCCATCGCAGGCAAGCCAGCTCCTACAGGTACTGCGCAATGCATGAAGACTCAATACCTGTAGGAGCTGGCTTGCCTGCGATGGGTCGCAAAGCGGCCCCAAAATTCAGAAGGGCGCGTGAGACACCAGCTGGCCGCTCATCAAGCCCCAGGTGACCAGCGCAAGCGTCAGGGCCGCCAGGGTGACCCGCACCGTCAGCGCCTTGAGCAAGCGGGTCGAGTTCTCATCGTCCTTGACCAGAAACACCAGGCCACTGAACAGGCTGGCGATAGTGGCCAACAGCAATAGGACAATCGCGGCCTTGAGCATGGCGGCACTCCGGGGGGATGCAGTGATGACTTTGAGTATAGCGCTCGACCTGACGAGGCCCCGGTGAAGCCGTTTCGCCCAGGCCTGGTACCCACCTTGGTAGTGCTAGCGCTGCTGCCGGGCTTGATCGCGCTCGGCTGCTGGCAATTGCGCCGGGCCGATGAAAAACGCGTGCTGCTCGATACCTATGCCGAACGCCGCGTCGAGGCGCCACTGGCCATAGCGCAAATCGAGCAATTGCCCGATCCAGCGTTCTACCGGGTACACCTGCATGGCCGTTTCGACAGCGAGCACAGCCTGCTGCTGGATAACCGCCTGCGCGATGGCCGCGCGGGCGTCGAGTTGCTGCAACCGTTCCACGATCAGGCCAGCGGCCTGTGGTTGCTGGTCAATCGAGGCTGGTTGCCGTGGCCTGATCGGCGCGTGCCAGTGGCCTTCGACACCCCTGCACAAGCGCTGACCCTGCAAGCCTCGGTCTACGTAACGCCGGGCAGTGCCTTCCAATTACACGCCGACCCAGTCGGCGAGCAATGGCCGCAGCTGTTGACCACCATCGACGCCGGCCAACTGTGGCAGCAGCTAGGCCGCGACGGCTTTGCCCATGAACTGCGCCTGGAGCCTGGCCCTGGCAGCTATCGGCTGGACTGGCCGGTAGTCGCCATGGGCCCGGAAAAGCACTTGGGCTATGCCGTGCAGTGGTTCGCCCTGTCGGCGGCGCTGGTATTGCTCTACCTGTACTTCGGCTGGCACCACAAAAAGGAGAACGACCATGAGCACCGCCACGAGTCCACTGGACGTGCCTGAAGGCCGCAAACCTAGAGCCCGCGGGCGTTTGCAGCTGCTGCTGATTCTTTTGGTGGCGGTCGGCCCGATGATCCTGGCCACCAGCATGTACAAGTTCAAGTTCTGGGTGCCTGAGGGGCGCAGCTATCACGGCGCAATGATCGGCAACGGCCAGACCCGGGCCGATATCGGTATCGATGCGCAGGGTGAGCGCTGGCAGCTGTTGGTCAGCGCACCTGCCGCCTGTGCCGAGGACTGCCAGCAGCTGGTGTACCTGGCCCGGCAGATTCAGGTAGGCCTGGGTCGCGACGCCAGCCGTGCCAGCCATGCGTTGGCCAGTGCCCAGCCGTTGGCCGCTGATTACCAAGCGTTGCTCGGCCGCGAGTACCCGCAACTACAGCGTTATCCCCTCGACCTGCAGCGCTACGGCCACAAGGTCAGCGAGCCTGGCCCGCAGCTGTGGATCGTCGATCCGCACGGCAACCTGGTGCTGCGCTACGACGCCAAGGTCAAGGGCAAGCACGTGCTGGACGATCTGCGTCACCTGCTCAAGCTGTCCAACATCGGATAGGAGCCAAACCATGGCCAGACCCGGATACCGCCTCGCCGTGTTCGCCACCCTGCTGGCACTTGTGGTCGTTCTGCTCGGTGCCTATACCCGCCTCACCCATGCAGGCCTGGGTTGCCCCGACTGGCCGGGCTGCTACGGTTTTATCAGCGTGCCCAAGTCCGACGCTCAGCTGGCCCACGCCGAACTGCATTTCCCGGAACACCCGGTGGAAGCGGCCAAAGGCTGGGCGGAGATGGTCCACCGCTACTTTGCCGGGGCCCTGGCACTGGTGATTGCCCTGCTCGCTTTCCAAGCCGTGCGCCGCCATGCGCGTGACGGTCAGCCCTATCGCTTGCCGCTGTTGTTGCTAGGGGTGGTGCTGGCGCAAGCGGCGTTCGGAATGTGGACGGTAACCCTGAAACTCTGGCCGCAGGTGGTCACCGCGCACTTGCTTGGCGGCTTTACCACCTTGAGCCTGCTGTTCCTGTTATCCCTGCGTCTATCTCGGGCATTTGCGCCCTTGCCAAAACTGCCGCTGAGCGTGCGCCGGGTAGCGGCGTTGGCGCTGTTGGTGGTGATCGGCCAGATCGCGTTGGGCGGCTGGGTCAGCGCCAACTACGCCGCGGTCGCCTGCATCGATCTGCCGACCTGCCATGGCCAATGGTGGCCGGCGGCGGACTTCAGCAACGGCTTCCATCTGACCCAGCACGTCGGCCCAAACTACCTTGGCGGGCAGCTGGACAGTGACGCCCGCACCGCCATTCATATCAGCCACCGGCTTGGCGCCCTACTGGTGACGGCGGTATTGCTGCTGCTCAGCTGGAAGCTCTATCGCAACGGCCTGGCCGGCCTGGCGCGCTTGGTGTTGCTGGCCTTGGCGGTACAGATCGGCCTGGGTATCAGCAATGTGCTGCTGCACCTGCCGCTGGCGGTGGCCGTGGCACACAACGCTGGCGGCGCCGCGTTGCTGTTGACGATGATGCTGGTGAACTACCGCATTCGGGTCGTCGACAAGGTTCGCCTGGGCCATGGCTGGCGCTTCACCCGCGTGGCGGGTGCGCATGTACCGATGAGGAATGACACGTGGCGACGGTTCTGAGTGAACGCCGGCAGCAGGCCGGCTGGCGCGATTACCTGGAGCTGACCAAGCCCAAGGTGGTGGTGCTGATGCTGATCACCTCGCTGGCGGGGATGTTCCTCGCCACCCGCGCGGGCGTGCCGTGGGCCGTGCTGGTGTTCGGCAACCTGGGGATCGGCTTGTGTGCGGGCGCTGCGGCAGTGGTCAATCATGTGGTCGACCGGCGTATCGATGCCTTGATGGCGCGTACACATAAGCGGCCGTTGGCTGAGGGGCGAATCGCGCCGGTGCTGGCGCTGAGCTTTGCCCTGGTCTTGGCGCTGCTGGGCATGGCCCTGCTACTGACCTTTACCAATCCCCTGACTGCCTGGCTAACGCTGGCCTCGCTGCTTGGCTACGCCGTGGTCTACACCGGCTTTCTCAAGCGCGCCACGCCGCAGAACATCGTCATCGGTGGGTTGGCCGGAGCTGCCCCGCCGTTACTCGGCTGGGTCGCGGTGACTGGGCATATCAGTGCTGAACCCTTGTTGCTGGTACTGATCATCTTCGCCTGGACCCCTCCGCATTTCTGGGCCCTGGCCATTCACCGCCGCGAGGAGTACGCCAAGGCCGAAATCCCCATGCTGCCGGTGACCCACGGCGAGCGTTACACCAAGCTACATATCCTGCTGTATACCTGGGTGCTGCTGGCGGTCAGTCTGCTGCCTTACGCCATTCACATGAGCGGGCCGCTCTACCTGGGCTGTGCGCTGCTGCTGGGCCTGCGCTTTGTCCAGTGGGCCTGGGTGTTGTACCGTGGCACCCGGCCGCACGCGGCGATCAAGACCTTCAAGTACTCTATCGGGTACCTGTTCGCCCTGTTCATCGCGCTGCTCGTTGATCACTACTTGTTGCTGAATCTATGACCCGAACCCAGAAAACCGTCTTCATCCTCGTCGCCGTGGTCGCGTTGATCCTCGGCCTGACCGTCAACAAGGTGCTCAATGGTCGCGGCGAGGCCAACCCCACCGAACTGATCGATGCCGGCATCATCCTGCTGCCGCAAAGCCGCACTGTGCCGGATGTGACCATGCATGATCAGAACGGCCAGCCGGTGGCGCTCGATGAGCTCAAGGGCAAGTGGTCGTTGCTGTTCTTTGGCTACACCTACTGCCCGGACATCTGCCCGACTACCCTGGCCCAGCTGCGCCAGGTCAAGAGCGAGCTGCCCAAGCAAGCGCTGGAGCGTTTTCAGGTGGTGTTGGTCAGCGTCGATCCAAACCGCGATACGGCCAATCAACTCAAGCAGTACCTGGGCTACTTCGACAAGGATTTCGTAGGCTTGGCGGGGTCGATCGAGGATACCCAGAAACTGGCCAATGCCTTGAGCATTCCGTTCATTCCTGCCGATACCAGCAAGCCTGGGTATACCGTGGATCACAGCGGCAACCTGGCGATTGTCGGGCCGGATGGGCGTCAGCGCGGGTTCATTCGGGCGCCGTTCAATAACCAGAAGCTGGTGGCGCAGTTGCCTGGGCTGGTTAAGCGCGACTGAATCGTCCTAAAAACATCGCGGGGCAAGCCCGCTCCCACGCCATTGCTCTAAGTAGGACATTGGCGTGGGAGCGGGCTTGCCCCGCGATTAGCGTTCCAGGCGGCTTAGAACGCCGGAATCACCGCACCTTTGTACTTCTCGGTAATGAAGGCTTTCACCTCAGGCGAATGCAGGGCTGCTGCCAGCTTCTTCATGTCGTCAGATTCCTTGTTATCCGGACGCGCCACCAGGATGTTCACGTAAGGCGAGTCGCTGCCTTCGATCACCAGGGCATCCTTCTCAGGATTGAGCTTGGCTTCCAGCGCATAGTTGGTGTTGATCAGCGCCAGGTCGACCTGGGTCAGCACACGCGGGATGGTCGCAGCTTCCAGTTCACGGAATTTCAGGTCCTTGCTGTTGCCGGTGATGTCTTTCACGGTGGACAGGATATTGGTCTTGTCCTTGAGGCTGATCACCCCAGCCTTGTCCAGCAGCAACAGGGCGCGGCCGCCGTTGGTGGCGTCGTTAGGAATGACCACGGTAGCGCCGGAGGGCAGCTCGTCGAGCTTCTTCAGCTTGCTCGAGTAAGCGCCCAGCGGCTCCAGGTGCACGCCGGCCACGCTGACCAGGTTGGTGCCCTTGGCCTTGTTGAACTCATCCAGGTACGGCTGGTGCTGGAAGAAGTTGGCGTCCAGGCGCTTCTCAGCGACCTGCACGTTTGGCTGGATGTAGTCGGTGAATACCTTGACCTTCAGGTCGACGCCTTCTTTGGCCAGTTGCGGCTTCACGAACTCGAGGATCTCGGCGTGCGGCACCGGGGTGGCGGCAACGGTCAGGGTGTCGGCATTGGCCGAGAAGGCCGCAGCGGCGGCGACGACAGCAAGCAGTTTTTTCATCATTCACTCCTTGTGAGGGCCGCGACGGCCCCCGAACGGGTCGGCTGGGCCGACCCCATTGGGGTTACTTACGGGAAAAGTGCACGACCAGTTTGTCGCCGACGCTTTGCAGAACTTGAACCAGGATCAGCAGCAGCACCACGGTCACGATCATGACGTCAGTCTGGAACCGCTGGTAGCCGAAGCGGATCGCCAGGTCACCCAGCCCGCCGGCACCGACCACGCCGGCCATCGCGGTGTACGACACCAGGGTAATGGCCGTCACGGTGATCGCGGCGAAGATACCCGGACGGGCCTCTGGCAGCAGTGCGTTGGTGATGATCTGGCGGGTAGTGGCGCCCATCGACTGGGTCGCTTCGATGATGCCGCGGTCCACTTCACGCAGGGCGGTTTCCACCAGGCGAGCGAAGAACGGCGTGGCCCCGACTACCAGTGGCGGGATAGCCCCGGCGACGCCCAGCGAGGTGCCGGTGATCAGCACGGTGATCGGGATCATCACGATCAGCAGGATGATGAACGGCAGCGAGCGCAGGATGTTGACCACCAGCGACAGCAGCGCGTACACACCCTTCTGCTCGAACATCTGCCGCGGTCCGCACAGGAACAGCAGCACGCCCAGCGGCAGGCCCAGCAGCACGGTGAAGAACAGCGAGCCGAACAGCATGATCATGGTGTCGATGGTGGCGAGCCAGATTTCGGCCCAGTCGACGTTAGCGAAGAAATTCAGGGCGTCCATCAACGCAGTACCTCCATATGTACATCAGCTGCCTTGAAGCGGTCGAACGCCGCCTCCATGTCGCCGCCAGTCACGGCCAGGGTCAGCTGCCCATAGGGGACATCCTTGATGCGGTCGATACGCCCGGCGAGGATGCTGTAGTCGACACCGGTTTCGCGGGCCACAGTGCCCAGCAGCGGCGCGTAGGTGGCTTCACCCTGGAAGGTCAGGCGCACGATGCGCCCTGGCACGTGGGCGAAGTCGTCGCGCTGCTCGCCTTCGTCGACTTGCTCGTCTTCCTGGACGAAGCGCTTGGTGGTTGGGTGCTGCGGGTGCAGGAACACCTCGGCCACCGGCCCTTGCTCGACGATCTGGCCGGCATCCATCACCGCCACGCGGTCGCAGACCCGGCGGATCACGTCCATTTCATGGGTGATCAGGACGATGGTCAGTTTCAGTTCCCGGTTGATCTCCGCCAGCAGCTGCAGCACCGAAGCGGTGGTTTGCGGGTCGAGGGCGCTGGTGGCCTCGTCGCACAGCAGGATTTTCGGCCGGGTCGACAGGGCGCGGGCAATACCGACGCGCTGCTTCTGCCCGCCAGACAGCTGGGCGGGGTACTTTTTGGCGTGGTCCTGCAGGCCTACGCGGGCGAGCAATTCAGTCACGCGCTTGTCGATCTCGGCACGCGACAGCTCGCCGGCGAGCAGCAGCGGCAAGGCGACGTTGTCGGCAACGGTCTTGGAGGCCAGCAGGTTGAAGTGCTGGAAGATCATCCCGACCTGCTGGCGGAAGCCGCGCAACTGGTTGGCGTCGAACGCGGTGACGTCTTCGCCATCGACGATGATCTTGCCGCCGCTTGGTGCTTCAAGGCGGTTGATCAGGCGCAGCAAGGTGCTCTTGCCGGCGCCGGAGTGGCCGATCAGGCCGAACACTTGGCCATTTTCAATGGTCAGGCTGGTCGGATTGAGGGCGGGGATGTCCCTACCGGCGACGCGGTAGGTCTTGTGCACATGTTGAAACTCGATCACGTAGCGAACCTTGTGGGGCGCATGGAAGTTGGGTCAGCGGTTAGCCGGGCGCGCATTTTAGCCTTTTCCCATAGCTGTTCTTAGCATTTATTTCGTAACCGACCAATCGCGCGGATATAACGCGACAGCCGGTAAACCTGATTGAACGCCTGTCGCCCCCCTCCAGTCACTACTAGAACAAGCCCGTAAGGGCAGCCTGAAGACTGATGAGGAGAGCCGAAGATGCCCAGCAAGAACCCCGACGCCCCCCGTGAAAGCCAGCTCGCCGGCACCCAGACCCCCGACCGCGCCAACACCAATGCCAAATTGCAGAGCCTGGAAAACTTCCGTGGCGATGCTACCGGCGAGGCGTTACGCACCAATCAGGGGGTGAAGATAGCCGACAACCAGAACTCTCTCAAAGCCGGCGCGCGCGGGCCTTCGCTGCTCGAAGACTTCATCATGCGCGAGAAGATCACCCACTTCGACCATGAGCGCATTCCCGAGCGTATCGTCCACGCCCGTGGCACCGGTGCGCATGGTTACTTTCAGAGCTATGGCGACCATGCCGAGCTGACCAAGGCTGGGTTCCTGCGCGATCCAGAGAAAATCACCCCTGTATTCGTGCGCTTTTCCACGGTGCAGGGGCCGCGTGGCTCTGGCGACACGGTGCGCGACGTGCGCGGATTTGCCGTGAAGTTCTACACCGATGAGGGCAATTTCGACCTGGTTGGCAACAACATGCCAGTGTTCTTTATCCAGGATGCGATCAAGTTTCCCGACTTTGTCCATGCGGTGAAGCCTGAACCGCACAACGAAATCCCCACTGGAGGCTCGGCCCACGACACCTTCTGGGACTTCGTCTCGCTGGTGCCGGAGTCGGCGCACATGGTCATCTGGGCCATGTCTGACCGCGCCATCCCGCGCAGCCTGCGAATGATGGAAGGCTTTGGCGTGCATACCTTCCGCCTGATCAATACCGAGGGTGTGGCCAGCTTCGTCAAATTCCACTGGAAGCCGCGTCAGGGTGTGCACTCGGTATTGTGGGACGAAGCGCAAAAACTGGCAGGCAAAGACACCGACTACCATCGCCGTGACCTGTGGGAAGCGATCGAAACGGGTGACTATCCAGAGTGGGAGCTAGGCGTACAAATCGTGCCGGAAGCGGATGAGCACAAATTCGACTTCGACCTGCTCGACCCGACCAAGATCATCCCCGAAGAGCTGGTGCCGGTGACCCCGCTGGGCAAGATGGTGCTCAACCGCAACCCGGATAATTTCTTTGCCGAGGTCGAGCAGATCGCCTTCTGCCCCGGACACATCGTGCCGGGTATCGACTTTACCAACGACCCGTTGCTGCAGGGCCGGCTGTTCTCCTACACCGATACCCAGATCAGCCGCCTGGGTGGGCCGAACTTCCATGAAATCCCAATCAACCGCCCGGTTGCGCCCAATCACAACGGTCAGCGCGATGCCTTGCACCGCATGACCATCGACAAGGGGCGCGCCTCCTACGAGCCCAACAGCATCGACGGCGGCTGGCCTAAGGAAACCCCACCTGCCCCGCAAGATGGCGGCTTCGAGAGCTATCAGGAGCGTATCGACGCCAACAAGATCCGCCAACGCAGTGACTCGTTCAGCGATCACTTCTCGCAGGCGCGGTTGTTCTTCCAGAGCATGAGCGCGCATGAGCAACAGCACATCATCAAGGCCTACAGCTTTGAATTGGGCAAAGTTGAGCGCGAGCATATTCGAGCGCGCGAGGTGAACGAGATTCTCGCCAACATCGATCTGAAGTTGGCTGCGGCAGTGGCGGCCAACCTGGGTTTGCCGGCGCCGAAGAAGGGCACGGTGCAGGTCAAGGGGTCGAAATTGGCCAAATCGCCGGCGTTGAGCCAGATGAATCACCCGGGCAGCGTGGGGATCAAGGGGCGCAAGATCGCCCTGCTGGTGGCCGATGGGGTCGATGGCGCGGATGTCGACAGGTTGGTCAAAGCGCTGGAAGCGCAAAGTGCCCGGCCGTTGTTGTTGGGGCCGAGTTCGGCGCCAGTGAAGACTGCCGATGGCAAGGCGCTGGCGGTGGATGCGTCGATGGAGGGAATGCCGTCGGTGCTGGTCGATGGGGTTTTGCTACCGGCGGGCAAGGCTTCGCTGCAAGCGCTGGGTGAAAGTGGCCTGGCCAAGCATTACCTGCTTGAGGCCTATAAGCACCTGAAGGCGATAGGCGTGGCTAAGGAGGCCAAGGCATTGCTGGACAAGCTGGGGCTCAAGGAAGACAAGGGGTTGCTGGTGGGAGATGATCAGAAAGCAGTCGATGCCTTCGTCAAGGCAGTGGAAGGGCATCGAGTCTGGGAGCGCGAGGCGGCCGCTGAATCTGTTCCGGCGTGAGAATTTTGGGGCCGCAAAGCGGCCCCAAAACCCTCAACCCTGATGCGGTACTAGAACTACCTGCGCCGGCAGCGAGCGCTGAATTTCATGCTTCTGCTTCAGCTCAAAGCCACTGTCGAGCTTGCGCACGCGCTTTTCCAGCAAGGTTTTCAACCAAGGCGCATCGTCAGTGCGCGGCACCTGGAAGACCACGTCGCACTGATAATTCACCACATCCGCGGCAATATCATCGAGCTGGCGACGCATGGCGCGGCTGTCGGTGGTCTTCAGCGCCACCACGGTGCTTGGCGCAGAGGGGTCGATCACTCGTGCCTTGGGCTTGGCCTCAGCGGCCTTGAGCGCTGCTTCCGCGCGCTCGAGTTCAGCCTTGCGCGCCTGGGCTACGGCATCACCGCCAGTGATTGCAGGTGCCCGCGGCATCAGTGCCCGCGCCCGCGCCAGGGCGGTGGCGGCAGCATTGACATCGCCCTTTTGCAGCACGATCTGGCTACGACGCAGATAGGCTTCGGCCAATTGTCGCTGATACTGCTCAACACGGGCATCGTCAGGCGACTGCGCCTGCAAGGCGGTCAACTGATCTTCGGCTGTGGCCAGCTCGTTGCTGGCAATGCTCTGCTCCAGTTGCCCCCAGGCATCAGGCTGGGCAGGCGCGGTCGATTGTTCGACCGGGGCGCTGGAGCACGCGGCCAGGAACAACGAAAACACGGCAACAAGCAGATAACGGGAGGCGAACGGCTTCATTCCTGCGACTCTCTATTTGCGCAAAAAGCGAGCAAGTCTACACCCAGGTGCGCACGCTCGAAAACAAGTCTTACAGACCCTTTACCCGCGAAAAGGTTGCAGGATGCGCCTGCGCGCACCCAGATTTTCAGCGCTTCGGCACCGCCAGGCTCAGCAAGAATAGCACCGCCGCGCAGACCACGATCGATGGGCCGGCCGGGGTGTCCTTGAACCAGGACATCGCCAGGCCGCCGCATACCGCCGTGATCCCCAGCAGGCTGGCGCCCAGCGCCATCTGCTCGGGCGAGCGGGCGTGACGCTGCGCCGCAGCCGCTGGAATGATCAGCAACGAGGTGATCAGCAGCACGCCTACGATCTTCATCGCCACGGCAATCACGACCGCGATCAATAGCATCAGCGCCATGCGCAGGGCCGCCACCGGCAGGCCTTCGACCATTGCCAACTCCTCGTGCACGGTGATCGCCAAGAGTGGCCGCCACAGTGCGCCGAGCAGCAGCAGGACCAGCGCACTGCCGCCGAGGATCCAGCCCAGGTCAGTCGGGCTGATCGCCAGCAGGTCGCCGAACAGATAGGCCATCAGGTCGATGCGCACATCGTGCATGAAGCTCAGCACCACCAGGCCCAGCGACAAGGTGCTGGGTGCGAGAATGCCGAGCAAGGTGTCGGAGGCCAGCGGCTGACGTTGTTGCAGAGTCACCAGCAGGATCGCCAGCAGCAGGCAGCCAACCGTCACCGCCAACGCTGGGCTCACGTCCAGCACGAAACCCAGTGCTACCCCGAGTAAAGCGGCGTGGGACAGGGTATCGCCGAAGTAGGCCATCCGCCGCCAGACCACGAAAGACCCCAGGGGGCCGGCCACCACAGCCAAGGACAGTCCCGCGAGCAGGGCGTAGAGAAGAAAATCAGCCATGCTTGCAGTGCTCTCCGTGAACATGGGTGCCGGGGGCGACCACCGAGCCATGCAGGTCGTGGCTGTGATCGTGATGGTGGTGGTAGATCGCCAGGCTAGGTGCGTTCTGGCCGAACAGCTCGACGAAGGCTGGGTCGCCACTGACCTGCTCCGGATGGCCCGAGCAGCACACATGGCGGTTCAGACAGACCACCTGGTCGGTGGTGCTCATCACCAGGTGCAGGTCGTGCGAGACCATCAGCACGCCGCAGCCGTGGCGGTCGCGCAGGCGGGTGATCAGGTTGTACAGCTCGGTCTGGCCGACCACGTCGACGCCCTGCACCGGCTCGTCGAGCACCAGCAGTTGCGGCTCGCGCAGCAGCGCCCGGGCCAGCAGCACACGCTGCATCTCACCACCGGAGATGTTCTGGATCGGGTTGTCGATGACCTGTTCGGCGCCCACTTCCTGCAACGCTGAAACGGCTGCCGCGCGGTCTACACCGGGCACCAGGCGCAAGAAGCGCAGTACCGACAGCGGCAGCGTCGGGTCGACCTGGATCTTCTGCGGCATGTAGCCGATGCGCAGCTTGGGCTTGCGCCAGACCTTGCCCCGATGGGGCTTGAGCAGGCCCAGCACGGCACGCACCAGGGTGGTCTTGCCGGCGCCATTGGGGCCGATCAGGGTGACGATCTGGCCAGGCGCCACTGCCAGGTCAATGTTGTCCAGAACCGCTTCGCCTGCGAACGTGACCCCGACCTGTTCGAGGCGGATCAGTGCATCGCTCATGCCGCGCCTCGGCAGTTGCCGCACAGGCCCACCACTTCCACGGTCTGGGTTTCGACGCTGAAACCGACTGCCTTGGCGCTGGCGACGATGGCGCCGCTGATGCTGTCTTGCTCAAGCTCGATGGCCACGTGACATGCGCGGCAGATCAAGAACTGACCCTGGTGCGCGTGCTCAGGATGGCTGCAGCCGATAAAGGCGTTGAGCGAGGCGATGCGGTGCACCAGGCCGTTTTCCAGGAGAAAATCCAGCGCCCGGTACACGGTTGGTGGCGCCGCGCGGCGGCCGTCCTGCTCACTGAGTACGGCGAGGATGTCGTAGGCGCCCAGCGGCTTGTGGCTCTGCCAAACCAGCTCCAGCACCCGGCGGCGCAAGGCGGTCAGGCGCAGGCCTTGGCGGATGCAGATGGCATCAGCTTCGGCCAGGGCGCTGTGCACGCAATGGGAATGGTCGTGGGGACGGTGAGCCAGCGGCGTGATGGACATGAGCGGCGACGGTTCTGAATGGAGACGTTATTATGTTACCTGTTTCTGACAAGTCGAGTATTCACCGTGCCCCGTTTCCTTGTCCTTTTTGTCGCTTTTATCGCCTGTTCTGCCCAGGCTGACGTCCGCGTGCTGACCAGCATCAAGCCCCTGCAGCAGATTGCCGCGGCGGTGCAGGACGGCGTCGGCAGCCCTGACGTGCTGCTGCCGCCTGGCGCCTCGCCGCACCACTATGCCTTGCGCCCTTCCGACGTACGGCGCGTGGGCGATGCGGACCTGTTGTACTGGATCGGCCCGGACATGGAAAACTTCCTGCCGCGCGTCCTCAACGCCCGCAGCAAGCCAAGCGTTGCCGTGCAGTCGCTGGCCGGCATGCAACTGCGCCACTTTGGCGAGGACAGCCATTCGCACGATGAAGGTGGGCACGACGACCATGACGATCACGACCATGACCACCGCCCAGGCAGCCTGGATGCCCATTTGTGGTTGTCGTCGGTCAATGCGCGGGTGATTGCCGCGAAGATGGCTGCAGACCTGGCCAAGGTCGATCCAGCCAATGCGGCGCGTTACCAGGGCAACCTCAAAGCCTTCGTCGAGCGGCTGGACGCGTTGGACCAGCGTATCAAGGCGCGCGTGGCTGGTGTTGCCAACAAGCCGTACTTCGTGTTCCACGAGGCCTTCGACTACTTCGAGGCCAACTATGGCCTCAAGCACACTGGGGTGTTTAGCGTTGCCTCGGAAGTGCAGCCAGGGGCGCAGCACGTTGCAGCGATGCGCAAGCGCCTGCAGGAAGTGGGCAAGACGTGTGTGTTCAGCGAGCCGCCGCTGCGCCCCCGGTTGGCTGAGACGCTGACTGCCGGGTTACCGGTGCGCCTGGCCGAGCTGGATGCTCTGGGTGGCACCGACCCAGTGGATGGCAAGGGCTATGAGCGCTTGCTGGAGAAGCTGGGCAGCGATCTGACGGGGTGCCTGGAGCAATTGTGATCCAGTGCTGACGCTATCGCGGGGCAAGCCTGCTCCCATGCAGGGGAGCGGGCTTGCCCCGCGATTAGGCCACTGGCTTTACAGCGCGAACGGCAATTTCAACGCCACCTGCTGACGCTGCGCCAGTCGCACCTCGAACTCGCTCGGGTCGTGGATCATCACATCCATCCCGGCAAACGACTCGGCTGCGATCAGGCGCGACAGCCAGAAGCGCACGCAGGCCACCCGCAGCATCACCGGCCACAACTCGGCTTCCGCCGCAGTGAACGGCCGCAGCCCGGCGTAGGCCCCCAGCAGCGCCTGTGCCCGTGGCAGGTCGATGCCGGACTCATCATCCAGGCACCAGTCATTCACGGTAATGGCGATGTCATACAGCATCGGCCCCGAGCAGGCGTTGTAGAAGTCGATCAGCCCCGTCAGGTGAGTGCCTTCGAACATCACGTTGTCGCGGAACAGGTCAGCGTGCAGGTTGGCCCGTGGTAGCGCGAGGATCTGCGCCTTGTGCGCGGCGATCTCATCCAGTGCAGGCTGCAACAGGCGCTGTTGCGCCTCGCTCAGGTGCGAAATCAACTCGGCGCCAGACTCCAGCATCCAGTCCAGACCTCGGTCGGTCTTGCGCTCCAGGGTGTTGTCGCGAGTAGCCAGGTGAATGTGCGCTAACAATTCGCCAACTTGAGCACAGTGCTGATTGTTCGGCACTTTGATGTGCTTGCCCGACAGTCGTGGCTGCAACAGTGCCGGCTTGCCGTTGAGCTCGCGCAGGCCATTGCCCTCGCGATCACGCACGGCGTAAGGCACTGGCATGTCGGCCTGGTGCAGCACATCGAGCAGGTCGATGAAGAACGGCATGTCTTCGGCAGGGCCGCGTTCGATCAGCGTCAGCACGAACTCACCCTGTTCGAGGCTGACGAAGAAGTTGCTGTTCTCGGTACCGGCGGCAATGCCCTGGAAGTCGAGCAGACGGCCCAGCTCATACGGCGCCAGAAAGGTTTCCAGCTCGGGCCGGGACACAGGGGTGAAAACTGACATGATGAAAAGTTGCCCATGCGGGCACTTCCGCCGGGAAGTGCCAGGTTGATGTGAACGGTACGCGTCAGATTACCACTCGAAGATCTTCCACGACGGAATCAGCATGTCCGGCTGGTCGGATCGAATGAAATTGCCGTCGGAGCCGTCGGCGCGTACCAGGAAATAAGGTTTGCCGTTTTTCGGCGTAATTTTGATCGCATACAGGAAGCCGTTTTGACGGTACTCCTGAATGGTTCGATCGCCTTCCGTGCGAATGGTCACATCGGGATCTGCCGATGGGGCGTCGTCCGCCGCCTGGGTGACGATAGGCGTGGTTGCCAGAAGGCCGAGCAGTAACAGGCGATTGAGTGTCCGCATGATAACCTTGTCCCTTTGTCGTCAATGACTCCGGCTATTCTAGCGCCGGACCCGCCGAAAAGGTTGATTCTCCTCATGAGCCAAGCGCCTCTCGTCCTGGTGGACGGTTCTTCATACCTCTACCGCGCCTTTCACGCGCTGCCGCCGCTGACCACGTCCAAAGGTCTGCCGACTGGCGCGGTCAAGGGCGTGCTGAACATGCTCAAGAGCCTGCGCAAGCAATACCCTGACAGCTTGTTCGCGGTGGTCTTCGACGCCAAGGGCGGGACCTTCCGCGACGCCATGTTCGCCGAGTACAAGGCCAACCGCCCAAGCATGCCGGATGACCTGCGCGTGCAGGTCGAGCCACTGCACGCCAGCGTCAAGGCGCTGGGCTATCCGCTGCTGTGCGTAGAAGGCGTCGAGGCCGATGACGTGATCGGCACCCTGGCCCGCAGCAGTGCGGCCGCTGGCCGTCCGGTGATCATTTCGACCGGCGACAAGGACATGGCCCAATTGGTGGACGGGCACATTACCCTGGTCAACACCATGACCGGTAGCGTGCTGGATATTCCTGGCGTGCACGAGAAATTTGGCGTTGGCCCGGAACATATCATCGACTTCCTGGCGCTGATGGGCGACAAGGTCGACAACATTCCTGGCGTTCCAGGCGTTGGCGAGAAGACCGCCGTGGGCCTGCTGACCGGGATCGGCGGCGGCCTGCGCGAAGTCTACGACAACCTCGACAAGGTCCCTGCCTTGCCAATTCGCGGCGCCAAGGGCCTGCCGGCCAAGCTTGAGGAGCATCGCGACGCGGCGTTCCTGTCGTATGAACTGGCGACCATCAAGGTCGACGTGCCGCTGGATATCGAAGTCGATGCGCTGGTGTGTGGCGAACCGGACCGCGAAGCCTTGCTGGCGCTGTACACCGAGATGGAGTTCAAAAGCTGGATCGCCGAAGTCCAGCGCGATGCGGTCAAGGTTGGCGAAGTGATTACGCCAGTTGAAGAACCGCAGGCCAAGGTCGAGCCGCAATACGAAACCATCCTCGATCAGGCGCGTTTCGACCTGTGGATGGAGAAACTGCGCCAGGCATCACTGTTTGCCTTCGACACGGAAACCACCAGCCTCGATGCTCAGCAGGCCAAGCTGGTCGGCCTGTCGTTCGCGGTGGAACCGCACGTGGCCGCGTATGTGCCGCTGGCCCATGACTACGAAGGCGCCCCGGTCCAACTGGATCGCGACGCTGTACTGCTGGCGCTCAAGCCGCTGCTGGAAGACCCGACCAAGGGCAAGATCGGCCAGAACGCCAAGTACGACATCAATATCCTGGCCAACTGCGCGATTGGTGGCGACCAGGCGCATGGCATCGACATGCGCGGGGTGGCTTACGACACCATGCTCGAATCCTACGTGCTCAACTCCACCGCTACCCGGCACGACATGGATAGCCTGGCGCAGAAGTATCTGGACCACACCACCATTGCCTTCGAAGACATCGCCGGCAAAGGTGCCAAGCAGCTGACCTTCAACCAGATTCATCTGGACAAGGCCGGGCCGTACGCCGCCGAAGATGCCGACATCACCTTGCGCCTGCACCAGGCGTTGCAGGCACGCCTGGCCAAGACGCCTAGCGTGCAGCCGGTATTGATGGACATCGAAATGCCGCTGGTGCCGGTCTTGGCCAAGATCGAGCGCCAAGGCGCGCTGGTCGATGCCAACTTGCTGGCGATCCAGAGTGGCGAGCTGGGCGTGAAGATGGATGAGCTGGAGCGCGAAGCCTTTGCCTTGGCCGGTGAAGAGTTCAACCTGGGCTCACCCAAGCAGCTTGGCGTGATTCTGTATGACAAGCTGGGCATGCCGGTGCTGAGCAAGACCACCAAGGGCCAGGCTTCGACCGCCGAAGCCGTGCTGGCCGAGCTGGCTGAGCAGGATTACCCGCTGCCCAAGGTACTGATGCAGTACCGCAGTCTGAGCAAGCTGAAGAACACTTACACCGATAAGCTGCCGCACCAGATCAACCCGCGCACTGGGCGCATCCACACCTCCTATCAGCAGGCGGTGGCGGCCACGGGGCGTTTGTCGTCGAACGACCCAAACTTGCAGAACATCCCGATTCGGACTGCCGAAGGCCGGCGTATTCGCCAGGCGTTCGTGGCCAGCCCCGGCTACAAGCTGTTGGCTGCCGACTATTCGCAGATCGAGCTGCGCATCATGGCCCACCTGGCCAAGGACGAAGGCCTGTTGCATGCCTTCCGCAATGACCTCGACGTGCACCGGGCGACGGCTGCGGAAGTGTTTGGCGTGGATCTGGCGGCTGTTACCACCGACCAGCGTCGCAGCGCCAAGGCGATCAACTTCGGCCTGATCTATGGCATGAGCGCCTTCGGCCTGGCCAAGCAGATTGGCGTCGATCGCAAACAGTCGCAGGACTACATCGATCGTTACTTCGCCCGCTACCCTGGGGTGCTGGCCTACATGGAGCGCACTCGCGCCCAGGCCGCCGAACAGGGCTTCGTCGAAACCCTGTTCGGCCGTCGCCTGTACCTGCCGGACATCAACGCGAAAAACCCGGCGCTGCGCAAAGGTGCCGAGCGCACGGCGATCAATGCGCCGATGCAGGGCACGGCGGCAGACATCATCAAGCGCGCCATGGTCGCGGTGGATGGCTGGTTGAGTGGCAGCGGCCTGGATGCTCGAGTGATCCTGCAGGTGCACGATGAATTGGTGCTGGAAGTGCGCGAAGACCTGGTCGAGCAGGTGAAGGAGCAAATTCGCCCTTACATGAGCAATGCCGCGCAGCTCGACGTGCCGTTGCTGGTCGAAGTAGGTGTTGGCTCGAATTGGGACGAAGCTCACTAAACGGCGTAGGAAAGATGTGTAGGATCTGCGCTGTAGTGTCGCGGATCCGACGCTGGCCTGGTGCCATTAGAACGGGAGTTTCATGAAACTATCGCAAATAGTTTCCAGAGCTTCGGAACTAAACCGGTGAAGCGGAACTCAGAGTAACTGAATGGCTGGTGAAGCCTTTCGATGCTCCTATGTTGTGTTAAGTGTTGGCAGATACCTGGACCCCGCCCTAGCGGTCCAGACTTGAACCCCAGACTTCCCCCTCCCCATATGAAGTCCGGGGTTTTTTTTGCCTGCGATTCAGGATTTCACAGCGTGGGGGCCGCTTCGCAGCCCCAAAAATCTAAATCACTCCGCCGGCTTGTCTTCCAGCTCCATCCACCCTGCCAATACAGCATAGGCCTCTTCCAGCCCCTGGCGCTTGGGTGCCGAGAACAACTGGATGGTCGCCGCGTCGCCCCAGCCCTTGCGAATCTCGGCTTGCACCTTGAGCAGCGTGTTCTTCGCCGCACCAAAGGTCAGCTTGTCGGCCTTGGTCAGCAGAATGTGCATGGGCATGCCGCTGGCCTTGGCCCAGTCGAGCATCATCTTGTCGAAGTCGGTCATTGGATGGCGCACGTCCATCATCAGGATGATCCCTTTCAGACACTCACGTCCGCCCAGGTAGGCTTCGAGGTGACGCTGCCAGTGCTGCTTGAGCGGAATCGGGACTTTTGCATAACCGTAGCCCGGCAAGTCGACCAATCGCCGTTCATCGTCCAGACTGAAGAAATTCAACAGCTGGGTGCGCCCTGGGGTTTTCGAGGTACGCGCCAGGCTGGCATGGGTCAGGGTGTTGAGGGCGCTGGATTTACCGGCGTTGGAACGGCCGGCGAAAGCCACCTCGTAACCCTGGTCTTCCGGGCATTGTTCGACCTTGGCAGCGCTAAGGGCGAATGTGGCTTTCTGGCAGAGGCCGAGGATGGGGTTCTTGACTTGCATGGGATATCCGATGTGGGTGTTGCCTAATCCAGGCAGTGTCGTTTCCGTTTGGAGGACGGAAGTATATAATGCCCCAGTTTTTGTGTGTGCATTCTCCCAGCGAAGGAGAGCGCACATGGGGTGTCGAACATTAGCTCGCGCAATAGAACGCAGCGCGGCCCCCAACCCTGAAAGGTCGTTGCGCAAGGCGAAATGGCTATTGGCTGTCGGTATGTTCCTACCGTTTTTCAGCGCACAGGCTACACAGGATCCCGAGGCGTTGTACAACCGCAGCTGCGCTGCCTGTCACGCCGGACAACTGCCTCAGGCACCCAAGAAGGGTGACTCGGCAGCTTGGGAGCCAAGGCTGGCGCAGGGTATGGAGGTACTGGTAGCGAATGTTACTCGGGGTTTCAAGGCTATGCCGCCGCGTGGATTGTGCATGGACTGCAGTGCCGAGGACTACCGTTTGGTCATCCTCTGGATGACCGGTAGTCCCGATACATAACATTTCACCCTTAGCCGTGTTGGATTAGCTGATGAACAAACTATTCGTGAGTCTGCTGTTGACCATGGGGGTTGCAGGTGCGGCCAATGCTGCGGACCCTATCAAAGGCGATGCCGCCGCCGGTCAGGCGAAAACTGCCGTCTGTGGTGCCTGCCACAACCCTGACGGCAACAGCCTGGCGCCGAACTTCCCCAAACTCGCCGGCCAAGGCCAGCGATACCTTGAGAAGCAACTGCACGACATCAAGTCTGGCAAGCGTACGGTGCTGGAGATGACCGGCATGCTCGAGCCTTTCAACGAGCAGGATCTTGCCGACATCGCCGCTTATTTCGCCAGCCAGAAGGGCAGTGTCGGCGCTGCCGATCCGAAACTGGTCGAACGCGGTCGTGCGCTGTTCAATGGCGGCGATCTGGAAAAAGGCATGCCTGCCTGCACTGGCTGCCACTCGCCGAACGGCGCCGGCATCGCCTTGGCCGGCTTCCCCCACCTGAGCGGCCAGCATGCCCAGTACGTGACCAAGCAGCTCACAGATTTCCGTGAGGGCAACCGCACCAACGATGGCGACGCGATGACCATGCGGTCTATCGCCGGCAAGCTGAGCAACAAGGACATCGACGCCCTGGCCAGCTATATCCAAGGGTTGCACTGAGGCAATGTCCTTAGGGCTGCTTTGCAGACCGTCGTGCAGCGCGGCCCCGGCAACCTAAGTGTTTAACACTCAGTTAATGGTCGATGGCTAAAGATGAAAGGGCGGCCCACACCGCCCTTTTTTTTGTCCGTAGCCGTTACACTACAGAACTCAAGCCCTTCCCGACCTGTCACAGCACCGGTCGCGTCGAGGCGACCAATGACTGCTCAGGAGTAAAGCATGCGTAAACTGATTCTCAGCGCTGCGCTGGTCGCCGCCAGCGTATTCGGTATGACCGCCGTCCAGGCCGCCGAGCCTGCAACAGCGGGCAAGGAATATATCGAGCTGAGCAACCCTGTTCCGGTTTCCCAGCCAGGCAAGATCGAAGTCGTCGAGCTGTTCTGGTACGGCTGCCCGCACTGCTATCACTTCGAACCGACCGTCAATCCGTGGGCTGAAAAACTGCCAGCGGACGTCAACTTCAAGCGCGTTCCAGCCATGTTCGGCGGCCCTTGGGACGCCCACGGCCAGATGTTCCTGACCCTTGAAGCCATGGGCGTCGAGCACAAGGTGCACGCCGCTGTCTTCGACGCGATCCAGAACCAGCGCAAGCAACTGGTCAAGCCTGAGGACATGGCCGAGTTCCTCGCCACCCAGGGCGTGGACAAGGACAAGTTCCTCGCCACCTTCAACTCCTTCGCGATCAAGGGCCAAGTGAACCAGGCCAAGGAACTGGCGAAGAAGTACGAAATCACCGGCGTACCGAGCATGGTGGTCAACGGTAAATACCGCTTCGATTTGGGTACTGCCGGCGGTCCGGAAGGCGTGCTGAACGTCGCCGACCAACTGATCGCCAAGGAGCGCGCCGCTAAGTAAGCGGCGAACTCATGGCTCGCTTGCGCTCCACCCGGGGGGTTGGCCTGCACCAGCCGCAGGTCAACGAGCATCACCTGCAGGCCCCTGGCCTGCCTGAGGATGGTCGACTGCGGCTGCTCAGTTTCAATATCCAGGTGGGCATTAGCACCGAACGCTACCGGCACTACCTGACCCGCAGCTGGCAGCATTTGCTGCCGCATAACGGGCGTGCTGGCAACTTGCAGAAGATCGGTGCGCTGCTCAGTGACTTCGACCTGGTCGCCCTTCAGGAAGCCGATGGCGGCAGCCTGCGCTCGGGCTACGTCAACCAGGTCGAGCACCTGGCCCAGTTGGGGGCGTTCCCCTACTGGTATCAGCAGCTCAATCGCAACCTCGGGCGTTTCGCCCAGCACAGCAACGGCGTACTCAGCCGCCTCAAGCCCCAGCACCTGGAAGACCATCCCCTGCCCGGCCCTGCCGGTCGAGGTGCGATCCTGGTGCAGTTCGGCGAGGGCAAGGACGCGCTGATCGTGGTGATGATGCACCTGGCTCTCGGAGCCAAGACCCGCGCCCTGCAATTGAGCTACATCCGCGAGCTGATTGGCGGCTACCGTCATCAGGTGCTGATGGGGGACATGAACACCCATGCCAACGACTTGCTCGAACACTCGCCGCTGCGCGATCTAGGCCTGATTGCACCGCAAGTCGAGGCCACCTTCCCAAGTTGGCGCCCGCAGCGCTGCCTGGACCACATCCTGCTCAGTCCAAGCCTGACCTTGGAGCGGGTCGAGGTGCTGGCGCAGCCGATTTCCGATCACCTTCCCGTTGCCGTCGAGATTCGATTGCCTGACGCATTGACTGTGGATACGCTGCCGGTCTTGAGCTAATTGCCATCACCCCGCAGTGGACCCAGGCATGACCGAAGACGCCGAGCGCTGGAAAGAAAAATACTTAAAAAGCATCGAACAGCAGGAAAAACTCGAGCGCCGGTGGGATGCCCGTCTCGACTTGCTGCGTCGTGGCCTGGTGCGCAGTACCTTGGCCGCCGAGGGCAGCGACAAGGCGGTGGACCAGTGCATGAAGGAAATGCGCGAGGTCATCCGTAGCGACAACATGGACGCGGGGCTTGCCAACCTGATTCCGCGTCTGGAAAAAGCGGTGCTCGACTCCGAGCAGCGTCGCGAAACCCGCATGAACCAGGTTAGCGATGCGCTGACCGCGCTAGTCACTCAGCTCCAGGCCCTGCCGCTGTCCGGTGATGTCGCTCGGCCACTGAAAAAACTGGCGAAGAAACTCGATGGTGGTGTCAGCCAATCGCGCGAGTTGCCGCCCCTGCTTGCTGAGCTCAGTGGTTTGCAGGGCCGAGCCCTGACCCTGCTGCAGAGCCCGGAAGAAGAGGCTCGCCCCGGCTTTTTGCAGCGGCTTTTCGGTAAAGCTGAACAAGAGTCTCGGCCGGAACACGCAGAATCGCCCCAGCCTGCACCGGTTCCAACGCCAGCCTTGGCAGAGCCTGCTGTCGAGAGCGAGTCTGCTCTGCAGCCCGTCAAAGGCGAAGTGCTTCAGCCCTCGGTACCTGCAATCATGGCCGCTGCGCCAGAGCCTGTGGATCCGATTGCAGCCAAACCAGTGATCACTGAGGAGCACGCAGAGGCGCCCACGGCAGAAGTGGTGCAGGCGTTGCTGCTGGAGCCGTCGCAGCCGGCGCTGGTTGAGGGGCCTGATGCCGAGCCTGCTCCCGTCATTGCCAGCCAGGAGCCAAATGAGCCAGAGCAAGCGGTACTGGCTCAAGCAGAGCCTGACGAACTCAGCGCGATAGAGCCACAGCCAGAGGCGGCGCCGGAGCAAGTCGAACTGCTCGACGGTGAGGATGGCCCTTATGCCCTGCCTAACGCTGTCGAGCCACCCTACAGCCAAGTCGCTGCGCATATCGAGCAAACCTTGATTGGCCTGCTCGATGACCTGAGCCTGCCGGAGCGGCACAAGGCACAGGCGCTGGAAATGCGTGAGCGCGTGGCGCGTGGGCTGAACTGGTACGAACTGATTCCGGTGCTGGATGATCTGGCGGTACTCATGCTGGCCATCACCGACAGCGGCCAGCATGAATTCGAGGCCTACTTGCAACAGCTCAACGAGCGCCTCGAGACCTTCCAGAGCCACTTGCACGAAGCCAGTGCCGGGCATGCCGACAACAGTACTGCGGCGCGTGAGCTGGACAGCCAGTTGCGCGAACAGGTCGATGGTCTGCAAAGCAGCGTCCAGGGTGCCGCTGATCTCGATAGCCTCAAGCACATTCTGGACAATCGCCTCGAAGGCTTGCTGGTGACCATCGACGATCACCAGCACCAGCGTGACCGCCGCGAGCAGGAACTGGCTGGACGCCTGCATGGCTTGGCCGAGCGGGTGGCGAACATGGAACAGGAAGCCCTGGGGTATCGCGAGCACCTTGAGGAGCAACGCCAGAAAGCCCTGATCGATCCCCTAACCGGGCTGCCCAACCGCGCCGCGTGGTCAGAACAGGTCGAGCGCGAAGTGCAGGATTGGCAGGAAAACGGCGGCCACTTGCTGATGGCCATCCTCGACCTTGACCACTTCAAGCGCATCAATGACGGCTATGGCCACCTGGCCGGCGACAAGGTGTTGAAGATCGTCGCCGACCAGTTACGCAAGCGCCTGCGTGGCCGCGACTTCATCGCACGCTTTGGCGGTGAAGAGTTTGTCCTGCTATTGCCGCAAACTTCACCGGCTGCAGGCGCGCAGGTGGCTGAAACCCTGCGCGCTGCCATCGAAGCATGCCCCTTCCATTTCAAGGGTGAGCGGGTGGTGATTACCGCCTCCATCGGGGTCAGCGCTTTCCGCACCGGTGAGCGTAGCGATCAGGTGCTCAAGCGCGCCGACGAAGCCTTGTATAGAGCCAAGGATCTGGGACGCAATCGGGTCGAGCAGGCTTAAGTAACAATTTGCTGATGGTCTTTCCTACAAGCGATTAGGGGGGAGCACGTTATACTGTAGCAACGATGTCGACTCTCTTATGACGTGCTCCCCTTTAATGAAAACACTCTTCACAGCTTTGCTTCTCTTGGCCCTGGCGGGTTGCAGCAGCGGCCTGCGCATCGACCGCAGCCATGTCTCGGCGAACCAGGACGAGCGCATCCAATTCGTCGTCCTGCATTACACCAATGCCTCACTCGAACGCTCGTTGGCCTTATTGACTCACGGCGAGGTCAGCAGCCACTACCTGATCGGCGATGGTCCGGCCACGGTTTATCAGTTGGTCGACGAGAGCAAACGTGCCTGGCATGCCGGCGATAGCCAATGGGACGGTCGCACCTGGCTCAATTCAAGCTCCATCGGCATCGAGATCGTCAACCCGGGGTTCACCGACACACCCAATGGTCGGGTCTGGCACCCCTACAGCGAAGCGCAGATCCAGGCGCTCATCGCGTTGCTCCAGGATATCGTCAAGCGCAACCACATCCAGCCGCGCTACATCATCGGGCACAGCGACATCGCGCCCTTGCGCAAGCTCGATCCGGGGCCGCTGTTCCCATGGAAACGCTTGGCAGATGCAGGCTTGGGCATTTGGCCTGAAGCCAACGCAGTCGCGCGGCAGCGGGCGTACTTCGAGGTCAATCCGCCATCGATTACCTGGTATCAGCAACAGTTGCTGCGCTTTGGCTACTCCATCGAACAGACCGGCGAGCTGGATGTAGCGACTCGGCATGTGCTGGCGGCCTTCCAGATGCGCTTCCGCCCGCAGCGGTTCGATGGCATGCCGGATGCGCAAACCGCGGCGATGTTGCAGGTGCTCAACCAAAAGCGTTGAACCCTGCGCGCCCAACGGCCGTGCCGACTGACCATTCCGTTGCTATACCTCTTGGTAATCAACTGGATATATCCGATGTCAGCCTTCCTCGTTGGGTTGCGCCAAATTCTCCACCGCCCCTGGCTGCTGGCAGCGCTAGCTGCCCTGGCTAGCGCCGTGCTGTTGCTGGCAGGCAGCGTGGGTGTGGCGCTGCAACAAATGAAGGAAAGCGAGAGCGCGCAGATGAACGCCCAGGGCGAGCGCTTTCTGGAGCGTCTGGAGCAAGTCTTCGGTCAGTTACGCCAAGGGGTCGATCAATTGCACTCCCTGCCTTTGCGTGGGTGCGACTCGACAACCTTGGCGGCATTGCAGCAAGTAGGCCTGAGTTCGCGGTTCATTTACGAAGCGGCCTATGTGCAGGGCAATGTCGCCTGCTCTAGCCGTGGTGGGGTAAGTAACATCGAGCCTTTTCGCCCCCCGGATATTCGCGGTCCGACTTACAGCTACTGGCTCAATACCACTGCCGAGCCCGACGAGAACCTCGCTGCGCTCATGCTCGGGCGCGGTAATTTTTTGGTTTCTACTTCCCGTGGTCACCTCACCGATGTGGTTGACCTACCGCCCGGCGGGAGCCTGCTGGTGGTATTGGATCACGGGCGTCGCGCCATTCCGGTGCTGGGGCCGGCGCAACCCTGGCCGCCAGTCGCCGATTGGCCGCCACCCTCGGACAAGGCTTTATCTGAGCTCAGTGACCGGCTGATCTACCGCATGCCGACCAAGTCCCCTGATTACCAGTTAGTGCTGATTGCCCCTCGCGCCAGTTTGCCTCTGAAGATGAACGGCGTGCTCTGGCTATTGTTCCCAGGCAGCGTGCTGGTGGCGTGCTGCATTGGCTGGCTGGTGCTGCAGTTGATCCTGCAACGCCGCTCGATGAGCTCCGAGCTGCAGAATGCGCTGCGCAAAGGCGAGCTGCAGGTGCTCTACCAGCCGATATTCGAGCTGGACAGTCGGCGCTGTGTCGGCGCCGAGGCTCTGGTGCGCTGGCGCAGGCCCGATGGCACCCTGACCAGCCCGGATCTGTTCATCCCGCTGGCGGAGAATACCGGGCAGATCCGTCAGATCACCGACTTCGTCCTGCAGCGGGTATTGGAGCAACTGGGTCAACTGCTGCGGGCCAACCGCAACTTATATATCTCGGTGAACCTGGCAGCCTGCGATGTGATGGTGCCGCGCATTGGTGGGGTGGCAGCCCGGCTGCTGGCTCACCACCGGGTGCCCGCCAGTCAGATCGCTTTCGAGGTGACCGAGCGGGGCCTGATCGATGTAGTGGTGGCACGAGACAATTTGCAGGCATTGCGCGCCGTCGGCCATCAGGTACTGATTGACGATTTCGGCACGGGCTACTGCAGCCTTGCCTACCTGCAGACCTTGCCGGTGGATTGTTTGAAGATCGACAAGGCCTTTATCGATGCGCTGGGCCATGATGCGGCGAGCAGCGGCGTGGCGCCGCATATTATCCGCATGGCCCATGACCTGCATTTGCGGGTGATTGCCGAAGGTATCGAATGTGAGGACCAGGCGGTACTGCTCAACAGTGAGGGGGTCAATTATGGGCAGGGGTGGTTGTTTGCCCATCCGCTCAATGCCCGGCAGTTTGCCGAGTTGATAACTCGTGGGCGGCGGGTAAGTGCTCGGCGGATTGATGATGAGCCTTGATTTGTGGGTGGCCTTGTAGCGATTCGCTGACTGCACCGGCCTCTTCGCGGGCAAGCCCGCTCCTACAGGTTCTGCGGGGATTATCTACCTGTGTTGTGTCTGTTCTGGCTTCTTCGCGGGCAAGCCCGCTCCGACAGGGGTAGTGGAGATCCCTGTGGGAGCGGGCTTGCCCGCGAAGAGGCCGGAACAGCCAGCAGAAGTGTTTGAGCAACCAACGACTCAGACCGGCAACGCCATATAGAACTGCGTCCCCTGCCCTGGCCGCGAAAACACCCCCATGCGGCCACCATGCAGCTGGACGATCTCTTTGCATAGCGCCAGGCCCAGCCCAGCGCCACCTTTCTTGCGTCCTACCTGCACGAACGGCTCGAAAATCCGCCCTTGTTGGCCATAGGCGATACCTTCGCCATTATCCTCGACACTGACGATCACCCGCTCGCCATGACGTCGCGCATGCAGGCGGATGCGCCCCCCGCTGGGCGTGTGGCGCACGGCGTTGTGCAACAGGTTGTCCAGCACTCGATCGAGCTGGGCGGTGTCGGCCTGGATACGCGGCAGGGGCTGCTCAAGCTCGATCAGCAAGTCGATCTGCTTGTCGGCTGCCTGTGGTGCGATACGTCCTTGGGCGCGTTCGAGCAGATCGTCGACGGCACAGTGAGCCAGCTCCAGTTTTTGCAGCCCGCTCTGGTAGCGAGAGAAATTCAGCAGGTCGTTGATCAACTGGGTCAGGCGCTGCATTTCTTCGCCGATGGTGTCGAGCAGGTCGTTCTCGCGGGCTTCAGGCGGGAACTTGACCCGCTCGCGCAGCAGGCCAAAGGCCATGTGCATTCCGGTGACCGGGGTGCGCAGTTCGTGCGAGGCACGCAAGACGAATTCACTGCGCACCCGCTCGAAGGCACGTTGTTCGGTGACATCGTGCAGCACCATCACAGCACCGAGGATTGGCCCTTGGGGATGGCTGACCGGGGTCAGGCTGTAAGTCAGCAGGCGGGTTTCTTCCTCGATATCGATGCTCAAGTCATCCGGCGGGCGATCCAGGCTGCCGCCACGCAGGACCTGGCGCAGTTGCTGCTCCAGTTCTGGACGTTGCAACGCCTCGGCCAGGCCCGTGCCGAGCCGGCTGCTGTCCCAGCCCAGCTGCCGTTGGGCAACTGGGTTGAGGTGCTCCAGGCGGCCTTGGCGATCGATGATCAGCAGGCCGTCATCGATACTGTCGAGCACCGCCTGCAAGCGTTGCTGGCCAGCCAGCACCTCATCGATATTGGTGGCCTGGTGCTTGCGCAAGGCATCGGCCATCATCCCGAAGCGGCGGGTCAACTGGTTGAGTTCAGTGGCCTGGGTAACCGGCAGGGTGACATCAAAATTACCTTGGCCGACCTCATCGGCAGCCTTGGCCAAGGCTTCGATCGGCTGGCCGAAGCGGCGGGCGATGTTGTGTGCGGTGACGAACCCCAGGACCAGCACCGCCAGGCCCATCAGGCCCAGCAGGCCGCTGACCAAGAGGGCGCGGTCACGGGTATGCTCCTCGCTGCGAGTGATGTGCTCCAACGCCTGTTTGTGGGAGTCGATCAGGTCGACGCGCACCTGGTTGAACGCCGCGCCCAAAGGCTGATCGGAACCCATGCTGCGCGAGGGAGCGGGGCTATCGCGGTAGGCCTGCAAGAAGGTCTGGTAGTTACTGCTGGCCTTACTGAAACCGGTGCGCTCGCCACCCTGCTCCAACCCTTGGTTGAGCAAGCTCTGGAACTGCTCCTGCAAGGTCACCAGGCTATTGGGCGCGGTGTCCTGATCGAGGATCAGGGTCAACTGCTCACCCAGGTTTTGCCTAAGCTTGAGCCCGACCTCGAGGGTATGGGTGGTATCGCGCACCAAGCGCTGCTGCACCGTGGCCATCTGCAATACGCTGACCAACCCCAGCAACAGCCCAAGCAAAGCCACCGTGACCAATGCCGAGATGCTCAGGAAAAGCCGCGTGCGCAGCTTCATCGGCCACTTCATAGGTTGAATTGCTTGCGCTTGCGGTACAGCGTCGAGGCGTCGATGCCGAGTGTCTTCGCTGCTTGATCGAGGGTGTCACTGGAAGCCAGCACTGCACCGATGTGCGCCCGTTCCAGCTCATCCAGGCTCAACGCGGCGCCGATACGCGGGGCATTGTTGGTGGTGGGTTCGGCCATGCCCAGGTGGCTGATCTCGACCCGCTCCTGTGGGCAGATGATACTGGCCCGCTCGACCACGTTGCGTAGCTCCCGGATGTTACCTGGCCAGCGGTAGTTGAGCAGCGCCGCGCGCGCTTCGTCACTGAACACCCGGGCCGGTCGCGAGTACTCCTTGACGAAGCGGGCGAGGAAGCGCTCGGCCAGCGTCAGGATGTCATCGCTGCGTTCGCGCAGTGGCGGCAGGTGCAAGGTAATGACGTTGAGGCGGTACAGCAGGTCTTCACGGAAGCGTCCGTCGCGGACCATGTCATCGAGGTTGAGGTTGGTCGCGGCGAGGATGCGTACATCTGCGCGGCGGGTGACCGGATCGCCGACCCGCTCGTATTCCTTATCTTGAATGAAGCGCAGCAGCTTTGGCTGCAAAGCCAGTGGAAAATCGCCGATCTCGTCGAGAAAAAGCGTGCCGCCGTCGGCTTGGCTGACTCGGCCCAAGGTGCTTTCGCTGGCGCCGGTGAAGGCGCCGCGGGTGTGACCGAACAGCTCGCTCTCCATCAGTTCGGCGTTCAGCGACGGGCAGTTGATGGTCACGCAAGCCTTGCGTGCACGCTTGCTCCAGCCGTGGATGGCACGGGCCAGCTCGCCTTTGCCGGTGCCGGATTCGCCGAGGATGAGAATGTTGGCGTCGGTGGTGGCTACCTGTCGCGCGGTTTCCAGCACCGCCATCATGGCCGGGCTGTGCGAATCGAGCCCGTCTTTAGGTTTGCGCACTTCGCCTTCGAGCGCTTCGAGGCGAGCAGACAGATGGCGCACTTCGAGTTGCTTGGCGGTGGCCAGGCGCAATTGGTCCGGGCTGCAGGGTTTGACCAGGTAATCGGCGGCGCCGGCCTGAATCGCATCGACCGCGGTGTCCACCGCCGAATGGGCGGTGACAATGACCACTCGCATCCACGGCGCCTGGATACGCATCTGGGCCAGTACGTCGAGACCGTTGTCCTCACCCAAGCGCAAATCGAGGAAGCACAGGTCGAACACCTGCCGCTGCAACAGCGCCTCAGCCTGCACGGCGCTGTTGGCCGTGGCTACGCTGTAGCCTTCATCTTCAAGGCAATAACGGAAGGTTCGCAGGATGGCGGACTCGTCGTCCACCAGCAGGATGCGGCCTTGGTTGTCCTGGGCAGATTCCATTTTCCTACGCTCCTTTAGGATTGATCTCAATTAGTGTCGGAAAGATCGGGCAAGTTGCATGGTCAATTCTGAAGGATTCTGTCCTTTGCATGCTAGCTATTGGCCGGTTCTTTATCTAACTAACTGAAAACATTGGGTTTTTAGGAGGAAAATCAGCTGGCACGCGGGTTGCGAAGATCTTTAGCTTTGTCACAAAAGGAGGTGCAGTCATGCGCTTTTCCCCTCGTATGGCCGTTTTCGCGGCCAGTCTGGTGTCGGTTATCACGCCGGCCTTGGCCGATCCGATCCAGGACGCGCGTCTACAAGGAGGGCTGCAAACCGCCCTGTCGCTGAACCGCTTGCTCAATCCCTTTCGTATTGAAGTCGATGTTGAAGGCGCGCGCGCTCGCTTGACGGGCGAGGTCGAGAGCGAGGTGGAGCGCCAATTGGCTGAACACCTGGCGCTGGCCACCCGCGGTATCGAGCAGGTCGATAACCAATTGCAGGTCAATGCCGAGCTGGTCGAGCGCCCCTTGGAGCTGCGTGCCTACGCGCAGCGGCTTGAGGATGCCACGCTTGCGGCCATCGTGCGCTCGCGCCTGGCATGGAGCCGGGTCACGCAAAAAGCCCCTATCGAGGTGGAAAGTCGCGAGGGTGTAGTGACTTTACGCGGACGGGTCGACAGTGTCGAAGCCAAGGAGCTTGCCGGTGTCCTGGCGCGGACCACCGATGGTATTCACTTGGTCAACAACCTGGTGAGCCTGGATACCGCCGCCATGGCAAAGGCTCGTGAGACGCCCGTAGGGGCGCCAACGGGGCCGCAGCCCAGTGATAGCTGGATCCTCGACAAGATCCAAAGCAGCTACCGCTTCAGCCGTAATCTGGATGGGCTGAACATCAAGGTTGCCAGCGAGCAAGGAATGGTCCGGCTATCGGGCGAGGTGGTCAGCAGCGAGCAGAAGACCATCGCCGTGGAGATCGCGCGGCAGATCATCGGTGTACGTGGCGTAGATGCTGACCTGTTGAAGATCGCGACCAAGGTGGAGGGCTGAAGTCGTGCAAATCGCACGACGGCAAAAGGGTCATCGTGCAGGATACGTCCTTGTAGACACCCTTTCGTATTTGTAAGTTGTTGATTTGTAAGGATATTTATTAATTTGTAAGGCTGGCATGCAGGCTGCAATTACTTGTTCAGAGTTTGAATAAGAACACAGCAGGAGGAGCCGGCATGAACCGCCAATCCGTCAACCGCTTACAGTCCACCGCTTTGCCGCTGCGCCAGTTCCTCCTTCTCGGTCTGGCGCTGCTGGTAACCCTGGCCGCCGGCCAGTTCTATTACAGCTGGCAGACCGCCCGGCTCGCCGAGCAAGTGGCGGCGCACACGGCATTGTTGACGCAGATTCAGGCGACCCGTGCCAACACCTTGGTCAGGGCAGCTGACCCGCTGCCGACCGCCAAGGCGAGCTCACCGGCCACTCTGGAAAACGTAGTACCGCAGGATCGCTGGGTGTTCTAAGCGACCTGCCGGATCGATTTCAAAAAAGAAAGGAGAACCACCATGCTTAGTTGGGCTATCACTTTCCTGATTATCGCCATTGTCGCTGCCGTGCTGGGCTTCGGTGGTATCGCCGGTGCTGCCACGGGGATTGCGAAGATCCTGTTCATCGTCTTCCTGGTGCTGTTCGTGGCTTCCTTCTTCTTCGGACGCGGCAGGGGCTAGATCATGAGCCGGATGCTTTGCAAAGCCCTGGCTACCGCCCTGATTCTGGGCGGTAGCGCGGCGGCGATGGCGGCCAATGACGGCCAGGTTCGTGTCAGCCAGTTGCTTGGCACGGACCCCGAATACCGAGAGACCTGGCAGGACACCCTCAAAGACGAGGAGCGTTTACCCGAGTGGGTCATCAACCTCAGCGGCAGTTCGCAAGAACAGATGTCGGCAGTGACTGAGGATGGGGACAAGTACTTGGTCGGGCCTCTGTGTGAATCGGACGACAACTGCACCTATAAACGTCTGATCGTGGCGTTCAGCTGGGACAAGGACGATGCCTACGGGATGCTGGTAGAGGTGCCAGAAGGATTGCCGACCGACAAGTCGCCCACCCGCCATGCGCAGTACCGTTGGCTGGGCAAGCCGGACGACGGCATGAAGGCGATGCTGCAAGAGCAGCTCAAGCGTGATCCGAAGTGGTACTAGGCGTCAGCGTACGCATAAGGTTCACGTCACTGTAACGCTATAGAAGCTGAACCTTTCTATGGTTCTGGCTTCTATGATGCGCAGCCCCGAGGAGGGGCGGCACATGACCAAGGGGCCGGGCTGTTCTGATTGTTGCAGGATCGGAGTGGCCTAGGGGTACAGGGAGTACCTCCGAGCACGGGCCGGGTCAGGCAAGGTGGCATCGGAAGTATCAGGTTGCTCGGGGCTGCCAAGCACCGAAGCGGACCTGACTTCCGAAGCACCTATATATAGAAGGCTTTGTGTCGCTTGTAGGAATTTGCCTTCAAGACACATTTTGTCTCGACCGTACATCGAATTATTTTAGGGTCTGGCACTACCCGCCCGATGTACCATTCAGACCATTCGGATTGTCGAACAAGGCATCCGATCCCTCCTTTTAGTGCTGCCAAATCGGCCGAAAAATGGCGCTTTGGTCTTGTTCGGAAATCCGAACGGCCGATATCCAGCCCCTTCGGGTGCGACTTTTTGTCCCTTGATCTCATGCCGAATCGGTATAGGGTAGTCGTTTCCGGCATTAGACTGCCTCCCTCTCCGTCGCAATAGTTGCGGCCTTTTTCGCTAGCCAGAGCGCCGACACGCTCGCTTGCGCTGACCTTCGATGGAGCCGTCGTACGGATTAAATTCGCTGCCCAGCATGCTTCTAAAGGCTCTGGAACGCGCGTTTCCGCTCGACGACCATGACCACTAGAAGAAAAGGTAACGACATGAAGAAGGCAAAACTAAGCCTCGCCTGGCAGATCCTCATCGGACTCGTCCTGGGCGTTGCAATCGGCGCGCTGCTGAACCATTTCAGTGCAGAAAAGGCATGGTGGATCAGTAATGTTCTGCAGCCAGCCGGTGACATCTTCATTCGCCTGATCAAGATGATCGTCGTCCCGATCGTGATTTCGTCGCTGATCGTGGGCATCGCCGGGGTTGGCGACGCGAAGAAACTGGGCAGCATTGGCCTGAAGACCATCATCTACTTCGAGGTGGTGACCACCATCGCCATCGTCGTCGGCCTGGGCCTGGCCAACCTGTTCCACCCAGGTGTCGGTATCGACATGAGCACCCTGGGCACTGTGGACATCTCCAAGTACCAGGCCACTGCGGCCGAGGTGCAGCATGAGCACGCGTTCATCGAGACCCTGCTCAACCTGATTCCATCGAACATCTTCGCAGCCGTGGCGCGTGGCGAGATGCTGCCGATTATCTTCTTCTCGGTACTGTTCGGCCTGGGCTTGTCGAGCCTGCAGGCAGACCTGCGCGAGCCGCTGGTACGCACCTTCCAGGGCGTATCGGAAACCATGTTCAAGGTCACCCACATGATCATGAACTACGCGCCGATCGGTGTATTCGCCCTGATCGCGGTGACTGTCGCCAACTTCGGCTTCTCGTCCCTGCTGCCGCTGGCCAAGCTGGTGGTGCTGGTGTACTTCGCTATCGCCTTCTTCGCCTTCATGGTGCTGGGCCTGGTGGCGCGGATGTTCGGCTTCTCGATCATCAAGATCATGCGCATCATGAAAGACGAGATGATCCTCGCCTACTCCACCTCCAGCTCCGAGACCGTGCTGCCACGGGTGATCGAGAAGATGGAGAAGTACGGTGCGCCGAAGTCGATCTGCAGCTTCGTGGTGCCGACCGGTTACTCGTTCAACCTCGACGGTTCGACCCTGTACCAGAGCATTGCGGCGATCTTCATTGCCCAGCTGTACGGCATCGACTTGTCCTGGAGCCAACAGCTGCTGCTGGTCCTGACCCTGATGGTCACCTCCAAGGGTATCGCGGGTGTGCCGGGCGTTTCTTTCGTGGTGCTGCTGGCGACCCTGGGCAGTGTTGGTATCCCGCTGGAAGGCCTGGCGTTCATCGCCGGTGTCGACCGCATCATGGACATGGCGCGGACTGCCCTGAACGTGATCGGCAACGCCCTGGCCGCGCTGGTTATCGCACGCTGGGAAGGCATGTACGACGCGGTCAAAGGCGAGCAGTACTACAACTCGCTGCCGCACATGGTCGGTACCAAAGCCGCCGCATCCGTTGCGGGCGAGACTGCCAAGCAGTAAGCCTTCAGCGTTGAACAAAAAGCCCCGACTTGTCGGGGCTTTTTGTTGTCTTGAGATCGGCAGGCGGTGTCGTGTGGGAGAAAGGCGTCGGTAGCGTGGGAGCGGGCTTGCCCCGCGATAGCGTCAGCGCGGCTAAGCAATTTGGCCAAGTAGACGCAATCGCGGGGCGAGCCCGCTCCCACGCCAGCCGCTTACAGCTCGCGTGCTTGAGGCTTAGGACTTTTCCCGCGCTAGCTTGCAACTGTGGAAGCAGCGTTCTGGTCGATCAGTACGCTATCATTCGAGGCATTTTTCGGGGGAACACACGGATGCTCAATGGCCTTTGGCTCAGCTTTTTCCTGGTGGCGGCCATCTCCGCCCTGGCCCAATGGCTGGTCGGCGGCAATGCCGGGATCTTCGCCGCGATGGTCGAGAGCATCTTCGCCATGGCCAAGCTGTCGGTGGAAGTCATGGTGCTGCTGTTCGGCACCCTCACCTTGTGGCTGGGTTTCCTGAAGATTGCCGAGCAGGCCGGTATCGTCGAGTGGCTGGCCAAGATGCTCGGGCCGCTGTTCGCCCGGCTGATGCCTGAAGTGCCACCTGGGCACCCTGCCCTGGGCTTGATCACCATGAACTTCGCCGCCAATGGCCTGGGCCTGGACAACGCCGCTACGCCGATCGGCCTGAAGGCCATGCGCGCCTTGCAGGAGCTCAACCCCAGCAGCACGACGGCGAGCAACGCGCAGATCCTGTTTCTGGTGCTCAACGCCTCGTCGCTGACCCTGCTGCCGGTCACTATCTTCATGTACCGCGCGCAGCAAGGCGCACCTGATCCGACCATGGTGTTCCTGCCAATTCTGCTCGCTACCAGCGTCTCGACCCTGGTCGGCCTGCTCTCGGTGGCGGTCATGCAGCGCCTGCGCCTGTGGGACCCCGTGGTGCTCGCCTACCTGATCCCCGGTGCGCTGCTGCTGGGCTGCTTCATGGCCTTCCTCGGCACGCTGTCGGCGGCGGCGCTGGCCAGCCTGTCGTCGGTCCTTGGCAACCTGACCCTGTTCGGCATCATCATCCTGTTCCTGGTGATCGGCGCGCTGCGACGGGTCAAGGTGTATGAAGCCTTCGTCGAAGGCGCCAAGGAAGGCTTCGACGTCGCCAAGAACCTACTGCCTTACCTGGTGGCGATGCTTTGTGCAGTGGGTGTGCTGCGGGCCTCGGGCGCCCTTGAGCTGGCTTTGGACGGCATCCGCCACGCCGTGGAGTGGATGGGCATGGACACTCGCTTCGTCGAGGGCCTGCCAACCGCGCTGGTCAAGCCGTTCTCTGGCAGCGCGGCGCGGGCGATGCTGATCGAGACCATGCAGACCCATGGCGTCGATAGCTTCCCAGCCTTGGTGGCGGCGACCATCCAGGGCAGTACCGAAACCACCTTCTACGTGTTGGCAGTGTACTTCGGCGCGGTGGGTATTCAGCGGGTCCGTCACGCGGTGGGTTGCGCCCTGCTGGCCGAACTGTCCGGGGTGATCGCGGCGATCTTCGTCTGCTACTGGTTCTTCGCCTGAGCCTGAGTTGCCTGGGCCACAGTCCAGTCCAGCAGTTGCGCCATCAGTTGGTCGCTGGCCGCACCGAAGCCGGCGACCACTGCTGACACTTGGCTGGAGGTCAGCGGCTGACGCACCTCGAAGCGCCGGCTAGCAAGAATACGCTGGCTGCGCCCTTGCACCAGGCGCGCGTCATAACGTATCAGCACCTCCACGCCCCCCGGCCGATATTCGCTCTGGAACGCCTGCAGCTCGCCTGCCAGCTCATAGTCCGCTTGCAGGTTGCTGTCGTCAGCGCTCAGGCGCTGCACGCGGCCATCGCGTTGAAAGCCATCGAGCAGGCGGTTACGCACCAGCAATGGTACCGGATCGCTCCAGCGGGCGCCCTTGTAGCCGCTGATGATGTCGCCTTGCGGGATTACTGCAATGCGGGCGCCGGCCAGGGCCTCGCTGGCCAGCGGCTTGTTCAGGCGCAGCGACCAGTCCAGCGGGGTGGCTGTGCGGCTGGCCTGGCTCACTGGCAGGCGATAAATGTCCACCGGCTCGCTCTTGGGCAGGATCGAGCAGGCCGTGGCCAGGCTCAGCGCTGCGGCGAGGGTGACAAGACGCAGCGAAGTGTTCATGGCTGGAACTCCTTGTTGTTGTCGCGACCCAGCAGGTAGCCGCTTGGGTCCGCCTCCAGTTGGCGCGAGATGCCTTTGAGGGCGTTGAGGGTTTCGCGCAACTCGCGGATGGCCGGGGTCAGCTGGTTCAGGCCTTGGGCGCCGTCGTCGATCGCTTCGCGGTTGTCCTTGAGCAGGCTGTTGATGGTCGCGGTGCTCTCGGCCAGCGCTTGCATGGCCTGCTCGGCGCTGCCGAAGGCCTGCTTGCCTTGCGTGCCCAGCAGACCGTTGGCGTTGCGCATCAGCGTCTGGGTTTCGGCGAGGGTGGCGCTGGCTTGTTTGCCGACTTCGCCCAACTGCTCGATGGCCTGGGTGATTCCGCCCTTCTGGCTGGCGAAGGCGCCGGTGGTTTGCTCCAGATTGGCCAGGGTGTTGCTCAGGCGGCCGATGTTGTCTTCGGAGAACATCTGGTTGGCGTTGTGCAGCAGCAGGTTGATGTTGGTCACCAGGTCGCTGCTGTCGTTGAGCAGGCGCGAAATTGGCGAAGGTGAGGCGACGATCACCGGCAGTTTGCCGTCCTTGCCCTTGAGCTCGGGGCTTTGCGGGGTGCCGCCAGTGAGCTGGATGAACGAGTTGCCGGTGACGCCGGCCAGGGTCAGCTTGGCTTGGGTATCCTGCTTGACCGGGGTGTCGGCGCTCAGGCGAATGCGCGCCAGGACCCGGCGCGGATCTTCCGGGTCCAGGCGCAGGGTGGTGACGTCCCCGACCTTGATCCCGTTGTACTGCACCGCGCTACCGCGCGACAGGCCCGAGACGGCCTCGTTGAACACCACTTGGTAGTCCTTGAAGGTGTCGTCGACGCTGGATTTGGTCAGCCACAGGCCGAACAGCAGCGCGCCGGCCACCACCAGTACGGTGACCAGGCCGATGAAGACATGATGAGCTCGGGTTTCCATGGTTCAGCGCTCCTGCCGGGCACTGGCGGCGGCCTGTTCGGCCGCCCGCCCGCGCGGGCCGTGAAAATAGTCGTGGATCCAGGGATCGTTGGTTTGCTCGACCTCGGCCAAAGGGCCGGCGACCAGGACTTTCTTCTGCGAAAGCACGGCGATTCGGTCGGTAATGGTGTAGAGCGTGTCAAGATCATGGGTGATCAGGAACACGCTCAGGCCCAGCGCGTCACGCAGGGTCAGGATCAATTGGTCGAACGCCGCTGCGCCAATCGGGTCGAGGCCGGCGGTGGGTTCGTCGAGGAACAGGATATCCGGGTCCAACGCCAAGGCGCGGGCCAGTGCTGCACGCTTGATCATGCCGCCTGACAGCGACGACGGGTATTTGTCCGCAGCCGAGATCGGCAGGCCCGCCAGGGCCAGTTTGACCCCGGCCAAGTGCTCGGCATCGGCCCGCGACAGGCCGGCGTGCTCGATCAGCGGCAGGGCGACGTTTTCGGTGACGGTCAGCGAGGAGAACAGCGCGCCCTTCTGGAACAACACGCCAAAGCGCCGTTCCACTAACGAGCGTTGCTCATCGTTGAGTTGTGCCAGGTTCTGGCCGAACACCTTGACCAACCCCTCGTTGGGCCTGCGCAGGCCGATGATGCTGCGCAGCAGCACCGACTTGCCGCTGCCCGAGCCACCGACCACTGCGAGGATCTCGCCCTTGAACAGGTCAATATCGAGGTTCTCGTGCACGCTCTGGCGGCCAAAGCGGTTGCACAGGCCGCGCGCCTCGATCACAGCTTCTCGTACGCCCGTCACCAGCCCATCTCCATGAAGAACAGCGCGGCCACGGCGTCCAGGACGATCACCACGAAAATCGACTGGACCACGCTTGAGGTCGTGTGGGCGCCCACCGACTCGGCGCTGCCACTGACCTTGAAGCCCTCCAGGCAGCCAATGGCGGCGATCAGGAAGGCGAAGAAGGGGGCCTTGGCCAAGCCGACCAGGAAGTGCTGTACGCCGATGTCGCTTTGCAGCAACGAGAGGAACATGGCCGGCGGGATATCCAGCGACAGCGCGCAGACCACCCCGCCGCCGACGATGCCGCAGATCATCGCCAGGAACGTCAGCAGCGGCAGCGAGATCAACAGCGCCAGTACCCGCGGTACCACCAGCAGCTCGATCGGGTTCAGGCCCAACGTGCGGATGGCGTCGATCTCTTCGTTGGCTTTCATCGAGCCGATCTGTGCGGTGAAGGCGCTGGCGGTTCGCCCGGCCATGAGGATGGCGGTGAGCAGTACGCCGAATTCGCGCAGGAATGAAAACGCCACCAGGTCGACGGTAAAGATGGTCGCGCCAAAGGCCGCCAACACCGTGGCGCCGAGGAAGGCGACCACCGCGCCCACCAGAAAGGTCAACAGGGCGACGATGGGCGCAGCGTCCAGGCCGGTCTGTTCGATATGGGCAACCACTGGGGTGACCCGCCAACGGTGCGGTTGCAGCACACGACGCAGCAAGGTTTCGATGATCAGGCCGATGAAACCGAGCAACTGTCGGGTGTCTTGCCACAGGGTGTCGACGGCGCGGCCGATCCGATCGAGCAGCAGAATCAGGATCGGCCGCTCGGCTTGCTTGACCGGGATGCAGTAGTCTTGCACCGAGCAGTAAACCGTCTTGAGCAGCGCGCGGTTGGCTTCGGGCAGATCGTTGGTGCAGTGCGACAGCCGTTCTGAACCAAGCAGTTCGGCCAGTAGCGAGGCGCCGGCGGTGTCCAGGCGGCCGAGTTGGCTCAGGTCGGCGATGGCGTCGGCGGCGAACTGGCTACGCAGTCGCTCGCTGGAACGCTTGAGCTCGGCGTAGTGGGCCAGGGTCCAGTCACCGGTAATGTGCAGGCAGGCCGGCCTGCTGCTGGTGTCCAGGGTAGCGCTGGGTGTGGTCATGGGCTCCATGCTTCTGACGGGCGCGGGGGCGACGGGTCAGATCATAGCGCATCGCCCATGAGTGTATTGCACCTTGGTGCTGTGCTCACTGGCCCTATCGCGCAGGCAAGGTCACTCCCTCGCCGCTGCGATACGGTTTGTAATCAGCCCGACGCTGCGTCGTTCACTACCTTGAAGCGCAATACGCCGATCACCTGGCCATCCTCTGTCAGCACTCGCACCTGCCACTTGCCGACCGGATTGGGCGGGAAGTTCTGCTTGTGGGTCCAGGCGCGATAGCCTTCTTTGCGTCCGCCATGGATATCCAGGGCGATCCGGTCGACCTCTTTACCGTCCAGCTGCCACACGTGATAGATACGCTCGTTAAGCCCGCGCGGTGCGTTGATCGCGGTGTAGGCATACAGCCCGCTGCCTTTGATGCGGCTGGCCGGGATCTCTTCCAGCGACGCGCCTGGCTGACGATTGAGCACCTCGGTGCTGACCGCCACCTCGGTCAACCACAAGGTCGCGGGTGGCACCCACGAGCGCAACAGCCAGCCGCCAGCACCGACCGACAGAGTAACCAGCACCAATGCCACGGCGCGCCGCCAGTTATTGATCGGGAAGCTGCTGGCAAGGCTTGGGAACGACAGCGCCATGGCCGCGATCAGGGCCAGTTTGAAGCTCTGCGCGGTGGTCAGGTGCAAGATGATCGGCAATGCCGTCAGCAGTGCGGCGAACAGGGTCAGGGTGTGCAGCGCCATGAACAACCAGCGCCGCGGTGCCAGCCATTTGTAGTACAGCGGATCGATGATCGAGATCAGCCCGGCGGCGCCGAGCAGGCCGGTGAAAATCAGCTGGCCGCTGTTCCAAGTGGTGGTGATGAAGAAGAACGGCAGAACGAAGAACAGGCTTTCCTGGTGGATCATCTGCGTCGCATAGCGCAGCAGTGGCTGCGGGATTTCGCGCTTGAAAGCGCGGGTGAACAGCCCGGTGAGGGTGTTCTCCAGCATCAGCCAGAGCCAGCTGACCAGCATCAGGATAGCGACCCAACTGGCCAGGCCGGCCTGGCGGTCGACCAGAATGAAGCTGCCGATCCCCGAAAGGAAACCGCCAAGCGCGATGATGCCGGGGTAGCGCTTGAGCAGTTCGATCACGCGCTGGATGAATTGGGGTATGGGGGGCATGTGTGGCTACTGAAATGGGCGAATGGAGCCTAGATCACTGGCGGCCGCACCGGCCTCTTCGCGGGCAATCCCGCTCCCACAGGTATTAGCGCACAGGTTCTGAGTGGCGCTGTCCCTGTGGGAGCGGGCTTGCCCGCGAAGGGCCGCGCAGCGGACCCAATATTCTTCGGCCACTACAGGATACCGCCGAATCAGCTATCCCGTGTAGCGCCGCTGGGCCGAGTTGGCGGATGCCGGCGCCAGCGCAGCAAGCCGACGGCAAGGATCAGCCCCAACAACAACGCCACCAGCCCATAGAGCTCGTCATAGCCAAGCAGCGGCTTCTCGATGCGCAGGTAGCCCGGATCCTTGAGCAGCTCACGCAGCGCCGCGTCAGCCTGTTTGAGGCTGACCTTGCGCAGTTGCCGGATCGGATCGGTAAAGCGCCCGTCGGTGTAATTGTTCAGTGCGCCCCAGTAATAGTCGGCCAGCGCGCTGTTGCCCTGGCTAGACCAGCTTTCCCGGGCGATGGCGAGTTCTTTGATTCGGGAGAACGTGTCGGGGTCGAGGCCGTTCTTGCGCAGGTGGTCGAACAACTCCTGCAGCACTTTCACTGCCTTATCGACATCCTGGCGTTCGAGGTCGGCGTTGAGGCTGAGCATGCCGCTGTCGCCAAAGCTCTCGCGCTGCACCGACGGGCCGTAGGACAAGCCATGGCGCAGGCGTAGCTGGTCGTACAAGGCCCAGTCCAGGTAGCGCGAAAGCAGGTCGAGGGTCTGGTCGTGGTCGTTATCCAGCGTCGGCTCGATGAACAGCCAGTGCAGTTTCACGCTGTCGCCCAGCCAGCCACGGGTGAGGTCCCGGCGTTGCTCGGCCTGTTGGCTGATGCTGTCCAGATTGCGCCGCTCGCCAGGCTCGATCGCTGGCAGCTCGCCATAGGTGCGCTCCAAGTAGGCCGGCAGCAGGCGGTCAAGACCGCCAACGATAATCAGGCTCATGTTGTTGGCCGCATACCAATGCTCGCGCAGGGCCTGGACCTGCTCCAGGGTCATGTCGTCGAGGTCAGAGCGTGCCGGGCATTTCAGCCCAAGTTCCACTGCCAGCTGGTCGCTGGCGCGGTGGCCGATGTCCTGGCGGTCGAGCCAGCGTTGCAGGTGGCCATAGTGGCCGCCATCTTCTCGCTCGATGATCTTCTTTGCCGTGGCCAGGGCTTTGGCGTCGATCTGGGTATCGCGGATCGCTGCCAGCAGCAAGTCGAGCACTTTGCGCTGGTTGCGCGCCGGCGCTTCGATGACGAAGGTGGTGTCGGCGCTGCTGGTGTAGGCGTTCCATTCACCGCCAAGGGCCTGCATGCGTTCTTCCAGGCCACCCTCGCCGGTTTCGTCGATGCCGCTGAACAGCAGGTGCTCGAGCAGGTGAGGCAGCTCGCGCTGGTCACACTCGAAGTCGTCCAGGCCCACCCCCACCACCAGGCGGATCGCTACATGGTCGCGCTCATAGCCGGATTTGAGGATCACCTGCAGGCCATTGGGCAGCAGGTAGCCCTCAACCTTCGAGCGGTCGAGGGCCAGCGACGGCAGGCTGCAGATCAGTAGGCAAACGAACATCAGGCTACGCATAGGCGAGCTTGGGTCTCCGGTAGTGCGGGTTCAGGGCTGGCGGGCTTCGTCCGGTACGCTGTCGAGCAACAAGCCGCCGGTGTCCGAGCCGCCTAGTACCACATAGGCACTGCTGCAGAACAAAGAGTTCAAACGCTTCATATCGGCGATCAGCTCCAAGTGTAGCGAACTGGTCTCGATACTTTGCACTACCTTGCGTTGCAATCGGCTGACATGGGCGTGGGCCAAACGCCGTTCCTGGGCGCGAAAACGGCGCTTTTCGCGCAGCAGCAGCTGGGCGCTCTGAGGGTCGGCACTGAGAAACACCGACAGGCCCAGGCGCAGGTTGGCCAGCAGCTGTTCTTGCAGGCCGGTCAGCTCTTCCAGGCCGACCTGGGAAAACTCGCGGCGCTGCGAGGTCTTCTGTTGCTGCACCTTGCGCAGCATGCGCTCGATCAGGTCGCTGGCCAGCTTGAGGTTGATGGCCAGCTCGATGATCTCGGCCCAGCGCCGGTTGTCCTGTTCGCTCAAGTCTTCGCGCGACATTTGCGCCAGGTACAGTTTGATTGCGCTGTACAGCGCCTCGGCATCCTCGGCGAGCGCACGGACCTGTTGCGGGAGTGCGGTCTGGGTGCCGCGCAGGGCGCCGAGCATGGCTTCCAGCAGGCTGTCGACGATATCGCCCAGGCGCAGGGTTTCGCGCGCGGCGTTGGCCAGAGCCAGGCTGGGGGTCTGCAGGGCCGAGGCATCCAGGTGGCGTGGGCGGATCTGGCCATTGCCATTCTCGCGCTCGGGCAGTAGCGCATTGCACAAGCGGCCCATGGGCTTGGTGGTCGGCAGCATGATCAGGCAGCGCAGCGTGTTGTAGAGCAGGTGAAAGCCGATCACCAATTCCTGGGGGCTGAAGCTGAGGCTGTCCATCCACTCCACCAGCGGATGCAGGACGGGGATGATCAGCAGCAGGCCGATCAGCTTGTACAGCAGGCTGCCCAGCGCGACTCGCCGCCCAGCGGCGTTCTGCATGCTGGTGGTGAGAAACGCCAGCAGACCGCTGCCGATGTTGGCCCCTACCACCAGGCCAATCGCCACTGGCAGGCTGATCAGCTCGGCACCGGCCAAGGTGGCGGTCAGCAGCACGGCGGCCAGGCTTGAGTAGGAAATCATCGCGAACAGCGCGCCGACCAGGGCATCGAGCAGAATATCGCCGGTCAACGAGGCAAACAGGACCTTCACCCCTTGCGCCTGGGTGATCGGCGTCGCGGCCTGGACTATCAGTTGCAGGGCCAGGATGATCAGGCCGAGGCCGATCGCCACGCGGCCCATCTGGCCGAGGCGGGTCTGTTTGCGCGAGAGAAAGAAAATAACCCCGACGAACAGCAGCAGCGGCGACAGCCACGACAGGTCGAAGGTCAACACCCGGGCCATCAGCGCGGTACCTACGTCGGCGCCGAGCATGATGGCCAAAGCCGGGGTCATCGCCATCAGGCCCTGGCCGACGAAGGAGGTCACCAGCATCGCGGTGGCGTTGCTGCTCTGCACCATGGCGGTCACCACGATGCCGGCGAGAAATGCCAGCGGGCGCTTGCTCATGTTCTGGCTGAGCACCCGGCGCAGGTTGGAGCCGTAGACCCGCAGGATGCCGGTACGCACGATATGCGTGCCCCACACCAGCAATGCCACGGCGGAAAGCAGATTGAGCAAGGTCAGCATGTACGAAGGCCCCCCTGTTGCTGTTGCCCCAACGCGGGGCCAATGGGTGAAGCCGTGAGCCTGGCCCGGGGGTGGGCGGTTTTTTCCAGTGCTCACTCAAGCTTTAGTTGTTTTACCCAGCTGACGCCAGCTTGGCATGGCTGAAACATATTTGAAACACGCGAGCGCCCTGCGCTTGCCCAGGGGCAGGAACGAAAAAAGGCCCCGGAGGGCCTTTCTTGATTGCGCGCCTGAGCTTATTGACCAGGGATGTCCTTGCGCAGTTTCACCGCATCGTGCTCTTCGCCGCGTTTGCGTGCCCGCGCCGTGCGCATGCGAATGTTGATCGCTTCCACCGCCAGCGAGAAGGCCATGGCGAAGTACACGTAGCCTTTTGGCACATGCACGTCGAAGGATTCGGCGATCAGCACCGTACCGACGACGATCAGGAACGACAGTGCAAGCATCTTCAGCGAAGGGTGCTTGTCGATGAAATTACTGATGGCACCGGCGCAGAGCATCATCACCAGCACTGCCACGACGATCGCGGCGATCATCACCGGTACGTGCGAAACCATGCCTACGGCGGTGATCACCGAGTCCAGCGAGAACACGATGTCGATGATGGCGATCTGGATGATGGTGTAGATGAACTTGCCACCCGCGCCCTTTGGCTCTTCCGGGTTTTCGTCTTCACCTTCCAGGCCGTGGTAGATCTCCTGGGAGCTTTTCCACAGCAGGAACAGGCCACCGAAGAACAGGATCAGGTCGCGACCGGAGATGCCTTGGCCGAACACTTCGAACAAATCGGCAGTCAGGCGCATGACCCAGGTAATCGAGAGCAGCAGCAGGATGCGGGTGACCATGGCCAGGGCCAGGCCGAAGATCCGGGTGCGTGGCTGCATGTGCTTGGGCATGCGGCTGACCAGGATCGAGATCATGATGATGTTGTCGATACCGAGAACGATTTCAAGTGCCGTCAGGGTGAAAAAGGCAACCCAGATTTCCGGGCTGGTCAGCCATTCCATGTGTATTCCTTCGAACGTTAAAAGGCGATGCACCCGGTAGGGCGCATCGCTGTAGGGCGTATGTATTTACAGACTGCTGAACAGTGGGAAAGTCCCCAGGAGCAATGCGCCGAGCATTATGCACATGCACACCAGCACTGCCCACTTGAGCGTGAAGCGCTGATGATCACCGAACTCGATCCCGGCCAGTGCGACCAGCAGGTAGGTTGAGGGTACCAGCGGGCTGAGCAGGTGTACCGGTTGTCCGACGATCGACGCACGGGCCATTTCCACCGGGGTGATGCCGTAGTGGCTGGCGGCTTCGGCCAGCACCGGCAGTACGCCGTAGTAGAAGGCATCGTTGGACATGAAGAAGGTGAACGGCATGCTGACGATCGCCGTGATTACTGCCAGGTACGGGCCGAGCGCATCCGGAATCACCGCCAGCAGGCTCTTGGACATGGCGTCGACCATGCCGGTGCCGGACAGGATGCCGGTGAAGATGCCTGCGGCGAAGATCAACCCGGTCACGGCCAGGACGCTACCGGAGTGGGCGGCGATGCGGTCCTTCTGCTGTTGCAGGCATGGGTAGTTGACGATCATGGCGATGCTGAAGGCCACCATGAACAGTACTGGCAGCGGCAGCAGACCTGCGATCAGGGCGATCATCAGGACCAGGGTCAGGGCGCCGTTGAACCAGATCAGTTTTGGCCGGCGTGCTTCTGGGAACTGCGAAACGCTGATGCCACTGTGGTCGATGTCATCGGTCGGCAGGTGCAGCTCACCCAGGCGGGCCCGCTCACGTTTGCCGTACATGTAGGCGATCGCCAGGATGGCGATGACGCCGAAGGCCATGGCCGGGATCATCGGCACGAAGATGTCCGACGGATCGACATGCAGGGCGCTTGCGGCGCGCGCTGTAGGGCCACCCCAAGGGGTCATGTTCATCACCCCGCCGGCCAGGATGATCAAGCCGGCCATGATCCGTGGGCTCATGCCTAAGCGGCTGTACAGCGGCAACATCGCTGCGCAGCAGATCATGTAGGTGGTGGCGCCGTCACCGTCGAGCGATACCACCAACGCCAGCACGGCGGTGCCGACCGAGACTTTCAGTGGGTCGCCCTTGACCGCCTTGAGGATCAGGCGCACGGCTGGATCGAACAGGCCGGAGTCGATCATCAGGGCAAAGTAGAGAATGGCGAACATCAGCATCACGCCGGTAGGCGCAAGCTTGCTGATGCCTTGCAGCATCATCGGGCCGATATCGGAGGAGAAACCACCGAACAGGGCGAACAGGATCGGAACCAGGATCAGGGCGATCAAGGCCGACAGGCGCTTGGTCATGATCAGGTACATGAAGGTGATGACCATGGCAAAGCCGAGGAAGGTCAGCATGGCGATACTCCAGGCGTGGCGCGGCGAAAGAGAAAAGACGCTTCGGGCGAATCAGCGCGTGGGGCGCTGTGCGTGGAATAGCCGGAGGGGGACTGCGAGAAGGCGGGCACAGGAATACATCAGAATCACCATTGTTGTTGTCGATTGGGCCGGGCGCGGAACAATCCGGGGACCCTGGCTGACCGGTCTTGTGCCGGTAGTGGGGCTATCCTATGAGCGCAAGCTTTCAGCCAGCTTTCGCTACGGCAAAGGTGACGAGAGGTAATCATGTCCGAATTTTACGAGGGAGGCTGCCATTGCGGCGCCCTGCGCTATCGCTTGGAAGGGGATCTGACCGACATCGCTCATTGCCACTGCTCGATCTGTCGGCGGGTCAGCGGCGGGTTGGTGGTGACCTGGTTGACCCTGCCGCGCAGTGGTTTTCGATGGCTCAAGGGCAGGCCGCGGATGTATGTGGCACCGACCAGTTGCAGCCGGTTTTTTTGCGGCGACTGTGGCGCGCATCTGGCGCTGAGCACTGTGCACAGTCCGCAGACCATCGATGTGACCGTGGCGACCTTGGATCATCCAGAGAACGTACGGGCCACCCGGCACATCTGGACCAGTAGCCGGTTGCCTTGGCTGCATCTGGATGAGCAGTTGCCTGGGGAGGCTGAGGAGCATCTCTAATTTGGCTCTGTGGCCTTAACGCGGGGCGATCGTGGGAGCGGGCTTGCCCCGCGATGAGGCCTGAACTGACCTGAAAAAGCTCAGGCCGTCAGGGCAACTGCAAGCCACCGGCAGCCTTGTGCAGCTCCCGCAGGTGCTGGCCAATCTGCTTCACGTTCGCCTCGACCGCCGCAATCGCCTTGGCCCGGGCCGGATCGAGCAGCGCCCTCACCTCTTTATCCAGGTCGGTGCTCAGGCGTAGCAGCTGCGCCTGCCGCTCACTGCTGACTTTTTCCAATTGCTTACGCTCCTCTGGCTGCGGCAAGCCATAGCCGTCGGTGCCCAGCAATTCTGCCGGTCGGCTGAGGAAGCCGCTATTGGCCAGCATCTGCTGCAGGGTCTGATTGGCTTTATCGATGCTGCCATCCTTGAGCGCAGTGGCATTCAGGTACCGCTGCTTCACTTCATCCTGAGCCAACAGCAATTGCTGGCGCAGCGCAGCCTGCTCCAGCAACAACAACGCGGCACTGGTGCGCAGGTCGGCGCGCGCGAACCATGGCCGGCGCTGGTCGGCCTCCAGGGCGAGCCAGTCCTCGACCTTCTCTTGCTTGACCGGTAACTGCTTTCTAAGCACATCGAACATGGCCTGGTAGCGATCACGGTAGGAGTCGAAGCGGTATCCCAGGCGCAGGGCCTCACGGGGATCATCGAGCACGCTGGTATCGGCCAGGCCGCGTCCCTTGAGCACCGCGAGCAGGCCGTTGGGCATGATGCTGTCGAGGTCGTTCAGGGCTGGGTTGGCAGTTCCGCTGCGCAGCAGCTTGAGGCCTTCCACTGCGCAGTTGTTGGACAGGAACCAGTAATTGCCGTCGTAGCTCCAGTGCATCTCCGCCGCTTGGCGAACCAGGTTCTCGACCTCGTCGCGGTTGAGCCGCAGCGGCACCGAGGCCAGGCTGCGCAGCTCGGTCTTGGTGTATTCGTCGATCACCTGACCCAGCGGCAGCACGAACAGCCGTGACGGATAAGCGCCGACCAGGCCGTCCCAGCTGGACAGCTGCACGTCATTGACGAAGGCCCGGTAGGACAGCACCAGGTGCTGGTCCAGGTCCAGCCGGCAATCCGGACCCCGCGGCCGACCGGGTGCACAGATGACCAGGCGCAGCATGCTGTGGCCCCAACGGCTGACCAGGTTCTGGTTGGCCTCGGCGAGCAGGTAGTCGACCTCATAAACCCGTTCCGGGTCGATCTCGCCAAGAGGTTGGCGGGCGAAGTCGTTGCCGGCATTGATGAATGGCAAGCCTTTGGCGCACGGGGTTTGCGGTGGAGTCCAGGCGAAGTGCTGCTGCAGGTACTGGTTCAGTGCCGGGCGGCGGCAACCATAGCTGGGGTCAAGCAGGAAGTACTCCATGTTGACCGCAATGTATTCCTTGGGGCTGCTCAGCTCATAACTGTCGGGGCTGCGCACCACCTGGGCGTTGTGCTGTTCGCGCTCGCCGCGCCGGCCAACGTACTGCTGCCAGCCAGCCAGGTCGAGCAGGCGTGGATCATCGCTCATGGTGAAGCGGCGCTCGGCTTGTCCACGGCAGTCTTGCGGCAGGCCGATCTTGCCGAGGGTGTCCTGCTGGCGCTTGCAGCGGGCGATCATCAACCGCTCCTGGGTCGGCCAGAGACGGGCGCGGTCGTAGATGTGGGTCAGTTCGTGAAGGACTGTGGCCAGTAGTTCTTGCCGCACAGTGCCATGCGGACGGTTGGTACGCTCGCGGGCAGCGCTGCCATCGACCAGGCTGGGCAATAGCCGGCGGTTCAGCTCGAGGGTGGACACCAGCGAAGCCTGGCCATAAGCATCAGCGGGCATGCGCTCGCTCCAACTGACTTGGATGCGGCGGTCGAGCTGTTGCTTGAAGCGGGGGGGAAGTTTGGCCAGTGCCTCGTCGAGCAAGGCCTGGGTGGCTTGCTGTTGTTGCTGATCAAGCCCAGATACCTGCAGGTCGAGCTGCAGGTCGGCTAGCGCAGGCATCCCCAGCAGCGTCAGGACGCAGCCGAGCAGCCAGGCACGCATGTGCTTCACAGGGCCAGGATGGCTTCGGCCAGTACCTGATCGCTGGCATCGCGCGCCTCAGGCACGCGATGGCGAATGGTGGTGAAGGCGGCTTCGAGCTGCGCGCCGCGGATATCGCCTTTGCTGGCGACGAAGCTGGCGGCGTCGTCATGGGCATCTTGGACGATTTTCGAGTCGCGAATCGAAGTGGTGGTGTCCGAGGTGAAATCGATCGAACGGCCAAAGGCCCGCACGATGATGTTGCTGGTGGCCACCAGGGTCTGTGCCTGTGCCAGGTCGGCCATTACCAACATGCCGAGGGTGGCGGCGATCAGCGTCTTGCGCATGGAGCATCTCCGAAGGAATACAGGGAGTCGAATATGGTTATTGGACGAGAATTGCTTCTGCCAGTTCAAGGTCGCCGACAGAGTGATAGCCGCTGTCATGACGCAGTGTATCCAGCGCTGCTTGCAGACGAGCGCCACGGATCGAGCCATCGGTGGCGACAAACGCTGCGGCATCGTCGCGGGCCTGCACGACCAGTTTGCGGTCGAAGGGCGCGCTGGTCACTTTGCTGGTGACGTAGCCGCTGGCAACCAGGGTTTGGGTAGAGACGTCCATGGCATGGGCGCTTCCCATACCGGCGAGGGCAAACAGCAAAGGCAACAGATAACGCATCGGACTTCTAAAGGCTTAGGCTTGGATGGCGAAGGCTACCGCGGATACACCGGACGGAGCCAGTGTATCCGGGCGTGAAACTTGCGGGTTAGAGCGCGAGGATGGCTTGCGCCAATTGTGCGTCGCTGGCTTGCAGGGTGGGCGCCTGCTGGCGAATGTGAATGAACGCACTTTCAAGCTTGGCACCGCGGATGGCGCCTTGGCTGCCGACAAAGCTGGCAGCGTCGTCGCGGGCGGCCTGGACAATCTTGTCGTCACGGAACGACGAGGAGACATCAGAGGTGGCATCAGTAGAGGCGGCAACTGCACCTACGACCGCATCGGTGGTAACGATGAAGCTAGTGGCGTTGGCAGTGCCGGCCAAGGCCAACAACAGGGCGGCGCCAAACAAGTGGTTACGGGACATGGTCGGAGACTCCTGCATAGGGTCGAGATGGTTCTGGTTATCGGACGCTCGCTAGGCTCATCACGGTACTTTATTTAATGAGCCGTTCAAGTAAGCGTAACACGCGTTGCTGTTTCTGGATGTGACGCGGGTGGTTAGCAATACAATTGTACTGGTATGTTTCTGTTTCTATGAAACTGTACTATCCGCGGGGCAAGGCGCTCTAATTCGCACCTTTGAAACAAAAAACCCGTCGCAGTTCCCTGCAACGGGTTTTTGGAATTCTCGGTGCCGGCCGAAACCGGCTAGCCGGTGCTTAGCGCCAGAAAGGCTTGCTCAGCTCTTCGTAACGCTGCGACTCGCTGATGCCGGCGTCAGCCAGAAGGCGACCATCCAGGCGGGCCAGCTGACGGCGGCTGGCGATGCGGCGTTGCCACAGCAGAAGCGTGGAGAAAGCGCGCAGTGGCAGCGAAGCGTTGGACTGAGCGTTGTTTTCAAAAACCAGACCGGAACTGAGGGTGCGTTCCATGATGTTTCATCCTTCCGCTTGTGGCGGCATTAGGTAGTGATTTAACTGATGCCAATGATCCTCCTCTCTTGTCCATAACAGTAGGTACAGTTCATCTGTATTGCGCGGGTTCAGTTAATTGATTAAGCGCACTGTTGCACCCGAAATTGGCGTAACTGTACTGGTCTGCACAGATATGGTGCGTTTATGAGGATAGGGAGGCGATTTGTCAGCGGAAGACTGAGATTTTACCGGTACAGTTGTACAGTTTTTTCTTTTACTGTAATTAGCTGTTCCGGTCGATGGCCTTTGCGCACCATCGACCGGGTAGCTGTGCTGGATCAGCTGGCGAGCATGCGCCCGCTTTCTTCCAGGTTTTCGTGCCAGCTCAGCGCTTCACGCAGGATGTGCGGGGTATGGCCGCCCCGCTGGCAAGCGCGTTCGAAGTAGTCGTTCAGCGCCGCGCGATAGTCCGGGTGGACACAGTTGTCGATGATCGCCCGGGCGCGCTCGCGAGGCGCCAGGCCACGCAGGTCAGCCAGGCCTTGCTCGGTGACCAGGATGTCCACGTCATGCTCGGTGTGGTCAACGTGGCTGACCATCGGCACCACGCTGGAAATCGCGCCGCCTTTGGCAATCGACTTGGTGACGAACACCGCCAGGTGCGCGTTGCGGGCGAAGTCTCCCGAGCCGCCAATACCGTTCATCATCCGGGTTCCGCAGACGTGGGTGGAGTTGACGTTACCGTAGATGTCGAACTCCAGCGCGGTGTTGATGCCGATGATGCCCAGGCGACGCACCACTTCTGGGTGGTTGGAGATTTCCTGCGGACGCAGTACCAGCTTGTCCTTGTAACGCTCCAGGTTGCCGAACACGTCGGCGTTGCGCCGGCTCGATAGTGTTATCGAGCTGCCCGAGGCGAAGCTCAGCTTGCCGGCGTCGATCAGGTCGAAGGTCGAGTCCTGGAGTACTTCGGAGTACATGGTCAGGTCTTCGAACGGCGAATCGATCAGGCCGCACATGACCGCGTTGGCGATGCTGCCGATGCCAGCTTGCAGCGGGCCGAGCTTGTTGGTCATGCGGCCAGCGTCGACTTCACTCTTGAGGAAGTTGATCAGGTGGTTGGCAATACCTTGGGTCTCATGGTCAGGCGGCAGTACCGTGGACGGCGAGTCGGGCTGGTCGCTGATGACGATGCCGACGATTTTGGCCGGGTCGATCGGGATCGCGGTGCTGCCAATGCGGTCGTCGACCTTGATCAGCGGGATTGGCGTGCGGGTCGGGCGATAGGTCGGGATATAGATGTCGTGCAGGCCTTCGAGGTTGGCGTTGTGCGACAGGTTGATCTCGACGATCACTTGCTTGGCGAAGATCGCAAAGCTGGCCGAGTTGCCCACCGAAGTGGTCGGCACGATGTGGCCTTGCTCGGTGATGGCCACCGCTTCAATGACGGCGATGTCCGGCAGGGTCAGTTGCTTGTTGCGCAGCTGCTCGACGGTTTCCGACAGATGCTGGTCGATGAACATCACCTGGCCATCGTTGATGGCTTTGCGCAGGGTGCTGTCGACTTGGAACGGCATACGGCGGGCGAGCACGCCGGCCTCGGTCAGTTGCTTGTCCAGGTCGTTGCCAAGGCTGGCGCCGGTCATCAGGCTGATTTTCAGCGGCGACACTTTGGCGCGTTCAGCAAGGGCATGGGGTACGGCTTTGGCTTCGCCGGCGCGGGTAAAACCGCTCATGCCGACGGTCATGCCGTCCTGGATCAGGCCAGCGGCGTCGGCCGCACTCATTACCTTGCTGTGCAGGGAGGACAAGCGGATACGATCACGGTACATGGATTGTTATCTCGGGCTACTGAGGCTACTGCAGCGCAGTCTAGAGATTTCGCCCGTCGCCGTCCCACGACCATGGTCGTATGAGAAGCCCTGCAATAGAGCCGTTGATCTGGATCAAGCAAAGTAAAAACCCCCGGGAATAAATCACCGGGGGTTTATGCCTATCTATATAGAAGGACTTTATTCCACTGCCTTGACCATGTCTTCGATGACCTTCTTGGCGTCGCCGAACACCATCATGGTCTTGTCCAGGTAGAACAGCTCGTTATCCAGCCCGGCATAGCCACTGGCCATGGAGCGCTTGTTGACGATGATGGTCTTGGCCTTGAACGCCTCAAGGATCGGCATGCCAGCGATCGGCGACTTCGGATCGTTCTTAGCCGCCGGATTGACCACGTCGTTGGCCCCAAGCACCAGCACCACGTCAGCCTGGCCGAACTCGGCGTTGATGTCCTCCATCTCGAACACCTGGTCGTAGGGCACCTCGGCTTCAGCCAAGAGCACGTTCATGTGCCCAGGCATACGCCCGGCTACCGGGTGAATGGCGTACTTCACGGTCACGCCGTTGTGGATCAGCTTTTCGGTCAGCTCCTTGAGGGCATGCTGCGCGCGCGCCACAGCCAGGCCGTAGCCAGGGACGATGATCACAGTGTCAGCGTTGCTCAGCAGGAAGGTCGCGTCGTCCGCCGAACCTGATTTGACCGGGCGCTGCTCTTTGGAGCCGGCCGCCGCGCCGGTGTCCGCCTCGCCGCCGAAGCCGCCGAGGATGACGTTGAAGAACGAGCGGTTCATCGCCTTGCACATGATGTACGAGAGAATCGCACCGCTCGAACCGACCAGGGAGCCGGCGATGATCAGCATCGAGTTGTTCAGCGAGAAACCGATGCCGGCCGCTGCCCAGCCCGAATAGCTGTTGAGCATCGACACCACCACCGGCATGTCGGCACCGCCGATTGGGATGATGATCAGCACGCCCATTATGAAGGCCAGAACCAGCATCAAGGTGAAGGCGCTGTAGTGGCCGGTGAAGGTGAACAGCAAACCCAGGGCGATGGTGGTTAGGCCGAGGATCAGGTTCAGCTTGTGCTGGCCCGCGAACTGTACTGGTGCGCCCTGGAACAGGCGGAACTTGTACTTGCCCGACAGCTTGCCGAAGGCGATTACCGAACCGGAGAAGGTAATGGCACCAATCGCAGCACCGAGGAACAGCTCCAGCCGGTTGCCGGTCGGGATCGGATCGCTGATCAATGCGACGATGCCCATCGATTGCGGCTCGAGCACTGCGGCGATGGCGATGAACACTGCTGCCAGGCCGATCATGCTGTGCATGAAGGCGACCAGTTCTGGCATCTTGGTCATCTCGACGCGCTTGGCCATGATCGAGCCGGCAGTGCCGCCGATCAACAGGCCGAGCAGGACGTAGCCGATACCGGCGGTGGCCAGCTCGGCGCCGAGCTTATAGATCAGGCCCACGGTGGTGAGCATCGCAATGCCCATGCCGATCATGCCGAACAGGTTGCCGCGGCGTGAGGTGGTCGGATGCGACAGGCCCTTCAGCGCCTGGATGAAGCAGACCGAAGCGACCAGGTAGAGAAGCGTTACCAGATTCATGCTCATGCTTACTTCTGCGCCTCGTTCTTGGTTTTCTTCTTGAACATTTCCAGCATGCGCCGGGTAACCAGGAAGCCACCGAACACGTTGACTGCCGCCAAGGCCACGGCCAGGGTGCCCATGACTTTGCCGGCCGGAGTCACGGTCAGCGCAGCAGCAAGCATGGCGCCGACGATGACGATCGCCGAAATGGCGTTGGTCACCGCCATCAGCGGGGTGTGCAGAGCCGGGGTGACGTTCCATACCACGTGGTAGCCCACGTAGATGGCCAGCACGAAGATGATCAGGTTGTAGATGCCGTGGGAAATCAGCATGTCTTCCATAGCCGTGCTCCTTAACCGTTCTTACGGATGACTTGGCCGTCGCGGCACATCAGGCACGCAGCGACAATGTCATCTTCGAGGTTGATCACCAGCGCACCGTCCTTGTCGAACAGCAGCTTCATGAAGTCCAGCAGGTTGCGGGCGTACAGCGCCGAAGCGTCTGCCCCGACCTGGGCTGGCAAATTGGTGGGGCCGACGATGGTCACGCCATTTTCTACCACTACTTGGTCAGCCACGGTCAGCGGGCAGTTGCCGCCTTGTGCTGCAGCCAGATCGATCACCACGGAGCCGGGCTTCATCTGCGCCACGGTCTCGGCGCTGAGCAGGGTCGGTGCCTTGCGGCCCGGGATCAGTGCGGTGGTGATGACGATGTCGGCCTGCTTGGCGCGCTCGTGCACCGCTTGTGCCTGGCGCTGCATCCAGCTGGCGGGCATGGGCCGAGCATAGCCGCCGACACCTTGCGCACATTCGCGTTCTTCATCGGTCTCGTAGGGGACGTCGAGGAACTTGGCGCCAAGCGACTCGATCTGCTCCTTCACCGCCGGGCGCACATCCGAGGCCTCGATCACTGCGCCCAGGCGCTTGGCCGTGGCGATGGCCTGCAGGCCGGCAACGCCGGCGCCAAGAATCAGCACGCGGGCGGCTTTCACCGTTCCGGCGGCAGTCATCAGCATCGGCATGAAGCGCGGGTAGTGATGCGCGGCTAGCAACACCGCCTTGTAACCGGCGATGTTGGCCTGCGACGACAGCACGTCGAGGCTCTGCGCGCGCGAGGTGCGTGGCGCCGCTTCGAGGGCGAAAGCGGTGACGCCGCGTTCCGCCATCTTGGCGATCAGTTCGTTGTTGAACGGGTTGAGCATGCCGATTAGCAGGCTGCCACTGTTGATCAGGGCAAGCTCTTGTTCGCTGGGGGCAACGACCTTGAGTACCAGTTGCGCGCCGAAGGCATCGGCGGCGGTACCGAGGGAGGCGCCAACGGCTTCATAGGCACTGTCCGGAATGCTGGCGTTGAGCCCTGCCCCCCGTTGGACGGTGACCTGATGGCCTTGGCCAACCAGCTTCTTGAGGGTTTCGGGGGTCGCAGCGACCCGCGTCTCGCCCGTCTGCGTCTCGAGAGGAACACCAATGTGCACGACTTTTCTCCTGCGGTGACCTTCTTATCTTTATTGAGCTGGCATGCGCGGGGTTGAATTCGCGGCACTTCGCCAGCGTAGCCGTAAGGCTCGAACCCGCCGGATCCCGGGCGGGCGAAGCATTTTGCAGATGAATACGTAGGCCTTCAACCGGTTCTGGAGCGATACGAAGTTAAAACTACAAGTCACCCTGTGACCGTATGTCGCAAGGGTATGGCTGCAGCCCGTCAAACATAGGCTATTGGGAGATTAGGGGAGAAATCAGATTATTTTTAACAAATTTCGCTGACAGCTGGGCGAATGTCGCAAATAGGCCTGAAACCCGCGCAGTATGCAGGGTTAAGCAAGAATTCAGGGTATACGCAACAGTTTATTGAAATGCGACAATTCAATACATCTGTAGGTGTTTAAAATAATTGACTACCGAGTCAAGTTGTCGCATCTGCTGGGTGGGTGGAGGCGTACAAGCGTGCCTGTGCTATCAGCCAGTCGCGGAAGGCGCGCAGCGACGCAGACTCCACCTTCCGCTCAGGAATCATTAGATAGTAGGCCTTGTTACTCGATAGCGCATGCCTGTTGGCGACCACCAACCTACCCTGCTCCAGCTCGCGCTGGATCAAGAACGGTGGAATCAGCGCGATGCCCATCTGGTGCATGGCGGCTTGGGCGAGCATTGAGAACAGTTCATAGCGAGGGCCGGTCATGTCGCCCTCCACGCTCATCCCCAAGCCGTCGAACCACTGTCGCCAGGCATAGGGTCGGGTGGTCTGCTGCAGCAGCGGCAGTTCGGCGATGCGCTTGGCATCGAGTTCGCCCTGGCCGCTGAGCAACAAGGCCGGGCTGCACACTGGCATGGGGTTCTCACCCATCAGGCGGTGGGACTGGGTGCCCGACCAGTCGGCATCGCCGAAGTAGATCGCTGCATCGAACGCGGTATCGGCGAACAGGAATGGCCGCGTGCGGTTGGTCAGGTTGACGGTGACCTCTGGGTGGCAGTGCTGGAAGTCCTTCAGGCGCGGCAGCAGCCACTGGGTGCCGAAGGTCGGCACCACCGCCAATTCGATCACATTGGCGCCCTGCTGGCGCATTACCGACAAGGTATCGCGCTCGACCGCGTCCAGCTGTGCTGCCACCTGTCGGCTGTAGGATAGGCCGGCTTCGGTGAGTTTTACCCCGCGACGCGAGCGGCGAAACAGCTCGACATTCAGGAACTCCTCCAGCCCACCAATTTGTCGACAGACGGCGCCTTGGGTCAAGGCCAGCTCCTGGGCAGCCTTGGTGAAGCTCTCGTGACGCGCTGCGGCCTCAAAACAGACCAATGCAGTAGTACTGGGAATCTTGCGCCGCATGTACGTCAACCTCACTTGTCTGGCTTTGAGTATGCTGAGTTGCAGATTTTCGAAGTGAGAAAATATCACTAAACCGTGCGTAATCCTCGTTTGTCCCGACGGCCGAACAGGCCTAGGATCAATGCACAAGAACAGTGCCCACGCACCCTGCTCCCCTATTCCGAGGATTTCGCTCATGGCCGGCAAAGCAAGCTTCAACTGGATCGACCCACTGCTGCTCGATCAGCAATTGACTGAAGAAGAGCGCATGGTGCGTGACAGCGCTTATCAGTTTGCCCAGGACAAGCTGGCGCCGCGCGTGATCGAGGCGTTTCGCCATGAGCAGACCGATCCGAAGATCTTCCGTGAGATGGGCGAAGTCGGCCTGCTCGGCGCTACCATCCCAGAGCAGTACGGCGGCAGTGGGCTGAACTACGTCTGCTACGGCCTGATCGCCCGTGAAGTGGAGCGCATCGACTCCGGCTACCGCTCGATGATGAGCGTGCAATCTTCGCTGGTGATGGTGCCGATCAACGAATTCGGCAGTGAACAGCAGAAGCAAAAGTACCTGCCCAAGCTTGCCAGCGGCGAGTGGATTGGTTGCTTCGGCCTGACCGAGCCCAACCACGGCTCCGATCCAGGCGCGATGATCACCCGGGCGCGCAAGGTTGATGGCGGCTACAGCCTGACTGGCAGCAAGATGTGGATCACCAACAGCCCGATTGCCGATGTGTTTGTCGTGTGGGCCAAGGACGATGCCGGGGACATTCGCGGCTTCATTCTGGAGAAAGGCTGGAAAGGCCTGAGCGCCCCGGCGATTCACGGCAAGGTCGGCCTGCGTGCTTCGATCACCGGCGAGATCGTCATGGACGGCGTGTTCGTTCCTGAAGAAAACATCTTCCCTGAGGTGCGTGGTCTGAAAGGCCCGTTCACCTGCTTGAACTCGGCCCGCTATGGCATCTCCTGGGGTGCCCTGGGTGCGGCGGAGGCCTGCTGGCACACCGCGCGCCAATACACCCTGGATCGCAAGCAGTTCGGCCGTCCTCTGGCCGCCAATCAACTGATCCAGAAGAAGCTGGCGGACATGCAGACCGAGATCACGCTGGGGCTGCAGGGCTGCCTGCGTCTGGGGCGGATGAAGGATGAGGGCACCGCTGCGGTGGAAATCACCTCGATCATGAAGCGCAACTCCTGTGGCAAGGCGCTGGATATTGCCCGCCTGGCCCGCGACATGCTCGGCGGCAACGGTATTTCCGATGAGTTCGGCGTAGCCCGTCACCTGGTTAACCTTGAAGTGGTCAACACGTATGAAGGTACCCATGACATCCACGCGCTGATCCTCGGTCGCGCGCAGACCGGCATTCAGGCGTTCTATTAATAGAGGAGCTGGGCCATGGGGGCGTTATCACATCTGCGGGTGCTGGACCTTTCGCGTGTGCTGGCCGGGCCCTGGTCTGGGCAGATCCTCGCCGACCTTGGGGCTGACGTGATCAAGGTCGAGCGTCCGGGGGCAGGTGACGATACCCGCTCCTGGGGGCCACCCTTCCTCAAGGATGCCTATGGGGAGAACACCAGCGAGGCGGCCTACTATCTGTCTGCCAACCGCAACAAGCGCTCGGTGACCATCGACTTCACCCAACCAGAAGGTCAGCGTCTGGTGCGCGAACTGGCGGCGAAGTCGGATATCGTCATCGAGAACTTCAAAGTCGGTGGCCTGGCGGCCTATGGGCTGGACTATGCCAGCCTGAAGGCGGTCAACCCCAAGCTTATCTATTGCTCGATTACCGGCTTTGGTCAGACTGGGCCGTATGCCAAGCGTGCCGGCTATGACTTCATGATCCAAGGGCTGGGCGGGCTGATGAGCCTGACCGGTCGCCCAGAGGGTGAAGAAGGTGCCGGCCCGGTGAAGGTTGGCGTTGCGCTGACCGATATCCTTACCGGGCTGTACTCCACCGTGGCGATCCTGGCTGCACTCGCCCACCGTGACCAGTCAGGGGTGGGGCAGCATATTGATATGGCGTTGCTGGACGTGCAGGTGGCCTGCCTGGCTAACCAGGCAATGAACTACCTCACTACAGGCACTGCTCCGCGTCGGTTGGGGAATGCCCACCCCAATATCGTGCCATATCAGGACTTTCCCACTGCCGATGGTGATTTCATCCTTACCGTGGGGAATGATGGGCAGTTCCGTAAATTTGCCGAGGTCGCTGGGCAGCCGCAATGGGCGGACGATCCGCGCTTTGCGACTAATAAGCTGCGGGTCGCCAATCGGGCTGAGCTGATCCCGCTGATTCGCCAGGCCACAGTGTTCAAGACCACAGCCCAGTGGGTTAGTGAATTGGAACAGGCCGGCGTGCCATGCGGGCCAATCAACGATTTGGCGCAGATGTTCCAGGACCCGCAGGTATTGGCTCGTGGATTGGCGGTTAGCATTGCGCATCCGCTGGCGGGTAGCGTACCGCAGGTGGCTAGCCCTATTCGGCTGTCTGAGACGCCGGTGGAGTATCGGCAGGCGCCTCCTCTATTAGGGGAGCATACCGAGGCTGTACTGGAAGAAGTGTTAGGGCTGGATGGCCAGGCTGTGCAGCAGCTGCGTGGGGCTGGTGTGCTCTGATTCGCTTTATACCTATATAAGCAGGGAGGCCGGCAGGCCTCCCTGCTTTGTTGTTGGCGCTTTAACTGCATTGCCTCTCTCTGTCGCACCCCGCTGCACTCTGTGGAAGCGGGCTCGCCCCGCGATTCTGACCCTAATTTCAACAATATTACGGTTTATTGAAATTAAGGGTTGACGGCCTCTCAGATCCCCTTA
>NZ_JBJDNG010000010.1:94954-143558 GCF_044900155.1 Pseudomonas sp. NPDC088890 | reverse complement strand
AAAATGTCTGAATCAGAAAAAAACGTACGTAAGATGACTGGCCGTGTCGTCAGCGACAAAATGGACAAGACCATCACCGTTCTGATCGAGCGTCGCGTAAAGCACCCGATCTACGGTAAATACGTTAAGCGTTCGACTAAGCTGCACGCGCACGACGAAGCCAACCAGTGCAAAATCGGCGACAAGGTTTCCATTCGCGAAACCCGTCCGCTGGCCAAGACTAAGTCCTGGGCACTGGTTGAAGTCCTCGAACGCGCTGTTGAAGTCTAAGGGCTAAGGGTCGGAGAAATTTTATGATTCAGACTCAATCCATGCTCGATGTGGCCGATAACAGCGGCGCTCGTCGCGTCATGTGCATCAAGGTGCTCGGCGGTTCCCACCGTCGTTACGCCGGTATCGGTGACATCATCAAAGTAACCGTCAAGGAAGCAATTCCGCGCGGTAAGGTCAAAAAAGGCCAGGTGATGACCGCTGTTGTCGTCCGTACCCGTCACGGTGTACGTCGCGCTGACGGTTCCATCATTCGTTTCGACGGCAACGCTGCTGTTCTGCTGAACACCAAGCAAGAGCCGATCGGCACTCGCATCTTCGGGCCAGTGACCCGTGAACTTCGTACTGAGAAGTTCATGAAGATCGTCTCGCTCGCCCCTGAAGTGCTCTAAGGAGATCCGACATGCAAAAGATTCGTCGTGACGACGAGATCATCGTGATCGCCGGCAAAGACAAAGGTAAGCGCGGTAAGGTGCTGAAGGTTCTCGCTGATGACCGTCTGGTCATCGGTGGCGTGAACCTGGTCAAGCGTCATACCAAGCCTAACCCGATGGCGGGCGTACAGGGCGGTATCGTCGAGAAAGAAGCGCCTCTGCACGCTTCCAACGTTGCCATTTTCAATGGTGAAACCAACAAGGCTGACCGCGTTGGCTTCAAGGTTGAAGACGGCAAGAAAATTCGTGTCTTCAAGTCGACCCAGAAAGCGGTTGATGCTTGAACACTGCTAGGTAGAAGACAATGGCACGACTCAAAGAGATTTACCGGAACGAAATCGCTCCCAAGCTTAAGGAAGAACTTAAGCTCGCGAACGTGATGGAAGTTCCTCGCGTAACCAAGATCACCCTGAACATGGGTCTGGGCGAAGCGGTCGGTGACAAGAAAGTCATCGAAAACGCCGTTGCCGACCTGGAAAAGATCACCGGCCAAAAAGCCGTTGTGACTTTCGCTCGCAAGTCGATTGCGGGTTTCAAGGTTCGTGAAGGTTGGCCGATCGGCGTTAAAGTTACTCTGCGCCGTGACCGTATGTACGAGTTCCTGGACCGCCTGCTGGCGATCTCCCTGCCTCGGGTTCGCGACTTCCGCGGCCTGAATGCCAAGTCCTTCGATGGTCGTGGCAACTACAGCATGGGCGTGAAAGAGCAGATCATTTTCCCGGAAATCGACTACGACAAGATCGATGCTCTGCGCGGTCTGGACATTACCCTGACCACCACTGCTCGTTCGGATGACGAAGGTCGCGCCCTGCTGCGTGCTTTCAAATTCCCGTTCCGCAACTGATTGGAGTAGGAAAATGGCCAAGAAGAGCATGAAAAACCGCGAGCTGAAGCGTCAGCTCACGGTAGCCAAGTACGCCAAAAAGCGTGCCGAGCTGAAAGCGACCATCGTCAACCTGAACGCTTCGCCTGAAGAGCGTTTCGCCGCCGTCGTTGCACTGCAGAAGCAGCCGCGCGACGCCAGCGCCGCTCGTCTGCGCAACCGTTGCCGCCTGACCGGCCGTCCTCACGGTGTATACCGTAAGTTCGGTCTGGGCCGTAACATGCTGCGCCAGGCTGCAATGCGCGGTGATGTTCCAGGTCTGGTCAAGGCCAGCTGGTAATCACGGTTGGTGTGATCCCGGCGCGAGGGGAGCAATCTTCCGACCGCCGGTGACATCGCAACGAAACAAGCCCCTATATGGGGCTTGTTTCGTTTCTGGCTTGTGTCTAGAATGACCGGCTCACCTGAGCCTGGGTTTTTTGACCTGTCCGCTCAGGTGGTTGTGATAGCCGCAAGGCTAATAATTCTTGTATCAGGAGCATCTAGCCCATGAGTATGCAGGACCCGTTAGCGGACATGCTAACTCGCATCCGTAATGCCCAGATGGCTGAAAAGTCCGTCGTAAGCATGCCTTCTTCGACTCTGAAGGTAGCGGTTGCCAAAGTTCTGAAGGACGAAGGTTACATCGCTGGCTATCAGGTAAGCAGCGAAGTCAAACCCTCCCTGTCGATCGAGCTGAAGTACTTCGAAGGCCGTCCGGTCATCGAAGAGCTGAAGCGCGCTAGCCGTCCTGGCCTGCGTCAGTACAAGGCCGTTACAGATCTGCCGAAAGTTCGTGGCGGTCTGGGCGTGTCTATCGTCTCCACCAACAAAGGTGTGATGACTGATCGTGCTGCACGTGCTGCCGGTGTTGGTGGCGAAGTTCTGTGCACAGTGTTCTAAGGGGGGATAAGCATGTCTCGCGTCGCTAAGAACCCCGTTAAGCTGCCATCTGGCGTCGAAGTCAAATTCGCCGGTCAGCAGCTTTCGGTGAAGGGTGCCAAGGGCACTCTCGAACTGAACGTTCACTCGTCTGTTGAAGTTACCGAAGAGTCTGGTGAGCTGCGTTTTGTCGCTCGCAACGGTGACCAGCAAGCTCGCGCCATGGCCGGTACTACCCGCGCTCTGGTGAACAACATGGTCCAAGGCGTAAGCCAAGGCTTCGAGCGCAAGCTCCAGCTGGTCGGTGTTGGTTACAAGGCACAGGCTAAAGGCACCGTCCTGAACCTGGCCCTGGGCTTCTCTCACCCAGTGGACTACGAACTGCCAGCCGGTATCACCGCTGAAACGCCTAGCCAGACCGACATCCTGATCAAGGGTATCGACAAGCAGCTGGTAGGTCAGGTGGCCGCTGAAATCCGCGACTTCCGTCCGCCAGAGCCTTACAAAGGTAAAGGTGTGCGTTACGCGGACGAAGTAGTCCGTCGTAAAGAAGCCAAGAAGAAGTAGGGCCTAGCAAATGACCGACAAAAAAGTTACTCGACTGCGTCGCGCTCGCAAAGCACGCCTGAAAATGCACGAGCTCGAAGCCGTGCGTCTGTGCGTGTTCCGCTCCTCGCAGCACATTTATGCCCAGGTCATCTCGGCCGACGGCAGCAAGGTTTTGGCAAGCGCCTCGACCTTGGACAAAGAACTGCGTGATGGCGCCACCGGCAACATCGACGCGGCCACTAAGGTTGGCAAGCTGGTAGCTGAGCGTGCGAAAGCCGCCGGTGTATCTCAAGTTGCCTTTGACCGTTCCGGCTTCAAGTACCATGGCCGCGTCAAAGCGCTGGCTGATGCTGCTCGTGAAGGCGGGCTGGAGTTCTAAGTTATGGCAAATAACGATCAAAAGCGCGACGAAGGCTACATCGAGAAGCTGGTTCAAGTTAACCGCGTAGCCAAAACCGTTAAAGGCGGCCGTATCTTCACCTTCACCGCGTTGACCGTGGTGGGTGATGGCAAGGGTCGCGTTGGTTTCGGCCGTGGCAAATCGCGCGAAGTACCTGCTGCGATTCAAAAAGCCATGGAAGCTGCTCGTCGCAACATGATTCAGGTTGACCTGAAGGGCACCACCCTGCAGTACGCCACCAAGGCCGCCCACGGCGCCTCGAAGGTTTACATGCAGCCTGCCTCGGAAGGTACCGGTATCATCGCTGGCGGCGCAATGCGTGCTGTCCTGGAAGTTGCTGGTGTTCAGAACGTTCTGGCCAAGTGCTACGGTTCGACCAACCCAGTGAACGTGGTTTATGCCACCTTCAAGGGTCTGAAAGCCATGCAATCTCCAGAATCCATTGCTGCCAAGCGCGGCAAGAGCGTTGAGGAGATCTTCTGATCATGGCTACCGTTAAAGTAACGCTGATCAAAAGCACCGCCGGCCGTCTCCCTAACCACAAACTGTGCGTTAAGGGTCTGGGTCTGCGCCGCATCGGTCACACTGTAGAAGTCCAGGATACTCCCGAGAATCGCGGGATGATCAACAAGGCTTACTACATGCTGCACGTCGAGGGTTAATCGATGAAACTCAATGATCTGAGTCCAGCGCCGGGTTCCCGTCGCGAGAAGCATCGTCCGGGTCGTGGTATCGGTAGCGGTTTGGGTAAGACTGGTGGCCGTGGTCACAAAGGTCAGACCTCCCGTTCCGGTGGCACCATCGCTCCTGGCTTCGAAGGCGGTCAACAACCGCTGCACCGTCGTCTGCCGAAGTTCGGCTTCGTTTCTCTGAAAGCCATGGATCGCGCCGAAGTGCGTCTGTCCGAGCTGGCTAAAGTGGAAGGCGACGTTGTCACCGTGCAATCCTTGAAGGATGCCAACGTGATCAACCAGAACGTACAGCGTGTGAAAATCATGCTGTCTGGCGAAGTCACTCGCGCAGTCACCATCAAGGGTATCGCAGCCACCAAAGGTGCGCGTGCGGCTATCGAAGCAGCTGGCGGCAAGTTCGAGGAATAAATGGCTAAGCAAGGTGCTCTCTCTTCGCTCGGTAAGGGCGGGATGTCGGAACTCTGGGCTCGTCTGCGCTTTCTGTTCATGGCGATCATCGTCTATCGGATAGGTGCGCACATCCCGGTGCCCGGTATTAACCCGGACCGTTTGGCGGATCTGTTTCGACAGAATGAGGGGACCATTCTTAGCTTGTTCAACATGTTTTCCGGTGGTGCGCTGGAGCGCATGAGCATCTTTGCACTGGGGATCATGCCGTACATTTCGGCATCGATCATCATGCAGCTCATGACCGCTGTTAGCCCACAGCTGGAGCAGTTGAAGAAGGAAGGTGAAGCTGGCCGTCGCAAGATCAGCCAGTACACCCGCTACGGCACCGTTATCCTGGCGCTGGTTCAAGCCATTGGCATGTCCATTGGCCTGGCCAACCAGGGCGTGGCGTTTTCTGCGGGTCTGGGCTTCCATGTCGTTGCGGTCTCCACCTTCGTGGCGGGCGCGATGTTCATGATGTGGCTCGGCGAGCAGATCACCGAGCGCGGTGTGGGCAACGGTATCTCGATGTTGATCTTCGCAGGTATCGTTGCCGGTCTTCCGAGAGCAATCGGGCAGTCTTTCGAGTCTGCACGCACAGGCGATATCAACATTTTCGCCCTGGTCGCAATCGGGTTGCTGGCAGTAGCGATTATCGGTTTCGTGGTGTTCATTGAGCGTGGTCAGCGTCGTATCGCCGTTCACTACGCCAAGCGTCAGCAGGGCCGCAAGGTCTTCGCTGCGCAGACCAGCCACTTGCCGCTCAAGGTGAACATGGCGGGCGTAATCCCGGCCATTTTCGCCAGCAGCATTCTGCTGTTCCCGGCTTCGCTGGGTGCCTGGTTCGGTCAGTCCGAAGGTATGGGCTGGCTGCAGGACATCTCGCAGTCGATCGCTCCTGGTCAGCCGTTGAACATTCTGCTGTTTAGTGCAGGGATTATTTTCTTCTGCTTCTTCTACACAGCTCTGATGTTCAACCCGAAAGACGTAGCGGAAAACCTGAAGAAGTCCGGTGCCTTTATTCCGGGTATCCGTCCTGGTGAACAGTCGGCGCGCTACATTGATGGCGTTCTGACCCGTCTGACCATGTTCGGTGCTCTTTACATGATGGCCGTCTGCCTTCTGCCCCAGTTCCTGGTGGTGGCAGCAAATGTGCCGTTCTACCTTGGCGGGACCTCGTTGCTGATTGTGGTAGTGGTTGTGATGGACTTCATGTCCCAAGTACAATCGCACCTCGTTTCGCACCAGTACGAATCCCTGATGAAGAAAGCCAACCTGAAAGGCTATGGCGGCAGCAGTCTGCTGCGCTGATAGACCCCTAAGGTTCGAGGAGTTGGTGATGAAAGTTCGTGCATCGGTGAAAAAGCTGTGCCGTAACTGCAAGATTATTCGCCGCGAAGGCATCGTGCGAGTAATTTGCAGCGCGGAACCGCGTCACAAACAGCGCCAAGGCTGAGTGTGATCCGCGCTACAAGCCCAGCAGCTAGTGCGCTGCTGGGTTGATTAATTGTTTCTACAGCGATATTATCTCGCGCCCTATTTCTTGGCTTCCGGGGCGTAGGTAGCTGTCAATTGGAGTCCCACTGAATGGCCCGTATTGCAGGCGTCAACATTCCAGATAACAAGCATACTGTTATCTCGCTGACCTACATCTATGGTGTCGGTCGCACAACTGCACAGAAGATCTGTGCAGACGCTGGTGTAAACCCAGCCGCTAAGATCAAGGATCTGAGCGACGAGCAAATCGAAACCCTGCGTGGCGAAGTTGCGAAGTTCACCACTGAAGGTGACCTGCGTCGTGACGTCAACATGAAGATCAAACGCTTGATGGACCTGGGCTGCTACCGCGGTCTGCGCCATCGTAAAGGTCTGCCGGTTCGCGGTCAGCGCACCAAGACCAACGCACGCACCCGTAAGGGCCCGCGTAAGCCGATCCGCAAGTAATCGCCCAGGAATATAGACATGGCAAAACCTGCTGCTCGTCCTCGTAAGAAAGTCAAAAAGACAGTGGTTGATGGCATCGCCCACATCCATGCGTCTTTCAACAACACCATCGTGACCATCACCGACCGTCAGGGCAATGCTTTGTCCTGGGCGACCTCCGGTGGTTCGGGTTTCCGTGGTTCGCGCAAATCCACTCCGTTCGCAGCTCAGATCGCTGCTGAGCGTGCTGGTCAAGCTGCGCTGGAATACGGTCTGAAGAACCTCGACGTTAACGTCAAGGGTCCAGGTCCAGGTCGTGAGTCCGCCGTTCGTGCTTTGAACAGCTGCGGCTACAAGATCGCCAGCATCACCGACGTGACGCCAATCCCGCATAACGGGTGCCGTCCGCCGAAGAAGCGTCGCGTGTAATCAGGAGACAGATAAATGGCACGTTACATTGGTCCAAAATGCAAACTGTCTCGCCGTGAAGGCACTGACCTGTTCCTGAAGAGCGGCGTTCGCGCTCTGGAATCGAAGTGCAACATCGAAGCAGCCCCAGGTATCCACGGCCAGCGCCGTGGCCGTCAGTCCGACTACGGTACCCAGCTGCGCGAGAAACAAAAAGTCCGTCGTATCTACGGTGTTCTGGAGCGTCAGTTCCGCGGTTACTACCAAGCTGCTGCCTCGAAAAAAGGCGCAACTGGTGAGAACCTGCTGCAACTGCTCGAGTGCCGTCTGGATAACGTCGTTTACCGTATGGGCTTCGGCTCGACTCGTTCCGAGTCCCGTCAGCTGGTTTCGCACAAAGCGATCAGCGTCAACGGTAAGACTGTAAACATTCCATCCTACCAAGTTCGTCCGGGTGATGTGGTCTCGGTTCGTGAGAAGTCGCTGAACCAGCTGCGCATTGTTCAAGCCCTTGAACTGTGCTCTCAGCGTGGCCGCGTTGAGTGGGTAGACGTGGATGCTGCTAAAAAGTCGGGCGTTTTCAAGAACGTTCCTGCTCGCAGCGATCTGTCCGCCGACATCAACGAAAACCTGATTGTCGAGCTCTACTCCAAGTAAGGGCTAGAAAATAGGTGCATCCATGCAGATTTCGGTAAATGAGTTCCTGACGCCCCGCCACATTGATGTGCAGGTCGTCAGTCCGACCCGCGCCAAGATTACGCTCGAGCCTCTCGAGCGTGGTTTCGGCCATACCCTGGGCAACGCGCTGCGCCGCATCCTGTTGTCCTCCATGCCTGGCTGTGCAGTAGTCGAGGCCGAGATCGACGGCGTACTCCATGAGTACTCCGCGATCGAAGGTGTACAGGAAGACGTAATTGAAATCCTGTTGAACCTGAAAGGCCTGGCTATCAAGCTGCACGGTCGTGACGAAGTTACGCTGACCTTGTCGAAAAAGGGTTCGGGGGTGGTTACCGCTGCCGATATTCAGCTGGATCACGATGTCGAGATCGTCAACCCCGATCACGTAATCGCGAACTTGGCGTCCAACGGCGCCTTGAACATGAAGCTCACTGTAGCTCGTGGTCGCGGTTACGAGCCGGCCGACTCTCGTCAGACTGACGAAGATGAAAGCCGCAGCATTGGCCGTCTTCAGCTGGACGCCTCGTTCAGCCCGGTGCGTCGTATCGCCTATGTGGTCGAAAACGCCCGTGTTGAGCAGCGTACCAACCTGGACAAGCTGGTCATTGATCTGGAAACCAACGGTACTCTGGATCCTGAAGAGGCTATCCGTCGTGCCGCGACCATCCTGCAACAGCAGCTGGCCGCGTTCGTCGACCTCAAGGGTGACAGTGAGCCGGTTGTGGTCGAGCAGGAAGACGAGATCGATCCGATCCTGCTGCGTCCGGTTGACGACCTGGAACTGACTGTACGTTCGGCCAACTGCCTGAAGGCGGAGAACATCTACTACATCGGCGACCTGATTCAGCGTACCGAAGTAGAACTGTTGAAAACTCCTAACCTCGGCAAGAAGTCCCTGACTGAAATCAAGGACGTCCTGGCTTCCCGTGGTCTGTCCCTCGGCATGCGCCTCGACAACTGGCCGCCTGCAAGTCTTAAGAAGGACGACAAGGCGACTGCCTGATCGTCGTAATCACCGAACGTAGTGTTTGGTAAGGAATGAATCATGCGTCATCGTAAAAGTGGACGTCACCTGAGCCGTACCAGCTCTCACCGCAAGGCTATGTTCCAGAACATGGCAGTGTCGTTGATCGAGCACGAGCTGATCAAAACCACCCTGCCGAAAGCCAAGGAACTGCGCCGCGTTGCCGAGCCGCTGATCACCCTGGCCAAGGAAGATAGCGTCGCCAACCGTCGTCTGGCTTTCGATCGTACCCGTTCGAAATCCGCTGTTGGCAAGCTGTTCAACGATCTGGGCAAGCGCTATGCCACCCGTCAAGGCGGCTACCTGCGTATCCTGAAGTGCGGTTTCCGCGCTGGCGACAACGCGCCTATGGCGTACGTCGAGCTGGTTGATCGTCCAGTCGGTGGTGCTGTAGAAGCTGCCGAGTAAGACGTTCTGTCTGCTGCAAAGAGCCGGGCCTAGTGCCCGGTTTTTTGTGTCTGCCTGTATTGTTAATTTCTATCGATCCAAATAGATCAATGAATTAGTTCTTGCAACATATCTCCCCGATACTTCTTGGCAAGCCGATTAGCCGGCCATTGAAGACCGATAAGGAGAGCCCATGAGCAAGATTCTCACCACCGCCAGCGGTGCACCCGTAGCTGATAACCAGAATTCTCGTTCGGCAGGCCCGCGTGGCCCGCTGTTGCTCGACGACTTCCATCTGATCGAGAAACTCGCCCACTTCAACCGCGAGAACATTCCTGAGCGCCGCGTGCACGCCAAGGGCTCGGGCGCTTACGGTACCTTCACGGTCACCCGCGATATCACTCAATACACCAGTGCCAAGTTGTTCGACACAGTCGGTAAGAAGACTGAGACATTCCTGCGTTTCTCCACCGTGGGTGGCGAGCGCGGCTCAGCGGATACCGAGCGCGATCCGCGTGGCTTTGCCCTGAAGTTCTACACCGAGGAAGGCAACTGGGACATCGTCGGCAATAACACGCCGGTGTTCTTCATTCGCGATCCACTCAAGTTCCCCGATTTTATCCACACGCAGAAACGCCATCCGCAGAGCAACCTGAAGAACGCGCAGATGATGTGGGATTTCTGGTCGCACTCACCGGAGGCGCTGCACCAGGTCACCATCCTCTTCTCCGACCGTGGCATACCTGACGGTTACCGCCACATGCATGGCTTCGGCAGCCACACTTACAGCCTGATCAACGCCAAGGGCGAGCGCACCTGGGTCAAATGGCACTACAAGACCCAACAGGGCATCAAGAATCTCTCGCCGGCTGATGCCGCACGTCTGGCAGGCACTGATCCAGATTACGCCCAGCGCGATCTGTTCGAGGCGATCGAGCGCGGTGACTATCCACGCTGGACGGTGTGCATCCAGGTGATGAGTGAGCAAGAGGCGGCCAACCGTCAGGAGAACCCCTTCGACGTGACCAAGACCTGGTCGCAGAAGGACTATCCATTGATCGAGGTTGGCGTGCTGGAGCTCAATCGCAATCCGCTCAACTACTTCGCGGAGGTCGAGCAGGCGACCTTCGGGCCGAGCAACATGGTCCCGGGCGTGGGGCTGTCGCCGGACCGCATGCTGCAAGGCCGAGTGTTCGCATATGCCGATGCTCACCGCTACCGTGTCGGCACCAATCACCAGCAGTTGCCGGTGAACGCCCCTCGTAGCGCGGTCAACACCTATCAGCGTGACGGCGCCATGGCCTACGGCGCTTACGGCAGTGCGCCGAACTACGAGCCCAACAGCTACGGCGATGCCCCGAAGCAATCGCCTCAGCACGCTGAGCCAGCCCTTTCACTCAACGGCGCGGCCGATCGTTACGATCATCGCGAGGACGGCGATTACTACAGCCATGCAGGTGCGCTGTTCCGTTTGATGAACGCTGAACAGCAGGCAGTGTTGATCAGCAATATCGCCGGGACCATGGCGGGGGTCAGTGAGGATGTCGTGCAGCGTCAGCTGCAGCACTTCTTCAAGGCCGATCCAGCGTATGCTCAAGGCGTCGCCAAGGCATTGGGCGTGGATCTCGCCTGAGTCGGAATGATAAGTAGAACCGCCCTCATTTGGGCGGTTTTTCAATGAATATCACTACTGTTTGCCGGTTTTTTTGCATGTTATTGCGCGTTTTTCAGTGACCTCTCGACCTTCCTGGTTCACACTATGTCGTATTGATGTTTTCACAGGGAGAAGCAGGGCGATGCAAGGTCACCCGGACGTAATCGATTACCTCAACACGTTGCTGACGGGCGAACTGGCGGCGCGTGACCAATATTTCATCCACTCGCGGATGTACGAGGATTGGGGCTTGAGCAAGCTCTATGAGCGTATCAATCATGAGATGGAAGAAGAGGCGCAGCACGCCGATGCCCTGATGCGCCGCATCCTCATGCTTGAAGGTACGCCGCGCATGCGCCCAGACGATCTCGATGTAGGCGCTACCGTGCCAGAGATGATCGCCGCCGACCTGCGCCTGGAGTACAAGGTACGCGCCGCGCTGTGCAAAGGCATCGAGTTGTGCGAGCTGCACAAGGATTACATCAGCCGCGATATCCTGCGGGCGCAACTGGCCGATACCGAAGAAGATCACACCTACTGGCTGGAAAAACAGCAGGGGCTGATCAAGTCCATCGGTCTGCAGAACTACCTGCAATCGCAGATGTAAGTGGGTTCAGATAATAAAAAACCCTGTCACTCGCGTGACAGGGTTTTTTATTGCCCGTCTTTAGGCCCGATCCCGCTCCAACAGCGGCTTGAGGTAATGCCCGGTATATGACTGCTTCATCTTCGACAGTTCTTCCGGTGTGCCCGAGGCAATGATCTGCCCCCCCTTGGAACCACCCTCAGGCCCCAAGTCCACCAGCCAGTCAGCCGTCTTGATCACGTCCAGGTTGTGTTCGATCACCACCACGGTGTTGCCGTGGTCACGCAGGCGGTGCAGGACGTCCAGCAACTGCTGGATATCGGCAAAGTGCAGGCCGGTGGTCGGCTCGTCGAGGATGTACAAGGTCTTGCCGGTATCGCGCTTGGACAGCTCGCGTGACAGCTTGACCCGCTGCGCCTCGCCACCCGACAGGGTCGTTGCCGACTGCCCCAGCTTGATGTAGGAAAGCCCCACATCGACCAGCGTTTGCAGCTTGCGCGCCAGTGCCGGCACCGCGTCGAAGAACTCGCGGGCATCCTCGATGGTCATTTCCAGCACCTCGTGGATGTTCTTGCCCTTGTACTTGATCTCCAGGGTTTCGCGGTTGTAGCGCTTGCTCTTGCACACATCGCACGGCACATAGATGTCCGGCAGGAAGTGCATCTCGACCTTGATCAGGCCGTCGCCCTGGCACGCCTCGCAGCGGCCACCCTTGACGTTGAAGGAGAAACGCCCTGGGCCATAGCCCCGCGCACGCGACTCCGGCACGCCAGCGAACAGCTCGCGCACCGGGGTGAAGATACCGGTGTAGGTCGCAGGGTTCGAGCGTGGGGTGCGGCCAATCGGGCTCTGGTCGATATCGACCACTTTGTCCAGGTGTTGCAGGCCGTCCATGCTGCTGTGCGCCGCCGCTTCATGGCTGGTAGCACCGTTGAGCGCGCTAGCTGCGAGCGGGAACAGGGTATTGTTGATCAGCGTCGACTTGCCCGAGCCGGAAACACCGGTCACGCAGGTCAGCAGGCCAATGGGAATTTCCAAGTCGACGTTTTGCAGGTTGTTGCCACGCGCGCCCTTGAGCTTGAGCGAGAGCTTTTTGTTGCGCGGTGTGCGCTTGGCCGGGACTGCAATCTTCTTGCGGCCGGACAGGTACTTGCCGGTCAGCGAGTCAGGGTGGTCCATGACCTCCTGAGGCGTACCCTCGGCAACGATCTGCCCGCCATGCACGCCAGCACCCGGGCCGATGTCGACCACATAGTCGGCCAGGCGAATGGCGTCCTCGTCGTGCTCGACCACAATCACGGTGTTGCCCAGATCACGCAGGTGATTGAGGGTGCCCAGCAGACGGTCGTTGTCGCGCTGATGCAGGCCGATCGACGGCTCGTCGAGGATGTACATCACCCCCACCAGGCCGGCCCCGATCTGGCTGGCCAGGCGGATGCGCTGGGCCTCACCGCCAGACAGGGTTTCGGCGCTGCGGTCCAGGGTCAGGTAATCCAGGCCGACGTTGACCAGGAACTGCAGGCGCTCGCAGATTTCCTTTAGGATCTTCGCCGCGATCTCACCGCGTCGACCGGTCAGGGTCAGGTCGCTGAAATACTCACTGGCGTCACCGATCGGCAGGTTGGTAACCGCCGGCAGGGTTTTCTCGCCCACCCATACGTGCCGCGCTTCACGGCGCAGACGAGTGCCGCGGCAGTCAGGGCAGGGCTGGGTACCGAGAAACTTCGCCAGCTCCTCGCGCACAGTCGCCGACTCGGTCTCGCGGTAGCGCCGCTCAAGGTTCGGCACGATGCCTTCGAACGGGTGCGAACGCTTGACGATATCGCCACGGTCGTTGAGGTACTTGAAGTCGACGTTCTGCTTGCCGCTGCCGTGCAGGATGACTTTCTGGTCTTCGGCGGATAGCTCGGCAAACGGAACTTCCAGGCTGAAGCCGTACTGCGCGGCCAGTGAACCGAGCATCTGGAAGTAGTACACGTTACGCCGGTCCCAGCCGCGGATAGCGCCCTCGGCCAGGGTCAACTCAGTGTTGACCAGGCGCTTGGTGTCGAAGTACTGCTTGACCCCCAGGCCATCGCACGTCGGGCAGGCGCCAGCCGGGTTGTTGAAGGAGAACAGCTTGGGTTCCAGCTCGCTGATGGCATGCCCACAGATCGGGCAGGCGAAGCGTGCGGAGAAGATCATCTCTTCACCCGGCTCGTCGTCCATCGGCGCCACCAGGGCGATACCGTCGGCCAGCTTCAGCGCCGTCTCGAACGATTCGGCCAGGCGCTGCTGCAGGTCGCTGCGCACCTTGAAGCGGTCTACCACCACATCGATGCTGTGCTTTTTTTGCTTATCGAGCTTGGGCAACTCATCGAGCTCGTACAGCTTGCCGTTGACCCGGGCACGGACGAAACCCTGCGCACGCAGCTCGTCGAACACCGCCAAGTGCTCGCCCTTGCGCTCGCGAATCACCGGCGCCAGCAGCATCAGCTTGCTGCCCTCAGGTTGATCGAGAACCAGGTCGACCATCTGGCTGACGGTTTGCGCCTCCAGCGGAATATCGTGATCCGGGCAGCGCGGCGTACCCACGCGAGCGTACAGCAAGCGCAGGTAGTCGTAGATCTCGGTGATGGTGCCCACCGTCGAGCGCGGGTTGTGCGAGGTCGACTTCTGCTCGATGGAGATGGCCGGGGAGAGGCCCTCGATGGTGTCGACGTCAGGCTTTTCCATCATCGACAGGAATTGCCGGGCGTAAGCCGACAGCGATTCCACGTAGCGGCGCTGGCCCTCGGCGTAGAGTGTGTCGAACGCCAGGGACGACTTGCCGGAACCGGACAGGCCGGTGATCACGATCAGCTTGTCCCGAGGTAGGGTCAGGTCGATGTTCTTCAGGTTGTGGGTACGTGCCCCACGAATCAGGATCTTGTCCACTACGGCCTCGCTCGGCGGGCATAAACAAGGAAGTATACGGCGCGCTGCCATTACGCGGCAAAGCGTCGCGTATATGCCGTCAAGGCGTCGGACTGATAGAATCGCCGCCGGTTCACACGAGGTTAATCCATGCACGACACCCACAACGAGCGCATGAGTGGTAGCGAGACCCGCGCCGCCAGTGGCCTGGCCCTGGTGTTTGCCTTTCGTATGCTGGGCATGTTCATGGTCCTGCCGGTGCTTGCCACCTACGGTATGGACCTGGCCGGTGCCACGCCTGCGCTGATCGGCCTGGCCATTGGTGCCTATGGTCTGACCCAGGCGTTGCTGCAAATTCCGTTCGGGGTGATTTCCGACCGCATCGGGCGTCTTCCGGTGATCTACCTGGGGCTGGTGATCTTCGCCCTGGGCAGCGTGCTGGCCGCGCAGGCCGACTCGATCTGGGGCGTGATCGCCGGGCGGGTTCTACAAGGCGCCGGAGCGATCTCCGCGGCGGTCATGGCGCTGCTGTCCGATCTGACCCGTGAACAGCACCGGACCAAGGCCATGGCCATGATCGGCATGAGCATCGGCTTGTCGTTCGCGGTGGCCATGGTGGTCGGGCCGTTGCTGACTCGGGCATTTGGCCTGTCAGGATTGTTCCTCGCCACCGCAGGACTTGCCGTCATCGGCATCGCCCTGGTGGCCTTCGTCGTGCCTAGCGCGCACAGCGCTTTGCAGCACCGCGAATCGGGCGTGGCGCGTCAGGCCCTCGGCCCGACCCTGCGCCATCCGGACCTTCTGCGCCTGGACGTGGGTATCTTCGTGCTGCACGCGATCCTCATGGCCAGCTTCGTCGCCTTGCCGCTGGCGTTCGTCGAGCGCGGCGGCTTGCCCAAGGAAGAACACTGGTGGGTGTACCTGACCGCCTTGCTGGTTTCATTTTTTGCAATGGTGCCGTTCATCATCTACGGCGAAAAAAAGCGCAAGATGAAACGCGTGTTGCTTGGCGCGGTCAGTGTCCTGCTGGTGATCGAGGTGTTCTTCTGGCAGTGGGCTGACAGTTTGCGCGGACTGGTGATCGGCACCGTGATATTCTTTACTGCCTTCAACCTGCTGGAGGCATCGTTGCCTTCGCTGGTCAGCAAGGTGTCGCCCGCCGGCGGCAAGGGAACGGCAATGGGGGTTTACTCCACCAGCCAGTTCCTCGGTGCCGCCTTGGGAGGAATCATCGGTGGCTGGTTGTTCCAGCACGGTGGCCTGGGCATGGTGTTCTTGGGCTGTGCAGTGCTGTGTGCCGTATGGCTGGTCGTTGCGTTGAGCATGAACGAGCCGCCTTATGTGACCAGCCTGCGTATGCCGCTGACGCCTGAGGCAGTCCGGGAAGCCGGACTGACCGAGCGCCTGATGGCAGTGCCGGGTGTGACCGACGCCGTGGTGGTGGCAGAAGAAGCCGCCATCTACATCAAACTGGATACGAAAATTTTGGACCGTACGACCCTCGAGCGCCTGGTGAACCCAGCCTCTTCGGCGTGCGAAGCCTAGGAGAACGTTATGGCCCGTGGGGTTAACAAAGTCATTCTGGTCGGCACCTGCGGCCAGGATCCCGAAGTCCGCTACCTGCCCAACGGTAACGCCGTGACCAACCTGAGCCTGGCTACCAGCGAGCAGTGGACCGACAAGCAGTCCGGTCAAAAGGTCGAGCGTACCGAATGGCACCGTGTGTCGATGTTCGGCAAGGTCGCCGAGATCGCCGGCGAATACCTGCGCAAGGGTTCCCAGGTCTACATCGAGGGCAAGCTGCAGACCCGCGAGTGGGAAAAAGACGGCATCAAGCGCTACACCACTGAAATCATCGTCGACATGCAGGGCACCATGCAGCTGCTCGGCGGCCGCCCGCAAAACCAGCAGCAGGGCGGTGGTGACCAGTACAACCAAGGTGGTGGTAACAACTACAACCAAGGTGGCCAGCAGCAACAGTACAACCAGCAGGCGCCGCGTCAGCAGGCTCCACGCCCACAGCAGGCCCCGCAGCGCCCAGCGCCCCAGCAGCCCGCTCCGCAGCCGGCGGCTGACTTCGACAGCTTTGATGACGATATTCCGTTCTGACGAGCCGTAGCGTTGTTCTAGTCTCACAAGAAAGCCCCGCGTTGCGGGGCTTTCTTGTTTCTGCACCGCCACGTAGTGGTAGACGGTCATCGCAGCTTGCCGATTCTTGACTAGGCTTATCCATTGACGGCCTTCAACAAGCCATCACCGTGAAGTCTAGAGGCGCCGACTCGACAACAGGCGCCCGAACCCTGATCAGGAGTGCACGATGGATCTCAACCGTCGGCAGTTCTTCAAGGTCGCCGCCGTCGGCCTTGGAGGCTCGAGCCTCGCGGCGTTGGGCATGGCCCCGACACCGGCGTTCGCCGAGCAGGTGCGTCACTTCAAGCTGGCGCACACCAAAGAGACGCGCAATACCTGCCCCTACTGCTCGGTCGGCTGCGGCCTGATCCTGTACAGCCAGGGTGATGCAGGCAAGAACGTCAAACAGAACATCATCCACATCGAGGGCGACGCCGATCATCCGGTCAACCGCGGCACCCTGTGCCCGAAAGGCGCTGGGTTGCTGGACTTTATCCACAGCCCCAACCGCCTGAAGTATCCCGAGGTGCGCAAGCCGGGCAGTAATGAGTGGACGCGGGTCAGCTGGGACGAAGCGCTTGATCGGGTGGCGGGGCTGATGAAGGCTGACCGCGACGCCAATTTCATCGAGAAGAACGCCCAGGGCCAGACCGTCAACCGCTGGATTACCACGGGTTTTCTCGCCGCTTCTGCTGCCTCCAGCGAAGCCGGCTACCTGACCCACAAGGTCGTTCGCTCACTGGGCATGCTGGGGTTCGATAACCAAGCGCGTGTCTGACATGGCCCGACGGTGGCAAGTCTTGCCCCGACGTACGGCCGTGGCGCCATGACCAACCATTGGTCGGATATCGCCAACGCGAATCTGATCCTGGTAATGGGCGGCAACGCAGCAGAAGCCCACCCTTGTGGCTTCAAATGGGTGACCGAAGCCAAGGCGCACAACCAGGCCCGGCTGATCGTGGTCGACCCACGTTTCACCCGTACCGCCTCGGTGGCTGATTACTACGCGCCGATCCGCACCGGTAGCGATATCGCCTTCATGGGCGGGCTGATCAACTACCTGCTGAGTCACGACAAGATCCAGCACGAGTACGTGCGCAACTACACCGATGTGTCGTTCATCGTCAAAGCCAACTATGGCTTCGAAGATGGCCTGTTCAGTGGTTACGACGCCGAAAATCGGGTGTACGCCGACAAGTCCGGCTGGGGCTATGAGCTCGGCACGGATGGCTTTGCCGTGGTCGATCCGACCCTGCAGCACCCACGTTGCGTGTACCAATTGATGAAGCAGCATTACAGCCGCTATACCCCGGAGCTGGCCAGCATGACCTGCGGCATGCCGCAGGAGGCGATGATGAAGATCTGGGAAGAGATCGCCACCTGCTCGGTGCCGGGCAAGACCATGACCATCCTCTACGCGCTCGGCTGGACTCAGCATTCGATCGGCGCGCAGATCATCCGCAGTGCGGCGATGGTGCAGTTGCTGCTGGGCAACGTCGGTATGCCGGGTGGTGGGGTCAATGCCTTGCGCGGCCACTCCAATATCCAGGGCCTGACCGACCTGGGGCTGTTGTCCAACTCGCTGCCAGGCTACCTGACGCTGGCTGGCGATGCCGAGCAGGACTACGCCGCCTTCATTGACAAACGGGCGATGAAACCGCTGCGTCCGGGGCAGCTTTCCTATTGGCAGAACTACGGCAAGTTCCACGTCAGCCTGATGAAAGCCTGGTATGGCGCCAACGCCACGTTGGAAAACAACTGGGGCTACGACTGGCTGCCCAAGCTCGACGTGGGCTCCTACGACGTATTGCGCATGTTCGAGATGATGAGCCAGGGCAAGGTCAACGGCTACCTGTGCCAGGGCTTCAACCCGATCGCCGCGCTGCCGGACAAGAACCGCGTTACAGCCGCCTTGGCCAAGCTCAAGTGGCTGGTGATCATGGACCCGTTGGCCACCGAGACCTCGGAGTTCTGGCGTAACGCCGGGCCGTTCAACGATGTCGACACGGCCAACATCCAGACCGAGGTGATCCGCCTGCCGACCACCTGCTTCGCCGAGGAGGATGGCTCGCTGGTCAACAGTAGTCGCTGGCTGCAGTGGCACTGGAAGGGCGCCGATGGCCCTGGCGAAACGCGCACTGACGTGCAGATCATGAGCGAGCTGTTCCTGCGTCTGCGTCAGCGTTACCAGAGCGAGGGCGGTGCCTATCCTGATCCGCTGCTGAACATCAGTTGGCCGTACAAGATTGCCGATGAGCCTTCGCCTGAAGAGCTGGCCAAGGAGATGAACGGTTGGGCGATCACCGATCAGACTGATGCGACCGGGACGCTGGTCAAGGCAGGCCAGCAGTTGGCCGGATTTGGCCTGCTCAAGGATGATGGCAGCACCGCTTCTGGTTGCTGGATCTTCAGCGGTAGCTGGACCGAGCAGGGCAACCAGATGGCTCGGCGCGACAACAGTGATCCGTTCGGCATGCACCAGGCTCAAGGCTGGGCCTGGGCCTGGCCGGCCAACCGGCGGATTCTCTACAACCGCGCCTCCAGCGACCCGCAAGGCAAACCGTGGGACCCAGAGAAAAAACGCCTGGTGTGGTGGAACGGTAGTGCTTGGACTGGCACCGATGTGCCGGACTTCGCAGTGGCCTCGCCTCCAGAGGCCGGGATGAACCCGTTCATCATGAACCCCGAAGGGGTGGCGCGTTTCTTTGCCATCGACAAGATGGCCGAGGGGCCATTCCCCGAGCACTACGAACCGTTCGAGACGCCGATCGGCATCAACCCGCTGCACCCGCAGAACAAGAAGGCCACCAGCAACCCGGCGGGGCGCATCTTCGATTCGGTGTGGGACACCCTGGGTACTCATCAGCAGTTCCCGTATGCGGCGACCACCTACCGGCTGACCGAGCACTTCCACTTCTGGAGCAAGCACTGCCGGCTCAATGCCATTGCCCAGCCCGAGCAGTTCGTCGAGATCGGCGAGGTGCTGGCCAATGAGAAGGGCATCAAGGCTGGCGATCGGGTGCGGGTGTCGAGCAAGCGTGGGCATATCGAGGCGGTGGCGGTGGTGACTAAGCGGATTCGTCCGCTCAAGGTCAACAACCAGACCGTGCACCAGATCGGCATCCCGTTGCACTGGGGCTTCACCGGCACCACCCGCCACGGCTACCTGACCAATACCCTGGTGCCGTTCCTCGGTGATGGCAACACCCAGACGCCGGAGTCCAAATCGTTCCTCGTCAACGTGGAGAAAGTCTGATGGCCAGCCAAGACATCATCGCCCGCTCGGCCACCACCACCGCGCCGTCTTCGATTCGCCAGCTGGAAGAAGTCGCCAAGCTGATCGACACCACCAAGTGCATCGGCTGCAAGGCCTGCCAGGTGGCGTGTTCGGAGTGGAACGAATTGCGTGACGAGGTCGGCCACAATCACGGCGCCTACGACAATCCACAAGACCTGAGCGCAGAAACCTGGACTCTGATGCGCTTCACCGAGCACGAGCGTGATGACGGTAACCTGGAGTGGCTGATCCGCAAGGATGGCTGCATGCACTGCGCCGATCCCGGTTGCCTGAAGGCCTGTCCCAGCCCGGGGGCGATCATCAAGCACGCCAATGGCATCGTCGACTTCAACCAGGACCACTGCATCGGCTGCGGCTACTGCATCACCGGCTGCCCGTTCAACATCCCGCGCATTTCGCAGAAAGACCACAAGGCCTATAAGTGCACCTTGTGCTCGGACCGCGTCAGCGTGGGCCTGGAGCCGGCCTGCGTGAAAACCTGTCCGACCGGAGCGATCGTGTTTGGCAGCAAGGATGAGATGAAGGTGCATGCCGCCGAGCGCATCGTCGACCTCAAGTCACGTGGCTTCGACAATGCTGGGTTGTACGACCCCGATGGCGTCGGTGGCACCCATGTGATGTACGTGCTGCACCACGCCGACACGCCACGGTTGTATGCCGGCTTGCCGGACCAGCCAGTGATCAGCCCGCTGGTCGGGCTGTGGAAGGGCATCAGCAAGCCCCTGGCGCTGCTGGCCATGGGCGCGGCAGTGCTGGCGGGCTTCTTCCACTACGTGCGGGTCGGCCCGCAGCGGGTCGAGGAGGATGAACATCCTGCGCCTGTGGATAACAGCGTCCACCAGGTAGACCCGGCGGTACACGTGTATGACCCGACCAAGCCCGGCGGACCAGGGGAGCAGCGGCCATGAACCAGCGTGAGCACAAACCAATCCTGCGCTACAACGCCAACGAACGGACCAACCACTGGATCGTCGCGATCCTGTTCTTCATGGCTGGGCTGTCGGGGCTGGCGCTGTTTCATCCGGCGCTGTTCTGGCTCAGTCATCTATTCGGTGGCGGGCCGTGGACACGCATCCTGCACCCGTTCCTGGGCGTGGCGATGTTCGTGTTCTTCCTCGGCCTGGTGGTGCGCTTCTGGCGCGCCAACTTCATCACCGCCAATGACCGCCTGTGGCTGCGGCGTATCGACCGGGTGATGCTCAACAAAGAAGAAGGGGTGCCCCCGATTGGCAAGTACAACGCCGGACAGAAGCTACTGTTCTGGACCTTGCTGCTGTGCATGCTGGTATTGCTGCTCAGTGGCGTGGTGATCTGGCGTGCGTATTTCAGCCACTTCTTCGACATTGGTGCGATTCGCCTGGCGAGCCTGGCCCATGCCTTTGCCGGTTTTGTGCTGATACTAAGCATCATCGTGCACATCTACGCCGGCATCTGGATCAAGGGCTCGGTCGGCGCCATGCTGCATGGCTGGGTCAGCCGCGCCTGGGCACGCAAGCATCATGAACTGTGGTATCGGGAGGTGACCGGCGACAAGCCGCCACCTGCGCCCGGCAGAAAAGAAGGATGAGCGCTTGAGCACGATACTTGAACCTGGGCAGATCGAGGCGGGGGCGACCACACCGCCATTTATCCACCTGCCCTCTGCCGACGTCTTCAGCGTACGCGCGGCGCGCCTGGAGCAGTTGGCTGAAGGGCATGCCTTGGGCGATTACCTGCGCTTGATCGCTCGGCTGTGTCGGCTTCAGCAACAGCTGCTGCTGGCTCCGCCAAGCGGCCTGCCGCTGGCCGAGGAGCGTCAGCGCCTGTGCATAAGTCATGGGCTGCCGCCGCTGGCGGCGGACAGCCTGGTGCGCGAAGGGCCTTGGCCGGTGTGGCTGCCGGCCTTGCTTGAGCGCTTCGACGAGCAGGGCAGTGGCCCGCTGGCAGATGCGTTGAAGACGCTACGCTTGAGCGATCAGCCCAAGCTCAAAAGCTGGGGCGTTGCCTTGCTGGGTGGTCAGTACGACCTGGTGCCAGCAGCGCTGGTGCCGTTCATAGGCGCGGCGCTGCAGGCGGCATGGACGTATTGGTTGCTGAACCTGCCTAGCCACGAGCTCAAGCCCGCAGACAGCCTCGGCCAATGCCCGGCCTGTGGCTCGCCCGCGATGGCGGGAGTTGTGCGTAACCGCGGCCGGCATAACGGCCTGCGCTATCTGGCCTGCTCGCTGTGTGCCTGCGAATGGCATGTGGTGCGGGTCAAGTGTGTGTACTGCGACTCAAGCAAGGATCTGCGCTACAGCAGCCTGGAAGATGACCGCCATGCCCCCGGCAAGGCGCCGCTGCGGGCGGAGTGCTGTCCGGGCTGTAATGTCTATTTGAAACAGTGCTACCTGGAAAATGACGCTGTTGCTGAGCCCTTGGCCGATGATCTGGCCAGCTTGGCGCTGGACATGCGTCTGGACGATGAAGGCTTCCGGCGGCTGGCGCCGAACCTGCTGCTGGCGCCGGGTCGAGGGTGAGTGTCTACACTGCAAGATCGGGTCGCCCCATTCGCGGGCAAGCCAGCTCCCACAGGGGCCTGTGCTGATTTTGAATACATCAGGGTGCCCCCAGGGCTTCTGCTGATTTTGAGTACAGCGCAGGGCCTGTGGGAGCGGGCTTGCCCCGCGACAGGGCCAGAACAGACACCGCTCAAGCAAGGTCCTCGCATGCCTGTCAGCTTCGCCGCAAACACCCTGCGCTTACCCTCCGTCGATACGCTGTTGCGCCATCCAGCCTGTCACCCACTGATCGAGCGCCACGGCCGAGACGCTACCCTGGCCACCTTGCGCCATCTGCTCGACGACCTGCGCGAACCCGCCCAGCTAAACCAACTCAGCCCGGCGGAGCTGTCCGCTGAAGTGCTCCTGGGCCGCGCAGGCGAGCGTCTGATCACCCAGCAACAAAGCCGGGTTCGCCGTGTGTTCAACCTCACCGGCACCGTCCTGCACACCAACCTCGGCCGCGCGCTGCTACCCGAGGAGGCCATCGAGGCCATGCAAGCCGCCGCCCGCTACCCGCTCAACCTCGAATTCGACCTGGCCAGCGGTAAGCGCGGCGACCGCGACGAGCTGATCGAAGGCTTGATCCGCGAGCTCACCGGCGCCGAAGCGGTCACCGTGGTCAACAACAATGCCGCCGCCGTGCTGCTGGCGCTCAACAGCCTCGGCGCGCGCAAAGAAGGGATCATTTCCCGTGGCGAGTTGATCGAAATTGGCGGCGCCTTCCGCATCCCCGACATCATGGCCCGCGCCAACGTGCGCCTGCACGAAGTCGGCACCACCAACCGCACCCACGCCCGCGACTACGAGGCGGCGATCAACCCACGCACCGGCCTGTTGATGCGCGTGCATTGCAGCAACTACAGCATCCAGGGCTTCACCACTCAGGTGCCTACCGCACAGCTGGCGCAGATCGCCCAGCAACACGGCCGGCCGCTGCTCGAAGACCTTGGCAGCGGCAGCCTGCTCGACCTGACCCGCTGGGGGCTGCCCGCCGAGCCGACCGTGCGCCAGGCCCTGGCCGATGGCGCCGATATCGTCACCTTCAGTGGCGACAAGCTGCTCGGCGGCCCGCAGGCCGGCATCATCGTCGGCCGCCAGGCGTTGATCGCCAAGATCAAGAAGAACCCGCTCAAGCGCGCCCTGCGTGTCGACAAGATCACCCTGGCAGCACTGGAAGCAGTGCTGGCGCTGTACCGCAACCCTGATCGCCTGGCCGAACGCCTGCCCAGCCTGCGCCTGCTGACCCGTCCGCAGGGCGAAATCCATGCCCAAGCCGAGCGCCTGGCACCGGCACTCGCGACTCAGTTAGGCGCGCAATGGACGGTAACTGTGCAAGCGACGCTGGGCATGATCGGCAGTGGCAGCCAGCCCGTGGCGCGGCTGCCCAGTGCGGCGTTATGCCTGCGCCCACAAACCTCGAAGAAGCTCCGCGGACGCAGCCTGCACAGTCTCGAGCGGGCCCTGCGGAGCTTGCCGGTGCCGGTGCTTGGACGCATCGACGACGACGCGCTGTGGCTCGACCTGCGCCAGTTGGACGACGAACAGCAATGGTTGGCGCAACTGCCGGCCTTGCAAGTAGGGCCGCTGCAGTGATCGTCGGCACCGCCGGGCATATCGACCACGGCAAGACAGCGCTGCTCCAAGCCCTGACCGGGCAGGCGGGTGATCAGCGCCAGGAAGAGCGCGCCCGTGGCATGACCATCGATCTCGGTTACCGCTACGCGGCGTTGGACGAAGGTGCGCCACTGACCGGCTTCATCGATGTGCCGGGGCATGAGCGATTTATCCACAATATGCTCGCCGGGGCCCAGGGCATCGACCTGGTGTTGCTGGTGGTCGCTGCCGACGATGGGGTCATGCCTCAGACCCGCGAGCACCTGGCGATCATCGAACTGCTCGGCATTCCCCAAGCGCTGGTGGCAATTACCAAATGTGATCGGGTCCAACCACAGCGGGTGCACGATGTACAGGCACAGGTGGCAGCGCTGCTGGCGCCGGGGCCTTATGCCCAAGCGCAGCAGTTTGTCGTCTCCAGCATCAGCGGCGCAGGCATTGCTGAATTGCGCCAGGCCCTGCAAGCGGCGCAGGCAAGGGTCAGCCAACGCAGTATCCAGGGCGGTTTTCGCCTGGCGGTGGACCGGGCGTTCTCCATTGCCGGGGCCGGGATCGTGGTGACCGGCACGGCGCTGGCGGGGCGGGTCAGTGCGGGCGATACCCTGTTGCTCGGCAAGTCGGCCAAAGCGGTACGGGTGCGTGGCCTGCATGCGCAGAATCAGCCAGCGTTGGTTGCCGAGGCTGGCCAGCGGGTGGCGTTGAACATCGCTGGCGAGCGTCTGGCCCTAGAGCAGATCCATCGTGGCGACTGGCTGGTGGCCGACTGGCTGCATGCACCGAGCGCACGGGTGGATATCGAGCTTTTCCTGCTCCCGGGGGAGACGCGGCCGTTCGAGCATTTCAGCCCGGTGCATGTGCACCTCGGCACCCAGGACGTCACTGCGCGGGTGGCCTTGCTGGAGGGCGAGCAGCTACGGCCTGGGCAGCGCATGTTCGCCCAGTTACAGCTCAATGCGCCGTTGCAGGCGGTGCAGGGTGATCGTCTGGTACTGCGCGACCAGCGTGCGCAGCGGACTCTGGGCGGGGGCCGCGTGCTCGATCCTTTCGCGCCGAGCCGGCAGCGGCGCAGTGAGCTACGCCTGCGTCAGCTGGCCGTGTTGCGCGATGCCGAGGGCTTGGAGCAAGCCTTGCCGGCGATGCTCGATGCAGCGCCCGCAGGCCTCGATCCGCAGCGGCTGGAACGCCAGTTCAATCGTCGACGTGACAGCTGGCGCTTGCCCGAGGCGGTGCAGGTGATCGCTACCCGGCAAGGGCCACTGCTATTCGCCACGGCCCAGTGGCAAGCATTGAAATATTACGTGCGGGAGCAGTTGGCGGGGTTTCATGAGCAAGAGCCCGATCAACTGGGGCCAGACCGGGATCGCCTGCGCCGTTTCGTCGCCTTGCCGTTGGAGCGACCGGCCTTCGTCAGTCTGCTTGAAGAGTTGTTGGGCGAGGGTGCCATCGCCAGCAGTGGACCGTGGCTGCACTTGCCGGATCATCAGGTGCAACTGAGCGCGGCGGATGCGGCGTTGTGGGCGCAACTAGAGCCGCTGTTGCTCAACGGTGAGTTCGATCCGCCTTGGGTCAGGACGCTGGCGCAAGCCGAGCAGCGTGAAGAGACCGAGGTGCGCTTGCTATTGCGCAAGCTGGCGAGGTTGGGCCTGGTGCATCAGGTGGTGCGCGATCTGTTCTATCCTCAGGCGACGCTGCGGCGCATGGCCGACCTGCTGTTGCAGCATTCGGCGGGGAATCCTATTGTGCAGGTGGCAGCGTTTCGCGACAGGTTGGGTATTGGTCGCAAGCGCAGTGTGCAGATACTGGAATATTTCGATCGGATTGGCCTGACCCGGCGGGTTGGCGATCAGCGCCAGATTCGTCTCGATAGCGGCTTGGCCCAGCAGCAGAACGGGCACTGAGTTCAAGGAAGGCAATCGCGCCCGGTGGCGCGGCCGGGCTTCAAACCCGGTTGGGGACGGCAGCCGTTCCCGGGCAGGTTCGACTCCCGCTGCCTTCCGCCATTTCAATTTTCCGCAGGCATTGGCGGGGTAGCGGGCTTGCCCGGGCCCACAGTGGCGTTGGCAAAGGCGCTATCGCGGGGCAAGCCCGCTCCCACGATAGGGTAGTACCACTTCAGGGGCTTAAGCCCGCTCCCACAATGGTTCATACCACTTCAGGTGCTTAAGCCCGCTCCCACGATGGTTCATACCACTTCAGGTGCTCAAGCCCGCCGCCGCGATAGGTGCACGCTACTTCAGGTGCTCAAGCCCGCTCGCCGCACAGGTCCAGGGCAAACCAGTGCTCCGCCGCCTGCACATCCAAGCCGGCCCCGAGCAGCCCGAACAACTTGCCCAGCGCCGCCTCGCGGGTCATGCCGCCACCGCTGACCAAGCCGGTATCACGCAGCCGGCTTCCGGCTGCATAGGTATCGAACACCACCGAGCCAATCGGACACTGGCTGATTGCAACGATCATCACCCCGCCCTGACGTGCATCATGCAGCGCATCGAGCAACGCCTGATCATCCGAAGGCCCGGTGCCGCTGCCATAGCACTCCAGCACCAGCCCCTGCACGCCGCTGTCGAGCAGCCCCCGCAGATGCTCGGCCTGCAACCCCGGAAACACCGGCAGCACGGCCAGCTTCACCGGCTGGCGCGGCTGGCGATAATCCAGCACGGACGGAGTCGCCTCGGCACGCTCGCCATCACGATGACGGGGCAGGGCGGCAAACGCATCGAACGCTTCGCTGCGCAGCTTGGAGGCGCGGCAGCCATGGAGCAACTGACCGTGGAAGTACAGCTGCACGCCATCTTCCAGGCCGCTTTCAAACAGCCGCAGCGCGCCGATCAGGTTGTCCCAGGCATCGCTGTCGGGAGCGCCAGCAGGCAGCATCGAGCCGGTCAGCAGCACCGGCGTTGGCAGGCCAAGCAACAAAAACGACAGCGCCGCCGCGCTATAGGCCAGGGTGTCGGTGCCGTGCAGCACCAGCACGCCGTCATGGCCATTGCGCTCCACCGCCTCGACGATGGCGTCGCGCATTGCCAGCCAGTTGGCTTGCTGCATGTTGGCGCTGTCGAGCAGCGGGTTCATTTCACGCAGGGTCCACTGCAACTGCGGCGCATCGCTGCGCTGGGCCAGATGCTCACGCATCCGCGCCTCGAAACCACCAGCAGGGGCCAGGCCCTCGGCGGTCTCGAGCATGCCGATGGTGCCACCGGTGTAGAGGACCAGAAGATTCTTGACTGCACGCATGGGAGCATTCCGTAGCGGTGAGCTGGGCAGGAGCAGCCGCCCGCGAACGGGGCGGCTGGCAGGGGAGGATATCAGTGCTGAGTCTGCGCTTGGCCGACTGCGTTGTCAGCGGTTGTTTCAGCCTGGCCGGGTACAGGCCAGGCGGCGCGATCCAGGTCCAGGTCGGGGAACTTGCTGGAGTCGAACACCGGCTGCTTGATCCCGGCCTTGCGCTGGGCGTCGTAGTCGCGCATCACCCGCAGGCCGATCTTGAACAGCAGGGCCAGGGCGATCAGGTTGACGAAGGCCAGGCAGGTCATGGTGATGTCGGCGAAGGCGAATACGGTCGACAAGTCCTGCATCGAACCCCACACCACCAACGCCAGAACCAGGCCACGGAAGCCCAGCAGCACAACGCGATTGCGGCTGAGGAACTGCAGGCTGTTCTCACCCAGGTAGTAGTTGTAGAGGATGCAGGTGAAGACGAACAGCGACAGCGCGACGCTGACGAACAGGCGGCCCCAGTCACCGACCACGGCGGCCAGCGAGTTCTGGGTCAGGACGATGCCGTCACCTTCGAAACCCGGGGTGTAGAAGCCCGACAGCAGGATCAGCAGTGCGGTGCAGGTGCAGATCACGAAGGTGTCGAGGAACACGCTGAAGGCCTGGACCACGCCTTGCGCCCCAGGGTGCTTCACGGCAGCGACGGCCGCCACGTTAGGTGCGCTGCCCAAGCCCGCTTCGTTGGCGAATACGCCACGCTTCACGCCCATGACGATTGCGCTGCCGAGCAGGCCGGCAAACGCAGGATCAAGGCCGAAGGCGCTCTTGAAGATGGTTTCCAGCATGGCCGGCACGTGTTCGATCTGGGTGCCGATCACGTACAGGGTTACGCCGATGTAGGCCAGGGTCTTGATCGGTACCAGCAAGTCCGACACCGCGGCGATGCGCTTGATGCCGCCGATGAAGGTCAGGGCCAGCAGCACGGCGAGGACGATACCGGTGTGTTTCGGATCGAAGGCAAAGGCGTTCTGCAGCGAGTGGGTCACGGTGTACGACTGCAGGCCGATGAAGGCGAAGCCGTAGGTGACCAGCAGCAGGATCGAAAACACGATGGCCATGTTCTTGCGCTTCAGGCCGTGCAAGATGTAGTACGCCGGGCCGCCGCGGTACAGGCCATCGCCATCGGCGCGCTTGTAGACCTGGGCCAGGGTGCACTCGAAGAAGCTGCTGGACATGCCCACCAGCGCGGTCACCCACATCCAGAACACCGCACCTGGGCCGCCGAGGGTTACCGCGATGCCGACACCGGCGATGTTACCGGCGCCAACGCGACCGGCGAGGCTCAGCATCAGCGCCTGGAACGAGCTCAGTTGCCCAGCCTGGCCGCGCAGGGATTCCTTGAACACACCGAACATGTGACCGAAGTGGCGGAACTGGACGAACCGCGAACGGATGGTGAAGTAGCTACCGAGCCCGACGATCAGGACGATGAGCAGTTTCCCGGACAGGAAATCGTTAAGTGCTTCGAGCATTGGCAAATGACCTCGATTCTTATTCTTCGCGTGGAAAGACACGGGCGGCAACGACGCACCGCTTTTCGTTGGGGCGCATGGTTGGCCATGACAAGAGTGGTTACAATTTCGCGGGTTGCTCTGACTTGATGCGACTTGATGCTAAACTTGCATCACTCGCATCAGCTGGAACTCGATTCATGAGCGATCATTTCGCTAACAACCTCAAATTGGCCTGCAGCCACTACCGCTCTATTTCGGAGGTTTGCCGGCAGCTGTCGATCAACCGCGCGCAGTTCAACAAGTACCTGAGTGGGCAGAGCCGTCCGACGGCTTACAACCTCAAGCGCATTGGCGATTTCTTCGGGGTTGAGGATTACGAGCTGAATTTGCCCCCCGAGCAGTTCGCCCGGCTGATCGGCGCGCGCATTCCGTCGGAGCACAGCGGCCAGCACGACCCGATCAGCGAGCTGTTCAAGCCGCTGCATGAGCATGCCGGCAACCTGTCGCGGTACTGTGGCTATTATTTCGAATACTCCAACTGCATGTCGGTGCCTGGCCTGATCCTGGTTTCGCTGGTGCACTTGCGTGAAGAGCGCGGCAGCTTCTTGTTCGAGCGCCAGGAGCGCCAAGAGCGCAGCAGTGCCACTGACGTGCACGCCGAAGTACGCTGCCGCTACCTGGGGGCGGCGTTTCAACTACAGGACCGGGTGTTTCTCATCGACTACGAGTCGCTGACCCTCAACGAGATGAGCCAGACCATCCTCATCCCCAGCTTCAAGAGCCGCATCACCCGCCTCAATGGGCTCAAGACCGGGGTTTCCAGTGGCGACCGACGTAACCCCGCCTGTACCCGGGTGGTATGGGAGTTCCTCGGCGAGGAGATCAACCGCATCAACGCCTATCGCCAGGTCAAACTGTATCGCCCGGATGACCCACGGATCGACGACGACGTGCGCGAGCGGCTCAGCGTCGGGCCATTGAGCAATGGCTTGTTCGAGATCGAGTGAGCGTGCTCAATCGCGAATGAACGTCGCTACCACCTCGGCGACTTGATCGGCCACTTGCGGCGCATCGCGCAGATGCGCGGCGATGCCATGGTCGCAGTCGGTCAGTAGCAGGCACTCCACGTGCGGCGCCGGCACCGAGCGCACCAGCGCGTGGGTGACTTCCTCCGGGATCGGGCTGTAGCGCTGCACCCCAGACACCCAGCGGGTGCCTGCCGACGTGCCTGGGCCTTGGCCGAAGGCCTTGGAGTTGAGCCCGTCGTACTCACCGATCACCAGCAGTACCCGGCCCTGGAACCGGCGCAGGAACCCATAGCTGTCGCAATCGAGGAAGGCGTAGGGCTGGCGGATCGCGGCGCTGAACGCCGGGCCGAAGGGCGCCTGGTGCGCGGCGTCCGGATACACCGCAGGACAGATCAGCACCAGCTTGCGCACTGCGGGCAACTGCGCTGCCATCTTCAGGGCAATAGCCGCGCCCAGGCTGTGCCCAATCAAACTGTCGCACTGCTCGGCGATATGCCGATGAAAGCGCAACGCCTCAGCCAGGTTGATGGCCAGTGAAGGTGCCAAGGCGCCTGGTTCGCTGGCCCGGCTATGGCCGGACAGGTTGGCGGTCAGCGAGCCGATACCCTGCTGCTGCAAGCGGTACAGCAACGGATTGAGCCGGGTGAAGTCCGAGCGGGCACCGCCGACCACGAAAACTGACGGCGCCGGTTCGGCATCCGCGAGCAGCATTCGCGCCTGCTGGCGGTAGCCGTCGAATGCCTCGTCGATGAACCGTTCCTCACCGGGGGCAGGCTCGTCGTATTGCCAGCAAGCGCGTTGTTCTGCGTTGGCTGTGAGATCCATCCCTCTCTCCTACAGGTTTCAGCCGCGTACCAGCAGCGGATCTTCGTTGATTACCAGCGGTTTGGCGAACGCAGAATAGCCGAACAGCCGTACTAGCAGACGGCGGCCGTCTTGTAGTGTGTTGCGCCCGTGCAGTGCGCGGCTGTTATTGACCAACAGGGCAGTATCGGCATGCAGCACGAAGGGAATTGGCAAGGCTTCGCTGACCAGCGTTTGAAGCGCCTCGAAAGCCTGCGCCGCCGCCTTGCTGGCGTACTTACTGAGGCTGAAGCGGCTAGCGTTGTAGCGCATGGCGAAGCCACCATCTGGGTCGAACTGCAGCAATGAGGTGGCAGCCCTGGCTTCAACGTCCTGCTGGGTCTGCCCGTGGTGGCGGGTTGATAGCTCGAAAGATGCCGATGTCAGCGCCAGGGTGTGCACGCTGCTTAGCTGTTCGATGATGCCGCGTAGCGGAATGATGTGGGTGGGTTCATCGGCGGGGTTCCAGCGCGCGGTAATAATCAGCGCAGAAGGCGCCGGGGAGCTGCCCTGGCAGGCTACTACCGAACACTGATAGGGCGCGTCGGTATGCGGGTCGAGGGATACGCCTGTGTGGGCAGCCGCGCGGGGTGCTGGGCCGGTGTCCTGATGGTGCGAAGGGACGTTGGCCTGGCCAGTGAAGTTGCCGATCAGTCTGACCTGCTTGCCGTCATTGTCGCTGTCGAAGGCAAACGCTCGATAGCGCACCATCTCCAGCAACAGTTGGTTGCGCGAAGCCAGGTACAGGCAGCGGGTGCTGCGTTCCAGGGTGGATAACTCAGGGAGCCTGGACGGCAGCGGATCGCTAAAAGGGCAGGGCATCTGCGAGTACATCAACGCTGCCAACCTGCCTTGGGCAAAGCGCTTGAGTACGTTGCGCTGGCTGGGATGAAGCTGGCGTTCCAGGCGCTGTGCCCATGTGCGGGCGAGCTGGGCCACGCCAGGGGTTTGCGGTCCGCCCAGATTAGCGAGGGCTTGGCAGGCTGCGACCAAGGCCTGGGCTTGCTTGGGCTCAAAGCTTAGGTAGGCGAATTCCGAGTCCTGCATGTTGAAACATTCCTTGTTACTACTGTTGTTCGGTAATCCCACCTGTCGAGCATCAGGCAGGCTGCCTAAATACCGTCAAGGGAGAGAACTAACTATTGGGCGCTGGAAATGCTTGGCGCGGTAGTCAGCTCATTCCGCTGGGGCTATAGGGCGTTTCCTACGGTGCAAAGTGGCAAGTCCAGGGGCTTGAGTCGGCAGGGGCGATTGCGCAGTTACCGCGCTCAAGTTGGACTTCCCCTGCTGGAAACCGCAAAATGCTTTCTTTCCTTTTATCGACCTGAGCGGACCTTTAGACCCTATGCGTATGCGCCTGATGCTGTTGGGTGGTGGCAATGCCCTCGGGCAAGCGCTGATTCGTCTCGGGGCCGAGGAGGACATCGGATTCCTGGCGCCGCGCCCGCCCGAAAAAGGCTGGGATCCGGCCAGCCTGACCCTGCTGCTGGATGAACATCGCCCCGATGTGGTGATCAACCTCGCCTATTACTTCGACTGGTTCCAGGCCGAGTCGGTCAGCGAACAGCGGCTTGCCCAGCAAGAGCGCGCGGTGGAGCGCCTGGCCGAGCTGTGCCAGCACCACGAGATGATCCTCGTCCAACCCTCCAGCTATCGCGTGTTCGATGGCTCGCGGGCCACCGCCTACAGCGAAAAAGACGAGCCGGTGCCGCTGGGCACCCGTGGTCAGGCGCTGTGGCGCATCGAGCAGAGCGTGCGGGCGACCTGCCCGCAGCATGTGCTGCTGCGCTTCGGTTGGGTGCTGGACGAGAGCATCGACGGTGCCTTGGGCCGCTTCCTGACCCGCGCCGAGCAACCGCAGGAATTGCTCCTGGCGGACGATCGGCGCGGTAATCCGACCCCGGTGGACGACGCTGCACGGGTCATCCTCTCGGTGATCAAGCAGCTCGACTGCGATGCGCCGCTGTGGGGCACCTACCACTACGCTGGCAACGAAGCGACCACGCCGCTGGCGCTGGGGCAGGCTATCCTCAGTGAGGCGCAGCAGTGGCACAAGCTGGCCGTGCAGGCGCCGACCGCGCAGGCCCACGCCGCCCGCCCGGATGCCAGCGAAGAGCCGCAGAATGCGGTGCTGGCGTGCAAGAAAATCCTCCATACCTTTGGTATCAAGCCACGCGCCTGGCGCGCCGGCTTGCCGCCCCTACTGGACCGTTTCTATCGACATGGCTGATGCTCCCATCCTGATCACCGGCGGTGCCGGCTTCATCGGCTCGCACTTGTGCGATGCGTTGCTGGATAAAGGCTACGCCGTGCGCATTGTCGATGATCTTTCCACAGGCAAACGCGCCAACCTGCGCCTGGATCATCCCAAGCTTGAACTGCTTGAAGGCGATGTGGCCGACGCTGCACTGGTTGCCCGCGCGGCCAGCGGTTGCCGTGCAGTGGTGCACTTGGCGGCAGTGGCTTCGGTGCAGGCCTCGGTCGACGACCCGGTGAAAACCCATCAAAGCAACTTCATCGGCACGCTGAACGTTTGCGAAGCGATGCGTCTGAATGGCGTGCGCCGGGTGCTGTTCGCCTCCAGCGCGGCGGTGTATGGCAACAATGGCGAAGGGCAGTCGATTGTCGAGGATACGCCCAAGGCGCCGCTGACGCCCTACGCTGTGGATAAGTTGGCCAGCGAGCAGTACCTGGACTTCTACCGTCGCCAGCATGGCCTGGAGCCGGTGGTGTTTCGCTTCTTCAATATCTTCGGGCCACGCCAGGATCCATCCTCGCCTTACTCGGGGGTGATCAGCATCTTCAGTGAGCGTGCCACTCAAGGTAAGCCGATTACCGTGTTCGGCGATGGCGAGCAGACTCGCGATTTTCTCTATGTCGGTGATCTGGTCCAGGTGATGGTCCAGGCGCTGGAGCAGGAGCAGGTCGAGGAGGGCGCGGTGAACATCGGCCTGAACCAGGCGACTTCGCTGAACCAGTTGTTGGCGGCGCTCAAGCAGGTGGTGGGCAGCTTGCCTGAAGTCAGTTACGGCGCGGCGCGTTCGGGTGATATCCGCCATTCGCGGGCGGATAACCAGCGGTTGTTGGCGCGGTTCGCGTTTCCTGAGCCGACGCCAATCGTTGTCGGGTTGGCGCGGTTGTTGGGTAAAGGCTGAGATTTCAGGGCCGCCGAGCGGCCCCAAAACCTAATGCCGCACCGTACGCCTCAGACAATCCTCAGGCGCAAGTGCCCGCCCATCCTTAGCCCGCACCTGTAACACCTCTACCGGCTGCCCCTGAGCGCTGTCCAACAAATGCGATCGCACTTCCCCCGCCTCGAACAGAAACCGCTCCCCCCACTGGCGCATTCCAACCACGATCGGAAACACAGAGCGGCCTTTCTCGGTCAGTACGTATTCCTTGTAGGCACTGCCATCCGAGGCCGGTTGCAACTGCAGCAATCCACTCTCCAGCAACAGTTTCAACCGTGAGGCGAGGATGTTCTTCGCCAGACCCAGGTTTTTCTGAAACTCACTGAAGCGCCGCAGGCCGTCGAAAGCATCGCGCAGAATCATCAGCGCCCACCGATCACCAATCACCTCCAGGGCACGGGCTACCGGGCATTGATTATTTTGTGGGTCGAGCATGAGCCAAGCCTTCTCATCAGTTCTGGTTGCAGATTAAAACCAGAATTGCTAGAAAGCTAGCGTGTGGTTTCATTTTGAAACCAGATTGGCAAGGTATTGCACATGTCTTCGATCCAGTCTGCGGCCGTCGGCCAAATCCCGCTGAGCCGCTCCCTGACACTATTGCTCGCCGCGACCTGCGCTTTGGCCGTGGCCTCGGTGTATTTTGCCCAACCACTGCTAGAGTCGATGGCTGCCAGCTTGGGCGTAGCGACCGCCCGGATCGGACTGGTGGTGGGGGCCACCCAGGCCGGTTATGCGCTGGGGCTGCTGCTGGTGGTTCCGCTGGGCGATCTGTTCGACCGCAAGCGCTTGATTCTTTCGCAGTTGCTGCTCTCGGCGTTGGCCCTGCTGGCTGTTGGCATGACGATGGACTGGGCGCTGCTGCTGGTGGCCATGAGCATGCTCGGCCTGATGGCGGTGCTGGTGCAGGTGGTCGTGGCCCATGCCGCGACCTTGGCCACGCCCGCCGAGCAGGGACGGGCGGTGGGTACGGTCACCAGTGGCGTGGTGCTAGGGATTTTGCTGGCGCGGCTGGTTGCAGGCGTGACGGCCGATCTGGCCGGTTGGCGCAGCGTATATTTCGCCGCTGCCGGGTTGACTGTGCTGATGGCCTGCCTGCTCTGGCAAACGCTGCCCAGCGCCAAGCCGGTGACAACGCCAGTGAGTTACGTGCAGTTGTTGGGTTCGGTGCTGCGCATGTATCGACACGACCGCCTGTTACGTCAGCGCGGTACGTTCGCGCTGTTGATATTTTCCGCATTCAGCGTGTTGTGGAGTGCCATGGTATTGCCGCTCAGTGCTGCACCACTGGCGTTGACCCATACCCAGATCGGTCTGTTCGGCCTGGCCGGAATTGCCGGGGCACTGGCCGCATCGCGCGCTGGACGTTTGGCCGATCAAGGCCACGGTCAGCGCACCACGGGGCTGGCCCTGGCGCTGTTGACGCTGTCGTGGATCCCCAGTGGATTGCTCGAACACTCGTTGCTGGCGCTGGTGTTGGGCGTGCTGCTGTTGGATTTCGCCGTGCAGGCGGTGCATGTCACTAACCAGACACTGCTGTTGGCCGGGCGCGGAGCGATGGCCAGCCGTTTGATCGGCGCATACATGTGCTGCTACTCGGTAGGCAGTGGCCTGGGCGCTGTGGCGGCAAGTTGGGTGTATGCCCGCTGGGGTTGGCTTGCGGTGTGTGGGCTGGGGGCGGGGTTCAGTGCACTGGCTTGGGGTTATTGGCTGTATCTGCGCCTACGTGGGGAGTAGAACGACACATGGCGGCCGCAGCCGCCATGTGAGGGCGATGGATCAGAACTTGTAGCCCAGACCCACCATGTAGACCCATGGGTCTACATCCACGTCGACCTTGGTCTTGCTGTAGCCCAGTGCGGTTGGGCCATCGACGGTGGCCTTGGTGTCGATATCGACGTACCAGACCGAGGCGTTGACCAGCAGGTTGTCGGTGATCATGTAGTCCATGCCCAACTGGCCGGCCAGGCCCACCGAGTCTTGCAGCTTGAGGTTGCTGAAGCCCTGCTGTTTACGTTCGCTGCTCAGGTCTTCATCGAAGAACATGGTGTAGTTGATGCCCACGCCCACGTACGGCTGGAACTTCGAGCTTGGCTCCATCGGGAAGTACTGCAGCGACAGGGTCGGTGGCAGTTGCTTGATGTCCGCCAGCTTGCCGTCCAGGCCCCCGCCCAGGCCCTTGACGCCAACGGTGTGCTGGAACGGGGTGGCCGCCAGCAGCTCCAGGCCGATGTGGTCGGTGAGCATGTAGGCGAAGGTCAGGCCCAATTGGGTATCGCTGTCCAGAGTAGCCTTAGTGCCCGAGACCTTGTTGCCGTCGAACTTCAGGTCGCCGCTGTTTTCGTTGGGGGAGGTGGTGATGGCGCCGGCACGCAGGATGAAATCGCCCGCCTGGTGGGCGTGGGCAACAGGGGCTACGAGCGCCAGGGCAACGAGCGAGGCGCCGAGCAAGGACTTGTTCATGGAAGCTCCCAAAGGACGTTATTAAATGAGTAGTCCAATGGTACGGAGGCGTCTAAACCTAATGTTTGACCCAGCTCAAAGAACTGGCTTCACGAATCGCTAGCAGTTCTCATTTCAGCTCATAAGCGTAGATTTTCTCGGCTTCCATCTGATAACCCGCGTCGGCCAGCTCGCTGCTGCTGGCTTTGACCTGCAGGCGCCCTTCGATCCAATAGGGCTGATAGAGGTCTTCGACGCGTACGCCCATCTCGCTGAAAATGTGCACGATCTGGTTCGACGGGGGTGGCGGTACATGGATGCACGCGCCGTAGTAGGGCACCAGCAGAAACTCGGTGGTGCGGCCCTCTTCGCTGACTTCCAGTGGCACGATGTAGCCGGGCAGTTTGACCTGCTGCTTGTCGAGTGCCTTGACCACTGGCGCGGCGGGGGCTTGTTGGCGCGCAGCGGGGGCGGCTTCGGCAGCCAGCGCGTCGCCGATCTGCGACAGGTCGTGCAGTGGCGTGAGCTGGGGCGGGATGACCGGGGCGCCTTCCGGGATCAGCGCCGGCCAGTCCAGCTCGCGCGGCTCCGCGGCCCAGGCTAGCGGCGTCAGCACTATCAGCACCAGCAGTAACAGGATTTGCTGCGTGGCTGCCCGCCTGTGCGCGGGCTTGTCGAACTGTCGAACCGCAGCGAACAGGTGTGTAAGGTTCTGGATCATTGCCACTACTCACAGATGAATCGACAAACCATCGGCCAGCGACTGCCGATAGGCACGCCAGGCTGGCACACTGCCCATCAGCAATGCCGCCCCAAGGATGATAGCCAGCAGCGTCCACTCATGTGCACTGGGCCAGGCCAGTGGCAGGTACAAACCATAGTTGGCCTGCACATAGCCCTGGGCCAGGGCGATCCCGGCATACAGTAGCCCCAGCCCGGCCACGATACCGGCCACCGCCAGGGCCAAGGCTTCGAGCACCAGCAGACCAGCGATATGCCAAGGCCGGGCGCCGACCGAACGCAAGATGGCCATCTCCCGCCGCCGTTCGTTGAGGCTGGTGAGAATGGCAGTGAGCATGCCGATCAACCCAGTCAGCACGACGAACAGCGACACCACGAACAAGGCCTGCTCGGCCGTGCCCATCAGGCTCCACAACTCCTGCAAGGCCACGCCTGGCAGGATCGCCAGCAACGGCTCAGTGCGGAACTGGTTGATCTCGCGCTGCAAACTGAAGGTGGTGATCTTGTTGTTCAGGCCCAGCATGAACGCGGTAATCGCAGCAGGCTGCAGGTCCATGGTCCGCGCTTGCTCGGCGCTGATCCTGCCGGCACCGCGTGCGGGCACGCCGTTGTGCCAGTCGATATGAATGGCCTCCATACCGCCGAGGCTGATGTGCAAGGTGCGATCGACTGGCGTGCCGGTGCGCTTGAGCACACCGACCACAGTGAACGGCTTGTCATCGTGCTTGACCAGGCTGATCGCCGCCACGCCGTGGGCCAGCACCAGTTTGTCGCCAAGCCCGTAGTGCAGCGCCTGCGCCACTTCGGCGCCGAGCACCACCTCGAAGGGATCATTTCCGAACGCCCGGCCCTGGCTCAGTTCCAGGTGCTGGCGCCGAGCGTATTGGTAATGGCTGAAGTAGTCGCCCGTGGTGCCCATTACCCGGTAGCCGCGATGGGAGTCGCCCAGGGAGATCGGGATGGCCCACTTCACCCGTGGATCCTTGGCGTAATGCTGGTAGCTGTCCCACCGGATGTTGTTGGTGGCATTACCGATGCGAAACACCGAGTACAGCAGCAAGTTGACCGACCCAGAGCGGGCGCCGACGATCAGGTCGGTGCCGCTGATGGTGCTGGCGAAACTGGCGCGGGCCTCGGTGCGCACGCGCTCGACGGCCAGCAGCAGGCACACCGACAGGGCAATCGCGAAAGCGGTCAGAAAGGCGGTGAAACGCCGGTTGGCCAGGCTGGCCAGGGCAAGGCGAAGCAGGTACATCAGGCCTCCCGGGGCGTGGCGGCGCGATTGAGTTCGGCCAGGGACAGGTGACGGTCGAACAGCGGTGCCAGGCTTTGGTCATGGCTGACGAACAGCAGGCTGGAGCCGGCCGCCCGGCATTCGTCGAACAGCAACCGGATGAACGCCTCGCGGGTATCGGCGTCCAGCGCCGAGGTCGGCTCGTCGGCGATCACCAGTTCAGGCTGGCCGATCAGCGCGCGCGCCGCCGCCACCCGTTGTTGCTGCCCGATCGAGAGGGTGTCGGCACGTCGGGCGAGCAAGGCCGGATCGTCCAGCCCCAGGTGTGCGAGCAACACTGCGGCGGCCTGGTCGACGCTGCCGTGGCGCTGGCTGGCGCGTTCGGCGCGACTGCGTGAGAAGCGACAAGGCAACTCGACGTTCTCGCGCACCGAGAGGAATGGCAGCAGGTTGAACTGCTGGAAAATGTAGCCGGTGTGATCGACCCGGAAGCGGTCGCGGGCGCCTTGGCTCAGTTCACCGAGGGCCTGGCCAAGCAGGCGAATGCTGCCTTGGCCGGGCAGGTTCACCCCGCCCAGCAAACCGAGCAGGGTAGTCTTGCCGCTGCCGCTGGGGCCTTTGAGGAACAGCGCCTCACCGCGCTCCAGGCGAAACTGGGCAATCTCCAGCAGTGGCGGCTGGCCCGGCCAGGCGAACAGCAGATCTTGCAGGTCGATCAGCGGCTGACTCATTTAGAAGGCGACCACCGCCTTGCTCGGCGTGGCCTCCACACCTTTCTGACCATTGGGGCCGATCAGTTGCAGATTGATCTTCTGCGTCGCCGGGAAGGCTTTGAACAGCGGGGTCAGGTCGAGACTGTTGAGCTTGTCTGGGGTGGCGCAGGTCAATTGGTAGTGGGCATGGATATCGCTGTGCGGGTGCTCATGGGCGTCGTCATCGGCTGCAGGCTGGTCGCCGAACAGCGGACTTTCCAGCTCTTGCGCCTCTTCGCTGCAACCGGCGGCCTTGGCCAGGCCGAACAGCTTCAATGGCTGTTCGAGCTGCTGGCGCACGGCGGCGACTTTGGCCTTGTCAGCGTCGCTGCTGGCCGCGTGCTCAAAGCCCACCAGGTTCATCGCCGGGCTGTCCAGTTCCAGTTCCAGGGTGCTGCCGTCGAGTACCGCATTGAGCTTGGCCACACCATGTTCATGAGTGCCGAGGCTGCCGTGGGCATGGTCGTGATCATGGTCATGGTCGTCGTGGGCATGGGCCAGGGCCAGGGGCAGCAAGGCAAAGGGCAGGGCGAGGAGCAGGCGGCGCATGGACGACTCCGGGAGCGTGCAGGAAGGATTTGGTAATGTTATAACAACTTTTCTTGGCCGCGCCAGCCGCTTGGCGAAGGTTTCATGTCATGGGAGCATGGACGCCATTGATCCTGTTGGAAGGAAGGCGTCGTGAGAATACGCGGAACGATTGGTGACTGGCCGGTGGATCTGAGCATCGAGCTGGAACCGGCGGAGTGGGCGCAGTTGGGGCGTCAGCTGGAGGTGCCGGCGGTAGAGCCGGTGGTGTCTACGACGAGTGCAGCACCACGCCAGGACGATGGCCAGTGGGCGGCGGCGCGTGAGGTGCTGCGCGCGGCTGGACAGATGACTGGGCCAGAGCTGCTGGAACGCTTGGAAGGGCTGGCGGGCAGCACCGCGGCGGGGAAGCGCCTGCTGGTGCGTTTGCGCCATAGCAGTGAAGTGAAGGTGGAAAGCGGGGCGGATGCGCCGGTTTATCACTGGCTCGGATGAAAAGCATCGCGGGGCAAGCCCGCTCCCACGTGAGCTTAGGCTCTGTACGAAAAGCCTGAGACTTTCATACAGGCCCTAGTGGCGAGCCACGTGGGAGCGGGCTTGCCCCGCGATGAGCGTTGGCGCTGTTAGAACAGCGCCGCCGCCAACTTGCGACGGTAGACGCTGACCAGCGGGTGATCGCTGCCGAGCAACTCGAACACCTGCAACATTGCCTTTTGCGGCAAGCCGTTCTCATAGCCGCGATTACGCTGGAACAACTTCAGCAAGCCATCGAGCGCGGCTTCGTACTGCTGACGCGCCAGTTGCTGAATGCACAGTTGATACGCGGCCTCATCGTCCTGCGGATTCTGCGCCAGGCGGCTCTTGAGCTCGGCCGCCTCCGGCAGGCTGGCAGCCTGGCGCAGGAAGGTCAGCTGCGCCTTGGCGCCGGCCAGTGCCGCCTTGTGCTCATCGGTCTTGACCGCATCGAGCACCACTTGCGCCTCACCCAACTCACCCCTCTCGGCCAGGCAGCGCGCATACAGAATCAGCGCTTCGGCATTGCTGTTGTCTTCACCCAGCAGGGTCTTGAGCGCGGTTTCGGCATCGGCGAAGCGGCTCTCGGCGAACAGCGCTTTGGCTTCTTCGAGCGGCGAAGCAGTGGGCGCCGCCGGCATCTGAACATGCGGTTCGAGCAGGGCGCGGATGGCCGACTCGGGTTGGGCACCGGCAAAGCCGTCGACCGGCTGGCCGTCCTTGAACAGCACCACGGTCGGCAGGCTGCGGATGCCGAACTGGGCAACCACCTGCTGTTCCACATCGCAGTTGATCTTGGCCAGCAGCAGTTCGCCCTGGTAACCCTCGGCGATCTTCGCCAGCAGTGGCATCAGCGCCTTGCACGGCGCGCACCACTCGGCCCAGAAGTCCACCAGCACGGGCTTGTGGAAGGAGTTTTCGATGACCAGTTGCTGGAAGTTGGCGTCGGTGGCGTCGAAAATATACGGCAGGGCGTTGCTATCTGGGGCTTGGCTCATCGCGACTCTCGCAAATCTCTGGATGGCACCACTATAAAGGCTCGCGGCTGGCGTGGTACAGGCTGACCCGGCGGAATTCGTGTGGTTCGGCCAGGTCCGGCAGGGTCAGTGCTTCAAGCACCCCCAATGGCTGGTACAGCGGGTGGCTGAAGTCGCGCACCCGCGAGTCAGCGACCAGCGCCTGGCGGCCTCGACTAAGAAACGCATCGAGCAGTGGCAGGTTGGCGCGATCGTAAAGCACGTCGGCCACCAGGATCAGGTCAAAGCGATCGGCTTCGGCAAAAAAGTCGCTGCTGTAACCCAGTTCGACCTCATTGAGCGCCGCGTTCGCCTGGCAGGCTTGTAGCGCCAGCGGATCGAGGTCGCACGCCACTACTTCCAACGCCCCCGCCCGCGCCGCGGTGATCCCGGCGATGCCGGAGCCGGCGCCGAAATCCAGCACGCGCTTGCCACGCACCCACTCCGGGCGCTCGGCCAGGTAGCGCGCCATGGCCAGGCCGCTGGCCCAGCAGAAGCTCCAGTACGGCGGGTCTTCGAGGATGCGCTGGGTTTCTTCGCTGCTGAAGGCGCGGTCCATGTTCTGCGCATCGATCAGCCACAGCTTCAAGGCGCACTGCGGCAGCTCGCTGGCGACCAACCGCGCTTCACCGATCAGGCCGCTCAGGGCCTGTTGCAGGTGCAACGGCGCCATCTATGGCGCCTTCTCGAAGCGCAGTGGGCCAGTGGCTTGGCTCGCGGCTTGAACAATGCGCTGCGGTGGCAGGTGCATGATCAGCTGGCCGGAGCGGCTGGCGCGGCCACGCAACTCGACCCTGGCCCCGGCTGGGAATGCCTCGGGATTGAAGCGCAGCTGATAGGGCAGGGCCTGGCCGGTACCGATCAGGTTGCTGCTGGCCAGCAGGCGCTGCGGCCGGTCGCGTTCATCGATCACCAGCAGCGCCAGTTCGACGTCGGCGCCTGCCGGCACCTCCAGCAAGGTGCCGCTGATTTCGCGCTGGTAGGCCGGTAGCGGCCCCAGTGCCGGCGCCTTTTTCGCGACCTTGGGAGCGGGCGCTGCAGCGGGCTGCTCGCCTTTGGGTTTATCGCTGCTGCAGGCCGTCATCAGGCCAGCGAGACAGAGCACGACGAGCGCTCGATAGTGCATGGGGGAGTCCTTCACGGGCAGAATTGATTGGATGGTAACCCCTTTGGCTTGTCTTGCCAGTCGGATGCGCTACCATGGCCCTCCCTTTTTTTGTTGCCTGCCACCATGCACTGTCCCTTTTGCGGTGCCAACGACACCAAGGTCATCGACTCGCGCCTGGTCGCCGAGGGCGAACAGGTGCGTCGCCGGCGCGAGTGCGTCGCCTGCGGCGAGCGCTTCACAACCTTCGAAACCGCCGAGCTGGTGCTGCCGCGGCTGATCAAGCAAGACGGCACACGCCAACCGTTCGATGAAGACAAACTGCGTGCCGGCATGCAGCGCGCGCTGGAAAAGCGCCCGGTCAGCGTCGAGCGGCTGGAAGCGGCGCTGGCCCACATCAAGCACAAATTGCGCGCCACTGGCGAGCGCGAGGTCAAGTCGCTGGTGGTGGGTGAACTGGTCATGGCCGCGCTGCGCGAGCTCGACGAAGTCGCCTACATCCGCTTCGCCTCGGTCTACCGGCGCTTCCAGGACCTCGACGAATTCCGCGAAGAAATCGACCGCCTGGCCCGCGAGCCGGCTAAAGAGTAAGCATGCCCAGCCAGACCGCGATTCTCGACGCCCACTACATGGCCCAAGCCCTGCAACTGGCCCGCAAGGGCCAGTACAGCACCCATCCCAATCCGCGGGTGGGTTGCGTGATCGTTCGCGACGGCGAAGTAGTAGGCCAGGGCTGGCACGTGCGCGCCGGTGAGCCACACGCCGAAGTGCACGCACTGCGCCAGGCTGGCGAGCGCGCCAAAGGCGCCTGCGCCTACGTGACCCTGGAGCCGTGCAGTCACCATGGGCGTACGCCGCCGTGCGCCGAGGCACTGGTCAAGGCCGGCGTTGCCCGGGTAGTCGCAGCCATGCAAGACCCCAATCCGCAAGTGGCCGGCCAAGGCCTGCGGCGCTTGGCCGAGGCGGGTATCGAAGTCGCCAGTGGCGTGCTGGAAAGCGAAGCGCGCGCGCTCAACCCCGGTTTCCTCAAACGAATGGAACACGGTCTGCCGTTCGTTCGGGCCAAGCTGGCGATGAGCCTGGACGGGCGCACCGCGATGGCCAGTGGCGAAAGCCAGTGGATTACCGGCCCTGCCGCGCGCGCCGCCGTGCAACGCCTGCGCGCCCGCTCCAGCGTGGTGTTGACCAGCGCCGAAAGTGTGTTGGCCGACAACGCGCGGATGACCGTGCGTGGCGAACAGTTGGGCCTGGATGCAGAAACCACGGCGCTGGCCCTGTCCCGCCCACCGCTGCGCGTGTTGATCGACGGCCGCCTGCGTTTGCCGCTGACGGCGCCGTTTTTCCAGGCAGGCCCGGCGCTGGTAGTGACTGCTGCGGCGGCTGATGCGCGTTACGCCCAAGCCGGTCACGAGCTGCTGTGCCTGCCCGGCGCCGAAGGCCGGGTCGATCTACCTGGCCTGCTCAGGGCCTTGGCAGCGCGTGGCGTCAATGAAATTCTCCTGGAGGCAGGCGCCGGCTTGGTGGGCGCCTTCGCCCAGCTAGGCCTGATCGACGAGTTCCAGTTGTTCGTCGCCGGCACCTTCCTCGGCTCCCAGGCCCGGCCGCTGCTGGACTGGCCGCTGGCGCAGATGAACCAGGCGCCGCGGCTGAAAATCACTGAAATGCGCGCCGTCGGTGATGACTGGCGGGTCACGGCCATCCCCTTGCCGGCCACCGGCGTATAATGCCTGGCTAGCCCAGCGCAGCCCTATTTGCGAGGACAACCGCATGTTCACCGGCATCATCGAATCCATCGGCACCATCCGTAGCCTGACCCCCAAGGGCGGTGACGTGCGCGTCTACGTCCAGACCGGCAAGCTTGACCTGGGCGACGTCAAGCTCGGCGACAGCATTGCCGTCAACGGCGTCTGCCTGACGGCCGTCGACCTGCCAGGCGACGGTTTCTGGGCCGACGTCAGCCGCGAAACCCTCGAGTGCACCGCCTTCGACGACTTGAAGAGCGGCAGCCCGGTCAACCTGGAAAAAGCCCTGACCCCGACCACCCGCCTGGGCGGTCACTTGGTCAGCGGCCACGTCGACGGCGTTGGCGAAATCATCTCGCGCAGCGATAACGCCCGCGCCATCCAGTTCCGCGTGCGCGCGCCCAAAGAACTGGCCAAGTACATCGCCCACAAGGGCTCGATCACCGTCGACGGCACCAGCCTGACGGTCAACGTGGTCGATGGCGCCGAGTTCGAGCTGACCATCGTTCCGCACACCCTGTCCGAAACCATCATGGCCGACTACCGCCCAGGTCGTCGGGTGAACCTTGAGGTCGACCTGCTGGCCCGTTACCTGGAGCGTCTGCTGCTGGGCGACAAGGCTGCCGAACCGAGCAAGGGCAGTAGCATCACCGAAAGCTTCCTGGCCGCCAACGGCTACCTGAAATCCTGATTGAGAAGGGGGTGCCGAGTGGCGCTCAACAGCATTGAAGAGCTGGTGGAAGACATCCGCCAAGGCAAGATGGTCATCCTCATGGATGACGAAGACCGCGAGAACGAAGGCGACATCATCATGGCTGCCGAGTGCTGCCAGCCTGAGCATATCAACTTCATGGCCAAGCACGCCCGTGGCCTGATCTGCATGCCGATGAGCCGCGAGCGCTGCGAAACCCTCAAGCTGCCGCTGATGGCGCCGCGCAATGGTTCGGGCTTTGGCACCAAGTTCACCGTGTCGATCGAAGCCGCCGAAGGCGTCACCACCGGCATCTCCGCGGCCGACCGCGCGCGTACCGTGCAGGCGGCCGCCGCCAAGGACGCCAAGGCCGAAGACATCGTCAGCCCCGGCCACATCTTCCCGCTGATGGCCCAGCCTGGCGGTACCCTGGCCCGCGCAGGCCACACCGAGGCCGCTTGCGACCTGGCGCGCATGGCTGGCTTCGAGCCGAGCGGGGTGATCTGCGAGGTGATGAACGACGACGGCACCATGTCGCGTCGCGCCGAGTTGGAAGTGTTCGCCGCCGAACATGGCCTGAAGATCGGCACCATCGCCGACCTGATCCACTACCGGATGATCCACGAACGTACCGTTCAGCGGGTTTCCGAGCAGCCGCTGGATAGCGAACTGGGCCAGTTCAACCTGGTCACCTACCGCGACTCGGTCGAAGGCGACGTGCACATGGCACTGACCCTGGGCAAGATCTGCGCCGAAGAGCCGACCCTGGTGCGGGTGCACAACATGGACCCGCTGCGCGACCTGCTGATGGTCAAGCAGCCAGGCCGCTGGAGCCTGCGTGCGGCGATGAGCGCGGTGGCCGAGGCCGGCAGCGGCGTGGTCCTGCTGCTGGGCCACCCACTCGATGGCGACGTGCTGCTGGCGCATATCCGCGAAAGCGCCGGCGAAACCCAGGTCAAGACGCCGAGCACCTACAGCACGGTCGGTGCTGGGTCGCAGATCCTGCGTGACCTGGGCGTGCGCAAGATGCGCCTGATGAGCTCGCCGATGAAGTTCAACGCGATATCCGGATTTGATCTGGAAGTTGTAGAATACGTGCCCTCTGAGTGACACAGGCGCGCTAGTTGCCCTGGCGCTCGTGTCCAAACCCTCCTGCAGGCCGTCTACGGCGGCCTCGCTCTTTAAAATGAGAACACCGGAATGACCCTGAAGACCATCGAAGGTACCTTCATCGCCCCCAAAGGTCGCTATGCTTTGGTGGTTGGCCGCTTCAACAGCTTCGTCGTCGAAAGCCTGGTAAGCGGTGCCGTCGATGCCTTGGTACGCCATGGCGTCAGCGAAAGCGACATCACCATCATCCGTGCTCCTGGCGCCTTCGAAATCCCGCTGGTTGCACAGAAAGTCGCCCAACAAGGCGCTTACGACGCGATCATCGCCCTGGGCGCTGTGATTCGCGGCGGTACCCCGCACTTCGAATACGTGGCGGGCGAATGCACCAAGGGCCTGGCCCAGGTGTCCATGGAGTTCGGTGTTCCGGTGGCCTTCGGCGTGCTGACTGTCGACTCCATCGAGCAAGCCATCGAGCGTTCCGGCACCAAGGCTGGCAACAAAGGTGCTGAAGCTGCCCTGTCCGCCCTGGAAATGGTCAGCCTGCTGGCGCAGTTGGAGGCCAAGTGATTAGCGACGAAAGCGATCGTTTCAACCCGCGCGATCCAAAACCTGCGGATGCCGGCAAGCCCTCGAAGAGCGCCAAGCGCCGCGAAGCCCGCAAGCTCGCGACCCAGGCCCTCTATCAGTGGCACATGGCCCGGCACTCGCTGAACGAGGTCGAGGCGCAGTTTCGGGTCGACAACGATTTCTCCGATGTAGACGGCGCTTACTTCCGCGAGATCCTGCACGGGGTTCCGGCCAAGGTGAAGGAAATCGACGAGGCCCTGGCGCCGTGCCTGGACCTTGCCCTGGAAGAGCTCGACCCGGTTGAACTGGCGGTTCTGCGCCTGTCCACCTGGGAGTTCATCATGCGCGCCGATGTGCCGTATCGCGTGGTGATCAACGAAGGTGTGGAGCTGGCCAAAGTGTTCGGCGCCACCGACGGTCACAAGTTCGTCAACGGTGTACTGGACAAGCTCGCTCCGCGTCTGCGTGAAGCGGAAGTCAAGGCGTACAAGCGCTGATTGCGGCGCTGACCAGCCATGGGTGAGTTTGAGCTGATCCGCCATTACTTCGCTGCCGCGCCCTGTGCGCAGGGCGGCGAAGGCGTGGCGTTGGGGATCGGCGACGACTGCGCCCTGCTGGACCTGCCTGCTGCGCAGCAGCTGGCGGTGTCCACCGATACCTTGGTCGCCGGCGTGCATTTTCCTGCCGTCTGCGACCCTTCGCTGCTTGGCCAGCGGTCCTTGGCCGTGGCCGCCAGCGATCTGGCCGCGATGGGCGCCACGCCCATTGGTTTCACCCTGGCGCTGACCTTGCCCGAGGTCAGCGCGCCGTGGCTGCAGGCTTACGCCGAAGGCCTCAATCGCATGGCCCGCCACTGCGGCCTGAGCCTGATCGGCGGCGACACCACCCGTGGTCCCCTGAGCATCACCCTGACGGTGTTTGGCCGCGTTGCGCGCGGACAAGCGTTGCTGCGCAGCGGTGCCCAGGTGGGGGATCTGCTGTGTGTCGGTGGTGAACTGGGCAATGCTGCCGGTGCCTTGCCGTTGGTACTCGGTGAGCGCCAGGTCGAAGCCGACTTGGCTGGGCCCTTGCTGGCCCATTACTGGTCGCCCTCGCCACAGTTCGCCCTTGGCCAGGCCCTGCTCGGCAAGGCCACAGCGGCCCTGGACATCTCCGATGGTCTGTTGGCCGACTGCGGCCATATCGCCAAGGCCTCCCGGCGGGCGCTCGAGGTGAACCTGGCACAGGTGCCAGTGTCACCTGCTCTGCAGGGCTTTCTCGGCCCTACAGCTGCGCGCCAGGCCGCGCTGATCGGTGGCGACGACTACGTGCTGGCCTTCACCTTGCCGCCGGCCCAGCTTTCATCCCTGCGCGCCGCTGGTGTGCCGGTCCATGTCGTCGGCCGCGTGCTCGATGGCGAGGGCGTGCGCCTGCTGGACGAACAGGGCCAGGACATCACCCCGCAGCAGCGGGGCTATCAACATTTTAGGGAGACACCGTGACCGACCACCCCAACCAGGTGCCTGCGGAGTTCGTTCCGCCTTCGGTCTGGCGCAACCCGTGGCACTTCATCGCCTTCGGCTTCGGCTCTGGCACCTTGCCCAAGGCTCCCGGTACCTGGGGCTCTCTGGTGGCGCTGCCGTTCATCCCGCTGTGGCAGATGCTGCCAGACTGGGGCTACTGGCTGCTGCTGGGCGTGACCATGCTGTTTGGCTTCTGGCTGTGCGGCAAAGTGGCGAACGACTTGCGTGTGCACGACCATGAAGGCATTGTCTGGGACGAAATGGTCGGCATGTGGATCACCCTGTGGCTGGTGCCGGAAGGCTGGCAGTGGCTGCTCGCAGGGTTCCTGATGTTCCGCTTCTTCGACATCCTCAAGCCGTGGCCGATTCGCTGGATCGACCGGCATGTGCATGGCGGAGTCGGGATCATGCTCGACGATGTCCTCGCCGGGGTCTTTGCCTGGCTGGGCATGCAGGTTCTGGTGTGGGCGGTGGCCTGATACTTAGGAGCGGGTGGATGGGCATAAGGACGGCGTTGCTGGCGATGTTGCTGCTGCTCACCGGCAGCGTGTGTGCCGCTAACGTGCAGGGTCAGCACCCTGCGCAGATCCACCTGGTCAGTGAAGCATGGCTCGACTACACCAATGCCGACGGCACCGGGGTGGCCTGGGACGTACTGCGCAAAGTGTTCGAGCCGGCCGGGGTCAAAGTGCTGACCAAGAGTGCGCCTTACAGCCGCGCGGTGGGCTTGGTCAAACGTGGCGAAGCGGATGCCTGGGTCGGCTCCTACAAGGAAGAGAACGACGACAACCTCTATCCGCGTTGGCATTTCGACATGGACCATATCTATGCCTTGGGCCTTGCCAGCAAGCCGGAACCTACTCCTGAGAACATTGGCCAGTACCGGTTGGCCTGGGTGCGCGGCTATGACTACGGCAGTTACCTGCCCAATGTTCGTGAATTTCGCGAGATCCAGCGGCGTGAAGGGATTCTGCCGATGCTTGAGCATGAGCGGGTGGATTTCTACATCGATGCGCTGACTGAAGTCAACTACGTGCTGGGCCAGGCGGCGCAGCCTGAGCGCTTCCGGCGTACCCATATCGCTGAGTTGCCGCTGTATCTGGCATTTGCCAAGAACGAACAGGGTAAATCCTTGAGAGACTTGTTTGACCGGCGCATGGAGCAATTGGTGCGTAGCGGCGAGCTGAAAGCGATCTACGAAAAGTGGCAGCAGCCGTATCCTTTTACTGCGGACAGTC
>NZ_JBJDNG010000010.1:0-94856 GCF_044900155.1 Pseudomonas sp. NPDC088890 | reverse complement strand
TCAGCCCCATTGAGTTGGCTTCTTCGCGGGCAAGCCCGCTCCCACAGCTACCGCGTAGATCTCAGGCCCGCGGTGAGTCATGACTGACTCAATACCCAATACTGCGACCGACTTGGCCCCTATGGCAGCAGCCGTATCCTTTTACTGCGGACAGTCAGCCCCATTGAGTTGGCTTCTTCGCGGGCAAGCCCGCTCCCACAGCTACCGCGTAGATCTCAGGCCCGCGGTGAGTCATGACTGACTCAATACAAATTATCTGACCGACTTGGCCCGATGGCAGCAGCCATATCCTTTTACTGCGGACAGTCAGCCCTATTGAGTTGGCTTCTTCGCGGGCAAGCCCGCTCCCACAGCTACAGTGCAGATCTCAGGCCCGCGGTGAGTCATTACTGACTCAATACAAATTATCTGACCGACTTGGCCCGATGGCAGCAGCCATATCCTTTTACTGCGGACAGTCAGCCCCATTGAGTTGGCTTCTTCGCGGGCAAGCCCGCTCCCACAGCTACCGCGTAGATCTCAGGCCCGCAGTGAGTCATGACTGACTCAATGCAAATTCTCTCACCGACTTGGCCCGATGGCTTGTTCGCGGGCAAGCCCGCTCCCACAGCTACCGTACAGATCTCAGGCCAGCGGTGAGTCATGACTGACTCAATACAAATTCTCTGACCGACTTGGCTCCCTGTGGGAGCGGGCTTGCCCGCGAAGGGGCCAGTGCTGGCACCCTGAAATGTTCAATAAGCATCGAACTTTTCGATCTTAAGCCACGGTATTCAGCCTGAGCATATGCGCCAGCCTGCTGATACAATCGGCTCACGTGAAATTCCAAGTTACTAATCAGGAGCACAACGTGCCCGTCGTCTTTGTTGCCGCCTCGAAACTCCCGACTCCCTTCGCGACCTTCACCATGCATGGCTTTCTCGACGAAGCCACCGGCCGTGAGCACGTGGTGCTCAGCCTGGGTGATATCGCTGACGGCGAGCCGGTGCTCGGGCGCCTGCATTCCGAGTGCCTGACCGGTGATGCCTTGTTCAGCCAGCGTTGCGACTGCGGCTCGCAACTCGAAGCCGCCCTGCAAGCCATCGCCCGCGAAGGCCGTGGCGTGCTGCTGTACCTGCGCCAGGAAGGCCGGGGCATTGGCCTGTTGAACAAGATCCGCGCCTATGAGCTGCAAGATGGCGGCGCCGATACCGTCGAGGCCAACGAGCGCCTGGGCTTCGCCGCTGACCAGCGCGACTATGCCATGTGCCTGCCGATGCTCGAGCACCTGGGCGTCAAGGCGTTGCGCTTGATGACCAACAACCCGCGCAAGGTCAAGGCACTGACCAGCATGGGCATCAACGTCGCCGAGCGTGTACCGCTGCATACCGGGCACAACCCGCACAACCGCCTGTACCTGGCGACCAAGGCTGGCAAGCTCGGCCATATGATGGGCACCGAGCACCAGGGCGAGGCGCCTCAGGCGTGACCCGCAGCGAGGTGAAGCGGCGCCTGGCGCTGGCCTGGTGGCAATACCTGGCAGTCGGGCTGTTGCCGCTGCCAGTGATGGCCTGGGCCTTCGGCGGTGGTGACGGGCTGATCCCGGTGCTGGCCATGCCACTGTTCATCGCGGGAGCCGCGACCATGTTCCTCAGCCTGCCACGCTTCGGCGCCTACAAGCGGGCGTTGATTGCCACCTCCAAGGTGCTCGGCACGCCTGAAGAGCCGGCCGCCTGGATCGAGCTGGCGCGGGTGCGGCGCATAGCCATGCTGTTCGCCTGCATCCCCGCCTGGGTGGCCGCGCTGTCAGTCTTGGTCGGGCTGGAAGCGGTGCCGCAAATCCTCCTGGCGCTGTCCACCTTGGTGCTGCTTTACCTCTATCGCATTCCGCGTCAGCTGGGCTGATGCGCGGCTTACTTTGCCTGCTGTTGTTACTGGTCGGTGGTGCTCACGCAGCGACTGGACCACGGGTAATCAGCCTAGCGCCGTCGATGACGGAAATCATGCTCGAGCTGCACGCCGATGACCTGCTGGTGGGCGTGCTCGACGGCGGCGAACGGCCCGCAGGGTTGGCTGCGTTGCCTTCGGTGGGGCGTCACGGCCAGCTGGACATGGAGCGTCTGCTCAGCCTCAAACCCGACTTGCTGCTGCTCTGGCCTGGCAGTGTTGCCCCGGCCCAGCGCGATCAGCTGCGCCGCCTGGGCATCGCTACCTTCAGTGATGAAGCGAAAAACCTCGACCAACTGATCGAGCAGATCGAGGCCATCGGTGTGCGGGTGGGTCGCGCTGAGCAGGCTCGGCGTTATGCCGCGCAACTGCGTGCCCGCCTGCAAGCGCTGCGCGAGCGCTATCAACGTGAGCGGCCGCTGGCGGTGTTCTATCAGGTGTGGGACAAACCGCTGTATACCTTGGGTGGCCAGCAGATCGTCAGCGATGCGCTGACGGTCTGTGGCGCGCGCAATGTCTTTGCCGACCTGACGCAGCCGGCGCCGCTGGTCAGCGTAGAGTCGGTGCTGGCGCGTGATCCAGAAGTTATCCTGGCCGCTGACAAGGCGCAGCTGACGCCGTGGAAGGCCTGGCCGCAACTGCGGGCCACGGCCAACCAGCAGCTGCTGGTGGTGCCAGACAAAGGCCTGGAGCGGCCCAGCGGACAGATGATCGAAGCGACCGCCAAGCTCTGCGCAGTGCTCGACGCTAGCGTGCCGGCGTCCAGGTAAGGCTCAGCAGCCAGGTGCGGCCTTCTTCGCGATAGCCATGGTTGCTGTTGTCATAGCTGTACAGCGCACGGCTGTAGCCTTTATCCAGCAGGTTATCCAGCTTCAGGTCGAGCCTGATCTGCTGGCTGGCCGTCCAACTACCCCGCAGGCCAAGCAAGCCATAGCCACCGAGCCGATTGAGGTTCTTCTCCTCGTTGTAGCTGCTGCTGACCGCCTGCCAACTGCCACCGACACTGAACCGTTCGAACTGCCGATCGACATCCAGGCTCAGGGTGCGCCGGGCGCGGCGGGCCAGGGTGTGCCCGCTGTCACGATCACGCGGATCGATCAGCGCCAGGCCCAGTTGGGCCTGCCAGGCTTGCCACTGCTGATGCAGGGTCAGTTCCACGCCGTCGATGCGCGCGCTGGCCACGTTGTAGGGTTTGGTCTGCATGTCGGGGAAGATGATCGCGTCACGCAGGTCGGTGCGGTACAGCGAGGCTTCCAGGCGGCTGCTGCTGGTCAATTGGCTGCGCCATTGCAGCTCGTAGCTCTTGGAATGCTCGGGCTTGAGCTCAGGATTGCCGTACTGAGGATCGTAGAGATCATTCAGCGTGGGTGCGCGAAAGCCCTCGCTGTAGGACAGCAGCAGGTCGTTGCGCTCGTTTACCGGCAGGGTCAGGCTGGCACTCAATGTGGTTTCGCGGCCGAACTGCTGGTTGCGGTCGTGGCGCAGGCCAAGTTCGCTTGAGAACCCTTCGCCGGCATAGCGATGCTGCACAAATACCGCACGGTTCCAGCGACTGTCCTCGGTGAACTCGGTCGTGCCCTGGGCGCGGTCCTGATACCAATCGCCGCCCAGCAACAGGCTGTGGCGCTCACTCAGGCTCAGGTCGTTCTGCCAGGTGACCTGGTCACGGTAGGTGTTGTAGACGAAGCGCTCAGCGCTGAGTTTGTCGCGCTTATCGTCGCGGTTCTCGCTGTGGCCCAGTTCCAGGCGCGAGTGCCAGGTGTCGTTCACCTGCGCGTCGAAGTAGCTGCCGACGCTGCTGACACTGAAGTCAGTGTAAGGCTTCTGGGCGAAGAGCTGGCGGCTGTTGAAGTCATAGCGCCCGTAGGGGCTGTCGTACTCACTGCGGCCACGGCTGTCGAGTAGGTTCAAACCGGCCTCAAAGCGCTCGTTGAAGGTGTGGCTAAGGCTCAGGTTGAACGACTGGTTGCGATAGGCGTCATGGTCAGCGTCGCTGGCAAACGAGGGGCCGGTCGAATCGATGCCAGCGGTTTCGTCCAGGCTGGCGCCTAGACTGAAGCGGGTAGCGCCGTCACCGCCAGACAGGCCCAGACTGCGCTGCCAGGTTTGGTTGCTGCCGGCCGCCAGGCGCAGGCGCGGTTGCAGGCCAGGGCCGCTGCTGCGGCGGGTGAAGATTTGGATAACCCCGCCAATCGCGTCGCTGCCATAGACCGCCGAACGCGAACCGCGCAGCACTTCGATGCGTTCGATCTGGTCGACGTCGAGAAACTGCAGGCCGCTGTCGCCAGAGGTGGCATTGGCGATACGCACGCCGTCGACCAGTACCAGGCTCTGGGCGGCCTTGGTGCCGCGGATGAAGATCCCCGGCAGGCTGCCGCGACCGCCGGTGGGGGCGATCTGGACGCCGGGCACGCGGGTCAGCAGATCGGTGACGCTGCTCGGTTGCAGGCGGTCGATATCGCTGCGGGTGAATACGCTGTTGGCGGCGCTGGTGGTGGTACGCGATTCAACCTGGCGGCTGGCGCTGATCAGCACGTCGGGGAGTTTCAGGGCGTCGTCGCGGGCCGGTTCGGCGGCCAGCAGGGTGGTCGGCAAGCAGAGCAGGGTGGTGAGGGTTGGGATTTTCACTGGCAGTTCCATCGCTATCGCGGGGCAAGCCCGCTCCCACGCAAGCGAGCAGATAGCGTCTGTCTGCGTGGGAGCAGGTAGCGCCTGTCTGCGTGGGAGCAGATAGCGCCTGTCTGCGTGGGAGCAGGTAGCGCCTGTCTGCGTGGGAGCAGATAGCGTCTGTCTGCGTGGGAGCAGGTAGCGCCACGTCTGCGTGGGAGCGGGCTTGCCCCGCGATTGGGCCGCAAAAAATCAGAGGCCGAGCTTGGCCATCCGCGCGCGCACCGACGCTTCGATCCCCGCCGCATCCAGCCCGCACTCGGCCAGCATCTGCGCAGGCTTGGCGTGCTCGACATAGATGTCCGGCAGCCCCAAGTGCAGCAGCGGCTTGAGCAGTGCCTCGCGGGCGAGGAACTCGCCCACCGCAGCGCCCGCGCCGCCCATGATGGCGTTCTCTTCGATGGTCACCAGCAGTTCGTGACTGGCCGCCAGCTCGCGTACCAAGGCCTCATCCAGTGGTTTGACGAAGCGCATGTCGACCACGGTCGCGTTGATCTGCTCAGCCACTTGCAGGGCCTCGGTCAATTGCACGCCGAACACCAGCAGGGCGACTTTCTCGCCCTGGCGACGGACCACGCCTTTGCCAATTTCCAGCGGCTCAAGATCGCCACTGATCGGCGCATTGGGGCCAGTGCCACGCGGATAGCGTACGGCAGCCGGGCCGTTGTACAGGTGGCCGGTGCTGAGCATCTTGCGCAGCTCGTTCTCATCGCTCGGGGTCATCACCAGCATGCCGGGGATGCAACGCAGGTACGACAGGTCGTAGCTGCCAGCATGGGTCGGGCCGTCTTCACCGACCAGGCCGGCGCGGTCGATGGCGAACAGCACATCGAGGTTCTGCACCGCCACGTCGTGAATCAGCTGGTCGTAGGCACGCTGCAGAAAGGTCGAGTAGATCGCTACCACCGGCTTGGCGCCTTCACAGGCCATGCCCGCAGCCAGGGTCACAGCGTGTTGCTCGGCAATGGCCACGTCGAAGTAGCGCTCGGGGAAGCGCTCGCTGAACGCCACCAGGTCCGAGCCTTCCTTCATTGCCGGGGTAATGCCCACCAGGCGATTGTCGGCGGCGGCCATGTCGCACAGCCATTGGCCGAACACGGCGGAGTATTTAGGGCCGCTGGCTTGTTTCGGCACGACCGGTTTGTCGGCAGGTTCGAGTTTGGTAATGGCGTGGTAGCCAATTGGGTCGACTTCGGCGGGGGCGAAGCCTTTGCCCTTTTTGGTCACCACATGCAGGAATTGCGGCCCCTTGAGGTCACGCATGTTGCGCAGGGTGGCGATCAGGGTCGGCAGGTCGTGGCCGTCGATCGGGCCAATGTAGTTCCAGCCCAGCTCTTCGAACAGAGTGCCGGGAACCAGCATGCCCTTGGCGTATTCTTCGGTGCGCCGGGCGATTTCCCAGGCGCCAGGCAGGCGCGAGAGGACCTTCTTGCTGCCCTCGCGCATGCTTGCGTAGGTGCGGCTGGAGAGAATCTTGGCCAGGTAGTTGGACAACCCGCCGACGTTGCGCGAGATCGACATGTCGTTGTCGTTGAGGATCACCAGCATGTCCGCGTTGACTTCCTGGGCGTGGTTCAACGCCTCGAAGGCCATGCCTGCGGTAAGCGCGCCGTCACCGATCACCGCGATCGATTTACGCGGGCTGTTTTGCAGGCGGGCGGCAATCGCCATGCCCAGCGCGGCACTGATCGAGGTGCTGGAGTGGCCGACGCCGAAGGTGTCGTACTCACTTTCGACGCGGCGCGGGAAGGCGGCGATGCCATCCTTCTGACGCAGGCTGAGCATGCGCTGGCGGCGGCCGGTGAGGATCTTGTGCGGGTAGGCCTGGTGACCGACGTCCCACACCAGACGGTCGTCCGGGGTGTCGAAGACGTAGTGCAGGGCAACCGTCAATTCGATCACGCCCAGGCCGGCGCCGAAGTGCCCGCCAGTCTGACCAACGGTATAGAGCAACTCCTGGCGCAATTCGTCGGCCAGGTTCTCCAGGTCGGCTTCAGCCAGCCGGCGCAGGCCGGCTGGCGTATCGGCGCGGTCCAGCAACGGGGTGACCGGGCGTTCGCGGGGGATCTCTTGAAACGTCGTGGGCATCAGGCGAGTCGTTATAGGTTTGAAGACGCGGCAGTTTACCCCATTGTGTAGGAAGCTGCCCATTCACAGGGGGGCGGTCCAAGCTCGCTGAAACAATATCGGCGGCGTGGCGAGATCTGGTCAGTGGCGCCGTTCGACGATATAGCGGGCCAGCGCGCGCAGTGGCTCGGCGTTATCGCCAAAGCCCTGCAATGCAGCCAGCGCCTGGTCGCGCAGCTCGATCGCGTAGGCCTTGGCCGCATCCAGGCCAAGCAAGGCTGGATAGGTCGGTTTGTCACGCGCGATGTCAGCGCCCTGGCGTTTGCCCAAGGTGGCGGTGTCGCTCTCGACGTCGAGGATATCGTCCTGCACCTGGAAGGCCAGGCCGATGGCCTGGGCATACACCTGCAAGGCCTCCAGTTGGGCCTGTTCGGCGCGCGCGCTGGCCAAGGCGCCGAGGCGCACGCTGGCTTCGATCAGGGCGCCGGTCTTGTGCCGGTGCATGTACTCCAGGGCTTGTTGGTCGAGCTTCAAACCCACCGAGCCGAGGTCGATGGCCTGCCCGCCGACCATGCCGGCAGGCCCGGCGGCCTTGGCCAGGGTTTGCACCATGTCCAGGCGGGTGGTAGCGGTTTGGCTGCTCAGGCGCGGGTCGAGCAGGGCGTCGAAGGCCAGGCTCTGCAGGCCGTCGCCAGCGAGGATCGCGCAGGCTTCGTCGAATTTTTTATGGGTGGTCGGCTGACCACGGCGCAGGTCGTCATCGTCCATCGCCGGCAGGTCATCGTGGACAAGCGAGTAAGCGTGGATCAATTCGACCGCACAGGCCGCGCCATTGGCGTCTTCAGCCGGCGCGCCAAAGGCTTCGCAGGCGGCATAGGCGAGCAGCGGACGCACGCGCTTGCCGCCATTCATCACGCTGTAGCGCATGGCTTCATAGAGCCGTTGCAGCTCTGCCGACGGCGCCTGGAACAGCTGTTCGAGAGCGGCGTCGACGCGTGCCTGGCAGATGGCCTGGTAGCTGCTGATCATTCTTGTGGCTCCGCGTCGAACGGCTGAGCGGCCAGCTCGCCGTCGCGCTCGAGCAGGATTTGCACTTTTTGCTCGGCCTGGGCCAGGGCGCCCTGGCAGTCACGGGTCAGGGCGATGCCTTGCTCGAAGGCGGCCAGCGACTCTTCCAGCGACAATTCACCGTTCTCCAGGCGCTCGACCAGCGCTTGCAGATCGGCGAGGGATTGTTCGAAATCGATGGAGGTTTTTTTGCGGGCCATGGCGACTGTCTCGGTGGCATTCAGAACGGCGCGACACTAGCAGAGCGGGGCAGGGGGAGCAAATTGCCGAGGCCTATCGTTCGTCGCATTTTGTTTCATTTGCCTGTGAATACTCGTATTGCAATTTGAGAGTCTGTCCGATTGTCGCGTTCAGACCCCTCTGCCATAATCCCGCGCGCTCTGCGCCGGGGCTTGCATGGCAGCCGCCGCCCCTCCCTCCACGTCACGTAACGGACTACGTTGTGAGCTTCCTTTCGATCGAATTTGGCTTGTGCTTCACGCTGTTCTTCCTGCTCTATTGGAGCCTGTGCTGGAGCGTGCGTTTGCAGAATGTGCTGCTGCTGAGCGCCAGTTATGCCTTGGTGGCCAGTTTCAGCCTGCACTCGCTGTACATCCTGCTCGGCTACAGCGCACTGGTGTACCTGCTTGGGCAATTGACAGCGCGCTATCCCGGGCGCTGGTTCAACCCGGTCTTGTTACTGGCCCTGGTGTTGGGCTGCTTCTATCTATTCAAGTACCAGGAGTTCTTCGTCGCAGGTGCGCAGAGCGCGCTGGCAGCGCTGGGGCTGACGGTTTCGCTGCCGGTTCTGGAGTTGCTGGTGCCGATCGGGCTGTCGTTCTATGCCTTCCATTCGGTCAGCTACCTGGTATCGATCAATCGCCGTGAGCTTGCGCCTGCACCCGTGCTGGATCTGGCGCTGTACCTGGCGTTCTTCCCCAGTCTGGTGGCGGGCCCGGTCAATCGTGCAGCGCACATGTTGCCGCAGATTCGCCCACAGGCCATGCGCCAGGTACTTGAGCCGCAGCGTGCGCTGGGGCTGATCGCTCTGGCGGTGGTGAAATTATTCTTCTTCAGCGCCTGGTTGGGCAGCGAGTGGGTCGATCCGGTGTTCGACACCCCCGGCAGCGCCAGCCCAGAGCAGGTGCTGCTGAGCGTGTATGGCTACAGCTTCCTGATCTATTTCAACTTCAGCGGCTACACCAACCTGGTCACCGGTATCGCCCTGCTCTTGGGGGTGCGCTTGCCGGACAACTTCAACGCCCCCTACGCGGCGCATAACCTCAAGGAATTCTGGGCGCGTTGGCACATCAGCCTGTCGCGCTTCATCCGCGATTACGTGTACATCCCGCTGGGCGGCAACCGTCAGGGGGTGTGGCGGGGCAACCTGAACATGCTGCTGGCCATGCTGGTGTCCGGCCTGTGGCATGGCGCGAGCCTGAACTTCATCATCTGGGGCGCGCTGCATGGCGTCGGGCTGGCGATCTATAAGCTATTCGACCAGTTGCTGCCTGGCTTTGCCCGATTACCTGGGGCAGGGCTGCTGGCTCGCCTATTGACCTTCCATTACGTCGCCTTCGCCTGGATTTTCTTCCGCAGCCCAACCCTGGACAGCGCCCTGGAAATGCTCGGCGATATTGCCCAGGTCAGTGTCGCTGGGCTGAATTCGTCCAGCGGCCTGCTGATCCTGGCCAGCGTGCTGTTGGTGGCCAGTTATCCACAGTGGCTGAGCTTGCTACGCCAGGGTTTCGCCGCGAGCCAGCGGTTGCCCTGGCAGCTCTATCCGATCCCGCTGGCGTTGTTCGTGTCGCTGGTGATCTTCGCTTCGCAGTCGGGTGTGCCGGGGTTCATTTATGCCAGCTTCTAATGCCACGTCGTTGTCCCAGGTGCAGCTGAGCGCGGCCAAGGCGCTGTACGCCATCGTCGTCACCACGCTGCTGTTGTTCTGGCTGAACCAGGACTCGATCAAGCTCTATTGCCAGCAGAAGTATCACCAGAGCTGTGAGCTGCCGGTCATTGGCCAACTGCCGGCCTGGCGCCTGGGCGCGGGCTTGACCACGGCATTGGGCGAGGCGCGAGACAGCTTCCTCGACAGCCTCGAGCGCCAGACCCAGCTCGCCAAGACGCCAGAGCCGCAAGTGCTGCCGCCGCCAATGCCGGTGGTGACGGTCGATCTGCAGCGCCCCCTGCTGCCGAGCAAGCCGCCAGCGAGGGCCGTGCACACTGCGACGGCATCAGTAGCAGCTGATGCTGTGACGCCGCCAGTCGCCGCCGCGCCGGCGCCCACACGTCCGTTGGCTCCGCCACCGCTGTTACAGCCGGGCACCGTGGCGGCCTTGGCGGCCGGTGACGAGGTGTTCCTGGTCGGCGATTCCCTGATGCAGGGGGTCGCGCCGCATCTGGCCAACAGCCTGCGCAAGCGTTATCAGATCAAGACCGTCAACCTCAGTCGGCAGAGTACCGGCCTGGCCTACCCGGGCTTCTTCAACTGGCCCAAGACCGTCGCTGAGACCCTTGAGCGTGAGCCTAACATTCGCCTGATGGTGGTGTTCCTTGGCCCCAACGATCCGTGGGACATGCCCCAGGGCAAGGGCAAGCCGTTTTTGCGCTTCAAGTCGCCGGAGTGGGAAGTGGCCTATCGCGCCCGCATCGACGCGATTCTCGAGCAGGCGCGGGCGCATCAGGTCCAGGTGATCTGGGTCGGGCCGCCGAATATGAATCAACCGCGGCTGTCGTCCGCCATGGCCTATCTCAGTGGTCTGTATCAGCAACAGGCAACGCTGTTCGGCCAGCACTTCGTTTCGGCCAACCCGATCCTCGGCTATCCGGACGAGCAGTTCTCCTTTACCGTGCAGTCGCCGCAAGGCAAGCGGATCAAAGTCCGTTATGACGACGGCGTGCATTTCACCATCACCGGGCAGAAGATGATTGCGGCGCAGGTACTGTCGCTGATCACTTTCCCGGCCCTCACCGTTACAGGACATTGACCATGCGCCAATGGCATCACCTGCTGGGCCTGGCCCTGCTGATCAGCAGCGTGCCCGGCTGTAGTGCCGGTGTGAGCGTGCCGGCCCAGCCTGCGCCCGCCAAAGTTGCCACAGCGCCCACCGCTCGCCAGGACGGCAATCTCGGCGTATTCGCCGACAAGGTGCGCAACGCCAGGCGTGCGCCAGTCTCGATCGTCCAGCTGGGTGATTCACATACCGCCGCCGACCTGTTCAGTGGCGAGTTGCGGCGTCTGCTGCAGGCACGCTATGGCGATGGGGGGATCGGCCTGGTGCCGGCGACCTCGGTGCCGGGTATCCGCAATGACCGGGTGATCATCAACAGTGAGCGGCGCCAGTGGGAGTTGATTTCGGCGCGTAACCAGCAGAGCAGCCAGTTTCCTCTGGGCGGCTACCTGTCATTGCCGCTCGCAGCCCGGCCCAAGGTGACGCTACAAGCGCGCGACGCCGATGCGCAGCGTTACAAGGTGTCTGCCCTGTACCAGGCCAGCCGTAACAGCACCTTGCTTGCCAATGGCAATCAGCGGCGCATGCTGCCAGCCACCAACGGTCAGTGGCGTTTGAGCCCAGCGTTTACCAATCTTGGTCTGCCGATGCAGCTAGGCCTGGAGGGGGGCGAGGGTGTGCTGCTGGGTGGCTGGTACATCCAGGGGCAGAAGAATGCCGGGGTGACCTATTCCTCGTTGGGCATCAATGGTGCGCGTCTGGAGGTTGTGGATAAGTGGCAGCCCGGTTGGCAAGACAGCCTCAAGCTGTTGCGACCGGATCTGGTGATCCTCGCCTACGGCACCAACGAGGCGTTCGATGACCAGCTCGACCTGGCGCTGTACCAGTCTCAGCTCGATGCGACCCTGAGCAGCTTGCGCAAGCAGTTGCCGCGGGCGGCGATCTTGTTGGTCGGGCCACCGGACTCGATCAAGCAGCGCAAGGCGCGTTCATGTGCAGCCAAGCAGCCACAGCCGTTGGCTGGGGTGGTGCGGGTGCAGCGGCAGATGGCGCAGAAACACAAGGCGTTGTTCTGGGATTGGCAGGCCTACATGGGCGGGCCATGTTCGATTGCCCGGTGGCAGGCCGGGGGGCTAGCGCGAGGGGATCTGGTGCACCTGACTGGCGAGGGTTATCGCAAGAGTGCGGCGGGGTTGTATGAATTCTTGAAAGGGGCGCTTCGGTTGCGCTGAGGCGGCCAACGCCATCGCGGGGCAAGCCCGCTCCCACGCGGCTGAAACTCTGCGTGGGAGCGGGCTTGCCCCGCGATAGGGTTCTACAGCCAGTGGTGTAGGCGATGGATCAGGCGGGCACAGCCTCGCGCTCCATCATCGCCACGCGGTACTGCGCCAGCTCTTCGATGGTCAGCATTGGCATGTTGTACTGGCGGGCATACACCGCCACCTGCTCACCGCGGGCCATGGTGCCGTCGGGGTTCATCAGCTCGCACAGCACGCCGGCCGGACGCAGCCCAGCCAGGCGCGCCAGGTCCACCGTACCTTCGGTGTGACCACGGCGAGTCAGTACGCCACCATTGCGTGCACGCAGCGGGAACACGTGACCAGGGCTGACGATCTGGCGCTGTTCGGCAGTCGAGCGCAGCGCAGCTTCGATAGTGGTGATGCGGTCCTGGGCAGAAACGCCGGTGGTGATGCCTTCGGCCGCTTCGATGGTAACGGTGAAGCCGGTGCCATGGCGGGCCTGGTTGTTCTGCACCATCGGCGCCAGTTGCAGGGCGTCGACAGTGGCTTCATCCAGGCACAGGCAAACGATGCCGCTGCAATCGCGGATCATCATGGCCATGGTCTGCATCGAGATGTTTTCGGCGGCGGCTATGATATCCGCTTCGTCCTCGCGATCGTTGTCGTCGAGCAACAGCACCGGTCGGCCAGCCTGGAAAGCAGCAATGGCAGCCGCGACATTGGGGAATTGCTTTTGCAGCATGGGGGACATGAAACGCTCCTCGTGAATAATCGATGAACGTCTCGGGGCGAACAAAACGCGCGCGCAGCAGCACCTTTTGGCTGCTACCAAACGCCTTCTTTCATCCGGACTATGACCGTCGGCCCTGGAATCTCACCAGATCTGCTGTCCCCCGACAGGGCCGGGGCGCTCGCGGGCTCATCTTTCGATTTACCGCCGGTGGGGACTTTCACCCCGCCCTGAAGACCGGCCAAGCATACAGCACTGTGCCACCTGGTTGGCAAGCCGCCGGCCTACGACCTTCGGCGGTATCATGGGTGAAAGCTTTTTGTGGAAACGACACCATGGACATTCTCCAAGTCGCCGGCGGCAAACCGATCAAACTGTGGACCGACGGCGTACCGGTAGAGGACGAAGCCCGCCAGCAGTTGCTCAACACCGCGCGTATGCCGTTCATCTTCAAGCACCTGGCGGTGATGCCGGACGTGCACCTGGGCAAGGGTTCGACCATCGGCAGTGTGATCCCCACAGTGGGGGCGATCATCCCTGCGGCAGTGGGCGTGGATATCGGTTGCGGCATGATCGCCGCGCGTACTTCGCTGCATGCGCGCGACCTGCCGGACAACCTGCATGGTCTGCGCAGCGCCATCGAACAGGCCGTACCTCACGGCAAGACTTTCGGCCGGCGTGATCAGGGCGCCTGGGACACTGTGCCCAACCAGGCCGAGCGCATGTGGAGTGGCCTGGCCGCGCGTTTCAAGGCCATCACCGACAAGTACCCACGGCTGGAGAAAACCAACAACCGCCATCACCTGGGCACGCTCGGCGGTGGTAATCATTTCATCGAAGTCTGCCTGGATGAAGCCGACCGGGTCTGGTTCATGCTGCACAGCGGCTCTCGCGGGGTCGGCAATGCGATCGGCAACCTGTTCATCGAGCTGGCCCAGGCCGACATGCGTCAGCACCTGGCCAACCTGCCCGACAAGGACCTGGCCTATTTCGAAGAAGGCAGCCGGCACTTTACCGATTATGTCGAGGCGGTGCAGTGGGCTCAGGATTTTGCCCGACACAACCGCGAGCTGATGATGCTGGCGGTGGTTGGCGCCACGCGCAAGATATTGGGCAAGCGCTTCGAGGCCAGCTTGGAGGCGGTCAACTGTCACCACAACTACGTGCAACGCGAACAGCATTTTGGTCGCGAAGTGCTGGTAACCCGCAAGGGCGCGGTGTCGGCGCGCCAGGGCGAGCTGGGCATCATTCCAGGCTCGATGGGTGCCAAGAGCTTTATCGTGCGTGGGCTGGGTAATGAGCAGTCGTTCTGCTCGTGCAGCCACGGTGCCGGACGAGTGATGAGTCGAACCAAGGCCAAGAGCCGCTTCACTGTCGAGGATCAGCGCCGCGCCACGGCTCATGTCGAGTGCCGCAAGGACAAGCAGGTGATCGATGAGATTCCCATGGCCTACAAGGACATCGATGCTGTCATGCTGGCCCAGCGCGAGTTGGTAGAAATCGTCCACACCTTGCGTCAGGTCGTCTGTGTGAAGGGTTAAATCAACGCTCAGTCGAGAACGTGCGGCGTCATAACTATCTACCGTTTTCGTTTTTAACAGTCTTCTAACGTGTAGGTCCGCTCAATCCAGGGCGGTGCCTATAAAGAGATTGCTGTTATGACCACCCTCTACCCGTTTACTGACGCCGATGTAGATAACGCATTGGCAATACTGCGCGATGAAAAGAAACTGTTTGAGAATAAATCCAGCTCAATTAATGGCGCGCCGAGCCCGAAAATTCTCATCCTCGCCGGCGCGCAGGGTTCTGGTAAAACCTATCTGCTGGAAAATGAGTTACTGCCTACTCGTCACTACGATGCCTACGTACGCTTGTACTTGCCCGCCTTCCGTACCCTGCACCCCTTATATGAAGAGATGAAGTCGGAGAGTGTGCTTGATATCTATCAGCATACTGAGGAGTTTATCTGGAAGCTGGGTAACAAAATCTTCGAATACGCCCAGCAGCATAAACTAAATATCATCATGGAAACCGCCATGGATAACCCTGGTTTCGCTAGGGTTCCGGATGCTCTAATGGCGCTAGGGTACCAGTTTGAGGTGCATGTTATTGCCTGCCAAAAAGAGTTCAGTCACTGGGCTTCGCTTGATCGGGTGGTAAAAAGTGTAGCCAAGGGTGAACTTGAACGGGTGGTGACCCTGACGCAAATTGAAGAGGCGCAGGTGAATGCGCGGGCAATTCTAGATGCTTTTGAAAATGCCTGTACTAAAAAGCCGGGGTCGAACATTATGATTTATGTGCGTGGTATTGAATCGGAGATGAAGAGCAGGGTGGTCTGCCACAGCATGTGTAATGATGTCGGCGAGCTCGCACCTCAGGAAGATTACTTTGGTAAAGCGTTTTTCCAACACCCGAATTTCAACTTCAATATTAGTCGAAATGCGCAATCGACCTTTCCCTGCTCCTTCATCCAATATTCCCAAGTGGTACACGCAGGGCTGCTGGGCAAGGAGCATCGGCAAACGATGGCGACAGGCTGTTGTAAAACGCTTGGCAATGCACAGGTCGCTGAAATGCCAACTGAGGTGTTTCGCGAGTTGTGCCTGTACGTCCTCAAGTACGTGAATCCTTAAGCTACGTTGATCGTGTAAGGCTTCAGGCACGGTTTGGGTTACTTGGCCATCCTCTCGATCACTCGTCGCAGGGACGCCGGCAACATTGGCCCATGCCCCAACCCGTCGAAGCGTTCGAAGCGCACCTGTAGCCCCTGCACCTCCGCCAGGTCCGCGGCCAGTTCGCGCGCCGGACGCTCGACATCACCCTTGACCGCTACGCGCGGGTTGGATGGCTCGTCACCGCCGCGCATCAGCAGCAGGTTCGGTCGGGCGTCCCCCAGGCGTTGTTGCAAACCCTGCGCCTCATCGACGATGGCGCCGTCATGCCACCACAGCGAGGGGCTGGCGGCAGCGTAGGTGCTGAATTCGCCAGGGCGGGTGAACAGTGCATGCAGTACCGCCAGGCCGCCGTAAGAGTGTCCCCACAGCGTCTGCCGACTGGCGTCGATGGGGGCCACCTCGGCCACCATCGGCCGCATGCGTTGGCTAAGCAGATCGAAGAACTGTTGCACGCCACCGCTGGGCTGTCCGCTCAGCGGATCGAGCTGCTCGCGCTGGCCTGGCAGGGCAGGGGTGTAGTCGTAGGTGCGGGCGCTGCGCTCGATGCGTTGCGCGGTTTGATAGCCCACCGCAACCAGCAGTGGCGCCTGACCCTCGGCGAGCTGATCGAGCAGGGCCGGATCGAGCGCGCCGAGGGCGGCGTTGCCATCGAGCATCCACAGCACCGGATAGCCTGTTGCAGGGGCCGGTCGCTGGGGCGTGCCGATCCATAGCTGGTAGTGGCGCTTGCCGTCGGCCGAATCCAGTGTGAGGGTGGTGAAGCGGTAGGCCAGGTCCTGACGTTGCAGCAGGCTGGTGTCCATTTTCTGCTCCGGCATGGGCCGCGCCAGAGCGCAGGCGCCGGTTAGCAAGAAGGTCAATGCCAGGGCGAAAGTGGTCAGTTTCATCAGGCGATCTCGTTATGGCTTGCAGGCAAAGCCGCCGTATCATCGGTTGGATGCGGCGGCGCGCGGTCAGAAGGAGGCTGTCAGGCTGGTGTACAGCGTGCGCCCCGGTTCGTTGTAGGTGGCCGCTCCGGCACCCTCGATGCCGTTGACGCCCTGGGCGTTGCCGGCGCGATAAAGGCGCTTGTCGAACAGGTTGTCCATGCCGGCGGTCACGCTCAGGTTCTTGCTGATCGCATAGGTGCCGCTGACACCGACCAGGGCATAGGGCGACAACTGATCGTTGCCGCTGCCGGTCACCCGCTCGCCGTGATAGTCGTACTTCTTCGGCGTCTGCTTGCCGTACCAGGCGACGCTCAGCTGCAGCGAAAGGTCGTCGCTGGCCTGCCAGTCGAGCATGGAATTGAGGGTGTAGGCCGGGGTCACCGAGAGGGTTTCGCCGGTGGTCTTGTTCTTCGACTGGAGCATGTAGGTGAAGTTGTTGTTCCAGGTCAGCTGCTCGGCCAGCGGAATGCTCAGGGTGCCTTCCAGGCCCTCGACCAGTGCCTTGGGAATGTTCTCCCATTGGAACAGCGCGGCGTTGGCGTTGGCACCGCTGCCGCCACTGGCGCTGCCGATCGCGCTCAGGCCAGAGTCGATCTTGTTCTTGTAATCGTTACGGAAATAGGTCAGGCCCGCGACCCAGCCATCGCGTTTGTATTCGATGCCCAGCTCCTTGTTGATGCTGGTCTCGGCCTTGAGGTCTTGATTACCCTGCAGGTAGCAGCTGGTGGTCTGGCCGTAGCAGCCCTGGCCGCGGCTGTAGAGCAGGTAGTTAGGGTTGAGCTGGTACAGGTTCGGCGCCTTGTAGGCGCGGGCGATCCCCGCTTTCAAGGTGAGGGTTTCGGTCAGCGCGTGCGATAGGTTCAGCGACGGGCTCCAGTTGTCGCCGACGATGCTGTGGTGGTCGAAGCGCAAAGCGGGAGTGAGCATGGTGCCCGGCATCAGCTCGATGTTGTCTTCGGCGAACAGCGAGAAGATCTGTGCTTGCGAAGTGGTCGAGCGGCCCGCGCTGCTCAGCCCTGCGACCGAGCCGCCCTCGCTGGTGGTCTGGGTGTTGGCACTCGGGTCGTCGAGTTTTTGCTGGCTCCATTCACTGCCCAGGGTCAGGGTCTGGTCGCGCCAGGCGTGCAACGGCAGGTTCACTTCGCCATGGGCGCTGAGGTCGCGCAGGGTTGAGGTGTAGAAGTCGGTGTTGCTGAAGATACCTTCGGTGCCACCGGCCAGGCCCTCGTTGATCCGCGTGTTGCGGGTCTTCTCGTATTGCAGATAGGCCATGGTACTGCCGAAATCCCAGTCGCCACGGTGGGTGATCGAGTAGTTCTCGCGGTACAGGCGGTTGGTCTCCTTGCCGAGCATGCTTTTCACATTGGCGTTGGAGTTGGTGTTCTGCGTGTCGCCACTGTAGATGTTGCCCTGGCGGCTGAAGCCGGCCTCCAGGTCAAGGGTCTGCTCAGGGCTGAGGCGCCAGCTCAGCAGGCCGTTGAGGTCCTTGTTGCGGGTGCCTTCGCGGCCAGCGGGCAAGGTCCCGGCTTGATTGCCGGTGCGCACTGACTCATGGCCTGAGTTGATGTCCCAGTCGTCGGCGTCGGTCTTGGCCACGTTGCCGTAGAGGCGGTAGCTGAGGTTATCGGTGAGCGGGCCGTTGAGGCCGAAGGTCATGCGTTTGGTCGCGCCTTCGTCGCCGTGCTGGGGGAAGTTTTGATAGACCGTGGCGTTACCGTGGGTTTCGGCGCCTGGTTGCTTGGTGATGATGTTGATTACCCCGCCCATTGCCCCGGAGCCATAACGGGCTGCCGCCGGGCCACGAATCACTTCGATGCGCTCGACCTGATCGGCGGGCACCCAGTTGGTGTCGCCGCGCGAGTCACGTTCGCCGCGCCAGCCATAGCGCACCGAACTGCGGCTGCTGACGGGCTTGCCGTCGACCAGAATCAGGGTGTTTTCCGGGCCCATGCCGCGGATGTCGATCTGCCGATTATTGCCACGCTGGCCGCTGGTGGAGTTGCCGGTCAGGTTGACTCCGGGCATGGTGCGGATGATCTGCGACAGGTCGTTGGCCGGTGGACGCTTCTTGATGTCTTCGGCGGTAATTACCGATACCCCGGGCGCTTGCTTGGTTTCTTCAAGTGCGGTGGCGACCACGTTCTGGCTCTCTAGCTCGATCGGCTCAGGTTGGCTGGCAGCCTGCACGGCGCTGCTAAGCAAGCAGCTGGAGAGCAGCAAAAACGGGGCAATAGGCAGTGAGCGGGGCGACATCAGCGATCTCCAGGACATCAAGCGAAAGGCAAGAGATCAGCGATGATAATTACTCGTAATTGAGAGTAAAGCTCATTAACTTTCTAAACACTTCGCTGCCGCCGGCAGGGTGATATGCAGGCACAGGCCGGGATGGCCATTGCTTGCCCACAGGCGACCGCCTTGTAAAGCAATGGCGCGGCGGGCGATGGCCAGGCCCAGGCCAAAGCCAGCGCCACTGTCGGGCAGGCGCTGATAGGATGTGAAGATCCGCTCCAGGTCGGCGTCCGGTACGCCGGGGCCTTGGTCGCGCAGGCGCAGGTGCCAGAAGTCGCCTTCCCGAACGCCATCGAGGCTGACGATGCCACCGGGCGGAGAGTGGCGGATGGCATTGCGCAGTAGGTTTTCAATGGCTTGTGCCAGGCTATCGAGGTGCGCTTGGACCCGGCAGTCGGTGTCCAGGGTACAGGGTAGCCGTAGTCGCGCCCATCCACTTTCGAAGCAGCTGTCTTCGCACAGCGCTTCCCACACCGACAGCACTTGCACCGGCTCGGTCGGCAGCTGTGGCTGCTCGGTGTCCATCCAGGCCAGATCGAGGGTGTCTTCGAGCAGCTTCTGCATGTCGTCCACTTCACGCCCCAGACGCTCGCGCAACTGTTCAGGCGCAAGCTCGCTGTCGTGGGCGATGCGCAGCCGCGCCAGCGGTGTGCGCAATTCGTGAGACAGGGTGCGCAGCAGCAGGCGCTGCTGGTCGAGGCTCTGGCGCAGGCGCCCGGCCATGTGTTCGAACGCCTGGGCCAGCTCGCCGAGCTCGTCGCGTCGTTGTTGCAGGGGTAGGCCGGGGCTGTCCAGATCATCGGCGCGCAGGGCGTCGGCGCGGTCGCGCAGACGATTGAGCGGCACCACCAAGTGGCGATACAGCGCCAGCCCCAGCAACAAGGCGAGCAGGGTGGGCGCTACGCCATGGGTGATCAGGTGAGTCCAGGGCGTCAGGCCGGTGGGCAACAGGCGTTCAGGCAACTGCATCACCAGGCGGCCTTCTTCTGGGTGCTCGGGGAACTCGATGCTGACGTACGGCAGCTCATCTTGCAGGCGTCGGCTCATAGGCCAGTCGAGTTTGCGCATGAAGGTCAGGTGGCTGGCCTCTTCGGTGCTCAACGGTGTAGTGCCGAGGCTTTCCAGGCGTGGGCCGATCACGCCGACCCAGGTGTCCTCGGCGGTTGCCAGCTGCTCGCGAAAGGCCTGCGCCGCGGCGGCGCCGCCAGTGCGCCAAGCTTGTTCGGCCTGCTGGGCATAACGGGCCAGATACAGTTGATCGGCTTCATCGAGGAAATAGCTGCGACGCTCGACCGACAGGCCCCAGGTCCAGATCAGCCAGGTCAGCAGCAGGCAGAAGCCCACCTGCAACAGCGCCAGCTTCCACAGCAGCGGATGCCGACGCATCAGGCGCTGCCGGTGTCGATCAGGATGTAACCCTGACCGCGTACCGCCTGAATTTCCAAGTGTCGCGCACCGATCGCCGCCAACTTGCGGCGCAGGTTGCACACATGCACATCCAGGCCCCGGTCCAGCCGGGTATAGGCTCGGTGCAGCACTGCCTGGTAGAGGAAGGGCTTGCTCAGCGCTTCACCGGGGTGCGCGCGCAGGGTGGCGAACAGGCGATATTCGGAGCCCGTAAGCCCAGCGCTGTTGCCCTGATGGACGACATCGTGAGCGCCTTGATCGAGGGTCAACGCGCTGTCGCTTTGCGCCTCGGTTTGCCTGCGGTCGAGGGCTACGCGGCGCAGCAAGGCATCGACGCGGGCATCGAGCTCGGCCAGGCTGAAGGGCTTGGGCAGGTAGTCGTCGGCGCCGCGGGTAAAACCGCTGATGCGGTCCTGCTCGGCGCCCAGGGCAGACATCAGCATCACCGGCACAGCCTGATGTCGGCGTAATTCATCCAGCAGGCTCAGGCCATCGAGCCCAGGCAGCATGATGTCCAGCAGGACCAGGTCGAAGCCGCCCTGCTGTATTGCGCTCAAGGCCTGGGTGCCGTTCTCACAGGCCATCACGCTGAAGCCGCGGTTAAGGAAATGCCGTTCCAGGTCTTGGCGCAAACGTGGATCGTCTTCAGCGAGAAGGAGCTTGGGGGACACAAGTGGGCCTTTGATGAGAATTCCTTGCAATTACGAATCATCCCATTGCCAGCCTAGGCGCGGCAATGGCTGGTTGATGGCATTTCGTCGCGGCACCTCGGCTGCGGTGCTCAACGGCTGATCAGTAGCGGGTTACCTGCTTGGCGAACATGCAGCCCATGGGTCTGGGCCAACATGGCTACGGCCAGGTGCAGATCGTCGACAGGAAATGTGCCGGAAACCCGCAGCTCGCTGAGGGCAGGGTCGCATTCGAGGCGTTGCTTGCTGTAGCGCATCAGTTCTTGCGCCCACTCGATTAGCGGCATGTCGTCGGCCACCAGCAGGCCGCGACGCCAAGCCAGGGTGGTTTCGCTGCTCGCCTCGACTACCCCGAGTTGTTCGCGGCTGAAGCGTACTTGTTGGCCGGCGCGGATGATGTTCTCGGCCGGCGCCACGCTGGCGCCCTCAGGGCGTACCTGGACGGCGCCTTGATACACTGCGAGCAGGGTTTCATTGGCCAGTTGCCGCACGCTGAAGCGGGTGCCCAGGGCGAGCAGTTGGCCCTGTTCGGTCTGCACCAGCAACGGACGGGGATCGGCAGCGGTCACGATGTACAGCTCGCCTCGGCGCAGTTGCAGCAAGCGTTGTGCCCGATCCAAAAGCACGTCTACGGCGCTATCGCTGTTGAGGGTGATCTGCGTGCCGTCGGCGAGCAGCGCTTGCTGACGCTTGCCCATAGCAGTCTGGTAATCGCTGGCAACGCCGAGGCGCCAGGCCCACCAACTGAGCGGCACAGCACCGATCAGCATGAGCAAACCGCAGACGACGTTGCGTCTGCCGGTGGGGCGAGTCAGGGTCTGTTTGGCCAGGCTCGGCGGTAGGCTGCCCATACGCATGAGCAGGCGCTGGGCGCGCTTCCAGGCCCGTTCGTGCTCGGCGCTGGTCAGCCGCCAGCCATCCAGTTCGAGCTGTTGGGCCGGTAGCAGTGGCGCTTCCTGGATGAGCATCAGCCAGGAGGCCGCCTGGGCGAGAATGTGCGGGGCGATGGCAGGGTCCGGGCTGCTTGGATGGGGGTTATTCATCGGGCATCTGCGTCAGACAGGTCAGGTAGGCCTCGTGGATGTACTTCTTGACCGTCGGCAGGGCGATGTTCAGGGCCACGGCGATGTCCTTTTGCTTCATCCCATCCAGCGTTGCCATCAAAAACGCCTGCTTGACCCGCGGGCGTAGCGAATCGAGCAGCGCATCGATCTCGTGCAACGTCTCAAGGATCACGCTTTGCAGCTCGGGCGAGGGCTGCTCGGGTTCGGGCAGTAACATCAACGCCTCAAGCCAGGCGCGTTCCAGCGACTGGCGACGGCGCCAGCTCACCAGTACGCAGGTAGCAATTCGCGTCAGATAAGCGCGCGGCTGGCGAATCGGTTCGGCCCGCACGTCGTGCCGGCTGGTAAGCACGCGCAGAAAAATATCATGGGCCAGATCGTCGGCCACCCCGCGCCCCCACGAGCGCAAGCGGTACGCGAGCCAGCTACGCAACCAGGCGTGATTCTCGATGTACAGCGTCTCGACGCTGCACTGCTCAGTAGTGTGGGGCGGGGAAAAGGGCGCGTTCATCGTCGGTCGAATCGGTACAAGACTGTCGCAAATGAAAACCATTATCACTAGAATTGCCCAGATCACAAGACCGCAGCGGTAAATCCAGTGGTTGGTGGTGCACGCATATCCTTTTTTCGATCTCGTGCGACAGAGGAGGTAACAGCCCGCAGCCAGTGCTGGGCGCAAACCCTACCAGCGAGATCAGCATGCTCCCCATCCGTTGTTCGTCACCTGCTTCGCGTCCTCGACTCTGCCTGTCACCGCTCACCTTTGCCCTGCGTTGCACGATGATCAGCTGCTGCGGCGCCGGTCTGCTCAACAGCAGTCTTGCCCTGGCCCAAGAGCCCCCTACAACCAACGTCGCAGCGACCCGCCTGGACGATGCCACGCGGCGGGACTACAACATTGCCCAAGGGCCATTGGGCACAGCCCTGGCTAGCTTCGCCAGCCACTCCGGACTGCTGTTGTCTTACGATCCTGAGCTGACTCGCGGGCGCACGGCACCTGCGTTGAAAGGGCGCTATACGGTCAGCGAAGGCGTGCAGCGGTTGCTCGCCAACAGTGGGCTGCAGTTGGCGCCGAGCTCGACCGGGACTTATGTGTTGATGGCACCGGGCAACGCGCCGAATGCGACAGCCGAGTTGTCGCCGACGATGGTCGAAGCCGCCGCGCAGGGTCCACAGGAGGACGCCTATCGCGCGCCACGCTCCTCTGTGCACCTGAACAGCGAGCAGATCGACCGCTTTGGCCGGGTGTCAGTGGGTGACTTGCTCAGCGGCGTGCCTGGCGTGCAGGTCGGCGACAGTCGCAACGGCGGCGCACTGGACGTCAACATCCGCGGTATCCAAGGGCAGAGCCGGGTGGCGGTCACTGTCGATGGTTCGCAGCAGGCGCTGGATGTCTATCGTGGCTATGGCGGCACTCAGCAACGCAGCTACATCGACCCGGACTTGATCAGCAGCGTGACCGTCAACAAGGGGCCGTCGACCAAGTCTGGGGCGATCGGCGGTTCGGTGGAAATGAAGACGATCGGCGTGCAGGACATTCTGGTCGACGGCAACAAGGTGGGCGTACGCCTGAAGGGCGACCTATGGAACAACGGCGTAGCACCCGCTCATCGTAGCGCCAGTTCCAAGGATGAAAGCCTGAGCGTGGCACCCCGCGATGAGCGCGCCAGCCTGTTCGGCTCAGAGGCCGAGTCTGGCAGCGCTGCCTTTGCCTTTAGCACCGAGCGCCTGGACGTGGTCGCGGCCTATGCGCATCGCAATCAGGGCAACTATTTTTCCGGCAAGAAAGGCCAGAACCGCTACCGTATCTATGACCAGAGCGGCAGTGAACAGCCCAGCGTGGCGATGACCTACAACGCCGGTGAGGAAGTGCTCAACTCCTCAGCGAAAACCGACTCATACCTGCTCAAGGCCACCTGGCGGATCGCCGACGGTCACACCCTGGACTTGGGCTATCGCCGTTACGACGGGCGCAGCGCCGAAATCATGCCGTCTGACATCTACCGCTTCGGCACCGCCGGTATCTACCAGTATCCGCTGGGTGAGGTGAAGATCGATACCTACACCGCGCGCTATCACTACCTGCCCGCTGGCAATCCACTGGTCGATTTGACCGGCTCCCTGTGGATGACCGACGCGCAAACCAGCTCGTTGAGTTCGGCCTGGACGGCACCGGTTTCCCAGCTGTTTCGCTCCGACCGCAGCTGGACCCGCCAGGACAACCGGCGCATCGGTGGCGACCTGAACAACATCTCCCGCTTCCAGACAGCCCAGGGTGACTTCACCTTGGACCTGGGCGGCGCGTTCCAGCTTGAAGACCTGCAACCGCAAAAGAGCGTGCTGATCACCCAGCACGACATCGACGCCAACCGCACCCTGCGCGATGCTTCACGGCAAGAGTTCAGCTTCAACGGCAAGCTCGAGTATCAGCCAATCGAGCAACTGACCTTATGGGGCGGCGGGCGCTACAGCCACTACCGCACCAAGGACAACACCGTGCTCGCCAGCGCCCGGCGTGAGGAGCGTGAGGTGCGCTACATTTCGGCAAGCGGTCCCAAGGGGTGGGGCAACATGACGTGGTTCCCGGACCAGAACGGCCAATACACCGACGCCACCGATCCCCGGCTGAACAACGGCATTGTCTTTCGCAACAGTAACGAGCCGTTTAACGGCGTGCGCTTCAACGACTTCGGTGCGACCCGCGTCGAGGTCAATCCAGAGGGCATCAGCAGCGTGGTCACCGGCTATGACCATACCCAGCAGGGCAGCAGCAGTGGTGGCGGGTTCTCGCCGGCATTCGGCATCAATGTCGAGCTGCTGCCCGACACCTTCTTCTATGTCACCTACACCCAGGGCCTGCGCTTGCCGTCGCTGTTCGAAACCAGCCAGGGCACCCAGCAGGTCACCCCAGGCAAGAGCCTCAAGCCTGAGCGCTCGCAGAGCTGGGAGATTGGCGTCAGCGCCCTGCGCGACGACCTGTTGACCGAGCACGACTCGGCTGCGATCAAGCTGGCCTACTTCAATAACACCATCAAGAACTACATCACCCGCTACTACGACCCAAGCCCCGGCCTGTGGGGGCAGATGTCGTTCAGCAATACCGACAGCTTCAGTACCAGCGGCCTTGAGCTGCAATCGAACTACGACGCCGGCCGGGTGTTCGCCGATCTATCGGCCACCTACTACCTCAAGACCGAGACCTGCGACTCGGAGTTTGCCGGCAAGCTGCGCGCCACCGCCGACTCGTACCAGAAGACCCATGACACGCCCAACTGCACCCCAGGCAGCTTCATGGGTTCGTACACCAATACCCAGAACCCACCGAGACTCTCAGCCAGCCTGACCAGCGGCCTGCGCTTTTTCGATGAGGCACTGACCGTTGGTGGCCGGGTGACCTACAGCTCTGGCCCGACCAGTACCCTCGACAAGCCTTGGCAGACTGGCGCAACCACGCCGCAGATCGAGTACCGGTCAGTGGCGTTGTTCGATCTGTTCCTCGCGTACAAGTTGCTGGAGCACACGCAGGTGAATGTGTCGGTGCAGAACCTGACGGACCGCTATTACCTGGATCCGCTGGCACAGAGCTTCATGCCGGCGCCGGGGCGTACAGTGCGTATGGGGGTGGTGACGCGGTTCTGAATATCGGGCATTAAAAAGCCGGCTTGTGGCCGGCTTCTCGGGGACGATCTTGGCTCATTTTTGGTAAGCCGCAACCGCCTTAAACGGTATGGTCTCAAGGACCATGAAAAAGATGGCAGACGGCTGTATGAGGCGTCGCCAGGCCCTCTGGAGCGCGGCCTTGGCCGGTCTGGGGCGAAATGTGCGGGCAAGGATACTAGGGCGCGCTCGTGTTGCCCAGCAAAAAGTGGCACTGGGTGTTTCAGCCTGGTACTGGCTGGCTGAAATATGACCAATGAAACACCCGCCCAAGGATTTCCAGGCCTTGCGCATGGCGTTGGGCGGGGGTGTAGCGCTCGACGGCGTAATTGCGTCGGTCGTGGCTGTGTAAACACAGGGTGTCGTTGTTGCCGAGGCTGAGACTGTGCACTTTCAGTTGGCCGTTGTGCAGTAGGGCATAGGCTTGGCCTTCGACGACTTGAGTCATGCCCCGGTCGATGGCAACGATGGCGTTCAGGGGGATCAGCGGGGCCATGTTGGCGGCGGGCATGTTCACGCAGATAGCCTGTTCCACTGCCACGCCAAGCGCTTCGAGGGCTTGCTGGGGGAGCGGCAGATAGCTGTGTTGGTCGGGTTGCAGACGCCTGTTGCTCACGCTGTGTAGGGCGATGTTTACCATGCGCGTATCGTCGCCCAGCAGCGGGCTGGCTTTTGCCGGGGTGGGCGTTAAGAGGCTTTGGCGCAGGATCGGGCTTGGGTGTTTAGGGCCTTCGCCGCTTAGCAGCCAGCGACGGTGCACGCAGAACAGGTCGGCGGTTTCATCGAGGCGGGCCAGAGGAATACCGCGCTTGAACCAGTGGTTGACGTGCTGGGGCGTGACGCCGCGCTGGGCAGCGAAGTCGGAAGGGGTCAGTTCGCACTCCTGAAGGAGTGACTTTAGGCGGTCACCAGAGGTAGTCATGGGGCCGAGTCTAGCGGGCAAGCGTCTGCGGGAAAATGAACCTGAGGTTTGCGTAGTGTGTAAGAAATGGCGCGTATTGAGAGATGGGGCCTAGGACTGAGTAGGACTTTTCTTGGATATTGCCCTTACCGCCGTTGAGCAGGCACAAAAAAGCCCCGCCGAAGCGGGGCTCTAGATACCCATCGGGCTTAGCCTTTGTAGGCAGCAACCGATTTGGTGATCGCGGCACGGGCGGCGTCAGCGCCTTCCCAGCCTTCGATCTTGACCCACTTGCCCTTCTCGAGATCTTTGTAGTTCGCGAAGAAGTGCTCGATCTGCTGGATCAGCAGCGCTGGCAGGTCGGTGTACTCTTTGACGTCGACGTACAGCTGCGACAGCTTGTCGTGCGGTACGGCGATGACTTTAGCGTCGCCGCCGCCGTCGTCGGTCATGTTCAGGATGCCGACTGGACGGGCGCGGATGACCGCGCCTGGAGCGACCGGGTAAGGGGTCACGACCAGCACGTCGAGCGGATCACCGTCGTCAGCCAGGGTGTTGGGGATGTAGCCGTAGTTGGCTGGGTAGAACATCGGGGTAGCCATGAAACGGTCGACGAACAGCGCGTCGCTGTCTTTGTCGATCTCGTATTTGATCGGCGCGTGGTTAGCCGGGATCTCGATGGCGACGTAGATGTCGTTCGGCAGGTCTTTGCCAGCCGGAATCTTGCTGTAGCTCATTGGGCAGTGCCCCCGTGTCTGATCGGAAAATTGGCGGCGATTATAGGCACATTCTGCTGGGCCACGCCACGCCCTGCCTGATGTGCGGACGTGCCTGGATGCGTGTCAGGAGTGATGATCGCGGTACTGCGGATGTTCGGCCTGCAGTTGGCTCAGGCGGGACAGCGGATCCTGGCGGTAGAACAGCGCCAATTGCTGGTACACCTGTGGATAAGCCTGGTGCAGCAGGTCAGGGGCGCTGAAGAAATATTCGCTGGTGACGGCAAAGAATTCGCCAGGGTTTTCCGCAGCGTAGGGGTCGATGGCGGTCTCGGCGTCGGGGTTGGCATCCAGCTGCCGGTTGAGATCGTCGTAGGCCTGTTGCATGGCCTGGGACCAGTCGCCGACGTGCATGTCGTTGTGCAGTGGCGGCAGGCCGTTGGCGTCGCCGTTGAGCATGTCGAGTTTGTGCGCCAGCTCGTGGATCACCAGGTTGTAGGCCTCCCAGCCACCCCCGCTGAGCACGCCGTCCCAGGCCAGGATCACCGGGCCTTGTTGCCAGGCTTCGCCGCTGTGTTCGCCGTCATACACGTGCTCGACACCGCTGGCGTCGCGGTGGCGCTGGGGGCTCTTGAAGTCGTCGGGGTAGAGGATGATTTCGTGAAAGCCTTGATACCAGTCCAGGTCGCCCAGGTGCAGCAGTGGCAACTGGGCCTGGGCGGCGAGCAGCAGGCGCTGCTGGTCGTCCAGCTCGACGCCGGGCAGGGTGGTCAGGTGCTTGTCATGCAGAAACAACACGCAGGCTTCGCGCAGCCAGCGGTCTTCTTCCTCGCTGATACCGTCGAGCAGTGGCAGCTGTTCCCGAACAGCCTGCCACAACTGGGCATCGATCGGATAACGGGCCAGGGTACGTCGACGCCGCCAGGCGCGTAACGACCACATGGGCCGGTCAGTGCGCCTTGGCGGCGCGGCCGAAGCGGCCACGCAGCAAACCGAGGATCATCGGCACCAGCGACAGGACGATGATGGCGACGACCATCAGCGACAGGTGCTGCTTGATGAACGGCACATTGCCGAAGAAGAAGCCCAGGGTGACCAGGCCACCGACCCACAACAGCGAGCCGGCGACGCTGAAGGCCAGAAAACGCGGGTAATGCATGTGGGCGATGCCGGCAACGAACGGCGCAAACGTGCGCAGGATCGGTAGGAAGCGCGCCAGGGTCACGGTCTTGCCGCCGTGGCGCTCGTAGAATTCGTGGGTGCGCTGCAGGTAATCGCGGCGGAAGATCTTCGAATCGGGCTTGTTGAACAAGCGTTCGCCCGCCGTTCGGCCGATCACGTAATTGGTACTGTCGCCCATGATTGCCGCCGCCATCAGCAGCCCGGAGAGCAATACTGGGTCCATTCCGCCGCCTGCGGCCACGGCGCCAGCGATGAACAGCAGCGAATCGCCAGGCAGGAAGGGCATCACCACCAGGCCGGTCTCGCAGAAGATCACGGCGAACAGAATGGCGTAGATCCAGGGGCCGTAGTTGGTGACCAGCAGATCGAGGTAGGCATCGAGATGCAGGATAAGGTCCAGCGGGTTGAAATCCATGTACAGCACCTGTGTTCTTGACCCGCGACTACGGGCGCGCAAAGACGGAGATCGGCAAGGGCGTAGGCTTGTTTACCTGCGAGTGGGTAAATTTTCACACATGTAGGAGGGGCATTATACGGACAAGGGGAGATTGTGCCCGGGGAGATTGTAGCGGCGGGTTACGATGGTTTTGGCTGGGATGCGGGCTACGTGGGAACGGGGGGCCGCAATCGCGGGGCAAGCCCGCTCCCACGCTTGGCCACAACCCGCATAGCGACCTCGCGTGGGGTAGCTCAATCCTGGTTGATCGGCAAAATGTAGCTGGTGAACTCGGTATCTTGGCGAAAGCCCATGGATTCGTAGGTCTTCTTCGCCACCTCGTTATCACTGCTGGTCGACACCCGCATGCGCACGGCATTCGTTTCTTTGGCCATTTTCTTGGCCTCGCGCATCAGATGGTCGGCCACCAGCATGCGTCGGGCGTCCTCGGCCACGTAGATGTCGTTGAGAATCCATACGCGCTTGAGCGACAGCGACGAAAAGCTCGGATACAGCTGGCAGAAACCCAGCAGTTTACTGTCGTCATCATCCGGCAGCGCCAGGTAGATCACCGACTCTTTGAGCCTGAGGCGCTTCTCGAGGAAGCTGCGCGAACTGTCCGGATAGGGCAGCTGCCCATAGAACTCGCGGTACTTCACGAACAACGGGTTGAGCAGGTCGAGGTGTTCCAGGGTTGCCTTGATGATGCGCATGTGCGGCCCTCAGAGTCCATTTGGGGAAACAGCGGATTGCCAGCAGCTTTCACGGGCATGCTGCCCCAATGCAGGCTAGAAGCGCAATCCACCTTCCGTGACATGATTTTTACTCTTCCCCAAGTAGGAAGTTTCCGCTTTTGCTTGAAGAGTTTTCAGTGTCGAGGCTATGGACCTCGGCTTCGTCCTTAAGATTCACCCCCGACAGCTGGCGCCGGCAGGCTTCGCGCATCAGGTACAACAGGCGGTGAGCGGCCATGCCGTAGCTCAAGCCCTCCAGGCGTACGTTGGAAATGCAGTTGCGATAGGCGTCGGTCAGGCCGACTTTGGGGCCGTAGGTGAAGTACAGGCCAAGGCTGTCTGGCGAGCTCAGGCCAGGGCGTTCGCCGATCAACATCACGGTCATGCGCGCGCCAAGCAGTTCGCCGACTTCATCGGCCACGGCAACCCGGCCTTGCTCGACCAGCACCACCGGGGCACTGCTCCAGCCGTCAGCGGCGGCCTGCTCTTCGAAACGCGCGAGCAACGGCAGGGTATGGCGGTGTACGGCCAGGGCCGACAGACCGTCGGCGACGACGATGGCCAGGTCGACGCCACCCGGATTGGCTTGGACGTACTCGCGCAGTTGCTGGACCGACTCCTGGTTCAGCCGACGGCCCAGATCCGGGCGTTGCAGGTACTGGTCGCGGTCGCTGGCGGCGCTGTGCAGCAGCAGGCTGTCGCGGCCGCGTTCACTCAGTTGGCTGCGCAGGCTGGCGTGATCGAAGGCCAAGTGCACCGCATCACGGGCCTGGGCGTGAGCGAACTGAAAATCCAGCTGGGCGCCGGTGGGCAGGCTGATGCCGCTGCGGCCCAAGGCAATTCGCGCCGGGGTGAGATTGCGCAGGGCCAGCCAGGGGTTGTCGTGAGTGGGCGTGTGTCGTTCCATGGTCACCTCTAGGCCAGCTGCGCCAAGGCTTGGCGGAAAGCGGGCGGCAGGTTGTCGCCAAAGCGAATGCGGCCATCGGCCTGGGTGAAGATGCCGGTGCGCTCAAGCCACGCCTCGAATTCCGGGCCGGGCTTGAGGCCCAGGGTCTGGCGCGCATACAGCGCGTCGTGGAACGAGGTGGTCTGGTAATTGAGCATGATGTCGTCGGAGCCGGGAATGCCCATGATGAAGTTGATCCCGGCCACACCCAGCAGGGTCAGCAGGGTGTCCATGTCGTCCTGGTCGGCTTCGGCGTGGTTGGTGTAGCAGATGTCGCAGCCCATCGGCACGCCCAGCAGCTTGCCGCAGAAGTGATCCTCCAGGCCGGCGCGGATGATCTGCTTGCCGTTGTACAGGTATTCCGGGCCGATGAAGCCGACCACGGTGTTGACCAGAAACGGCTTGAAATGGCGGGCCACGGCATAGGCGCGGGTTTCGCAGGTCTGCTGGTCAACGCCATGGTGAGCGTTGGCCGACAGGGCGCTGCCTTGGCCGGTTTCGAAATACATCAGGTTCTGGCCGAGGGTGCCGCGCTTGAGCGACAGGCCGGCTTCATAGCCTTCCTGCAGGACGTTGAGGTTGATGCCAAAGCCGGCGTTGGCCGCCTCGGTGCCGGCGATGGACTGAAATACCAGGTCCAGCGGCACGCCGCGGTTGATCGCCTCGATCGAGGTGGTGACGTGAGTCAGCACGCAGGCTTGAGTGGGGATCTGATAGCGCTGGATGATCGCATCGAGCATTTCCAGCATGGCGCAGATCGAAGAAATACTGTCGGTGGCCGGGTTGATGCCGATCATGGCGTCACCGTTGCCATACAGCAGCCCGTCGAGGATGCTCGCGGCGATCCCGGCCGGTTCATCGGTCGGATGGTTCGGTTGCAGGCGGGTCGACAGCCGTCCGCGCAGGCCCATGGTGCCGCGGAACTGGGTCACCACGCGGATCTTCTGCGCGACCAGCACCAGATCCTGCACGCGCATGATTTTCGACACTGCCGCAGCCATTTCAGGGGTCAGGCCGGGGGCGAGAGCGCGCAGGCTGTCTTCAGTGGCGCCTTCGCCGAGCAGCCAGTCGCGCAGGCCGCCCACCGTCAGGTGGCTGACTGGGGCAAAGGCTTCGGCGTCGTGGCTGTCGATGATCAGGCGGGTGACTTCGTCTTGCTCATAGGGGATCAGCGCCTCACTCAAAAAATGCGTGAGCGGGATGTTGGCCAGGGCCATCTGCGCGGCGACCCGTTCGCCGTCGTTGCTGGCCGCGACCCCCGCCAGAAAGTCGCCCGAGCGCGCCGGGCTGGCCTTGGCCATGACTTCCTTGAGGCTGTCGAAGCGGTAGACCAGGTTGCCTACCGTGTGTACGAAACTTGCCATACAGACTCTCCAGAGCGCCGCAGGAGCGAGCTGCGGCGCGTATCGGCGATCAGTGCAGGGCCTCTTCGGCCTTTTGGATCGCGGCGAATTCCTCTTCCGGCGTCCCCGCTACCAAGTGGTGGCGGCTGTAGAAAGCAAAGTAGGCAATTAATACCCCATAGATCACTGCCGCGCCAATCACCACGCGTGGATCGACCAGGAACCCGGCAACCACGGCCAGGCACGCCAGGACCAAGGCCACGCCCGAGGTGAAGATGCCGCCCGGGGTGCGGTACGGACGCGCCATCTTGGGGCGACGAATACGCAGGGTGATGTGTGCGGCCATCATCAGCACGTACGACAAGGTTGCGCCGAACACCGCGACCAGGATCAGCAGGTCACCCTGGCCAGTCAGCGACAGGGCGAAGCCGATGATCCCCGGGATGACCAGGGCCAGCACGGGTGCTTTGCTCTTGTTGGTCTCGGACAGCTTGCGTGGCAGGTAGCCGGCGCGAGAAAGCGCAAAGATCTGCCGCGAATAGGCGTAGATGATCGAGAAGAAGCTGGCGATCAGGCCAGCAAGGCCGACCAGGTTGACGAAGCTGCCCATCCAGGTTGAGCCACCGTAAGCCTTCGACAGAGCCTCTACCAGCGGGTTGCCCGAGGCCTTGAGCGCTTCGGAACCCGCGCCGCCAGGGCCGATCACCAGAATCAGCAGGGCAAAGGCGAGCAGCACCAGCATTGCCCCGATCAAGCCGCGCGGCAGGTCGCGTTTAGGGTTCTTGGTTTCTTCGGCAGCCAATGGCACACCTTCGACCGCCAGGAAGAACCAGATCGCATAGGGGATCGCCGCCCACACGCCGATGTAGCCGAATGGCAGGAAGCTGCTGGCGCCTGCCGCGCTGGTTGGGGCGATATCGAACAGGTTGGCTGCATCGAAATGGGGCACCATGCCGATCAGGAACACCACCAGGGCAATTGCCGCCACCGCGGTGATGATGAACATCAGTTTCAGCGCTTCGCCGACACCGAAGATATGGATGCCGATGAAGATGATGTAGAACGCGAGATAAATCATCCAGCCGCCGATGCCGAACAGTGACTGGCAATAGGCGCCGATGAACACCGCGATAGCAGCCGGAGCGATGGCGTATTCGATGAGGATCGCGGTTCCGGTCAAGAAGCCGCCCCAGGGGCCGAAGGCGCTGCGGGCGAAGCCATAGCCGCCGCCTGCGGTGGGGATCATCGACGACAGTTCGGCCAGCGAGAAGCACATGCACAGGTACATGGTAGCCATCAGCAGGGTGGCGAGGAACATGCCGCCCCAGCCGCCTTGGGCCAGGCCGAAGTTCCACCCGGCGTAGTCGCCGGAGATCACGTAGGCGACCCCCAGGCCGACCAGCAGGACCCAGCCGGCGGCGCCTTTTTTCAGTTCACGTTGTTGGAAATAGTCTGAGCCGACTTTTTCGAAGTCGACGGAAGAAGTGGCCGGTGTGCTACCGGAGTGATCGCTTGGCATAGGTTCACCTGTTGTTTTTCTTGGTGGCCGGAAGGCTTCCAGCCGATGGTGATGGGTACTGCAGGAAGCGAGCCAGAGAGGTTCGTTCAGGCGATCCGGTCTGGAATGGTAAACGTCAGTGCCGGCCTCTTCGCGGGCAAGCCCGCTCCCACAGGGACAGCACAGTTTCAAATGCAGTGGCGCCTGTGGGAGCGGGATTGCCCGCGAAGGGCGTAACGCGGTTTAGAAGAAGCCCAGCGGGTTGATGTCGTAGCTCACCAGCAGGTTCTTGGTCTGCTGATAATGATCGAGCATCATCTTGTGGGTTTCACGGCCTACGCCGGATTTCTTGTAGCCGCCAAAAGCGGCGTGCGCCGGGTACAGGTGGTAGCAGTTGGTCCACACCCGGCCCGCCTTGATCCCACGGCCCATGCGGTAGGCGCGGTTGATGTCGCGGGTCCACACGCCGGCGCCCAGGCCGAATTCGGTGTCGTTGGCAATCGCCAGCGCTTCGGCTTCGTCCTTGAAGGTGGTGACGCTGACCACCGGGCCGAAGATCTCTTCCTGGAACACGCGCATCTTGTTGTTGCCCTTGAGCAGGGTCGGCTGGATGTAATAGCCGGTGGACAGGTCGCCTTCGAGTTTTTCCACCTTGCCGCCGGTGAGCAGCTCGGCACCTTCTTCCTGGGCGATGTCCAGGTACGAGAGGATCTTCTCGAACTGTTGCTGCGAGGCCTGGGCGCCGACCATGGTGTCGGTGTCCAGCGGGTCGCCACGCTTGATCTTCTTGACCTTGTTCAGCACCGCTTCCATGAACTGCGGGTAGATCGACTCCTGCACCAGCGCCCGCGATGGGCAGGTGCACACTTCGCCCTGGTTGAAGAACGCCAGGACCATGCCTTCTGCAGCCTTGTCGATGAAGCTCGGCTCGGCCTGCATGATGTCTTCGAAGTAGATGTTCGGCGACTTGCCACCCAGCTCGACGGTGGACGGGATGATGTTTTCGGCTGCGCATTTCATGATGTGCGAGCCGACTGGGGTGGAGCCGGTGAAGGCGATCTTGGCGATGCGCTTGCTGGTGGCCAGGGCCTCGCCCGCTTCACGGCCATAACCCTGCACCACGTTGAGCACGCCCGGCGGCAGTAGGTCGCCGATCAACTCGACCAGCACGGTGATGCCCAGTGGGGTCTGCTCGGCCGGCTTGAGCACCACGCAGTTGCCGGCGGCCAGCGCCGGGGCGAGTTTCCAGGCGGCCATCAGGATCGGGAAGTTCCACGGAATGATCTGCCCGACCACGCCCAGCGGTTCGTGGATGTGATAGGCCACGGTGCCTTCGTTGATCTCGGCGGCGCCGCCTTCCTGGGCGCGGATGCAACCAGCGAAGTAGCGGAAATGGTCAACAGCTAGCGGGATGTCGGCGTTGAGGGTTTCACGCACCGGCTTGCCGTTGTCCCAGGTTTCGGTGATGGCCAGCAGTTCGAGGTTCTGCTCGATGCGGTCGGCAATTTTCAGCAGGACGTTGGAGCGGTCCTGCACCGAGGTGCGGCCCCAGGCGTCGGCTGCGGCGTGCGCGGCGTCCAGCGCCTTGTCGATGTCTTCGGCAGTGGAGCGGGGGAATTCGGCGATCAGCTTGCCGTTCACCGGAGATGTGTTTTCGAAATATTGCCCTTTGACCGGAGCTACGAACTCGCCACCGATGAAGTTCCCGTAACGGCTCTTGAAGCTGACCTTGGAGCCTTGGGTACCGGGATGTGCGTAACGCATGGTGTCTCTCCTGGCTATTGTGTTTGTTGGGGAGTTGGAAAGCGTAGAGCAAAGCTTGGGCCACTGCCGGGCGCTCCTTGTGAATCAAGGAGTTACTGCGCTCCTTGCACTATCGTTGAGCCCCTGTGTACCCGCTATGGCACAGGCGCAGTGACAGTTTGTACCGCTAATGACACGCTGCGTGACCTGTGGGTCAGTGCGCCATTGCAAAGCCTTGCTGGGTGGAGGATGCTGGCCCTGAGTCTCTATCTGCGGAGCACAACAACAAATGCAGAGCAATGCGTTCAGCCGCCATGCCCATCAAGTCCTGACAGTTGCCCGTGGCGAGGGCAGCGGACCTGCCAGCGACCCTTCGATCGCCCGTTCCTGGCTGCGTTGCCTGGAGGACTATCACCTCGACCCTGACCGTGGCCAGGCGCCGGTGGTGCTCGAACACGGGCGCCTGCTGGAAACTCGCGAACGCCTGCGCCAGGTGTTGCAGATTGCTGGCACCGAAATGAATAGCCTGCACCAGCAGCTATCGGGCGCGGGGCACGCGGTATTGCTGACCGACGCCCGCGGGGTGATCCTCAATTGCGTCACCGCGCCTACCGAACGGCGTATTTTCGAGCGCGCCGGGCTGTGGTTGGGCGCCGACTGGAGCGAGGCCAGCGAGGGCACCAACGGCATTGGCACCTGCCTGGTCGAGCGGCAGGCGCTGACCATCCATCAAAACGAACATTTTCGTGGCCGCCACACCGGGCTGACCTGCTCGGCGAGCCCGGTGTTCGACCCGCATGGCGAGCTGCTGGCGGTACTCGACGTGTCTTCGGCGCGGCCCGATGTCTCGCGCCAGAGCCAGTTCCATACCATGGCGCTGGTCAACCTCTCGGCGAAGATGATCGAGAGCTGTTACTTCCTGCGCCATTTCGAGCATCAGTGGCTGCTGCGTTTCCATTTGCAGGCCGAATCGGTAGGGCTGTTCAGCGAAGGCTTGCTGGCATTCGATGGCGAAGGGCGGATCAGTGCGGTCAACCAGAGTGCGTTGAATCTGCTCGGCACTATTCGTGGTGGAGTGCTGGGCAAGCCTGTGGATATGTTTTTTGCCTGCAGCCATGACGATTTGCTCTGCCGTGCCACGCCGCAGGGCAGCGCAGTCTGGCCACTGCATACCCGCGACGGCCGCCAGGTGTTCGCCAGCCTGCGTGGCCAGGCCCGCACAGCAGCTTGGGCGGTGCCAGCGGCGATGCCGCTGCAAACGGCCGAGGCGCAGGCGCAGATCTGTCTACTCGATCCGGCTCTTAAAGCTGATTTCAGCCGCGCCGTTCGCGTGTTCGAGCGTGACGTGCCGCTGCTGCTGCGCGGCGAGACTGGATGCGGCAAGGAGGCGTTCGCCCAGGCTGTGCACCAGGCTAGCCAGCGTCGGCACAAACCTTTTGTGGCCATCAACTGCGCTTCGCTGCCAGAGAGCCTGATCGAGAGCGAGTTGTTCGGTTATCGCGGTGGCAGTTTCACCGGTGCGCGCAAGGAAGGCATGCGCGGCAAACTGCTGCAGGCCGATGGCGGTACGTTGTTGCTCGATGAAATCGGCGATATGCCGCTGGCGTTGCAGACGCGACTGCTCAGGGTGCTGGAGGATCGCCAGGTGGTGCCGATTGGTGGTGAGGCGCAGGCGGTGGATGTGCGGATCATCAGCGCTACCCACCGCAACCTCTTGCAGCGGGTGGAGCAGGGCAGCTTCCGCGAAGACTTGTACTACCGGCTAAACGGTCTGGAAGTGGCGTTGCCGGCGGTACGTGAGCGCAGTGACAAAGCGCCGCTGCTGGACTTTCTGTTGCGCCAGGAAGCCGAAGGGCAGCACATCGAGATCGAGCCACAGGCGCGCCAGGCGCTGCTGGCATTCGCCTGGCCGGGTAACGTGCGGCAACTGCGCAATGTGCTGCGCACGCTGGTGGCGCTGTGCGACAACCAGCGCATTACCTATGGCGATTTGCCTGTGCTGGTGCGATCTAATACGGATTGCGTGGGAGCGGGCTTGCCCCGCGATAGCGACATGGGTCAGTTCGCTGGTGTCTGCGCCGGCGCTATCGCGGGGCAAGCCCGCTCCCACGTTGATCTACCTCCACACGCTGATCTACCTCTGCACGCCGATCTACCTTTACGCGCCGATCTTCCTCTAGAGGATGCTGAGCGCAGTGTCTTGTTGGCTGTGCTGGAACAAAACCGCTGGCACCTGACCAACGTCGCCAGCCACCTGGGCATCAGCCGCAATACCTTGTATCGAAAACTTCGCAAACACGGCATCGCCAGGGGCGGCTGAACGAAACAGCGGGTGCGATTTCGCTCGCCCTGGGCTACCCTGCCTCGACGTTTTGCGAGGTCGATCATGCACATTCATATTCTTGGTATTTGCGGCACTTTCATGGGTTCCCTGGCGGTCCTGGCCAAGGAGCTGGGCCATCGGGTCACCGGCTCCGATGCCAACGTCTATCCGCCAATGAGCACGCAGCTCCAGGCCCAGGGCATCGAGCTGACCCAGGGCTACGACCCTGCCCAACTGGAACCGGCGCCGGATCTGGTGGTGATCGGCAATGCCATGTCGCGCGGCAACCCTGCGGTCGAATATGTCCTGAACAAGGGCCTGCCGTACGTTTCCGGCCCGCAGTGGCTGGCCGACCATGTGCTGCAGGGGCGCTGGGTGCTGGCGGTGGCCGGTACTCATGGCAAGACCACGACCAGCAGCATGCTGGCCTGGGTGCTGGAGCATGCCGGCATGAGTCCGGGCTTCCTGATCGGCGGCGTGCCGCAGAACTTCTCGGTGTCGGCGCGCCTGGGCGACACGCCGTTCTTCGTGGTCGAGGCCGATGAATACGACAGCGCCTTCTTCGACAAGCGTTCGAAGTTCGTGCACTACCACCCGCGTACTGCGATTCTCAATAACCTTGAGTTCGATCATGCGGACATCTTCCCGGATCTGGCATCTATCGAGCGGCAGTTCCATCACTTGGTGCGGACCATTCCAAGCGAAGGCCTGGTCATCCATCCGACCACTGAGCAAGCCCTGGAGCGGGTGATCGGCATGGGTTGCTGGACGCCGGTGCAAACCACGGGTGAAGGCGGCCAGTGGCAAGCGCGCCTGCTCAGTGCCGATGGCTCGCACTTCGAAGTGCTGTTCGACGGGGTTGCCCAAGGCATCGTGAAGTGGGAGATGACCGGACAGCATAACGTCGCCAACGCCTTGGCTACCTTGGCCGCTGCGCGCCACGTCGGCGTGGTACCGGCGATGGCGATTGACGGCCTGAGCGCCTTCAAGAGCGTCAAGCGGCGGATGGAAAAGGTCGCCGAAGTACAGGGCGTGACTATCTACGATGATTTCGCCCACCACCCGACCGCCATTGCCACCACCCTCGACGGCCTGCGCAAGCGGGTGGGCGAAGCGCCAGTGATTGCAGTGATCGAGCCGCGCTCCAACTCGATGAAGTTGGGCGCTCACCGCGACGGCTTGCCGGAAAGCGTCAACGACGCCGACCAGGTCATCTGGTACGCCCCGGCCAACCTCGGCTGGGACCTGGCAGCCACTGCCGCCCAGTGCAAGGTGCCGTCCGTGGTTGCCGACAGCCTGGAAGCGATCATCGAGCGGGTCAAAGGCCAGGCACGACCGGGCACCCACGTGGTGATCATGAGTAACGGCGGCTTCGGCGGCCTGCACGGCAAACTGGCCGAGGCGTTGCAGTGATGAGCGGGCCGGAACGCATCACCCTGGCCATGACCGGCGCCTCCGGAGCGCAGTACGGCCTGCGCCTGCTCGACTGCCTGGTGCGCGAGGACCGAGAGGTGCACTTCCTCATCTCCAAGGCCGCGCAGCTGGTGATGGCCACCGAGACCGACGTGCTGCTGCCAGCCAAGCCCCAGGCGATGCAGGCCTTCCTCACCGAATACACCGGCGCCGCCGATGGGCAGATCCGCGTGTACGGCAAGGAAGACTGGATGTCGCCGGTGGCCTCCGGCTCCGGAGCACCAGCGGCGATGGTGGTGGTGCCGTGCTCGACGGGGACGTTGTCGGCGATCGCTACAGGTGCCTGCAACAACCTGATCGAACGCGCTGCCGACGTCACCCTGAAAGAGCGTCGCCAGTTGATTCTGGTGCCGCGTGAGGCGCCGTTCTCCACCATTCACCTGGAGAACATGCTCAAGCTGTCGCAGATGGGCGCGGTGATCCTACCGGCGGCGCCTGGCTTCTATCACCAGCCGCAGACCATCGATGACCTGGTCGATTTCGTTGTCGCGCGGATTCTCAATCTGCTGAACATCCCGCAAGACATGCTGCCGCGTTGGGGCGAGCATCATTATGGGGTCGATGATTGAGGCGGGCGTTGCTGGGGGTGCTGGTGCTGGCCCAGCTGGGTGGTTGCGCCACGGTGCGTACGCTGGATGCCAGCAAGCCGGGGGCGCCCTTGGTGTATGCCGGGATGCGGCTGGATTGGTATGTCATGAACGGCGGCTGTTGCCCGCTGGATAGGTTTGGCGCCGAGGCGCCGGCTTATCCGCGGTTGGATCTACCGGGGAGCCTGTTGCTCGATACCTTGCTGCTGCCTTTGTCAGTGTTGACGGCGCTTGGGGTGAGCTTCAACGCTACTGGTGGTCTGTGAGAGTGTTGGGGCCGCAACGCGGCCCTTCGCGGCGGTTCGGCGCCCCGACAAGCCCGCTCCCACAGGGACGGCGCCGCTCTGAAGATGGGCGCGGTCCCTGTGGGAGCGGGCTTGCCCGCGAAGGCCGCAACGCGGCCCCAGGATCTTAATCACTTCCGACCAAGCCTGCGCAGCTCATCCGATTCCACAACCCGAATGCCGTCTTCCTCCTCCAGCGCCAGCCGCCATAGCGCACGTGCCAGGGTGCACGCCTCGATCCCGCGGTATTTGCCCGGCATGAACTTGGAGAACGGCGCCGCCAAGCGCTCGCCCAGGCGCGGCTCGATCCGCTCGCCAAGCAACAGTGACGGCCGCACGATGGTCAGCTGTGGCCAGTCCTGGGCCTTGAGCGCTTCTTCCATCTCGCCCTTGACCCGGTTATAGAAGATCGACGACTTGGCATCGGCGCCAATCGCGCTGACCACCAGCAGGTGCCGCGCGCCCATCTCCCGGGCACGCTTGCTGAAGGCCACGACCATGTCCAGATCCACCGCGCGGAAGGCCGACTCCGAGCCTGCCTGCTTGAGGGTAGTACCCAGGCAACAGAACGCGATATCGACGCGTCCGCCCAGTTGCGGGAGAAACACCGCCGGGTCACCCACTGGGTTTTCCAGATGCGGGTGCTCGGCCAGGGGCCGGCGTGTTGGCGCCAGCACCCGGCTGATGGTCGGTTCGTTGAGCAGGCGGTCGAGCAGGTGTTCACCGGTTAGACCGGTGGCTCCGGCAAGCAGGACATGCTGAGGCGTCAAGTACATGATGTCTCTCCCTTGTTACACACAGCTTAGTGGCTGGCAGGGTTTTTTTCCTGCGCCGGGTTGGCTGTCTGAGCTTCATTGCGCAAGGCTTGCTCGGCCTGTTGCCGGCGTAGGCGCTGCCAGTGCGAGAGCACGGCGGGCGGCGCCCACAGCTGCGGTTCCGAGGCTTCGAAGCCTTCCCTTGCTTCCCGTTCGGCAACGCTGGCGCGCGCCAGTTCAAACGCCTGTTTCAAGTCGTCGGTCTGGTTCAGCGCTTCAGCGAACAGGGCATCGCCGAAATAGGTGAAGTCGGCTTCTTCCGAGCAACCGAATGACACCCGGTCGGGGCGCGCGGCGGTCATGATCAAGGTCCGGTCGTCCTTGAGCGGGGCGATATAGCCCCCTGAATAGCAGGCGGAGATGACGATGACTTTGTCGCGATCTTTTAACGGCGCCAATGAACTGGCCAGTTCGTCGGCGGACAGGTCCGCCAGTTGCAGGCGCGGCTGGTCGAGCACCAGTTGATGGTCGTGGCTGCCATGGCTGGTCAGATAGACGAACACCAGGTCTTCCGGACCGCTGCGCTCGGCCAGGGTCTTGGCGGCGCGGGAGAGGTTCTCGCGGGTGGCCATGGGGCGGTCGGTCAGGTGATCGCGGTGGTTGACCAGGGTGATCTGGCCATGGGCGCCAAAGCGTACCTTGAGCATGTTGCTGACGTAGTCGGCCTCGCGCAGGAATACGCTCTGCTGGCCATCGCCAGCGACCACCAGGCTGTAGAGCTGGATCGGCGGCTTGGAGTGCGGGACCTTGGCCAGGGCGTCTGCGAGCAGTTTGCCTTGATTGAGCAGGGCCAGGTCCAGCGGGTCGGGCAACAGCTTGCCTTTTTCGTCACGCACCCGCACACCCTTGACCCAGTAGCCGCTCTCGACCCGGCCGTTGGCCTGGGTCAGCCGGCCATGGCCCTGGTAAGCGTCATCGACGAAACCGCCAAGGTATTGGCTGCCGTCAGCCAGGTGCAGGTGGCCTTGGCCATTGAAGCGCCATTGGCGAAAGCCGCCCTTGTAACGGCTGCCATCGCTGCCAAGCAGTTCGCCTTCGCCATCGAGCGAGCCGTCCTTGAATTCGCCGATCCACACGTCGCCGTCGACGTTCTCGTAGCGGCCGCGGCCTTCCAGGCGGTTGTCCTTGAACTCTCCGATGTACTGCTCGCCCTCGACGCTGTCGTAGGTGCCGCTGCCTTGCAACTGGCCATCGATGAAGCGGCCGCTGAACTGATTGCCACTGGCATCACTGCGCACCCCGGCGCCATTGGGTTTGCCCTTGGCGAACAGGCCCTGATAGCGGCTGCCATCGGCCAACTCCAGTTCACCAGCACCGTGGTACTGGTCGTCCTTGAATTGGCCGCGATAGACCTGATCGTTCTGCTTGAGGGTGCCTTCGCCATCGCGCCGGCCGTGCTTGAAGGTGCCGGCGTAGTGGCTGCCGGGGGTGGTCAGGTCGCCCAGACCATCGAACAGGCCGCCAGCGAACTGCCCGCGGTAGACCTCCCCATTGCTGCCGTGCCATTCACCTTGGCCATGCCATTGGCCATTGTTGAAGGTGCCGGCGTACCAGCTGCCGTTGGGGTAGTCGATGCGGCCTTCGCCCTGCAGCAGGCCGTTGACCACTTCACCGCGATAGCGGCCACCATCGGGCAGGCGCGCGTCCGGCGGCGACAGTGGTTCGCCTTCGCCACAAGCGGCGAGCAACAAGGTCAGGGCAAGGGGCAGCAGAGGACGCATGGCGGATTCCGGGCGATAGATCTACCGAGTATGCCGCAGAATGTGTTGGCACAGACAGCGCTGGCGAGCCAGGGAATGCGTGGGGCTGACGCAGCCTGCGATGGGCTGCACAGCAGCCCCCAAGGCATCCAGTCGCTAAAGCGAGGGCAATACACCCTCGTTTACAGGCTTCGTCAGCGCCTACAGATCAGTGCAAGGAAGGATCAGACGAAGCACAACGATAACGGCTCAGCGATATACGCTGGTTTCTCCTCGCCTTCGATCTCCAGGGTGGCGGTAGCCTTGAGCAGCCACTGCCCCGGCTTCTTCTCGGTGGCATCGGTCAGCTCGACTTTGAGCCGAACCTGGCTATCGACCTTCACCGGCTGGATGAAGCGCACGCTGTCCAGGCCATAGTTGACCACCATCTTCAGTCCTTCAGGCAGGACCAGGATGTCTTCCATCAACTTGGGAATCAACGACAGGGTGAGGAAACCATGGGCGATGGTGGCGCCGAAGGGGGTCTTGCTGGCTTTTTCAGGGTCGACATGGATGAACTGGAAGTCGCCGGTAGCCTCGGCGAACAGGTTGATGCGCTGCTGATCGATTTTCAGCCATTCGGAACGTCCCAGTTCCTTTCCAACGTACTGCGAAAGCTCTGCAACAGGTACATAGGGCATCGTGACTCTCCGGATTGTCATTGCTGTTCGGGTGGTACGAAAGTCCAAGATCAGCACGTCGCGCGGTTGCGGTCAAGTTGCCATGTTTTCGGCGAATATCGGCTTATAGGTGCAACCAACGCGTGCTTATAATGGCCGCCATGCCCGAAGGAGATGCTTATGCTGTTGCGTGGTTTGACCTGGCTGGTGTTGTTCCAACTGCTGGGTACGGCAATCAACCATCTGTTTGTGCCCATTCTGCCTGGGCCGATCATTGGCCTGCTGCTGTTGCTGGTGTTCCTGATGATTCGCGGCGAGGTCGGCAAGCCGCTGAACGAGGCCGCTTCCAGTCTGCTGCGCTACTTGCCGCTGTTGCTGGTACCCCCGGCGGTAGGGGTGATGGTGTATGCCAATGACATTGCCGCAGACTTTTGGGCCATCGTCGGTGCGCTGGTGCTGTCGTGCCTGGCCACCCTGGTATTCGTCGGCGTGTTGATGCAAAAGCTCATCCATCGCCAAGGCAAACGCGAGGAGCAACCATGACCGTCGACTGGCACGGCGCGCTCAACGCGGTGATCCATCATCCATTGTTTGGCATCGGCATCACCTTGGGGGCCTACCAGATCGTGCTGGCAGGCTATGAGAAAACCCGCTGGATCTTCCTGCAGCCGGTGCTGGTGTCGATGCTGCTGGTGATCGGCGTGTTGGTCTCCTGTGGTATCGACTATGCCGAGTACCGCAAAAGCACCGAGATCATGAATATCCTCCTCGGCCCGGCCACGGTGGCCTTGGCGGTGCCGCTCTACCTGAACCTGCGGCGCATTCGCCAGCTGTTCTGGCCGACATTTACTACGCTGGTAATCGGAGGCCTGTTCGCCACCCTGGCGTGCCTGTTGCTGGGTTGGTGGTTCGGTGCCGAGCACATGATCCTGATGACCATGGCGCCAAAGTCGGTGACCTCGCCGATTGCCATGCTGGTGGCCGAACAAATCGGTGGCGTGGCCGCGCTGGCGGCGGTGTTCGTGTTGATTACCGGGGTGATCGGGGCGATTTTCGGTCCGGCGCTGCTGACCCGCTTTGGCGTACTCAGCCCAGAGGCGCGGGGCATGTCGCTGGGCGTGACCGCGCACGCGGTGGGCACTTCGGTGGCCTTGCAGGAAAGTGACGAATGCGGCGCCTTCGCCGCGTTGGCGATGAGCCTGATGGGTGTGGCCACGGCGGTGTTCCTGCCGTTGGCGGTTAGCCTGGTGGCCTGAGGATTTGTGATGACGCTACCGCTGTTTCCGCTCAATACCGTGCTGTTTCCCGGTTGCATGCTCGACTTGCAGATATTCGAGGCGCGCTACCTGGACATGATCGGCCGCTGCATGAAACAAGGCAGCGGTTTTGGCGTGGTATGCATCCTGGAGGGCGAGCAGGTTGGCAAGGCGCCGCCGGTGGTGGCTTCGATTGGCTGTGAGGCGCTGATTCGCGACTTCACCCAGCAGGACAACGGCTTGCTGGGGATCCGCGTCGAGGGCGTGCGGCGCTTCGAGGTGATCCAGACCGAGGTGCAGAAGGACCAATTGCTGCTGGGCGAGGTGCACTGGCTAGCGGACGGCACGGACAGCGAATTGACCGAGCATGAGGATGATTTGCTCGCGCTGCTGCTGGCCCTGGGTGAGCACCCGATGGTCGAGGCACTGGATATGCCTCGGCCGGTCGACGGCCAGCTGTCGTTGGCCAATCAGCTGGCGTACCTGCTGCCGTTCATGGAAGAGGACAAGTTGGATTTGCTGACGATCGATTCGCCGCAGGAGCGTTTGGCGGCAATTCAGAACCTGCTCGAGCGGATTCAGGGCGAGTTGTTTGCCTGATAGGTCGTTTACCTGTACGGCTCCTTTCACATCCTTGGCGTGGGAGCGGGCTTGCCCCGCGATGAGGCCGGCCCTGACTCACTCAATACTGATAACGCAGCAAAGCCTGCGGCAACGCATGTAAGGCAAAGAACGCCAACAACGCCACGCACGCCGGCAACACCAGCCACCAAACCCGCTGGCCCAAGGCGTTCAGCGGCTGGCGATACTGCACCAGGGTCAGGCTCACAGCGCACACACAGCACGCCAGCAGTGCACCGGCGAGAATGTCGGTCGGCCAATGCGCGCCCAGGTACACCCGCGACAGCGCAATCGACAGCGCCGGCAGACAGCCAAGCAGCACCCAGGTCAGCCGCATCCGCGGCGGTTGGCCACGTCCGGCTAAAATGGCCATCACCAAGAAGAACGCAAACGACGCCGAACTATGTCCGCTGGGCATGCTGTAGCTGGTCAGCGGGTCGGTCAGCACTTCAGGTCGTGCCCGCGCAAACAACCACTTCAACGTGCCATTAGCCAGCGCAGTACCCATCAACGCACTACCGGCAAACAGCGCATGACGCCATTGCCGTGCCAACAGCAGTAAACCGGTCAGCAGCGCGCCAAGGAACAGCTGGGTACGGAAGTCGCCCAGACGGGTAACCAGCACCACCACACCATCCACGGCCTGGCTGCGATGCTCCTGTACCAGGGTCATTACGCCCTGGTCGAACTCGTGCAGATAAGGCCAGCCGATGAACAACCCGGCCAGCGCCAGGAAGCTCAGGGCGGCGATCAAGCGGGTGCCATGGCGCTGGTCGCGGATGCTGCTATTGAGGCTTAGGCCGATCAGTACCGCCAGTGTCCCGGCGATCAGCCCGGCATCGAGCCAGAAGCCTTCGGGCAAGGGCAGGCGCATGGCCGCGCCCGTGGCCCAGCCGGGCAGCAGGTAGGCCACCGACCAACCGGCGCCAGCCACCATGCTGACGGCGATAAAGCGCGGCAGGGGCATGTCGAACATGCCCGCGACCATCGGTAGCATTGGCCGCAGTGGGCCAATGAAGCGCCCGACCAGCAAGCTGGCGATTCCGTAGCGCTGGAAGTAGGTCTCGGCGCTGCCGATCCATTCCGGGTGATGGCGGATCAGTGGTAGGCGGCGGATGTTCTGGTGGAAGTACTTGCCGATGCTGTAGGACAGCGCATCGCCGAGCAGCCCGCCGGCAAAGCCCAGCAGCAGGGTTTCACCGAGGGTGAAGGCGCCACTACCGGCGAGCACCGCGACCGCAAACAGCAGCACTGTGCCCGGTACGATGATGCCGGCGATGGCCAGGCATTCGATGCATGCCACCAGAAAGATTGCCAGGCCAAGCCACTGCGGGTTGGCGCTGAGCCAGCCGGTCAGGCTGTCGAGCCATTGGCCCATGAGTCAGCTTCCTTGTTCCAGAATGAAGTAGTCCCGGCCTTCGACTTGGCCCCGACGCAGCGGGTTCCGTGTGCAAAAGCGGGCAAATTGAGCATCGACGAAACGGTACGGCAGGTGTTCGTCGCGCCCGTGCGGGATGCCCAGGCGCGTGCATTGGATGATCTGCGGCACACTGATGGCGCAGTCTTCGACATAGAGGCGATCCGGGTCGAAGCGCTTGGCGTCCCAGTGCGGCACTTTCAGGCCAAGCGCGCGGCAGAGCAAGGTCTGCCCGGCGCATAGGCGCTCGTCTGGGCGGATGTTGCCGTTGGCGTCAGGGTTGTTCAGCTGCATCTGCGCCAGGCTGTTGGCATCGGAGAGGGCGTCCAGCCACGGGTAGGCGGACTTGATCAACACGGCGTTGCCGGGGCCGTGGGCGCTGAAATTGAGTGAATCCCCGCCACGGGCGTAATACATGTAGATGTGCCCGCCATCGAGAAACAGCGCCTTGCGTTTTTCGGTGAAGCCGAGCGAGGCGTGGCTGCCTTTGTCGCTCAGGTAGTAGGCCTCGGTCTCGATGATCCGCGCGGCCAGCCAGAGATTGCCGTGGCGATGGCGAATGACCTTGCCCAGCAAAGCCTTGGCCAAGGTCTGGGCATCACGGTCGAAAAAGCTGTCGGGCAGGGCACGTGCCGGGCAGGGGGCTGGGTCGGGCATGCTGATCGTTCGTGGTTGAGTGGCGCGGATCATAGCAATTAATCGCTTAATCGAGGCTGAACTGAGCGACTGCGTGGTATCAGTGATCACCTCATCGCGGGGCAAGCCCGCTCCCACGCAGACTGTGAGAATCCCCGTGGGAGCGGGCTTGTCCCGCGATAGCGTCGGTTCGGACAAGGAAATTTCTGATAAGGCCCGTTACATCTTTCCTACCCATTACCCTCGCCATCTTCTACCATCCGCCACCCGCCGCTGGGCGTATAGGGGCGTGCCAGTTATAATCAGCCGATTTCCCCTTTCGCCAAGACACCGAGCCCATGACTGAGTCCGTTCTTGACTACATGACCCGCCTGGGTCGCGCCGCCCGCGAGGCCTCTCGCGTGATCGCCCGCGCCAGCACCGCGCAGAAGAACCGCGCCCTGCAGGCCGCCGCCGACGCGCTGGACGCTGCCCGCAGCGAGCTGACCGCAGCCAATGAACAGGACCTGGCCGCTGGCCGTGCCAATGGCCTTGAGCCAGCTTTGCTCGACCGCCTGGCCCTGACCCCGGCGCGCATCGACGGCATGATCACTGGCCTGCGCCAGGTTGCCAGCTTGCCGGACCCAGTCGGCGCCATCCGTGACATGAGCTACCGCCCGTCGGGGATCCAGGTGGGCAAAATGCGCGTACCGCTTGGGGTGATCGGCATCATCTATGAGTCGCGCCCGAACGTGACCATCGACGCCGCCAGCCTGTGCCTCAAGTCAGGCAACGCCACCATCCTGCGTGGCGGCTCCGAGGCGATTCATTCCAACCGCGCCATCGCCACCTGCATCCAGCGTGGCCTGGCTGCCGCCGGCCTGCCGGCAGCGGTCGTGCAAGTGGTCGAGACCATCGATCGCGAGGCCGTCGGCGCGCTGATCAGCATGCCGGAGTTCGTCGATGTCATCGTCCCGCGCGGCGGCCGTGGTCTGATCGAGCGCATCAGCCGTGATGCCCGCGTGCCGGTGATCAAGCACCTCGACGGCATCTGCCACGTCTACATCGATCAGCACGCTGATCTGGACAAGGGCTGGCGCGTGGCCTTCAACGCCAAGACCTACCGCTACGGCATCTGTGGCGCAATGGAGACGTTGCTGGTCGATCAAAGCGTGGCCAGCGACTTCCTGCCGGAAATGGCCCGCCGCTTCCAGGACAAGGGCGTCGAGCTGCGCGGCTGTGAGCGTACCCAGGCGATCATCGAGGCCAAGCCTGCCAGTGAAGACGACTGGCACACCGAATACCTCGACGCGATCCTGTCGATTCGTGTGGTCGACGGCCTGGACCAGGCGATCGAGCACATCAACCATTACGGCTCGCACCACACCGATTCGATCATCACCGAACACCAGGGCCAGGCCCGGCGCTTCATGGCTGAGGTCGACTCGGCGTCGGTGATGCTCAATACCCCGACCTGCTTTGCCGACGGCTTCGAATATGGCCTGGGCGCAGAAATCGGCATTTCCACCGACAAGCTGCACGCCCGCGGCCCGGTCGGCCTGGAAGGCCTGACCTGCGAGAAATACGTAGTGATCGGCGATGGTCAACTGCGCGGCCAGGAGTCCTGCTGAGTTGAGCACCGCCCAGCCAGTGCGGCGCGTCGGCATTCTCGGCGGTACCTTCGACCCGGTGCATATCGGCCACTTGCGCAGCGCGCTGGAAGTGGCCGAGTTCATGGGCCTGGACGAGCTGCGCCTGCTGCCCAATGCTCGGCCGCCACACCGCGACACGCCACAGGTGTCGGCGCAGGATCGCCTGGCCATGGTGCAAAGCGCGGTTAGCGGGGTCGAATGCCTGACCGTTGATGCCCGGGAGCTGGCACGCGACAAGCCGTCGTACACCATCGACACCCTGGAATCGATCCGGGCAGAGCTGGCTGACGACGACCAATTGTTCCTGGTGCTGGGTTGGGATGCATTTTGCGGCCTGCCTGGCTGGCATCGCTGGGAAGAGTTGCTGCAACACTGTCACATCCTGGTGCTGCAACGCCCGGATGCGGATATCGAACCCCCTGATGAGCTGCGCAACCTTCTGGCGGCGCGCTCGGAGAGCGATCCCGCCGCCATGTCTGGCCCGGCGGGGCATATTTCGTTCGTCTGGCAGACGCCGCTCGCGGTGTCTGCCACGCAAATCCGACAGCTGCTGGCCAGCGGCAAGTCGGTGCGGTTCCTGGTGCCGGACGCAGTACTGGCCTATATCGAGGCGCACGATCTGTATCGTGCGTCCAACTGACGGCGCCATTGGGCGCCTCATTCAATGAGTTGAACGAGTTTTATATGACCAAGCAAAACATCATCAAGGCCGAAGAACTGGTCGAGCTGGCCAAGGCCGCACTGGAAGACGTCAAGGCCCAGGACATCCAGGTCATCGACGTACGCGAGAAGCACAGCCTGACCGACTACATGATCATCGCCACCGGTACCTCCAACCGCCAGATCAACGCGATGCTGGAAAAGGTTCGCGAACTGGTCAAGGCCAAGGGCGTGCAGCCGCTGGGCGAAGAAGGCAAGGGCGAGAGCGACTGGGTCCTGCTCGACCTCAACGACGTCATCGTGCACATGATGACCGCCGCAGCGCGTCAGTTCTACGACCTGGAGCGCCTGTGGATGGGGGCCGAGCAGAGCCGTGCCGCCGATGGCAAGCACCACAGCTCGGAAACCGGTGCCAACGAGTTCTTCGACAAGCTCACCAAGTAATAAGGAAGCGCCGTGCGTCTGCGATTGATCGCGGTCGGCTCGCGTATGCCCAAGTGGGTCGAGGAAGGCTGGCATGAATATGCCAAGCGCCTCCCTTCTGAGCTGTCGCTGGAGCTGGTGGAAATACCGCTGAACACCCGGGGCAAGAATGCCGACGTCGCTCGCCTGATTCGTCAGGAGGGCGAGGCCATGCTCGCCAAGGTGCAGCCTGGCGAGCGTATCGTCACCCTCGAGGTGCACGGCAAGCCTTGGAGCACCGAGCAGTTGGCGGTCGAACTGGATCGCTGGCGCCTGGATTCGCGCACGGTGAATTTGATGGTGGGTGGGCCGGAGGGCCTGGCGCCGGAGGTGTGCGCGCGTAGCGAACAGCGCTGGTCGCTGTCGCCGCTGACCCTGCCGCATCCGTTGGTAAGGATACTGATCGGCGAACAGATCTACCGCGCCTGGACCGTGTTGTCCGGGCATCCCTACCACAAATGAGCCTGTAAGCCCGCCCGATGTCGCAGCCGATTCGCCTCAAAGACCACGAGAAAGACGCCCGCCTGGTGCGCAACCGCGTCGTGGTCGGCGCTGTGGCGATCATATTGCTGGTGTGTGTACTGATCGCGCGGCTGTATTACCTGCAGATCATTCAGTACGACTACCACTCCACCTTGTCGGAGAACAATCGGGTCCATGTACAGCCGATTCCGCCGACTCGTGGGCTGATTTTCGACCGCAATGGGGTGATCATCGCCGACAACCGACCCAGCTTCAGCTTGACCATGACCCGCGAGCGGGCCGGTAACTCCGGCAAATGGCAGGAAGTGCTGGACGTGATCGTCGAGGTGCTGGAGCTGACTCCGGATGACCGTGCCCTGTTCGAGAAGCGCATGAAGCAGGGGCGCCGACCGTTCGAGCCGGTGCCGATCCTGTTCGAGCTCAGTGAAGAGCAGATCGCCCGGGTGGCGGTGAACCAGTTCCGCTTGCCGGGGGTTGAGGTGGCGGCGCAGCTGGTGCGCCATTACCCGCAAGGTGCGCATTTCGCCCATTCGGTCGGCTATGTCGGGCGGATCAACGAGAAAGAGCTGAAAACCCTCGATCCGGTCAATTACAGCGGCACCCACCACATCGGCAAGACTGGCATCGAGCGCTTCTATGAAGACGCCTTGCACGGTCAGGTCGGTTACGAGGAAGTCGAGACCAACGCGCGCGGTCGTGTCTTGCGGGTGCTTAAGCGTACCGACCCGATTCCTGGCAAGGACATCGTCCTGAGTCTGGACATCAAGCTGCAGGAAGCGGCCGAGCTTGCCCTGGGCGGGCGGCGTGGCGCGGTGGTGGCGTTGGATCCGCGTTCGGGTGAAGTCCTGGCGATGGTCAGCCAGCCGAGCTTCGACCCCAACCTGTTCGTCACCGGTATCGGCTTCAAGGCCTATGCCGAGCTGCGCGACTCGATCGACCGGCCGCTGTTCAACCGTGTCCTGCGCGGCTTGTATCCGCCGGGCTCGACCATTAAGCCTGCGGTGGCGATCGCCGGGCTGGACAGTGGCGTGGTCACCGCCAGCAGCCGGGTCTTCGACCCGGGCTACTACCAGTTGCCCAACTATGACCACAAATACCGTAACTGGAACCGCAGTGGTGATGGCTGGGTCGATCTGGACCTGGCGATCATGCGTTCCAACGACACCTACTTCTACGACTTGGCGCACAAGATGGGCATTGATCGCCTGTCCACTTACATGAACAAGTTCGGCCTCGGCCAGAAAGTCTCGCTGGACATGTTCGAGGAGTCTTCCGGCTTGATGCCGACCCGTGAGTGGAAGCGCGCTACCCGCCGCCAGGCCTGGTTCCCGGGTGAGACGCTGATCCTGGGTATCGGCCAGGGCTACATGCAGACCACGCCCTTGCAGATGGCCCAGGCCACGGCGCTGATCGCCAGCAAAGGCAAATGGTTCCGGCCGCACCTGGCCAAGACCATCGAAGGCCAGCCGCCGGTGGACGAAAACCCGATCGATGACATCATCCTGCGCGACAAGGCCGACTGGACCCGAGTCACCCACGGGATGGAGCAGGTCATGCACAACGCCCGCGGTACTGCTCGCGCCGCCGCCGCTGGCGCCCAGTACCGGATTGCCGGCAAGAGTGGTACCGCCCAGGTGGTGGCGATCAAGCAGGGCGAGAAGTACGACCGCAACAAAGTCCAGGAGCGCCATCGTGACCACGCCTTGTTCGTCGGCTTTGCCCCGGCAGAAGACCCCAAGATCGTGGTCTCGGTGATGATCGAGAACGGCGAAGCCGGTGGCCGTGTGGCCGCCCCCGTGATGCGTCAGGTGATGGATGCCTGGTTGCTCGATGAGAGCGGCCGGCTGAAAACCGAGTTCGCGCCGCCCACCGTCGCCCAGGAAGCGCCGCAATGATGAACAACTTTGATCGCATGCTCTCCAGCGAAGACGTGATGCGTCGGCGCGCCAGCTTCTTGCAGCGCATCCATGTCGACGGCCCGCTGCTGATCATCCTGCTGACCCTCGCCGCTGGCAGCCTGTTCGTGCTCTATTCGGCCAGCGGCAAGAACTGGGACTTGCTGATGAAGCAGGCCACCTCGTTCGGCATTGGTCTGGTGTCGATGTTCATCATCGCCCAGCTCGAACCACGCTTCATGGCCCGTTGGGTGCCGTTGGCATACCTGACCGGGGTGTGTCTGCTGGTGGTGGTCGACGTCATGGGCCACAACGCCATGGGCGCGACCCGCTGGATCAACATCCCGGGGGTGATCCGCTTCCAGCCTTCGGAATTCATGAAGATCATCATGCCGGCAACCTTGGCCTGGTATCTGGCCAAGCGCACCTTGCCGCCGGATCTCAAGCACGTGGCGATCAGTCTGGTGCTGATCGGCGTGCCGTTCATTCTGATCGTCCGCCAGCCTGACCTGGGTACCGCGCTGCTGATCCTCGCCTCGGGCGCGTTCGTGCTGTTCATGGGTGGCCTGCGCTGGCGCTGGATCATCAGCGTGCTGGCCGCCGCGGTGCCGGTGGCAGTGGCGATGTGGTTCTTCGTCATGCACGATTACCAGAAGCAGCGGGTATTGACCTTCCTCGACCCGGAAAGCGACCCGTTGGGCACCGGCTGGAACATCATTCAGTCCAAAGCCGCGATCGGCTCGGGCGGGGTGTTTGGCAAAGGTTGGTTGCTCGGTACCCAGTCGCACCTGGATTTTCTTCCTGAAAGCCACACCGACTTCATCATCGCCGTGCTCGGCGAGGAGTTCGGTCTGGTCGGGATCTGCCTGCTGTTGATCGTCTACCTGCTGCTGATCGGCCGCGGACTGGTGATCACGGCCCAGGCCCAGACCCTGTTCGGCAAGCTGCTGGCGGGTAGCCTGACGATGACCTTCTTTGTATACGTGTTCGTCAATATCGGTATGGTTAGCGGTTTGTTACCCGTAGTGGGGGTGCCGCTGCCCTTCATTAGTTATGGCGGAACTTCGTTGGTGACGCTGCTGTCAGCGTTTGGCGTTCTGATGTCGATCCACACACACCGCAAATGGATCGCGCAGGTTTGAATAAGGTGACCAATTTCATGCAAGCAGTGCGTACCTGGGCTGCCCGTTGTCTGCCGTGGATCGGCGCAATAGGTCTGTTCGGCGCTGTCCAGCAAGCCGATGCCGGCGACTATGACGGCTCGCCACAGGTGGCCGAGTTCGTTGGCGAAATGACCCGCGACTACGGTTTTGCCGGCGAACAACTGATGGGCGTGTTCCGCGAGGTGCAGCGCAAGCAGTCGATCCTCGATGCGATTTCGCGTCCGGCCGAGCGGGTCAAACCGTGGAAAGAATACCGGCCGATGTTCATTACCGACGCGCGCATTGCCCGCGGGGTCGACTTCTGGCGGCAGCACGAGGCCACTTTGGCCCGCGCCGAGCAGGAATATGGGGTACCGGCCCAGGTGATCGTGTCGATCATCGGCGTGGAGACCTTCTTTGGTCGCAACACCGGTAACTACCGGGTGATCGACGCCTTGTCGACCTTGGGCTTCGATTATCCGCCACGGGCCGAATTCTTCCGCAAGGAGCTGCGCGAGTTCCTCCTGCTGGCCCGGGAGGAGCAGCTCGATCCGCTGATGCTCAAGGGCTCCTACGCCGGCGCCATGGGCTTGCCGCAGTTCATGCCGAGCAGTTTTCGCAACTATGCCGTGGACTTCGACGGTGACGGCCACATCAATATCTGGAACAACCCCGATGACGCCATCGGCAGCGTGGCCAGCTACTTCAAGCGCCACGGCTGGGTTGCGGGCGAGGGCGTGGTCAGCCGCGCCCAGGTACGTGGCGAACGGGCCGATGAAGGCCTGACCACGGGTATCGAGCCGGTCAAGACGGTCGGGGAGTTGAAAGCCCTGGGTTGGTCGAGCCATGATGCGCTGCGCGATGATCTGCCGGTGACCGCCTTCAAGCTCGAGGGTGAAAACGGTCCGGAATACTGGATGGGCTTGAAGAACTTCTATGCGATCACGCGGTACAACCGCAGTGTGATGTACGCCATGGCGGTGCATCAGCTCTCGGAACAGCTGGTTCTTGCACGGGGCGTCAAGTAATGCGCGTATTTTCTCTGAATTCCTTCAAGCTGCTGACCTGCATCGCCGTTGGCGTGGTCCTGGCCAGCTGCTCGTCCAGCCGTCCGCCCCAGCAAAGTGGCGGCAACGTGGTTCGTTCGCAACCTGGCCTGGATATCAACCGCGCTCACAAAGACGGCGCGCCGTGGTGGGATGTGGATGTCAACAAGATCCCTGACGCCACGCCAACCGTGCACACCGGCAATTACAAGGCCAACCCATACACGGTGCTGGGCAAGACCTACTACCCGATCCAGGACTCGCGCAACTACCGCGCCGAGGGCACTGCCTCCTGGTACGGCACCAAGTTCCATGGCCAAAACACCGCCAATGGCGAGGTCTATGACCTCTACGGCATGAGCGCAGCGCACAAGACCCTGCCGCTGCCGGCCTACGTGCGGGTGACCAACCTGGACAACCACCGTAGCGTTATCCTGCGGGTCAATGACCGTGGCCCGTTCTATTCGGACCGCATCATCGACCTGTCCTACGCGGCGGCGAAAAAACTTGGTTACGCCGAAACCGGCACCGCGCGGGTGCGCGTCGAGGGGATCGACCCGCAGCAGTGGTGGGCGCAGCGTGGTCAACAGGCGCCGTTGGTGCTCAAGGAGCCGCAAGTGGCCCAGACCCAAGCGCTGCCGGCCAGTACTGGCAAGGTCGAGCAATGGACTCCGCCAGCGCAGCAGCATGCTGCGGCAGTCGTACCGGTGCAGATCGCAAGCAACAGCGCGCCAAGCGCCAATGGCGGCATGTACCTCCAGGTGGGCGCATTCGCCAACCCGGACGCAGCTGAACTGCTGCGCTCCAAACTCAGCACCATGGTCAGCGCCCCGGTGTTCATCAGCTCGATCGTACGTAACCAGCAGACCCTGCACCGCGTACGCCTGGGGCCGATGAGCAGCCAGGGCGAAGTCCAGCAGACCCAGGACAGTGTGCGCATGGCCAATCTTGGTCAGGCCAAGCTGGTGACCGACTAGGGAACTCCTGCGCCAGACGGTGGACTGAAGGGGCACGACGCACTGATTTGCGTCACCCCTTCGTGGGCAAGCCCGCTCCCACAAGGGCAGCGATGACCCTGTGGGAGCGGGCTTGCCCGCGAAGAAGTCGACGCCGACCTGTCTGTTTTGTCATGAATTGCCAGACGCGCCCATGTACAATGGCCGTTTTTTCCCGCAAGGCCCCTGGCCTCGGGTCTGGGCTGCAGCGCAGCTCGCATAACTAGACTGACTAGCCGTTGGGCCTTGCCCACGAAACATCAGACCATTAGCGATTTTCGAGAGACGGATGAACATCACCAACCTTGCCAAACGACTTTGCCTGCCCGTACTGCTGATGATCACGCCTGCTGCCTTCGCAGCGGAGCAGATGATGCCATCGCCACCGCAGTTGGCCGCTAAGTCCTACGTACTCATGGACGCGTCCAGCGGCAACGTGCTGGTCGAAAACAACGGTGACGAGCGCCTGCCGCCAGCCAGCTTGACCAAGCTGATGACTGCCTACATCGCCACCCTCGACATCCGTCGTGGCCAGATCGGCGAAAACGACCCGGTCACCGTCAGCGAAAACGCCTGGCGTACCGGTGGTTCGCGCATGTTCATCAAGGTCGGCACCCAGGTCAGCGTCAGCGACCTGCTGCACGGCATCATCATCCAGTCGGGTAACGACGCGTCGGTGGCCCTGGCCGAGCACATCGCCGGTAGCGAAGATGCCTTCGCCGACATGATGAACAAGACCGCTACCGATCTGGGCATGAGCAACAGCCACTTCATGAACCCGACCGGTCTGCCGAACCCGGAGCACTACTCCTCGGCCCACGACATGGCCCTGCTGGCCCGTGCGATCATCAACGAAGACCCGGCTCACTACGCGATCTACTCGCAGAAAGAGTTCTTCTGGAACAACATCAAGCAGCCTAACCGCAACCTGCTGCTGTGGCGTGACAAGACCGTCGATGGCTTGAAAACCGGCCACACCGACGAAGCCGGCTACTGCATGGTCGCTTCGGCGGTACGTGACGGCCAGCGCCTGATCGCCGTGGTGTTCGGCACCAACAGCGAGCAATCGCGTGCTGCCGAAACCCAGAAGTTGCTGACCTACGGCTTCCGCTTCTTCGAAACCCAGACCTTCTACCAGAAGGGCACCGAGCTGACTCAGGCTCCGGTCTGGAAGGGCGCCACCAACCAAGTCAAGGCGGGCCTGGCCAACGACCTGACCATGACTATGCCTAAAGGCCAATTGAAGCGCCTTCAGGCTTCGATGACCATGAACCCACAACTGACCGCGCCAATCGCCAAAGGTGACGTGATCGGTAAAGTGGAAGTCAAACTGGACGAAAAAGTGGTCCACAGCGCTGACCTCATCGCCCTCGACGGCGTCGAGGAAGGTGGTTTCTTCCGCCGTATGTGGGATAGCATTCGTCTATTCTTCTACGGGTTGTTCAACTGATAACGTGACCTGCCACGCTCCCGCTCACTCCAGCGGGAGCGTCGTTGTTGCCACGGCTTACGAGGCCGTTTCCGCCATGAGCGAACCTGACGTCAAGTCGCACAAGATTGAATTCCCCTGCGCCGATTATCCGATCAAGGTGATTGGCGACACCGTAGTCAATTTCAAGGACACGGTAATCGAAATCCTCAAGAAGCACGCCAAGGTCGACATGGCCACTCTGGCCGAGCGTCAGAGCAAGGAAGGCAAGTACACCACGGTGCAACTGCACATCGTTGCCGAAAGCGAGGACCAGCTGCACGACATCAACAGCGCCCTGCGCGCTACCGGCATCGTGAAAATGGTGCTCTGATGCCCGCTTGTCTCGGTTTTCGCGAGCTTGGCCTGCAGCCCTATGAACCGGTGCTGGAGGCTATGCGTCGTTTTACCGAGCAGCGTGGAGCGCACAGCCAGGACGAAATCTGGCTGGTCGAACACCCCGCGGTCTTCACCCAGGGCCAGGCCGGCAAGGCCGAGCACCTGCTGGTGCCGGGCGACATCCCGGTGGTGCAGACCGATCGCGGCGGCCAGGTGACCTACCATGGCCCCGGGCAGCTGGTGGCCTACCTGTTGCTCGACGTGCGCCGGCTGGGTTTTGGCGTGCGTGAGCTGGTCAGCCGGATCGAGCACAGCCTGATCGATCTGCTCGCCAGCTACGAGGTCGACGCCGCCGCTAAACCCGATGCGCCGGGTGTATATGTCGACGGGGCGAAGATCGCCTCGCTCGGCCTGCGAATCCGCAATGGTCGTTCGTTCCACGGCCTTGCCCTGAACGTGGACATGGACTTAGCGCCATTTCGCCGAATCAACCCCTGCGGGTATGCGGGGCTGGCCATGACCCAGCTACGTGATCTGGCAGGTCCGATCGAACTCACCGAGGTCAGGACAAGGCTGCGCGGACAGCTGGTCAAGCACCTCGACTATGCTGAGCAGACGACCCTCACGGGCGGAATCGACTGAATATGACAATTGTGCAAGAAGCCGTGCCGAACCTGATCCCATCCCAGGATGTCACCCCGCGCCCTGCGCCGAAGAAGGTGGAAGCTGGGGTGAAACTGCGTGGCGCCGACAAGGTGGCGCGTATCCCGGTCAAGATCATCCCCACCGAAGAGCTGCCGAAGAAGCCAGACTGGATCCGCGTGCGCATTCCGGTTTCTCCCGAGGTAGATCGCATCAAGCAACTGCTGCGCAAGCACAAGCTGCACAGCGTCTGCGAAGAGGCCTCCTGCCCGAACCTGGGCGAGTGCTTCTCCGGTGGTACTGCGACCTTCATGATCATGGGCGACATCTGCACCCGTCGCTGCCCGTTCTGCGACGTTGGCCACGGCCGACCGAAGCCACTGGATGTGGATGAGCCGCACAACCTGGCCGTGGCTATCGCCGACCTGCGCCTGAAGTACGTGGTGATCACCTCGGTTGACCGTGACGACCTGCGTGATGGCGGTGCCCAGCACTTTGCCGATTGCATTCGCGAAATCCGCAAGCTGTCGCCAGGTGTGCAGTTGGAAACCCTGGTGCCGGACTACCGTGGACGCATGGACGTGGCGCTGGCGATCACCGCCCAAGAGCCGCCAGATGTGTTCAACCACAACCTTGAGACCGTGCCGCGCCTGTACAAGGCCGCCCGTCCAGGTTCGGACTACGACTGGTCGCTGGACCTGCTGGAGAAGTTCAAGCAGCTGGTGCCGCATGTCCCGACCAAGTCCGGCTTGATGCTGGGCCTGGGCGAGACCGACGAGGAAGTCATCGAAGTGATGCATCGCATGCGTGAGCACAACATCGACATGCTCACCCTCGGTCAGTACCTGCAGCCTTCGCGCAGCCACTTGCCGGTGCAGCGTTTCGTCCATCCAGACACCTTCGCCTGGTTCGCCGAGGAAGGCTACAAGATGGGCTTCAAGAACGTCGCATCCGGGCCACTGGTGCGTTCGTCCTACCATGCTGACCAGCAGGCGCACGAAGCCAAGATCAAGCTCTGAACCTGGCTTGAGTCAAACATGCCGATGCGCGCCGAGAGGCGCCATCGGCATTTTTATTGGGGGATCGTTACCCGCTGGGCAAGGCTGATGCTTTTGCTCATCGTGGCTAGCCGATCCCTACAAGGAGTTGCTCGATGAACTGTGTTGAACGCGGGGTTGCCCCATTGCCCCAGGCGTTGCCGACCAATGCCTGCTTCGCCATCATTGCCCCCGCAGGCCCAGCGCGACTGGATCAGGCCAAGGCTGGGCAATGGTTTACCGACCGCGGCTACCAGTGCCGCATCTACCCCGGTGTCAGCCAGGCCCAAGGCTACCTTGCCGGCTCCGATCAGCAGCGTTTGCAGGATCTGCATGATGCCTTCAGCGACCCGCAGATCCACGCCATCCTGTGCATGCGTGGTGGTTACGGCAGCATGCGCCTGCTCGATCAGATCGACTTCGAGCTGATCGCGCGCCATCCCAAGCCGTTGATCGGCTATAGCGATATCACCGCCCTGCACACGGCGATCAACCAGCGTGCAGGATTGCTCACCTTCCACGGCGGCATGCTCAATGCCGATCTGCTGGGTGAGAAGCTGGAGCCGACCGTCAGTTCGTTACTGGAGCAGTTGCGCGGGCGCCTGGGGCAGGGCGCGGCGATTGCCCACCCGCACAACTACCCATTGACCAGCGTGCTGCCAGGCGCTGCCAGCGGGCGTCTGGTGGGCGGTAACCTGTCGTTGCTAGGGGCAACGTTGGGGACCTTGGCTGAGATCGATACGCGCGGCAGCATCTTGTTCATCGAGGATGTCAACGAGCCTTTGTACCGGATCGACAGGCTGCTGACCCAATTACGCCTGGCTGGCAAGCTGGAGGGGGTGCGTGGGGTGCTGGTGGGGGATTTTGCCGGGGTTACGGTTTCGGCCATGACGCCGCTGCTGGAGGATATCTTCGCGCCGTTGGCGGTGCCGGTGCTGGCCGGATGGCGCAGTGGCCATTGCGATCCGAATATTTGCTTGCCGCTGGGTGCGCGGGTGCACTTGGACAGCGAAAAGCACAGCCTGAGCTTGGAGCAGGCGTTATTCCGGTTGTAAGGCTATCGCGGGGCAAGCCCGCTCCCACGTGACGTCCACTGACGTCTACAACGTGGGAGCGGGCTTGCCCCGCGATAGCTCGCTAGCGGCTACGCAGGCTGTCGAGCAACTTATGCGTCGGGTAGCCATCCGCCGGCATCCCTTGCGCTTGCTGCGCATTACGAATCGCCTTGCGGGTATTGGCACCAATGATGCCATCGGCGTTGCCCGCCTCATGCCCGCTGGCATTGAGCAGGTTCTGCAACTCGATGCGCTCGCTGCGGCTCAATGGCAGGTCTTCTTTCGGCCAGCTGCCAGCAATGAAGCCCCAGCCGGAGAAGCGGTCACCCAGCAGGCTTACCGCCAGTGCATAGGAAGATGAATTGTTGTACTTGAGAATCGCGCGGAAGTTGTCCAACACCAGGAAGGCAGGGCCTTTGGCGCCGGCAGGCAGCAGCAGCGCGGCTGATAGCTGGTTGCTAGCGGCAGGCAGTTGCGTGCCACTGGGCAGTTTCACGCCCAGTTGCAGCCATTCGCTGACCGTCTTGCGCTGGGCGCCGTCGGCGATCCAGTAATCGAAGCTGGCCGGCACTTGGACTTCGAAGCCCCACGGTTGACCACGCTTCCAACCTGAGCTTTGCAAGTAATGGGCGGTGGATGCCAGGGCATCGGCGGTGCTGTTCCAGATATCGCGACGGCCATCACCGTCGAAGTCCACCGCGTGGGTGTTGTAGGTAGTCGGGATGAACTGGGTCTGACCCATCGCCCCGGCCCACGAGCCACGCATTGCCTCCGGCTGGATGTCGCCGTTCTGCAGGATCTGCAGCGCTGCAATCAGCTGGTCCTGGGCGAACTGCGGGCGCCGGCCTTCATAGGCCAGGGTCGCCAGCGAGCGGATCACCGACTTGCTACCCTGGAACTGGCCGAAGTTACTCTCCATGCCCCACACCGATACCAGCACCTGGCGATCTACGCCGTAGCGCTGTTCGATACGCGACAGCAGCTCGGCATTTTGCTCAAGCAGCTTCTTGCCATTGCGCACGCGCAGTGGCGACAGCGCGCCATCGAGGTATTCCCACACAGGGCGGGTGAACTCGGGCTGGCTGCGGTCGGCCTTGATCACGTCCATATCGGGTGTGACGCCGCTGAAGGCGCGGTCGAACAAACTTGCGCTGATGCCGGCCTGCAGTGCTTGCTGACGGAAGCCCGCCTGCCATTGGGCGAAGGTCTGCAGGGGCTGGATTTCAGTACTGACGTCAGGTGTGCTGCCGGGCAGGTTGACCACCGGAGCGGGCTGGGCAGGGGCCAGCGGCAGGGCGTCGGCAGCGGTGGGTTTCTCCGCGCAGGCGACGAGCAGGATGAGGCTGGAGGCCGCGATCAGCTGGCGGGGTTGCCAGCGTGGGAACAGACTGAAGAGCATGCACAGATCCAGGAATTACAGGTCAGGTGCCGACCATACCATGCCTGCGCTTTTGATGCTTTCATGCGGCCAAAAAGTAACAAGCCTCCCAATCTCTCGATTGGAAGGCTTCGCGGCGGTAGCTGCCTTTGCCCTTGCCTGGTTGTTCCTGTCGGCTGCGGAACAGTGGCTGGGCGATGATGGATTTGGCCTTGTTTGGGCCGTGTTTTTTCGGCTTTTTGCTCATCTTGAAGGTCCAGCGTGGTGAGTGACGGGCGCACTGTAGGTCGCTTGGAACGGGTGGGCCAATTGATTGTTTATATGATCAGTGAATGGCTCCGCTACGCGGCCCCAAAATCTCAAGCCTACTGAGAAGGCAAGCTCAACCGCTGCCCAGCCATCAACAGCGACAACCGCGCCAGGCTGGTCCAGGGCGAGCCCTCGGCCTGGCCCTTGATCTGCGCATCGATGCGTTGGGCATCCTGCAGCAACTGCGCCCAGCGTTGCGACGAGAGCCGTTGCAGGGCCTTGCTGACCAGGGGCCGGCGCTTGTCCCACACCGGTGGCCGGGCCTGGCTGAACGCTTTGTCCAACGGCACGCCCTGGCTGAATTGCTGGGCAATACCCGCCAGCAAGCGCAGCTCACGAGCCAGCGCCCAGAGAATCACCGGCGGCTCTACCCCTTCGCCGCGCAACCCCTCGAGCATACGCAGCGCATGCGCCGCCTCACCCTTGAGGATCGCATCGACCAGGCCGAACACATCGAACCTGGCGCTGTCGGCCACCGCCGCCTGCACGGTTTCCACCGTGATCTGGTTGCCGTCGGCCAGCAGCTTGAGCTTTTCGATCTCTTGCGCAGCGGCCAGCAGGTTGCCTTCGACCCGAGCGGCGATCAGGTCCACCGCATCGCGCTGCGCCGACAAGCCTGCCTGGGACAAGCGCTGGTTGATCCATTGCGGCAACTGGTGGGCGTCCACCGGCCAGATCTGGATGAACTGGCAGTGCGTACCTTCGACCAGCGCCTTGCCCCACTTGGTCTTCTGCGCGCTGCCATCGAGCTTGGGCAGGCTGATCAGCAGCAGGGTGTCTTCAGCAGGGTTGGCGCAGTACTCCATCAAGGCCGCCGCGCCTTTGTCGCCGGGCTTGCCCGAGGGCAGGCGCAGTTCCAGCAGGCGGCGCTGGGCAAACAGTGACAGGCTGGCACCGGCCAGGAGCAGGCTACCCCAGTCGAAGTTGGCGTCGGCACTGAACACCTGGCGTTCGTCGAAGCCTTGCTGGCGAGCAGCCGAGCGAATGGCATCGGCGGCTTCCTGGCATAGCAGCGGGTCGTCGCCGCTGACCACATAGACCGGGGCCAAGGCACCTTGCAGGTGTTTGTTGAGTTGGGCGGGGGCGAGCTTCATGAGCACAAGGCGGGGCACCCGGGGGTGCCCCGTACGGGCTTAGGTGCCCGGGATTTCCAGAGGGGACTGTTGCGGTGTTTCATCGCGATAACGCTGGGCGGCAGCGGCGGCATCGGCTTCGGCCTTGGCGCGCTCGTCGGCTTCCTGCTGCAGCTGATCAAGCTGGGCTGGGGTCAGCATCTGCAGGCGCACGACCATGCCTTGCACCAGGTCGCGACGCAGTTCTTCGCGGGTCTGGATGCCTTCCTGGTCGGAGCCGGTGATGTTGTCGCCGTCATGCACGTAGATCTTGCGCACTTCCAGCTTGTCGCTGAGCAGCGGCACGTTGTTCAGGCCAAGAATGCTGTAGTCGAGCACGGTGGTCAGCTCGTACTCGGCAGAACGGTTGCCGCCGCTGTAGGTGGCGGCGCGCTGAGTTTCTTTCTCATCGGTCAGCACCAGGCGGTAAGGAGCGCCGGTGTGCACGTCGACGCCGCTACGCTGCAGCACCTGGCGCAGTTGAGTGACGGTTTCGCCATAGGCGTTGCGGGCACTGACGTCCAGCTCTTTGATCGCCAGTTCACTGGTGCCGGTGCCGCGCAGCTGGAAACCACAGGCGCTGAGCATGACAGCCAGGCCCATTACCAGCAGATTGCGTTTGATCATGTTGAAGCTCCCTTGTGGGCCTGTTCCGCCCGCCCGCAGTGGCTGCGGGCGGGCGTTGCCATCAGTTGGCGACGATGTTGACCAGCTTGCCCGGAACCACGATGACCTTGCGGATTGTCAGGCCGTCAGTGAAGCGCAGGACGTTTTCGTTGTTGCGGGCGGCTGCCTCGACTTCCTCGCGGCTGGCGGCGGCAGGCATTTCCACCTGACCACGCAGCTTGCCGTTGACCTGGACCACCAGCGTCACGGTGTCTTGCACCAGGGCGGCTTCGTCGACGCTCGGCCAGGCGGCATCGATCACCGACTGGCTGTGGCCCAGCGCCTTCCACAGCTCGTGGCTGATGTGCGGGGTAATCGGCGCCAGCAGCAGAGTGACCGCTTCCAGGCCTTCCTGGAGCAGGGCACGGTCCTGCGCGGTGGCTTGTGGAGCCTTCTCCAGCACGTTCATCACGGTCATCACCTGGGCGATGGCGGTGTTGAACTTGTGGTATTGGCCGACATCGGTGCTGGCCTGCTTGATGGCTGCGTGGATCGAGCGGCGAATGACTTTTTGCGCGTCATCCAGGGCGGCGATGTCGAGCTGGCCCGGCAGGCCTTGGCTGACGTGCGCCTGGGCCAAGCGCCAAACGCGACGCAGGAAGCGGCTGGCACCTTCGACACCGGAGTCGGACCACTCCAGGCTCATGTCGGGCGGCGAGGCGAACATCATGAACAGACGGCAGGTGTCGGCGCCGTAGGCATCGATCATCGACTGCGGGTCGACGCCGTTGTTCTTCGACTTGGACATCTTCTCGGTGCCGCCGATTTCTACCGGCAGGCCGTCGGTCTTCAGACGCGCGCCAATGATCTTGGCCTTGGCATCACGCTCGATTTCCACGTCGGCCGGGTTGAACCAATCCTTGCCGCCGTTGCTGGCAACGCGGTAGTAGGTCTCGGCGACCACCATGCCCTGGGTCAGCAGGTTCTTGAACGGCTCGTTCGAGGTGACCAGGCCTTCGTCGCGCATCAGCTTGTGGAAGAAGCGCGCATACAGCAGGTGCAGGATGGCATGTTCGATGCCGCCGATGTACTGGTCGACCGGCAGCCAGTGGTTGGCCGCTTTCGGATCGACCAGGCCCTGGTCGTAGTTCGGCGAGGCGTAGCGGGCGAAGTACCAGGACGACTCGACGAAGGTGTCCATGGTGTCGGTTTCGCGCTTGGCCGCAGTGCCGCATTTGGGGCAGATGCACTCGTAGAACTCGGGCATGCGCGCCAGCGGCGAACCGGCGCCGTCCGGTACCACGTTCTCCGGCAGGGTCACCGGCAGTTGGTCTTCCGGCACCGGTACGTCGCCGCAGGACGGGCAGTGGATGATCGGGATCGGGCAGCCCCAGTAGCGCTGGCGGCTGATACCCCAGTCGCGCAGGCGGAACTGAGTGCGCGATTTGCCCAGCTCTTTGCGGATCAGCGCGGCTTCGATGGCGTCGAAGGCGCCCTGGAAGTCCAGGCCATCGAACTCGCCGGAGTTGATCAGCTGGCCATGCTCGCCGTAGGCGGCTTGCCACTCGCTGGACACTTCGTCACCGGCGCTGGTACGGACCACGGCCTTGACCGGCAGGTTGTACTTGTGGGCGAACTCGAAATCACGCTCATCGTGGGCAGGTACGGCCATGACCGCGCCGTCGCCGTAGTGCATCAGCACGTAGTTGGCGACCCACACGGGCAACTTCTCGCCCGTCAGCGGGTGCTCGACGAACAGGGAAGTGGGCATGCCCTTCTTCTCCTGGGTGGCCATGTCGGCCTCGGCGACACTGCCGCTCTTGCATTCGTCGATGAACGCCTGCAACGCCGGGTTGCCCTGGGCGGCCTGGGTGGCCAGCGGGTGCTCGGCGGCGACTGCGACGTAGGTGGCGCCCATCAGGGTATCGGGACGGGTAGTGAAGACCTTCAGCGTGCCCTCATGACCGATGCTGGCCTGGTCATAGGGGAACTGCACTTCCATGCCGCGCGACTTGCCGATCCAGTTGCGCTGCATGGTCTTGACCTGCTCAGGCCAGCCCGGCAGCTCGTCGAGGCTTTCCAGCAGCTCGTCGGCGTAGTCGGTGATGCGGAAGTAGTACATCGGGATTTCGCGCTTTTCGATCAGCGCGCCGGAACGCCAGCCGCGGCCGTCGATGACCTGTTCGTTGGCCAGTACGGTCTGATCGGCAGGGTCCCAGTTGACGGTGCCGTTCTTGCGGTAGATGACGCCTTTTTCGAACAGGCGGGTGAACAGCCACTGCTCCCAACGGTAGTAGTCGGGCTTGCAGGTGGTGACTTCACGCGACCAGTCGATGGCCAGGCCCAGGCTCTTGAGCTGGGTCTTCATGTAGTCGATGTTTTCGTAGGTCCACTTGGCCGGGGCGACGTTGTTTTTCATCGCCGCGTTTTCCGCAGGCATACCAAACGCGTCCCAGCCCATTGGCTGCAGGACATTTTTGCCGAGCATGCGCTGGTAACGGGCGATCACGTCGCCAATGGTGTAGTTGCGCACGTGGCCCATGTGTAGCTTGCCGCTCGGGTACGGGAACATCGATAGGCAATAGTAGGTGTCTTTGCCTGGCTGTTCGGTCACAGCGAACGATCGTTGCTCGTCCCAGGATTTCTGGGCGGCGGCTTCTACTTCACGGGGCGTGTATTGTTCGTGCATGGCTACTTTTGGCTGAGAGAGAAGAGACCTTGTTCCCGGCAGCGGAACCTCGCTGCGTCCGGCACTCCGGTGTCGGTAAGAGTGAACGCCGTAGCATACATGAGCGCTGCGCGTCGTGGGAAACCCTATTGCGCCGAGCGGCCTTGCGGGCCGTTGGTCGCTGCAAGCGGCTGCTTTTTGCAGTGACGCTAAGCTCAGGTGTGGGGGGAGATATCTTTATCTTCAATGAGGTGAACGGATGGGAGAATCGCAGCTACCCGCAAGCAAACCGGAGCTTTACGAACGCTTGATCGACCGTTTGGGACTGGCGCTGGAAGTGGCCAGGACCTCGGTGAGATTACGCGACGAAATGCCAGCAGAACTGGAGTTGCGCGGCCTCAGCCATGCAGAGTTCGAAGTGATCAAGGCCTACCTGGAATCCCTCCCGGAAAGCCGTTTTGCCAGTGCCGCTGCCCACCAGCAGCCGGAGCCGTCGTCAGCAAAGATCGTCTGGCTCAAGGACAAGAAACGCCCCGCCACCACGGCGAGATCCAGGACGCTGCCATTCCGATAGTCGTTCAGGATTCCAGGCGCAGAGGGTCACGCGCCGGTTCTTTTTCCAACACATACCACATGATCGGCGCCGGATGCGTACTTGTTGCCCGGCGCCGATCCTCTTAGGCTGCACGCCTTCACAGGAGGTGTGCGCCGTGCCGATTCGTTACTTCATCAAACAATGGTTGTTGCCCCCGGGGTTTCTGTTCCTGTTGCTGCTGGCTGCCTGGTGGCTGCGCAAGCGGCGGCCGCGCTTGGCGTTGGCCTGTTTCGTTCTGGGCCTGGGCGGGTTGTGGTTGATGAGCTTGCCGTGGGTGGTGGAGCACACTGCGCGGCAGTTGGAAACCGAACAGGCGTTGGGCCTTGAGCAGTGGTCCGGGCTGGCCGCGCGCGCCGATGCGATCGTGGTGCTCGGGGCGGGACGTGAGCGCGGTGATCCGGCTTGGGGTGGTCAGGACCAGCCCACCGGCACAGCGTTGGAGCGTATGCGTTACGCCGCACAACTGGCCAAGGCTTCGGGCCTACCGGTGCTGATCAGTGGCGGGCTGCATTATGGTACGCCGCCGAGTGAGGCGCAGTTGATGGCCGATCGGCTGCGCGATGACTTTGGCGTGCTGGTCAAGTGGAAGGAAGAAGGCAGCCGCACTACCTGGGAAAACGCCCAAATGAGCGCGCAAGTGTTGCAGCCGCTGGGTATTCGCCGGGTAGTGGTAGTGACCCAGGCCTGGCACATGCAGCGTTCGCGCTGGAGCTTCGAGCGGGCGGGGTTTGAGGTGGTGCCGGCGCCAGTGGGGTTCCTGGGCCAGGATCATGCGCGGCCGTTTGCCGGGCTGTTGCCTGATAGCCGGGCGGTTTGGCAGAGCGGGCAGTTGCTCAATGAGGCGGTAGGGTTGGTTGGGTATCGATTGTTCTACTGAGCGTAGGCGGTGGCGAAGCTATCGCGAGGTAAGCCTGCTCCCACGCCGTTGTAAGGACGATTGGCGTGGGAGCAGGCTTGCCCCGCGATAGGGGCGGTTTTGGCCCTGCCGTCAAACGGTCTTGGCAATGCGCCCGGCCAGTAGTGCCCACCCCATCAGCACTGCGCAGAGAATCGCCAACGGCCAAGAGCGCCATTGCAGATAAGGCGTGAGCTGCTGCATCGGCACCACTTCGCCATACAGGATCGCCTGCTGGAACTGAGGGATCTGCGCGGTGATCTTGCCAAACGGGTCGATCAGCGCGGTGACGCCGTTGTTGGTCGCGCGGATCATCCAGCGGCCAGCCTCCAGCGCGCGCATCTGCGCCATCTGCAGGTGCTGCAATGGGCCGATCGAGGTGCCGAACCAGGTGTCGTTGCTGATGGTCAGCAGCAGGTCGCTGCGGGCGGCCAGGCTGGCGGCGAATTCGGGATAGACCACTTCGTAGCAGATGTACGGGGCGATCTGGTAACCCTTGGCTTGCAACAGCGCCTGGTCTTCGGGGCCGCGGGCGAAGTCCGACATCGGCAGGTTGAAGAACTCGATCGCCCCCCGCAGCATGTCTTGCAGCGGCACGTACTCGCCAAACGGCACCAGTTTCTGTTTCAGGTAAGTGCCGTCGCCTTCGCCGGCCACGGTGATGCCGTTGTAGTAGCGGCGCTGCTTGTGGACGATTTCCCGCACTGGCACACCGGTAATCAGCGCCGAATGCCGCTCGGCGGCGAACCCACCCATCATGTCGATGTAGCCCTGGGCCTGGTCCTTGAGCACCGGCACCGCGGTTTCCGGCCAGATCAACAAGTCGACCGGCTTGGAGGTGAAGCTCATGTCGCGGTACAGCGCCAGCTGGGCATTGATGTGGGCGGGGTCCCATTTCAGGTCCTGCTCGACATTGCCTTGCACTGCCGCGACCGTCAGCGGCTCGCCCGCCGGCCGGGTCCAGGCGTGGTTTTTCAGGGCAATGCCGAGAATCCATGGGCCGACCAGCAACAGCACGCCAATGGCCAGGAACGACCGCCGTGCGCGCAGGCGGTGCAGATTGCACAGCAGCGCTGCCGTCAAGGCCAGGGCAAACGAGATCAACCATACGCCGCCCAGCGGGGCCAGGCCGGCCAATGGTCCGTCCAGCTGGCTGTAGCCGGAGTACAGCCAGGGGAAACCGGTCAGGAACCAGCCACGGAAAGCCTCCTGCAGCAGCCACAGGGCAGCGAAGCACAAGGCATCGGCCAGCGGCGCCTCGTTACGGCGCAGCCAGCGCGCCCAGAGCCAGGCGGGCAGGGCGAAGAACCAGGCAATGGCGGCAAAAAACGCCACCAACAGCACTATTGCCAGCAGCGGCGAGGCGCCGCCGTAGGTGTTCATGCTGACGTAGATCCAGCTGGTGCCGGCGCCATACAGGCCGAAGCCGTAGCACCAGCCACGGGCCATGGCCTGGCGTGGGCTCAGCTCGCGCAGGCCGGCGTAGAACAGGCCCAAGGCGAGCAAGGCCAGTGGCCAGAAGTCAAACGGCGACAGGGCCAGCAGGGTAGACGCGCCGGCCGCCATGGCCAGCAGGTTACCGGGCCAGCCGGGGCGGGTGATCCAGCGCATGGTTTTCCTTAACGGGTAATCGGGGTCAGGCGCAGCAAGTGAACACGCCGGCTGTCGGCGTTGAGAATGCGGAAGCGGTAGGCGCCGATCTCAGTGGTTTCGTTGCGTTTGGGCAAGTGGCCGAAGGCACTCATGACCAAGCCGCCGACGGTGTCGAACTCATCGTCAGAGAACTCGCTGTCGAAGAACTCGTTGAAGTTCTCGATCGGCGTCAGCGCCTTGACCAGGAAATCGCCGCTGGGCAGTGGCTTGATGTAGCTGTCTTCCTCGACATCGTGTTCGTCCTCGATGTCGCCGACGATCTGCTCAAGCACGTCTTCGATGGTTACCAGGCCTGCCACACCGCCGTATTCGTCGATGACCACGGCCATGTGGTTGTGGTTGGCGCGAAACTCGCGCAGCAGCACGTTCAGGCGCTTGGATTCCGGCACGAAAGTGGCCGGACGCAGCAGGTCCTTGATGTTGAAGCTGTCGCCGTTCTCCTTGAGGATCAGCGGCAGCAGGTCCTTGGCCAGCAGGATCCCGAGCACATCATCGTGGCTTTCGCCAATCACCGGGTAGCGCGAGTGGGCGGCATCGATCACCGACGGCAGAAACTCACGAGGCGACTGGCTGGCCTTGATGCTGATCATCTGCGAGCGCGGCACCATGATGTCGCGCACCTGCAGGTCAGCGACCTGGATGGCACCTTCGACAATGGTCAGCGCTTCGCTGTCGAGCAGCTTGTTCTGATGGGCTTCGCGCAGCAGCTCGAGGAGCTCCTGGCGGTTTTTCGGCTCATGGGCAAAAGCCTGGGTCAGTTTACCCAGCCAGGACTTTTGCCCGTTGCTCGATCGGTCTTCGCTCATGGCGGTTACTCGTGTTCCTTGCAGATATCGTGGTGAGGGAGTTCGTCGTCGGCGTAGGGGTCCGGGTGACCCAGTTCGGCCAGCAATGTTCGTTCCAGTGCTTCCATTTCCTCGGCTTCGTCATCTTCGATGTGATCGTAGCCGAGTAGGTGCAGGCAGCCGTGAATGACCAGGTGCGCCCAATGCGCTTCAAGCGCCTTGCCCTGTTCGGCCGCTTCGCGCTCGACCACTGGCACGCAGATCACCAGGTCGCCCAGCAGCGGGATGTCGAGCAGCTCGTCCGGCACATCGGCAGGGAAGGAAAGCACATTGGTCGCGTAGTCTTTGTGACGATAGGTGTGATTGAGCTCACGACCTTCGGCTTCATCGACCAGACGGATGGTCATTTCCGAGTCGGCGCTGCGCTGGCGCAGGGCCAACTCGCACCAGCGGCGGAAGGCGGCGTCATCAGGGGCGGCGGCATCCGTGGCCCGTTGCAGGTCGAGTTCAAGCATCGCGGGCAGGTGCCTCGGCCTGGGCCTGGCGGCCTTCGAAACGGTCATAGGCCTCGACGATGCGTTGCACCAGCGGGTGGCGCACGACGTCTTTAGGCTGGAAATGGGTAAAGCTGATGCCCGGCACGTCCTTGAGCACCTCGATCACGTGCGCCAGCCCCGACTTGGTGCCGCGCGGCAGGTCGACCTGGGTGATGTCGCCGGTGATCACCGCGGTCGAGCCGAAGCCGATGCGGGTGAGGAACATCTTCATCTGCTCGAGCGTGGTGTTCTGGCTCTCGTCGAGGATGATGAAGCTGTTGTTCAGGGTGCGTCCGCGCATGTAGGCCAGCGGGGCGATCTCGATCACCTGGCGCTCGATCAGCTTGGCGACATGTTCGAAGCCGAGCATCTCGTAGAGGGCGTCGTACAGCGGGCGCAGGTAGGGGTCGATCTTCTGCGCCAGGTCGCCAGGCAGGAAACCGAGCTTTTCGCCCGCCTCGACCGCCGGGCGCACCAACAGGATGCGCCGCACTTGTTCGCGCTCCAGCGCGTCGACGGCGCAGGCAACGGCAAGGTAGGTCTTGCCAGTGCCGGCCGGGCCGATGCCGAAGTTGATGTCGTTGGCCAGGATCTCTTTGACGTAGCGCTGCTGGTTGAGGCCGCGCGGACGAATGTTGCCCTTGCGCGTGCGCAGCGAGACGCTGACTTCATTGACCGCCGGGTTGTCGATGTGCTCGACCGCCGACTCTTGTAGATAAAGGTGGACCGTTTCCGGCGACAGCTCGGTGGCCTTGGTCTCGCGATAGAGACGGCGCAGCAGCTGTTCGGCAGCGGAGGTGGCCTTGGGCTCGCCAAGCAGTTCGAACTGGTTACCGCGGTTGCGGATCTCGATGGCCAGGCGTTGCTCGATCAGGCGCAGGTGCTCGTCGAACTGGCCGCACAAGTTGGCGAAACGGTGGGCCTCGAAAGGTTCGAGGATGAAGCGATGAGGTTGTATGGGTGCGTTCAAGGTCGTTTTTGGCCGCTCGACGGCAATAGAGGTGAACCCAAGAATAACCCTTGATTGACAGTGGCGAAAGCACTGAAACGATCAAGGGTCGTTGCTAGCCAGGGTGCCTGAGTGCAGCTTGGCGGCGCAAGGGTGCTGGGGCACTGCGCGGCTGCCGTGGTCTGCTATGATGCGGCCCATTTTCAACCGTATGTGTCCCCACGCCGATCATGAGCAAACCTGAACCTGCCATCTATAAAGTCATCTTCCTCAACCAGGGGCAGGTGTTCGAAATGTACGCCAAGCAGATCTTCCAGAGCGATCTGTGGGGTTTTCTGGAGATCGAGGAGTTCGTCTTCGGTGAGCGCACCCAGGTGGTGGTAGACCCCAGCGAAGAGAAACTCAAGGCGCAGTTCGAGGGGGTGATCCGCAGCTTCGTGCCGATGCATTCGATCGTGCGAATCGATGAGGTCGAGCGGCTGGGTACGGCGAAGATCAGCGAAGCGAAGAACACCGGCAATGTCATGCCGTTCCCGATGCCGATGCCGGAGAAATAACGCTTAAGGCAGGGGGGAGAAGGGGCTGCGCCCTTCGGCGTTCTGCAGTTCGAGCAGGTATTTGCGGAAGATCTGCCCCAGCACCTGGGTAGCATGCTCGAGTTCGTCGCGGGGCATCTGCTCGGTGACTTCGTCGGCCATGTCCAGCGCGTCTTCGGCGCCGTTGACCGCAGCCATCTTCAGCAGAATATAGGCCTGTACGTTGTTGGCCTTGACCCCTTCACCATGGAAGAACATCGAGCCGAGGCGGTACTGGGCTTGTGCGTGGCCTTGCAGCGAAGCTTTCTGGAACCAGTTAAGCGCTTTGTTCAGATCACGCGGGGCTTGATCGCCGCTGCCGGTGTAGTAGAACTCACCCAGCTCGTACTGCGCCTGGGCATCCCCAGTCTCGGCGGTTTGCTCGCAGGCCTTGACGGCGGTTTGCAGGTCTTCGGGTTGAGCGCTCAGGGTGCAACGCCCCGTCGCTGGAATCAGCAACGAGTTACCGCCCTCCGCCAGGGCCAGCAGGGGCTGAAGAAGCAACAGGCAGCCCAGGGTAAGGGCGCGGCCGGCGCGGTTCATGGGGATCGACTTACCTCTGCAAAGCTGCGTCCGATGTCTCTGGTGGCACATTATGGGATAAGCAGCGCCAACCTTACAAAGTTTTACTCGAATTTCTGCACAGGTGGGGATTTGCTCGCGTGTGCTCTGGCGGTGTGATGCAGATCACAATAGCCCTCATCGCGGTGCAAGCCCGCTGCCACGAGGCAATGTGACGCGTCGTGGCAGCGGGCTTGCCCCGCGATGAGGCCGGCATGAGCGCCGATTACTTCAGCTTGGCAAAGGCCCGCTCAGCCGCATCGAGGGTGATCTTCAGCTCGGTCTCGCCATGCACGATCGAGGTGAAGCCTGCCTCGTAGGCGCTCGGCGCCAGGTAAACACCGCCTTCGAGCATCAGGTGGAAGAAGCGCTTGAAGCGTTCCACATCGCTGGCCATTACGTCGTCGAAGGTGACGATGTCATCGGCGCCGGTGAAGTACAGGCCAAACATCGCACCCGCTTGAGTGGTGACGAACGGCACGCCAGCAGCATCGGCGCGCTGTTGCAGGCCGTCCAGCAGCTTGCTGGTGAAGGCGCTCAGCTCATCATGGAAGCCTGGGCGACTGATCAGCTTCAAGGTGGTCAGGCCGGCAGCCATGGCCAGCGGGTTGCCCGACAGGGTACCGGCCTGGTAGACCGGGCCCAGCGGCGCGATGCATTCCATGATCGCGCGCTTGCCGCCAAAGCAACCCACCGGCATGCCGCCGCCAACGATCTTGCCGAACGTCGACAGGTCAGGGGTAATGCCGTAGTGCCCTTGGGCGCCGCCGAGCGAGACGCGGAAACCGGTCATCACTTCGTCGAAGATCAGCACCACGCCATGCTTGTCGCACTGCTCGCGCAGGCCTTCGAGGAAGCCCGGCGCCGGGGGCACGCAGTTCATGTTGCCGGCAACCGGCTCGACGATGATGCAGGCGACGGTCTGACCGACGTCGGCCAGGGTCTTCTCGACCGCGGCAATGTCGTTAAATGGCAGGGTCAGGGTGTGTTTGGCGAAGTCTGCCGGCACCCCGGCCGAGCTTGGCACGCCCTGGGTCAGCAGGCCGGAACCGGCCTTGACCAGCAGGCTGTCGGAGTGGCCGTGATAGCAGCCTTCGAATTTGATGATGGCGTCGCGACCGGTGTAGCCACGGGCCAGGCGGATCGCGCTCATGGTCGCTTCGGTGCCGGAGCTGACCATGCGCACCATTTCCATCGATGGCACCAGCGAGCAGACCAGGTCGGCCATCTCGGTTTCCATGGCGGTCGGGGCGCCATAGGACAGGCCGTGCTCCAGCTGCTTGCGCACCGAGGCCAATACCTCTGGATGGCTGTGGCCGAGGATCATCGGCCCCCAGGAGCCAACGTAGTCGACGTAGCGCTTGTCATCTTCATCGATGACATAGGCACCTTCTGCGTGCTTGAAGAACAGCGGGGTGCCGCCAACGCTCTTGAACGCACGCACGGGCGAGTTGACGCCACCGGGGATGTGCTTCTGGGCTTGGGCGAACAGGGTTTCGGAACGGGACATGGAAATCTCTCTTGAATCAGGAAGCGAACAGGGCGTTGAAGGCGCGGGCGCGGCGGGTCACTTCCCGGGCGTCGTCGGCACCAAACAGGCCATGGATCACCGCCAGCAGGTCGGCGCCGTGGGCGACCAGCGGGGCGGCGTTGTCGAGGGTGATGCCACCGATTACCGCGATCGGCAGTTTCACCTGGGCGCGGGCCTGCGCCAGCAGCTCGAGGCTGGCGGCCGGCGCGCCGGGCTTGGTCACGGAATTGAAGAAGCGGCCGAAGGCCACATAGCTGGCACCTTCAGCGGCGGCCTGCGCGGCCAGGTCGAGTTGGGCGTGGCAGGTCGAGCCAATGATCGCATTGCGCCCAAGCAATGCGCGGGCGGGGGTCAGCGGCCCATCGGTTTGCCCCAGGTGCACGCCAACGCCAAGACGCGCGGCAAGATCGGCGTCGTCATTGATGATCAGCTCCGTGCCGTAGCGCTCGCAGAGCGCTTTGAGCGCCTCGGCCTCACGCAGGCGCTGGGCCTGGTCGCTGCTCTTGTCGCGGTACTGCAGCAGGCGGACACCGCCTTCGAGCGCCGCTTCGACATGGGACAAAAACCGGCCGGCGAGCAGCTGGCTGTCGGTGATCGCGTACAGACCGCGTAGCTTCATTTCATGCCTCGTGTGCGTCAATCAGGAACAGAAGTCCAAGGGCAGTCGGCGTGGCACGAACTGGCCGCGGCCAAGTTGCTCGGCGTCGCGTAAGGTCCGCCAGGTGTAGTCCAGAGCGCTGCGTACGGCACTCTCGAGCTGCTCGCCAAGGGCCAGGCGACCGGCCAGGGCGCTGGCCAGGGTGCAACCGGAGCCATGGTAGCTGCCTGGCAGGCGCTGGCATTTCCAGGTATGGCTCTGGCCGTCGCGGCTGTACAGGCGGTTGTGGATTTGCTCTTCATCGCCGTGACCGCCGGTAATCAGCAGGTGTCTACAGAACGGCAGGAGTTTTTCCGCGCATTGGTCGGCAGTGCCTTCGGGCAGTTCGGCGAGGATGCGCGCTTCGGGCAGGTTCGGCGTGGCGATGGTCGCCAGCGGCAACAGTCGCTCGCGCACGGCATAGCCGACTTCGTCCTTGCCCAGGCGGCCGCCACCACCGGCGCGCAGCACCGGGTCGCAGACCAGCGGCAAGTGCGGGTGCGCGGCGAGCAACTCGGCGACGGTGTCGACCATCTCGATCGAGCCGAGCATGCCCAGCTTGACCGCAGCGACCGTGGAGTCGGCGAGAACGGCGTTGGCCTGGGCCAATACCCACTCGCGGTCGAGCACGCGGAAGTCGGAAACGTTGACGGTATCCTGGACGGTCAAGGCTGTCACGGCGGGCGCGGCGTGACAGCCTTGAGCGATCAGGGCTTCGATATCTGCCTGCAGGCCGGCGCCGCCACTGGGGTCGTGGCCGGAGAGACAGAGGACAACGGGGCGGGAACTGTAGGTATTCATGGTCGGCGAGCTTACCACCAAACCTATTTGCGCGAAGCGCCCGGCATATGGATTTTGTTGATCAAGTGGTCAGGATTTGTTTTTGTGCTGGCTTGAAAGTATTGATTTAGAGCCTTTCTGGTAAATTTACCAGTGGCTGATGGCCACCCCGGGAAGCTATGCTAGAGTGCACGGATAACTCGATAAACAGGCTCTGCCGCATACCGTCGTCTCAAAGGGAAGGGAGGCCGCCGCGACGCGATCGGACAGACCATGCTGGGGCTGTAATGCGCTATTTGCTGATTGTGCTTCTGGGCTACTGGCCCGTGCTCGCCGGAGCGGTCGATTTCGACGACGCTACCCGGCGTCTGCCTTTGGGCAAGGTCATGCAGGTCTTCGAAGACCGCGCAGGCACCGCCAGCATTGCCGAGGTCAGTTCGCCGGCCTGGGCCAATCGGTTTCACCAGCACCAGGATGATGTGCTCAACGCCGGTTATTCGACCTCGGTGTTCTGGCTGCGCATCGACTTGCGCTACAACGCGCCGAGCACGCAAAGCAGCCGCCCGTGGTTGCTGGAGCTGGCTTATCCGCCCCTCGATCACCTGGAACTGTATTTGCCTGATGGCCAGGGCGGTTATCGCCTCGCGCAGCGCACTGGCGATGCCTTGCCCTACGCGACCCGGCAGATCCTGCAAAATAACTACCTGTTCGAACTGCCCATGCAGCCGGGGCAGGCGACCACGGCTTATCTGCGCCTGCACAGCCAAGGCTCGATCCAGGCGCCGCTGACATTGTGGTCGGTCAATGCCTATATGGAGGACCAGCCAACCCGGCTGTATGTGCTGGGCATGATCTACGGCGTGCTGCTGGTGATGTTGGTGTACAACCTGTTCATCTACATCAGCGTGCGCGATGTCAGCTATCTGTATTACATCCTCTATATCGCTTCGTTCGGCATGTACCAGGTGTCGGTCAACGGTGCCGGGGTCGCGTATTTCTGGCCTGACAACCCGTGGTGGGCCAATGCGTCGACGCCGCTGTTCATTGGCGCCGCTGGGTTGTTCGGCTGTCAGTTTGCCCGCCACTTCCTGCGCCTGGGCAGGCTCAGCCGAGGGTTCGATCGTCTGCTGCAGGTATTGATGGTCGGTGGCGCAGTGGTCATGGTGCTGGCCGTGACCTTGCGCTACGGAGTGGCGCTGCGCATGGCCACGGTGCTGGCGCTGTTGTTCACGGTGAGCATCTTCACCGCTGGGCTGTACGCCTGGTGGAGCGGTTTGCGCGTGGCGCGCTGGTTCATCATTGCCTGGACGGCGTTTCTGCTCGGCGGGCTGGTCAACACGCTGATGGTGCTCGGCTACCTGCCCAACGTATTTATCACCATGTATGCCAGCCAGTTGGGTTCGGCGCTGGAAGTGGCGCTGTTGTCGCTGGCCCTGGCCGACCGCATCAACAGCTTGCGTGAGCAGCAAGCACAGACCCTGCGCGAAACTGGCCGTACGCTTGAGCAGTTGAACCAGCAATTGGCCAGGAGTAACCGCCTCAAGGACGAATTCCTGGCCACGGTCACCCACGAGTTGCGTACGCCGATGAATGGTGTAATCGGCTCGCTGGAACTGATGCATACCCTGCCGATGAACGCCGAGCATGCCCAGTACCATCGCACCGCCGCAGGTTCGGCGCAGGACATGATGGCCATGGTCGACGACATCCTCATCCTCACTGAGCTGCAAGCGGGGCGCTTGCGTGCGCAGAACGTACCCTTCAGCCTGCGTCGTCAGCTCCAGGACTTGCGTGCCGGATTTGCCGGGCAAGCCTTGGGCAAGGGCCTGTACCTGAGCTTGGATATTCCGGCTGACCTACCTGATGAGTTGCTTGGCGATGCGCAGAAACTGATGCGCTGCCTGGCTTGCCTGGTGGATAACGGCTTGAAGTTCACCCATCAAGGTGGGGTGATGATCCAGGTCCGCGGACGCCGGGTAGGGCCTGATAGCCTGGCGGTGTCGTTCATCGTCAGTGACAGCGGGATCGGCTTCGATGATCTGGACCAGGCGATTCTTTATCAGCGCTTCTTCCAGGTGGATGGCTCGATGACTCGGCGTTATGGCGGGTTGGGGATTGGCCTGTCGATCTGCCGGCAATTGGGCGAGTTGATCGACGGCAGGTTGTCGCATGAGTCGACGCGGGGGTTGGGCAGTCGGTTTGAGTTGAGTCTGAATTTGGCGGTGGCGCAGGTGCAATTGCCTTCTGGGCGGGCGGCACGGCTTTAGGTTGTTGGGGTCGCTGCGCGTCCCATAGCGGGCAAGCCAGCTCCTACATAGGCATTTTTGTCACTTTGACTGAAGGCCAAGCGGTGCTTCACTGGGACTCTCAGGCCCACCCGGATCCAGGAGCCCCCGATGACCCTGCACCAGTACGCCGAAACCCACGAAGTGACCAACCAGCCGCCTTCTCTGGATGGCGCCAACCTCTACCGCCTCGATCTACCCTTGCAGCAATGGTCGCGGCATTTCGGTGCCGGCTGGGCCGAGTCACGGATCGATGCCTACGGCGCCCTGGCGGGCGGCCCGCTGATGGCCGCAGGCTTTCTGGCCAACGCGCACAAACCCGAATTCAGCAGCCACGACCGCTACGGCCATCGTATCGACCTGGTCGAGTTTCACCCCGCCTATCACGAGCTGATGCGCACTGCGGTCGAACATGGACTGCCGTCGCTGCCCTGGGCCGAGCCTCGCCCTGGCGCTCACGTGGCCCGCGCGTCGATGACCTACCTGCACAGCCAGGCCGAAGCCGGTACCGGTTGCCCGCTGACCATGACCTTCGCCGCCGTGCCGGCGCTGCGTCTGCAACCTGAGTTGGCCCAGTACTGGCTGCCCAAGGTGCTGGCGCGTGAATACGATCCGCGCAATGTCGGCGACCGGCACAAGGTTGGGGTCACCCTGGGCATGGCCATGACCGAGAAGCAGGGCGGCACCGATGTCCGGGCCAATACCACTCGGGCGTATCCGGTGGGGGCGCCTGGGCCGGGCCAGGCCTACGAACTGGTCGGGCACAAATGGTTCTGCTCGGCGCCGATGTGCGACGCCTTCCTCACCCTGGCCCAGACCGACAAGGGCCTGAGCTGCTTCCTGCTGCCACGCCACCGGCCGGATGACAACCGCAACCAGTTCTATATCCAGCGCTTGAAGAACAAGCTGGGCAACTGCTCCAACGCCTCCAGCGAAGTCGAGTTCCGCGGTGCCTTGGCCTGGATGATCGGCGAAGAAGGCCGCGGCGTGCCGACCATCATCGAGATGGTGGCGATGACTCGCTTCGACTGCATGGTCGGCTCCAGCGCCCTGATGCGCCAGGCGCTGACCCAAGCGGCGCATCACTGCGCCTACCGCAAGGTGGGCGGGCGGGTGCTGAGCGAGCAGCCCCTGATGCAGAACGTGCTCGCCGATCTGGCCCTGGAGAGCGAAGCGGCGTTGGCCCTGAGCCTGCGCATGGGCCAGGCGCTGGATCAGTTGGACGACCCACAGCAAGCGCACTTCGCCCGGCTGGTGACGGCGGTGGGCAAGTACTGGATCTGCAAGCGGGCGCCAGCGATGATCAATGAAGCCGCCGAATGCATGGGCGGCGCAGGCTATGTCGAAGACAGCATCCTGCCGCGCCTGTACCGCGAGGCGCCGGTCAACTCCACGTGGGAAGGCTCGGGCAACGTGCAATGCCTGGATGTGTTGCGGGCGTTGTCCAAGGAGCCTGGGGTGCTCGATGCACTGTTCGTCGAACTGGGCGATGGCCACGGTGATCCGCGCTTGGCGGCGCATATCGGCAATCTCAAGGGCGCGTTTGCCGATACCGACGATATCCAGTACCGGGCGCGCCAGCTGACCGAGGATATAGCCATCGCGTTGCAGGCCAAATTGCTGCTGGAGGCCGGCAATAGCGTTGTCAGCGATGCGTTTATCGGTAGCCGGTTGGGTGGCGGAGGGCGGGTGTATGGCGCGCTGCCGCGTGGGGTAGATGTCCAGGCGTTGGTGACGCGGGCTACGCCAGTGTGGTCGGCCTGAGCCGCCTGCATCGCGGGGCAAGCCCGCTCCCACTAAACTCACAGGCAATAGAGGGTGCGTGGGAGCGGGCTTGCCCCGCGATGAGGGCCGAACAGACTTGCGGGGATGTAATTGCCCGCGAAGGCAGGCAAGATGGAAGCTATGCATGTCATAAGACAGGAAGCCCAGCGTGAGCCAAGCGTTTGTAGTCGTTGATACCCCCGAACAGGCCGTCGACCGTCTGGCGGCTTTGCATGAACAGGCCACCGGGGCCCTCAGCCAGGCCCTCAAACGTTACCTGAAAGATCGCACCGAACCGGATGCCGAAGAGCGCAATCTCTACCGCTATCCCGCGCTGCGCCTGACCTACTACAGCCATGGCGAAGTCGCCGCGACCACCCGCGCCTATGCCAAGGTCCAGGTAGCCGGTACCTACAGCGTCACCATAACCCAGCCAGCAGCGTTTCGCGGTTATCTGCTCGAGCAACTGCGCCCGCTGATGCACGACTACACCGTGACGGTGGAAGTCGGTGTCAGCGAGCAGAACATCCCGTACCCGTACGTGGTCGAGCAGGGTGACGAACTGGCCGGCACCGGCATTACCGCCGCCGAACTTGCGCGGGTGTTCCCCAGCACCGACCTGTCGGCCGCCACCGACAACATCGCCGATGGCCTGTGGGACTGGGGCAACGCCGAAACGCTGCCGCTGGCCCTGTTTGATGCCGCCCGCGTGGACTTCTCCCTGCGTCGCCTGGTGCACTACACCGGTAGCGACTGGCGCCACGTGCAGCCGTGGATCCTGCTGACCAACTACCATCGCTATGTCGACCAGTTCATCGGCCATGGCCTTGAGCAACTGCGCGAAGATCCACGCTTCGTGCGCATGGTCCTGCCCGGCAACGTGATCATCGAAAAGGGCATGGATGACGGCGAGACCCAGGCGCTGGTCGCCAGCGTGGTGTGGCACCGCTACCAGATGCCGGCCTACCACTTGATTGCCGCCGATGGCGATGGTGTCACCTTGGTCAACATCGGCGTCGGTCCATCCAACGCCAAGAACATCACCGACCACCTGGCCGTACTGCGCCCGCACTGCTGGCTGATGATCGGTCACTGTGGCGGCCTGCGCCAGTCGCAGACCATCGGCGACTACGTGTTGGCCCACGCCTACATGCGTCGCGACGGCATTCTCGACCGGGTGGTGCCGCCGAACATCCCCATTCCGGCCCTGGCCGAAGTGCAACTTGCGCTGCAGGAAGCTGCTGCGCAAGTCACTGGCGAGCGTGGCGACGAGCTGAAAAAGCGCCTGCGCACCGGCACCGTGCTGACCTACGACGACCGCAACTGGGAGCTGCGCTGGGCCCAGGAACGGCCGCTGATCAACCTGTCGCGGGCGGTGGCGGTGGACATGGAAAGTGGCACCATTGCCGCCCAGGGTTATCGCCTGCGCGTGCCGTACGGCACCTTGCTGTGTGTGTCCGATAAGCCGCTGCACAGTGAAATCAAGTTGCCAGGCTCGGCCAACGCCTTCTACAACCGGGCGGTCAGCCAGCACCTGAAGATCGGCATTGCCGCGCTGGATCTGCTGCGCACCGAGCTCAATTCGCTGCACTCGCGTAAACTGCGCAGCTTCGATGAGCCGCCGTTCCGCTGAGGATCCATGCCCCTGCCACCCCGTTCCAAGCCGCGCCGCCCCCAGGCGCGGCCTGCTGCCGGCCCGCGTCGCCAAGCCAAGGCGCCGCCGGCCGAGCCGCGCCTGATCCTGTTCAACAAGCCATTTGACGTGCTGACCCAGTTCAGCGACGGCGAAGGGCGCGCGACGCTCAAGGATTTCATCGATATCCCCGGCATCTATCCGGCCGGCCGGCTGGATCGCGACAGTGAAGGGCTATTGCTGCTGACCAATGACGGCCGCTTGCAGGCGCGCATTGCCGACCCCAAGCACAAGCTGGCCAAGACCTACTGGGTGCAAGTGGAGGGCGAGCCGACTGAGCAGCAGCTCAAGCAGCTGCGCGAGGGTGTTGAACTCAATGACGGCGTGACCCTGCCTGCCGAGGCTCGGCAGTTGCCTGAGCCGCAGCTGTGGCCGCGTAATCCGCCGGTGCGGTTTCGCAAGAGCGTGCCAACCAGCTGGTTGGAGCTGGTGATTCGTGAGGGGCGTAACCGGCAAGTCAGGCGCATGACGGCGGCGGTTGGCTTGCCGACCTTGCGCCTGGTGCGAGTGCGAATTGGCGAGTGGACCCTGGACGGGTTGGACCAAGGCTGCTGGCGTGAGGTTGCGGCGAAGCTGTAGGTCTTGGGTAGTGCTGGCGCTATCGCGTACGGGGGGGGGCAGTCTGCCCCTCAGACGCCTTCGATCATCCCCACCACGATGGTCTTGATGATAAACGCCAGCACTCCGAGCCCAAGCACGAAGAACAGGATCAGCGTACCGAAGCGCCCTGCCTTGGACTTCTTCGCCAGGTCCCAGACGATGAAGCCCATGAAGCCGATCAGGAGGGTGACCAGGATGATCATCATCCACTCTTCGAATTTTGCAGGATCCATCGGTGCTCTCCGGACAGGCTGAAGCGGCGGATTATACGCCCGGCTTCAAGGGCTGTTAACGCAAGTGGGTCAATGGCAGCTCAGTGCTGGCCAGCACCTGATTGAGCACGAAGCTCGAGCGCACGCTGGTGACGCCTTCAATACGGGTCAGGCTGCCGAGTAGTAATTTCTGGTAGTGGTCCATGTCCGGTACCACCACTTTGAGCTGGTAGTCGGCGTCCATCCCGGTAACCAGGCTGCACTCGAGCACCTGCGGCAGGCTGCGCACGGCAGTCTCGAAGGTTTCGAAACGCTCGGGGGTGTGTCGGTCCATGCCGATCAGCACGTAGGCGGTCAGGCTCAAGCCAAGCTTCTTGCGGTCCAGCAGCGCCACCTGGCGCGAGATGTAGCCGTCGTCTTCGAGCTGCTTGACTCGACGCGAGCACGGCGAGGGCGACAGGCCGATGCGTTCGGCCAGTTCCTGGTTGGAGATGCGCGCATCGCGCTGCAATTCGGCAAGGATGCTCAGGTCGTAGCGGTCGAGTTTGCTCATGGAAGGGGCCTTTTCTATGCGGATTGCGGCGAATTATCAATCCAGGGTTAAAAATTGCGCAAGTGCTATTTATCTGAGCAATCTTCGCAATCCTCTGCTGGTGCCTTGCCGGTATCTTTATCACCAGAATCACTGCCCGGACATCAGTCCACGGCGACCGGCCCAGGAGGCCGCTCGCGGCCCGCCATCCAACAGGATCCGCCGGCCCCCGGGCTACACACGGTTTACCAGACCGAGTGAGGTGAGCCGGCGCCATAAGCGCCGAGCACGGACGACAATTCGCAAAGGGAGGCCATTGGCCTCCCTTTTTTCATGTCTGGATTTTCATCTGCCTGCCAGGAGGTCGCGGTAGACTGCCAGCAGGTTCATTGCCGTATTCGAGAGGGACAACATGAGGTCGCGCATCTGGCAGTTGGCAGGTGTTGGTTTGCTGGGGATGGGCGTCAGCCTGGGGGTGCTGGCCCAGGGGCCGGGCGATGGGCATGGCGGGCACGGACCGCAGGATCCGAACTCCGGCGGCGCTGGCAGCTCGCCGCTGAACTCGCGAGACGAAGCGCGCCAGACCCAGCCTGCGCGCCAGGGTTATTACCAGGACATCCCGCGGCGCAATGGCGATGACCGCTACTGGCAGGCCGGTGGGCCGGGGCAGCGCCCAGGCGATAACTGGCCGGGGCGGCCTGATGGGCATGGCAATGGCTGGGGGCCGGGGCCGCAGTATCGGCCTGGGCATGCGATCGAGCGCTTCCCGGATCGCTACTGGAAGGTGCCGTACCGCGGGCAGGATTACTTCTACTCAGGCGGCTACTGGTACCGGCCGCATGGCGCTGGCTATGTGGTGGTGCGTCCGCCCTATGGCGTGCGGGTCACCTACCTGCCGTCGTATGCCCAGGAGGTCTGGCTCAGTGGCGCGTTGTTCTTCCTGGTGGCCGACACCTACTACCGGTACCAGGCTGACAGCCGCGAGTACGTGGTGGTCAACCCGCCTGCCAGTGGGCCGGTGCAAGCGCCGCCGGCGGGCAATGGCTACGATGTGATCGCTTATCCCAGCTATGGGCAGACGCCACAGCAGCAGGACCAGGATCGCTACCAGTGCCATCGCTGGGCGGTGGAGCAATCCGGGTTCGATCCGGCGCAAGCCAGCTATGCACCGGCGGCGAATGTCGCCGATACCTATCGGCGGGCGCTGGGGGCCTGCTTGAGTGGGCGCGGCTACAGCATCAACTGAGTGCGCTATCGCGGCAAGCCCGCTCCCACGCTGTTCTGAACTGCGCCCCAGATAATGGATGGGTCCAACATCTGGGGCGCAGCTCATTCAGGCGAAATCGATGGTGTGGGAGCGGGCTTGCCCCGCGATAGCAAATTACACAGGATCAGCATGCACCATCACATCGGCCTGTGGATAACGCTCGCGGATCACCGCTGATGCCTGCACGCACAGCTCATGGGCATCATGCAGCGCCAACTCGCCAGGCAACTCCAGGTGCAACTGCACGAACCAGTAACTGCCAGACACCCGCGTGCGCAAATCATGCGCACCGCGCACGCCGGGAATCGCGCAGACCAACTCCAGCATCCGCTCACCCACGTCTGCCGGCAGCTCCTTGTCCATCAGAATCGCAGTACTTTCCCGAGCGATCTGAATCGCGCTCCAGAGAATGTACAACGCGATCCCCAGTCCAAACAGCGCATCCAGCTGTGGCCAGCCAAAGCCTGCCAGCAGCAGCGCCAAGAGAATGCTGCCGTTGAGCAGCAGATCGGAGCGGTAGTGCAGTGAGTCGGCGCGCACCGCAGTGGAGCCGGTGGCACGGATGACCTTGCGCTGAAACGCCAACAGCGCCAGCGTCAGGATCAGCGACAACACCATCACCGCAATACCCGCAGCAGTATCCCCCAGCGGCTGCGGTGTGCGCAGGCGCTCCACCGCCTGCACGCCGATCAGCACCGCACTGACGCCAATGAACAGCGCCTGGGCCATGCCCGCGAGCGCCTCGGCCTTGCCGTGGCCAAAGCGATGATCATCATCAGCCGGGCGCAGCGCGTAGTGCACCGCCAGCAGGTTGAGCAATGACGCCACCGCATCGAGCGCCGAGTCGGTCAGCCCCGCCAGCAGGCTGACCGAGCCACTCAGCCACCAGCCCACGGCCTTGCTCAACACCAGGATACTGGCCACTGCCAGCGAGGCACGGGTGGCCAGGCGCAGCAGGCGTTGCTGTTCTGCGGTTGGGGTCATGCGGGCGGCAAAGTCCTTGTGCGAATCAGGCGGCCGGTACCAGGCCGTAGGCAGCCAGTTGCTCGACGCTGCCGCGATGCTGGATCAGTCGCGGGTCGTTCAGCGGCAGGCGCTGGCCCAGTTCGCTTTCGAGGATAGCCTGCAGCTTGGCGTTGTCGACCTTGCCATCGGCATCGATCGCCGGCTTGAGCTTGGCCGGATCGACCTGCGCGGTAGTGCCGCCTGGGTAGTAGATGGCGCCGGTCGCGAAGTCGATGCCAAAGGCGATCAGCCCTGGGATCACGTAGAACAGAATGCCGACGGCATCGAGGGCGGCGACCACCGGGTCGATCTTGCCTTCGATCTGGCCGCGGCGGTCTGGATAGAACAGCGTGCCGCAGGCCGTCAGCTGGGTCAGCAGGGTGGCGACTAGAACGCCACCGATGACACGGGATGGAATGCGCATGTAAATCTCCGATGGAAAGTCGCAACGATCGCGGCGAACGGCCGCTATCGACCATTATGACCATGATAGGTCCTGGCCGGTTCGCCGTTATACTCGGCGGCTCGTTCGAGGACCACCATGATTTCATTACCAATCGATGCCGTATTGCCCGCGCTGCGCCAGGCGCTCAGCAGCCGCCACGAAGCCGTGCTGGAGGCGCCGCCCGGCGCTGGTAAGACTACTCGCGTGCCGCTGGCGCTGCTCGATGAGCCGTGGCTGGCGGGGCAGCGCATCGTCATGCTCGAGCCGCGCCGGCTGGCTGCACGGGCGGCAGCCGAGCGGCTGGCCAGCGAGTTGGGGGAGAAGGTCGGCGAAACGGTTGGCTACCGGATTCGGCTGGACAGCAAGGTCGGCCCCAGTACGCGGATCGAAGTGGTCACCGAAGGCATCCTCACCCGCCGCCTGCAAGCGGATCCGGCCTTGGAAGGCGTTGGCCTGCTGATCTTCGACGAATTCCATGAGCGTTCGCTGGATGCTGACCTGGCGCTGGCGCTGAGTCTCAATGGCCGCGAGCTGTTGCGCGACGATCCGCCGCTGAAGATCTTGCTGATGTCGGCGACCCTGGAAGGCGAGCGCCTGTCACGGCTGCTTGATCAGGCTCCGGTGGTCAGCAGCGAAGGACGCATGCATCCGGTGGATATTCAATGGGGGCGGCCGTTTCAGCCCGGTGAGTTCGTCGAACCACGGGTGGTCGACTGCGTACTGCAGGGGTTGGCCGAGCAATCCGGCAGCCTGTTGGTGTTCTTGCCCGGGCAGGCCGAGATCCGCCGCGTGCATCAATCTCTTCAGGACGCGCTAGGCGAGCGGCCAGACATCCTGCTGTGCCCGCTACATGGCGAACTTGACCTCAATGCACAACGGGCTGCCATCGAGCCTGCGCCTGCCGGCCTGCGCAAAGTGGTGCTGGCGACCAATATCGCCGAGACCAGCCTGACCATCGACGGCGTGCGGGTGGTGATCGACGCAGGCCTGGCGCGGGTGCCGCGCTTTGATCCGGGCAGCGGCATGACCCGCTTGGACACCCAGCGCATCTCCCGCGCCAGCGCCACCCAGCGCGCCGGACGGGCTGGGCGGCTTGAGCCTGGCGTGTGCTACCGCTTGTGGTCCGAGGCCCAGCATGAGCAGTTGGCCGCGCACGGCAGCGCCGAGATCCTCCAGGCAGACCTGGCAGGCCTGGCCCTGCAACTGGCGCGCTGGGGTGTGACGCCCGAGCAACTGCGCTGGCTCGATCAACCACCGAGCGCCGCCTACGCCCAATCGCAAGACCTGCTGGCGCGCCTTGGTGCGTTCAAGCCCGGCAGCCGCGACAGCCTGAGCGAGCATGGCCAGGCGATGGCTGAGTTGCCGGCCCATCCGCGCATCGCCCATCTGTTGTTGCGCGGCCAACACCTTGGCCTGGCTGATATGGCCTGCAATGTTGCCGCATTGCTCGGCGAGCGCGATATCCAGCGCGGCGGCGGCGCTGACCTGCATACTCGACTGGCGCTGCTCAGTGGCGAAAGCAGGCTGTCACGAGGCGGCCAGGGTGGGGTACAACGCGCTCGTCAGCTAGCCCGCCAATACCGTGGCCTGCTGCGTGGCAAACCGGTCGCCGCTGTGGCTGACCCTGAGCATCCGCGCTGGCTGGGCGCCTTGCTGGCGCTGGCGTATCCGGACCGGGTCGCCCAACAACGGCGCGAAGGCGGCGCCGAGTATCGCCTGGCCAACGGCCGCGCCGCGCTGTTTGCCGAAGTCGATGGGTTGATGAAGTGCCCATGGTTGGTGATTGCCGATCTGGGCAGCCGCCAGGGCCAGCGCGAAGAGCGGATCTACCTGGCGGCCGAGTTCGATCCTGGCTTGTTCGAAGAGGTGCTCGCCGAGCAGGTCGAAACCCTCGATCTGCTCGACTGGGATGAGCGCGAACAGGTGTTGCGCGCCGAGCGTCAGCGCAAGGTCGGCGAGCTGGTGCTCAGCCGTGAAGCCTTGCCTGGCCTGAGCGACGAGGCTCGGGCGCGGGCCTTGCTCGGCTTGGTTCGGCGCAAGACCCTAGCGCTGTTGCCATGGACGCCAGCGCTCCGCCAGTGGCAGGCCCGCGTTGCCTTGCTGCGCCAGTTGGATTTGCAGAAGAGCGCGGAGAGTGAATGGCCGGATCTGTCTGACGAGGCGCTGCTCGCGAGTCTGGAGGACTGGTTGCAGCCTTATTTGGGCAAGGTCTCGCGACTGAGCCACTTCGCCCAGCTGGACCTGTCCTCGATCCTGCGCAACCTGCTGCCCTGGCCGCTGCCGCAGCGCTTGGACGAATGGGCGCCAGAGCACCTCAATGTGCCATCGGGCTCCAACATCCGCCTGGACTACAGCGAAACTCCACCGATTCTGGCCGTGCGCCTGCAAGAGCTGTTCGGCCTGGCCGACACGCCGCGCATCGCCCAAGGCCGCCAACAGGTCAAGTTGCACCTGCTGTCGCCAGCGCGGCGGCCGGTGCAGGTGACGCAGGATCTGGCCAACTTTTGGCGCACCACCTACGCCGAAGTGAAGAAAGACCTCAAGGGCCGCTACCCCAAACATTACTGGCCGGATGATCCCTTGGTCGCGGAAGCGACGGCACGCGCCAAGCCCCGCGGCCGATGAGGGGCGTAGCGGGGGCCTTTGTTGAAATCAGTGTGAGCGCACGATCATGAACTCATGCGGTACGCCTTCGCCGATGGTCAGGTGAGCAGTGGTTAGCCCGGAGACTGACTCGATTTTCACCTGGTGACCCTGATGATCACGGATCAGGCAGCGCAGCTCACCCTTGGACCATTCCAACGGCTGCAGCTTCCAGTAATCCAACTCGTCTGTCCGGTCGTACAGCCCCAGGTAGCCGTTGTCGCTGATACCCAGCTTGCGGCGGCTATTGGATGCCAGGGCCACTCTGAAATGCAGGCGATTCTCGCCTCTTGAGTGGAATCGAAAGAGAAACAGCGAAGGGCCTGCGCTGCCGCCGACCTTGAGCCAGCCATCGTCGACATGGATATCGACGCCAAAGCTCAGGTCGTGATGGGTCTTGAAGGGGTGAACTGGGTAGCGTTTGCCGTCCTCTAGCAAATAGATGCCGCCGATAAAAGACTGACCATCGGCCCAGTGGTTGATAGGTTGCGGTTCGTTCATAGCCTGCGTCCCTGTGGATGAATGTCGGCACGGTAGGCGAGGGACGTGCAGGGCGGCAGGCTGAACGATTTCTCCGGCGAGCTGCTTTTCCTGGGCAGCGCTGATTGACTTAGCGCGCTTTGGGCAAGACCAACTGGGCGCTGACCGGCAGATGATCGGAGATCTGCAAGGTGTCTTCGTGCAGCACGCGCGCCTCCATTCGCTGCAAGCGCGGACTGTGCAGCAGGTAGTCGAGCGTGCGGTCAGGGCCGCTCACGGCCGGGTCATTGGGGAAGTGGGTGAGCCAGGCGTCGCGCTCGGCGCCGCTGGCTTCGGCATTACTGGGGATCATCGGGTACTTGTCCCACAGCAGGTGCAAGTCGCTGTCGGCCGGGTAGTTACCGCGCTGGGCCGGTGGCAGGCGACGGTACTGGCCCAGCGGCAACAGGTTGAAGTCGCCGCCAATCAGCCAAGGAGTGCCCTGTGTTTCCAGGCGATCGAGCACTTTGCTGACGTGCGCCACTTGCCGTCGTTGCAGGTCGCTGCCTGGCCGGTAGGGCGACAACCGCGTATTGAGCACCGCCAGACGGCCGCCATCGGCCAGCGGCAGATAGCTGACTAGCAGGGCCGGTTGCGGCTCCAGCAGGCGGGCCAGGGCGTTACTGGCGGTATTGGGCAATTGCAGGCGCTCGGCCTTGGCGATCGGGTACCGGCTGAGGGTTGCCAGGGTACGGCCGACGCTGCCGGCGATGTGCCGGTCGGGGACGAAACCGGCTTTCCATTCATCGGTCTGCACCGCGCAGGGGTACAGGTCGGCCAGACGCTCGCGCAGCAGGGCCAATTGATCCTGGTAGTCGCTGGCCTTGGCGTCCTTGTCCAACTCCTGCAACAGGACGATATCGGGCTGTTCGGCGCGGATCACGCGCGCCACTTCATCGAGGTTGAACGCCAGGTCTTCACGGGTGGGGCGGGTGTCGCTGCCGCGGCCTTGGTCGTACCAGAACACATAGCGCTTGCCGGCCAGGTACTGGACGTTCCAGCTCATCACGCTCAAGGTCTGCCCGGGCTGCAGCGGCTGGCCAGGGCCTTGGCAGGCGACTGCCACCGATTCGCGGGGGGAGGGCTGCCAGCTCAGGTGCTCAGCGAGCAGCCAGAGCAAGGCCAGCATCAGCAGCAGGAACAGCAGGACGTTGCGCAGTAGTCGGGTCATCGGCTCGGCTTGTCGGTGCGGATCGCGCCAGCATAACCGAGCCGTTCGTCGCCAGGCCAGCTCAGGCGCCGGCGTCGGCTTCCAACAACATGAAGATGCGGAACAGCACCACGCTGCTGAACAGCTGCAACAGGCCGCTGAGGCTGTCCATGGCCAGTTGCACGCCTGGTTGTGGCTGCGGGAAGGCCATCATCAGCAGACCGTCGAGCAGCCACACCGGCGCCAGCGAGGCGAACACGCAGACCAGGATGCGCATGAAGTGCCCGGTGGTCATCCGTGCGCTCTCGCGCATCGACTGCACCACGGGCAAGCCGCGCAGCACCAGCAGGTATTCGGCGAACACCAGGTTGATCATGATCCAGATGCCGGGAAACACGAACAGCGCCAGGCCCGCCATGATCAGCAGGGTACTGATCATGATCAGCAAGGCCAGCTGCGGCCACAACTGCAGGGCACGGGCGAACAGGTTGCGCTTGAGGATGTCCTGGCCCTGGGTGCGGGTGTCGAGGTAGAGGATCAGCGCTGCGCTGTACAGCGGATACAGCAGCAGGCTGACCAGCATGCCGTAGGCCGGCGACGCCTGTTCGCCGAGCTGGCGGTACAGCAGCTGGGTGAGCAGGGCCTCGAGCACGATCAACGGCAGGCAGAGCTGGATGATGCTCGCCAGGTGACGGCGGAAAAAGTACAGGGAGTCGCGCAGAACGCTCAGCGGATTCATCAGTCAACATCGCTTGGCTGTAAAAGCAGGGGCGTAACTTTAGCCCACTCAAGGCCTGGCTGAAAAAAGTTTCACGCGCCCGCTGATTGAATCCCGCGCCTGCGCCCCCCATCTTTGACGCTGTCCGATGTCCCGCTTGCCCGCACGAGGTAGCCCATGAACACTGAAGAACAAACCCTGATCGACGGCCTGTTTGGCCGCATCAAGCAAGCCGAAGACCCCAGCCAGCCGCGCGATGCCCAGGCCCAGGCGTGCATCGAGGAACATGTGCGCCAGCAGCCGGCGGCGCCTTACTACATGGCCCAGGCGATTCTCGTCCAAGAGGCAGCGATCAAGCGCCTCGATGAGCAGAACAAGCAGCTGGAAAACGAACTCAAGCAGGCCCGCGCTCAGCTCGAGGCCAGCCGGGGTGGTAGCAATGGCGGCGGCTTCCTGTCGAGCATCTTCGGTGCCGGTAGCCGCGCACCTGCTCCGCAACCGCAACGCACTGTCGCACCAGGTGCCAGCGCTGGTGGCTGGCGCGAGCCGTCGGCACCGGGTTACGCGCAAGCGCAGCCACAGCAGGCGTCGGCCTTCAACGCCGCGCCCGCACGCAGTGGTGCCAGCAGTTTTCTGGGCGGCGCCATGCAGACCGCTGCCGGGGTCGCGGGTGGGGTCTTGCTGGCACAGGGCATCAGCAGCCTGTTCAACCATCATTCGCAACCTGAGGAAGTGGTCGAAGTGATCAAGGAAGAGCCAGCCCCGGCCAGCGATTCGGGCGGCTGGAATGACCAGGCCGGCCAGCAGCAGGTGGCCGACAACGGCGGCTATGCTGGCGATCAGGGCGGCTTCATGGACAGCGACTACGGCAACGACGACGGCGGCTTCTTCGCTGACGACGACACCTTCGTCTGAGGCCTCTGGCATACTGCTGAGCATGCGGGGTTGCACGCCAACCCCTTTCTCGCAGGATTACCCAAGGGTTGTGTGGTGAAAAAGATCGCGCTGTTCGCCGATGTGCAGAACCTCTACTACACCGTCCGCCAGGCCCATGGCTGCCATTTCAACTACACCGCACTGTGGGCCGAGGTCAGCCGCCAGGGGCAGATCGTCGAGGCGGTGGCCTATGCCATCGACCGCGGCGACAGCAAGCAGCAGCAATTCCAGCAGATCTTGCGTAACCTGGGCTTCGAGGTGCGCTTGAAACCCTACATCCAGCGCAGCGATGGCTCGGCCAAGGGCGACTGGGATGTGGGTATTACCCTGGATGTGATCGAGGCGGCGAGCCGGGTCGACCAGGTGGTGCTGGCCTCGGGTGATGGCGACTTCGACTTGCTGCTGGAGCGAGCGATCCAGCGCTATGGGGTCGAGGCCGTGGTGTATGGCGTGCCCGGGCTGACGGCGTTGTCGCTGATTCGCGCGGCCACTGAGTATGTGCCGATCGAAGGCTCGCTGCTGCTGCGTCATTGACTGAGCACGCTATCGCGGGGCAAGCCCGCTCCCACGCAGAGCCAACTTGGCGTGGGAGCGGGCTTGCCCCGCGATAGCGTCAGGCCAGACACCACAAAACTCAGCTCTTTTTGCCATTGCCAGCGAGTTGCTGCAACGGCACCCGCCGCTCCACCGCACTTGAAAGAATGATCGAGGTCTTGCTGAAGCCCAGCTGCGATACCCGATTGATCAGCGCCTCCAGCTCACTCATCGACCCCACTGCCGCCTGCATGATCACGCACGGATCGCCCGTGACCCGATGACACTCGGTGAGCTCGGGAATCCGCGCCAGCTCATCGTAAGCCTGCTGGTTGCCATGGCTGGCCAGGCGTAGCTCGATCACGCACTGGATCGGCAGGCCGATCTTTTCCAGGTCCACCTTGGCCGTATAGCCGGTGATCACCCCGCTGGCCTCAAGCTTGGCCACCCGCTCGGCCACCGCAGGTGGTGAAAGATTCACCTGTCGTGCCAGCTGCGCGTAAGTGGCCCGGCCGTTTTCCAACAGGGCGGCAAGGAGCATGCGGTCGTACTTGTCCATGACGGATTTGGCTCGTTTCAGGCAATCAACGGTAAAGGCACCCAATAACCATTCATTGCAAAGTGTGTGGGTAATTTAAACGTGTTTTGTAACTTAAGTTTGCGCAAGGCCCTTTCTAAACTAAGTCACCCGTAAACGGATTTCGAGTGTTTTCCTCATGCCTGCCTCCCGTCGTGTTCCCTGGTTGCTCATCGGTGCCTTTCTTGCCCTGTATCTGGTCTGGGGCTCGACCTACCTGTTCATCCGCATTGGCGTCGAATCCTGGCCGCCGATGATGATGGCGGGGATTCGCTTCGTGATCGCCGGCAGCCTGTTGTATGGCTTTTTGCGCTGGCGCGGGGTGCCGGCCCCAACCTGGCCGCAATGGCGCGCGGCCGGGGCGATTGGCTTTTTGCTGCTCAGCTGTGGCAACGGCGGGGTGACCCTGGCCGAGCATGCGGGCGTCGCCTCCGGGGTGGCAGCGTTGGCGGTGGCCACGGTGCCGCTGTTTACCCTGGTGTTCGGTCTGTTGTTTGGCCATCGCAACTCGCGCCTGGAATGGGCGGGCATCTGCCTCGGATTGGCCGGCATCGCCATGCTCAACCTGGGCTCCAACCTGCAAGCCAGCCCGATGGGCGCGGCGCTGATCCTGTTTGCCGCCGCTGCCTGGGCGTTTGGCTCGGTATGGAGCAAGAGCCTGCCGCTGCCCCAAGGGCCGATGGCCAGTGCAGCCGAGATGTTGGTTGGGGGCGCGGCGCTGCTGATTGGCAGTGCAGTCAGTGGCGAACGCTTGACCCAGATGCCAACCGCCGCTGGCTGGGGCGCATTGGCGTACCTGGTGTTGTTCGGCTCGATCCTGGCCTTTAGCGCCTATATGTACTTGCTCAAGAACGTACGCCCGGCGGCGGCCACCAGCTATGCCTACGTCAACCCGGCCGTGGCTGTGCTGCTCGGGATCGCCTTCGCCGGTGAAACCATTGGCGCCGAAGAATGCGTGGCGATGGCGGTGATCATCGGCGCGGTGGTGCTGATTGGCCTGCCGCAGTGGCGCAAGGCGCCCGAGCAGCCAGCGCCGCTGAAGGGCGAAATGTGCAAATAGGCGCGCGTCTGTGGGGCGGCGGGTGCGGCCCTATCGCGACACGAGGGTACTGGCGCAGGTAAACTGCCGCCTTCGCTGAACCCCCTGACGGTATTGCCATGAATTTCGCCAAACTCGGCCTGATCGAACCTTTGCTGCGCACCCTGCAGCAGCTGGACTACACCACCCCCACCCCGGTCCAGGCCCAGGCCATCCCCGCCGTACTGGCCGGCCGCGACCTGATGGCCGCGGCCCAGACCGGCACCGGCAAGACTGCAGGCTTTGCCTTGCCAGTGTTGCAGCGCCTGGCGTTGGAAGGTGAGAAGGTCGCCAGCAACTCGATCCGCGCCCTGGTGCTGGTGCCGACCCGCGAGTTGGCCGAGCAGGTCCATGCCAATATCCAGGAATACGCCGAGAACCTGCCGGTTTCCACTTATGCGGTCTACGGCGGGGTAAGCATCAACCCGCAGATGATGCGCCTGCGCCGGGGTGTCGATTTGCTGGTGGCGACCCCCGGTCGCTTGCTCGACTTGTTCCGCCAGAACGCGGTGAAGTTCGGCCAGGTGCAGACCCTGGTGCTCGACGAAGCCGACCGCATGCTCGACCTGGGCTTTGCCGAGGAGTTGCAGTCGGTGTACGCCGCGCTGCCGCGCAAGCGCCAGACCCTGTTGTTCTCCGCCACCTTCTCCGATCAGATCCGCATGCTCGCGGGCCTGGCCCTGAATGATCCGCTGAGCATCGAAGTCAGCCCCCGCAACGCCACCGCCAGCACGGTCAAGCAGTGGCTGGTGCCGGTCGACAAGAAGCGCAAGGCCGACCTGTTCTGCTACTTGCTGCGCAAGCAGCGCTGGAGCCAGGTGCTGGTGTTCGCCAAGACCCGTAACGGGGTCGATCAGTTGGTCGAGCGTCTGCTGGGCGAGGGGGTGAATGCCGATGGCATCCATGGTGATCGGCCGCAAGCGACTCGCCAACGCGCGCTGGACAGCTTCAAGGCACGCGAGATTCAGGTGCTGGTGGCCACCGATGTCGCTGCGCGCGGGCTGGATATCGACGATCTGCCGCTGGTGGTCAACCTCGACCTGCCGATCGTCGCCGAAGATTATGTGCACCGCATCGGCCGTACCGGCCGGGCGGGCAACAAGGGCGAAGCGATTTCGCTGGTGTGTGCCGATGAAGTGCAGATGCTCTCGGCGATCGAGACCCTGATTCGCCAGACCCTGCCGCGCCATGAAGAGCCAGACTTCATCCCTGATCACCGGGTGCCGATGACCGATGCCAGTGGGCAGGTGATCAAGAAGCCGAAAAAGCCCAAGAAGCCCAAGGAAAACAGCGCCAAACGCGGTTTGGGCAAGTGGATGGACAGTACCGAGTCGGGGACTTCGGCGCCGACCGTCAAGGCGGTACGCAAGGTGCCGAGCTTCAATGGTGGGCCGCGTAAGCGCAAGCCTTGAGATCCGGCCCATTGCAGGCTCCCTCAGCGCCTACAGAGGGTGGTGAAGCAGCAGTGTGTCAGTGCAGGCCCCTTCGCGGGCAAGCCCGCTCCCACAGGGATTTGTGCTGGCAGGGCGGGTTAAGTTGTGTCAGTGCCAGCCAGCAAGGGCAGGTACTGACACCACAAAACAGTTGATACACCAGCAATCCCTGTGGGAGCTGGCTTGCCGACGGGTTTAGTTGTGTCAGTGCCAGCCAGCAAGGGCAGGTACTGACACAACAAACAGTTGATACACCAGCAATCCCTGTGGGGGCTGGCTTGCCGACGGGTTTAGTTGTGTCAGTGCCAGCCAGCAAGGGCAGGTACTGACACCACAAAACAGTTGATACACCAGCAATCCCTGTGGGGGCGGGCTTGCCGACGGGTTTAGTTGTGTCAGTGCCAGCCAGCAAGGGCAGGTACTGACACCAC